>JBKJIR010000006.1:0-31728 GCA_046598495.1 Marmoricola sp. | reverse complement strand
GACGAAGAACTCCATCTCCATCTGCTCGAACTCGCGGGTGCGGAAGATGAAGTTGCCCGGGGTGATCTCGTTGCGGAAGCTCTTGCCGATCTGGGCGATCCCGAAGGGCGGCTTCTTGCGGCTCGAGGTCACCACGTTGGCGAAGTTCAGGAAGATCCCCTGGGCGGTCTCGGGCCGCAGGTAGTGCAGCCCGGACTCGTCCTCGATCACGCCGAGGTAGGTCTTGAGCAGACCGGAGAACTGGCGCGGTTCGGTCCAGGCGCCGCGGGTGCCGCAGTTGGGGCAGGCCAGACGCGCGAGGTCGACGTCGTCCGGCGACTCCGGGGCGTCCGGCTTCTTGGCCAGCTTCTCGAATGCCTGCTCCTGCAGGTGGTCGGCCCGGAACCGCTTGTGGCAGGACTGGCACTCGGTCAACGGGTCGGAGAACGTCGCGACGTGGCCGGAGGCCTCCCAGGTCCTGCGCGGCAGAATCACGCTGGAGTCGAGGCCGACGACGTCCTCACGGGACTGCACCATCGAGCGCCACCACTGGCGCTTGATGTTCTCCTTCAGCTCGACCCCGAGCGGGCCGTAGTCCCAGGCCGACCGGGTTCCGCCGTAGATCTCCCCGCAGGGGAAGACGAACCCACGCCGCTTGGCGAGGGAGACGACGTTGTCGACGGTGGAAGCGGGCGCCTTGGCCACGGTTCTTCAACTCCTGCTGATCGTCTGCACAGCGGTCCTCCGGCTGGCTGCCGGCGAGCATCACGCGTGTACGCGAGGGCCAACCTTAGCGAGCGTCCAGGTCGCGCGGGACCACGGTGTTCAGCTCGCCGTCCAGCGGCTCGAAAGCGCTGGGCTCCTCGATCGCCCGGCTGAGGGTCTGCACCGCGCCCATCTTCACGTCGTACGACGACAGGGCGCGCCGGTAGGAGCCGACGTCCCGCCAGCGGGTCACCATCACCCAGAGCCCGGGGTCGTCGACGTTGCGACCCAGGCGCCCGTCCTCGCAGCCCTCGCGGGAGCTCAGGACGGCGAGCGCCTTCTCGAGGTCGGCCCGGAAGACGGCGTCGTCCGCCGCGGCCCGGAACCTGTTCACGACCAGCACCGGGCCAGGCTAGTCGGTACCGGTGCTGGTCCGTTCATTGGCGAGGAACCGTGCGGTGTACCCGGCGAACCGCAGCCGCAGGTCGTCCGGGTCCAGGCCCAGGTCCTCGGCCCGGTAGTCGATCCGGCCGTGCCGGTCCCGCTGGTGCCCGGCCAGGTACGCCCGCATCGCGGCACCGGCCTCGGCGCTCAACGGCTCCCCCGCCAGCTCGTAGACCCGGGCCGCGGTGGCCAGGTCGTCGGCCATGAAGTCGTCGAACCGGACGTCGAGAGAACTCCCCGGCGTGAGCACCCCCCGGTCGGCGACCAGCCGGCCGAGCATGGTCTCGATCCGGTCGGCCCAGTAGCGCGCCAACCGTTCGACCGGCACTGCGGTCCGGTACATCCGCGCGGTGTAGGTGACCATCGTCGCCATCGAGACCACGACCTCGACCGGGTCCCGGTGGGTGAGGACCACCGTCGCTCCGGGGAAGACCCGGTCGAGGACCGGGAGCTGCTCGAGGTGCTGCGGTGACTTCAGCACCCAGCGGCGACCGCCCCGCAAGAACTGCAGCGCCTTGAGCTGGAGGGTGAGGTGCCGGTAGTGCGGAGTCTGGTCACTGGCCAGGTAGTGGTCGCGCCAGGCCGGGATCTCGGCCACCGTCTCGAAGAACATCGTCGAGAAGTCGTTGGCCAGGAGCTGGATCTCCTCGTGCACGTGGTCGGTGGTCATCTCGTGCATCGCGGCGAAGTGCGGCATGGCCTCTCCTGCGAACCAGACGGCCTGGGAGGTGCGCTCCCGACGCGGCTCCGGGGCGAGACCCTCCGCGGCCGAGGGGAACGGCTCGACGCTTTCCCAGTACGGCAGCGACCGGAAGGTCGGCCCGGCGGAGAGCAGGTTGTGCAGGTGCGTCGTCCCGGTGCGCGGCAGTCCGGCGATGACCACCGGAGGGACCAGCTCCAGGTCGGCGATCTCCGGGTGCCGGCCGAGCAGGTCGACCAGCTGCAGCCGGTTCTTGAGCAGCTGCAGGAGCTGGGTGTGCAGGTTCAGCAGTCCAGCCGGGCTGAGGCCGTCGATCTGGTTCATGGCGCCCAGTAGCACCGCAAGCCGGGACTCGTAGTCGCGGGAGCCGAAGTCGGACAGGCCGGTCTGCTCGACGGCCGTCCGGTGGAGCTGGTCGGCATCGAGACGCAGCTCCGCGGCCATCGGGGCCATCACGTCGAAGATCGCCCGTACGTCGTCGGAGAACCCGGGTACGGCGAGGTCGGTCAATCGGATCGGCGCGGTCATCTGTCGCTCCTGGTGCCATTACGTTACGATACGTATCGAAATGGTGCCACAGGTGACTGCCGCTGAACAGACCGCTGGTCGACCCCGGGACGGACGGATCGATGAGGCGGTCCTGCACGCCACCGCGGAACTGCTGGTCGAGGTCGGGTACGCCGATCTGACCCTGACCGCGATCGCCGACCGGGCCGGCACCACCCGTCCCGCGTTGAACCGGCGCTGGCCCTCCCTGCCCCACCTCGTCCACGAGGCGGCGTTCCCGGACGTCCTGACCGCTCCGCTGCCGAGCACCGGCGACATCCGGGAGGACATCCGCGCCATGGTCGCCGGTTCGCTCGCCGCGTTCTCGCACCCGGTGGCCCGGGCCGCAGCTCCCGGACTGGTCGCGGCGATCACCGCCGACCCCGGCCTGCACCGGGCGCTCCTCGCGCGGTTCGCGACCGGGGCACTGGAGGGCATCGAGCAGCCGTTGCTCGACCTCATCGCCGGCGCCGCCTTCTTCGCCCTCCTGCTCCACCCCGACGACCTGACCGGGGACGAGGCGGCCGCCTGGGTCGACCGCGTCACCGGCTTCCTCACCGAAGCAGTCCCGAGATGACGGAGAAGCCCGTGCCTGACCTATCGACCTCCTGGGAGTCCACCGCAGCGTGGAACGAGCTGCTGGTCGGCCTCGGAGAGCTCCAGGAGACCTTCCTGAGCGGCGACCGCGCCGTCACCACCGAGACCGGGGTCGTCAACGGCTACCGGATGCTCGCCACCGTCCTCGGCGTCGGCCTGGACATCTACCTCTACCCCGAGAAGAGCCGTCCGGTGTGGGTGGACACCGTGACGCCGTTCCGCCGCGACCGTCGCTGGGGCGGCGACAACACCGACGCGGCGTACAAGTTCGTCGTCTTCGACCCCGCGCGCACCTACCGGGTCTGGGGCACCCGGAACGACAGCGCGTACTTCTCGGTGACCGTCTACAACGAACCGTCCCCCGGCGCCTGGTCGGACAAGGTGATCGGCGTCATCAACGACGCCGACCTGCAGTTCGACGCCGACGGCATCTTCTCCTTCTGCCTCGGCGCGACGAGGCCGCCGGGCTACGACGGCCCGTGGATCCAGTTCACCCCGGACACTGCAGCAGCTCTGACCCGCGACTACCAGGCCGACCCGCTGACCGGGAAGCCCGTGGAGTGGCACATCGAATGCCTCGACGAGCCCGACCCTGTCGTCCGCTCCGACGCCGTCACGGCACGGGCCCTGCGCTCGACCCTGAGCTGGATGCGAACGATGTTCCTGATCGTGCCGATGACGATCCAGGAGCGGACCGACGCCGACCGTCTCGGCCTCGGCCACGAGACCCCGGACGGGGTGAACATGGTCGCGGAGCCCTACCGGGTTCCCGACTTCAACTTCGGGTGGTCGGCGACCGATGCCACCTACTGCTTCGGCAGCTACGACCTGGCTCCCGACGAGGCGCTGGTGCTCACCTACCGCCCTCCGAACAACTGCCGGTTCTGGAACTTCATGCCCTGGACCGAGTACATGGCGGGGCACAACGCGACCGACGGCACGACCTCGCTGAACAATCACACCGCGGTGCCGAACAGCGACGGGACGATCACGATCGTGGTCGCCCGGACGCAGCTCGCCCACCCCAACGCCGTCACGACGCTCGACAACCAGCGCGGCATGCTGGCGTTCCGCTGGTTCCTTGCCGACGAGGTCCCGGCCAAACCGGTGGTGGAGCTGGTCAAGACCGCCGAGGCGCCGACGACCGTCTGAGTCGTTCCCGGTCAACTCCGGTGTCGCCAGCATTCTGAGTTGACAATGATTCTCATTTCGAATGAGAATCATTGTCATGTCCCGCCTCCCCCGCCGTACCCGTTCGCTCAAGGTCGTCCTGGCCGGCCTGCTCCTGCTCCCGTTGGTCGCCTGCTCGGCCACCAAGGACGACGGTCGACCCACCGTGGTCGCGTCCTTCTACCCGTTGCAGTTCCTCGCCGAGCGGATCGCCGGTGACACCGTGCGGGTCGTCAACCTGACCGAGCCCGGCACCGAACCGCACGACCTGGACCCGTCGGTCCAACAGATCGCCGAGCTCAGCGACGCCGACCTCGTCCTGTACGTCGCCGGCCTCGCCCCCGCGGTCGACAAGGCGGCCCGGGAGAACGCCGCCGACCACGCCGCGGACCTGGCCCCGGACGTCGACCTCGCCGACGACAACCCGCACTTCTGGCTCGACCCGGTCCGGATGCAGCAGGCTGCCGTGGCGATCGAGTCCCGGTTGGCGACTGTCGACCCGGAACACGCCGACGAGTTCCGGACCAACCTCGGGACGCTGGTGAGCCAGCTCGAGGACCTGGACGCAACGTACGACGCCGCGCTCGCAGACTGTGCGCGCACCCTGGTGGTGACCAGCCACGACGCGTTCGGCTACCTGGAGCGCTACGGCCTCGAGTTCGCGGAGATCGCCGGTCTCTCCCCCGACGCCGAGCCGAGCCCGGCGCGGATCGCGGAGCTGCGCGCGCTGATCGCCGAGAACGGCATCACCACGGTGTTCACCGAGACCCTGATCAGCCCGAAGATGGCGGAGTCGCTGGCCGAGGGCAACGTCACCACCGCGGTCCTCGATCCGGTCGAGGGCATCGCCGACGGCAGCGACGACGACTACCTCACGCTGATGGAGGCGAACCTGGACGGTCTCGAGAAGGCCAACGGGTGCAAGAGTTGACCCCATGAGCACCGGCACCAGCACCATCCTCGAGATCCGCGGAGGCGGCGTCACCCTCGGTGGCCGCCCGATCCTCCGCGACCTCGATCTGACCGTGGAGGCGGGCGACGTCGTCGCCGTCCTCGGCGCCAACGGATCGGGCAAGTCGACCCTGGTCAGGTCGATCACCGGACTGCTCCCGCTCTCCGCCGGCAGTGCCCGCCTCTTCGGTCAATCCATCGAGACCTTCGACCAGTGGCCCCGGCTCGGCTACGTCCCGCAGCGCTCCACGATCGCGCAGGGCGTCCCGGCGACCGTCTCCGAGATCGTCTCGGTCGGGCGGCTGGCGCACCGGCGCCCCTTCCTCCCCGCCCGCGCGGCCGACCGCCGAGCGGTCCAGGACGCCCTCGCGGCCGTCGGTCTCGCCGACCGGTCCCACCACCAGGTCTCCACGCTCTCCGGAGGGCAGCAGCAGCGGGTGCTGATCGCGCGCACCCTGGCCGGCGCGCCCGAGCTGCTGGTCCTCGACGAGCCCAACGCCGGCGTCGACCTGGTCAGCCAGCAGGCGATCGCCGACACCCTCGCGCGCAGCGCCCGCGCCGGTGCCACCATCATCGTGGTGCTGCACGAGCTCGGCCCGTTCGCGCCCTTCATCGACCGCGCGGTCGTCCTGCGCGAAGGCCGGATCAGCTTCGACGGTCCGCCGGACGGGGTCCAGGCGCACGACGCGCACGTGCACTGCGAGACGACCACCGAGCGCGCTCTCCGGATCGCCCCGTTGACCGGTGTCCTCGGGGAGGACCTGCCATGACCTCGATCCTGCTGGCCCCGTTCATGGTGAAGGCGCTGATCGCGGCTGCGGTCACGGGTCTCGCCTCCCCCGCCGTCGGCACCTACCTGGTCCAGCGCCGGCTGTCGTTGATGGGCGACGGGATCGGACACATCAGCGTCACCGGCGTCGCGCTCGGCCTGCTCACCGGCACGTCCCCGACGATCACCGCTGTCGTCGTCGCGATCGTCGGCGCGGTCGCCATCGAGGCACTGCGCGCCTCCGGCCGGGCGTCGGGAGACGTTGCCCTCGCCCTGATCTTCTACGGCGGTCTGGCCGGCGGACTGATGCTCGTCTCGTTCGCCGGCAACGGCGCCCTGGCCCTGCAGTCCTACCTCTTCGGATCGATCACCACGCTGTCGACTTCCGACGTGGTGGTCAGCGGCACCCTGGCGCTGGTCGTGATCGTCCTCAGCCTGGCACTGCTCCCCCAGCTGTTCTCGGTCGCCAACGACGAGGACTACGCCAGGACCACCGGGCTCTCCGTCCCGCTCTACAACGTGCTGGTCTCGGTCCTCGCCGCGGTCACGGTGAGCGTCGCGATGCGTACCGTCGGCCTGCTCCTGGTCAGCGCCCTGCTGGTGATCCCGGTCGCAACCGCCCAGCAGTTCGCGCGCGGGTTCCGCAGCACCATGCTCGGTGCGATGGTCGCGGGGCTGCTGGCCTCCGTCTCCGGCGTGGTCATCTCGGCGTACGTCGACGTCCCACCGGGCTCGACGATCGTGCTGGTGGCGCTGGCGGGCTTCGCCGTGACCGCACCGATCGGCGTGCTCCTCGGCAAGCGCCGGCTTGCCCGCGTCCCGTTCGAGATGCCCCAGGAGCCCGAGGAGCAACGGGTCGAGGAACCGCATCGGCACCAGCACGGACCGGGCTGCGGGCACCTCGCCGTCGAGCACGGCGACCACATCGACTACATCCACGACGGTCACCGGCACGCGGTGCACGGAGGTCACTATGACGAGCACTGACGCCCCCGCCGACAAGAGCAGCCAGGAGCCTGCCCTGCGACCGACCCGGCAACGGCTCGCCGTGGCCGCCGCGCTGGAGCAGTTCAGCGACTTCCGCAGCGCCCAGGAGGTGCACGAATCGCTCCGCGCCGGGGGCGACAACGTCGGCCTCTCGACCGTCTACCGCGCGCTGCAGGCGATGGCCGACGCGGGCGAGATCGACATGCTCCGCGCCGAGGCGGGCGAAGCGGTCTACCGCCGCTGCAGCAACACCCACCACCACCACCTCGTCTGCCGGACGTGCGGTGCGACGGTCGAGGTCGAGGGACCCGCGGTCGAGCGCTGGACGCGGGCCGTGGCCGACGAGCACGGCTACTCCGACGTCAGCCACACCCTGGAGATCTTCGGGACCTGCGCGAACTGCTAGCCGCGCACTCCGCCTAGCTGGCGTAGGCGTACTCCCACTCGAGCTCGGGGCGCGCTGTCCGGACAACCCGGGCGTGTTTGGCTTTGTGGTGGCGTCGGCAGCGCGGGTCGAGGTTCGCAGGACAGGTCTCGCCGTGAGGCCAGGGGTTCCGGTGGTCGAGCTCGCACTCGACGGAGGGTCGGTCGCAGGCTTCGTGGACGTAGGTCGGTGTGGTGGCCACGACGTGGCGCCAGATGGCACGGTGGATGAATAGGATTGTGTTGACAACGCGACGGGGTCGCCGGCGGGGTCGGTGAGGAGCCGGAACCAGGTCGCGCCCTCTTGGGTGGCAATGGCGCGGGCGAGGTCGGCGCGGCCGATGATGAGGTCCAGAGCCAAGTCGGCCATGAGCTGGGTGATGGTGCGGGGGTCCCCGGCGTTGCGGAGCGCTGTCGCACTGAGGTGGAGCCGGTGCCGGGCGAGGGTGACCTGGTCGCGGGTGAACTGGTCGCCCTGGGCCCAGGTCTCGGAGATCTCCAGGGCGGTCCACTCGCGAGGGGTCATCGGCCCCCAGCCGGGCGTCACCGGGTGCGGTGCCCGTGCGTGCCGGGCGGTGTTTCGGCGGTGGATCTCCACCAGCCGGCCCACTTGCGGGCGTTGAGCTTGTTCTCCTCGACGAGGTCGATCACGCCGCCGAGGAGGAGGTCGTGGTCGCTCAACATCGTGGTGTTGAACCGGTCGCCCTGTTGGTCCATGTGATCTGCTTCCCGAGATCAGCGGCCGAATCCGCTAGCCCAAATCAACCAGCAGGCACTGACAGCTTTCGGGGTCAGTAACAGGTCAGCACCACGGTGTTCACAACCCGGCCATTCTGCACGAATGAGCGTGAGCTGACGGATTGTGCGACACAACGGGCCGGTTGTGAGACGGCGCAGCGTGCCGTAGATGCTCCTAGGAATTGCATGCCACGTGCGGGACCATGCGTGCATGGCCGAGGTGTTGAGGCAAGGCACGGCGCAGCTGAGCCGTGCATTCGTTGGTGCGCTGGTCGTCGCCGCACTGGCGACCGGCGTTTTCGTCTTTGGCGTGTCGCGCGGTATGTGGACGGAGCCGGGCTCCGCCGGCATGGGGCCTCTGGCGTTTGTCCTCATCTGGAGCGCCATGATGACGGCGGTGATGTTGCCGTCCGTCACACCGTTTGCCCGGCTGTATCTGCGCTCCATGGGGACGCCCAAGCCTGCCCGGGCGACAGTCTTCATCGTCGGCTACCTCGGCGTTTGGTCGGCCACGGGACTCGCGGCCTACGCGCTGGCGTTGCTGGTCGACCACATCGTAGTCATGCAGGGCCTGGCACCTCGGCTGCTGGCCGCTGCCGTCTTCGGCGTTGCCGCCACCTACTCGTTCACCAACGTGAAGTCACGCATGCTCGCGAAGTGCCGCAACCCCCTTGGACTCCTGATCGAATACGGGGCACGCACGGGCTGGGCGAGAGATCTCCGGGCAGGCGTGGACCACGGCGCGACGTGCCTCGCGTGCTGCTGGGCGCTGATGCTGCTGATGGCCGTCTTCGGGATGATGAACGTCGTCGCCATGGTCGTGATCGCGGCCGTGGTGGCACTGGAGAAGCTTTCGGCGCACGGACCGGCCGTTAGCCGGTTCGTCGGTGCAGTCAACCTGGCTCTCGCGATGCTGGTGCTGGTGGTGCCCCAGGTCGCGGTCGCGTTGCACGGTGGTCCGTCGATGATGTCGAACTGAAGGGATCGCAGTGACGCCACAGTGGGAGATCGCCGGGAGCTACTTCGAGGCGTGCAACTGCGACGCGGTGTGCCCGTGTCGCCGGCAAGGTGACCGGGCCGGAGGCCGTTCTACCTACGGAGAGTGTGACTTCGTACTGTCGTGGTGCATCGAGCGGGGCAACGCCAACGGCACGGATCTGTCCGGCCGCACCGTCGTCCTTGCCGGGACGTACGACGACGACGAGCCGGGCTCGCCGTGGTCCGTCGTTCTCTACATCGACGAGCAGTCCTCGGCCGAGCAATCCAGGGCGCTGGAGGACATCTTCCTGGGTCGCGTCGGTGGCGGGACGTTCGCCAACTACGCCGCGGCGATTGGCACGGTGCTCGCAGTGCGCCCGGCCGCTATCAGCCTGGATCACGCGCCCAACGCCGAACGCATCGGTGTCGGCACGAACGTGACGGTCCGCACGCGAGAGCCGGTTGATCACGCAGAACCAGTCAGTTGTGGCATCCCAGGCCACGACCATCCAGGCCAAGAGGTGATCGCCGAAATCATGCGGGTCGATGATCCCGCGCTGTCGTGGGAGGTTCACGGGCGCTGCGGGTTCGCCGCGGAATTTGCGTATCGCTCTGACAAGGGGTGATCGCCACCCGGGGCGCGTTCGTGGTTTCGGCACCGTTCGGCAGGTCAGCTTGAGCATCGGTGGTTCCGTGTACGACCCGACCGAAGCCGTGGGCCGGTTGCTGTTCAACGTGCTGGCGATGGTCGCGGAGTTCGAGTCCGACTCATCCGGCTCCGCACCTGTGAAGGGATGAGGGTCGCGAAAGTGCCGGTCACAGCGTCGGCAGCCAGCTACCTGCTCGGTAGGTCCTCGGCCGCGCCGAACTTGCGGTCGCGCCGCGCGTACACCTCGATTGCTTTCCAGAGCTCGACGCGGTCGACGTCGGGCCAGAGCACGTCGCTGAAGACCATCTCGGAGTACGCGGCCTGCCAGAGCATGAAGTTGCTCAGCCGTTCCTCCCCCGACGTGCGCCAGACCATGTCCGCGTCGCCGACCTCGGGCACGTAGAGGTAGCGCGCGAAGGTGCGCTCGTCGATCCGGTCCGGGTTCACCTTCCCGGCGGCGACGTCCTGGGCCAACGCCCGGGCGGCGTCCGCGATCTCGGCGCGACCGCCGTAGTTCACGCACATCGTCAGCGTGAGCACGTCGTTGTCCCGGGTGAGCTCCTCAGCGGTGCGCAGCTCGGTGATCACCGACCGCCAGAGCCGCGGCGCCCGACCGGCCCACCGCACCCGGACGCCGAGCGCGTGCAGCTCCTCCCGCCGGCGCCGGACGACGTCGCGGTTGAAGCCCATCAGGAACTTCACCTCGTCGGGCGAGCGTGACCAGTTCTCGGTCGAGAACGCGTACGCCGAGACGGCCTTCACGCCGATCTCGATCGCGCCCTTGACCACCTCGACGAGCGCCTGCTCGCCCTGCTCGTGGCCTGCTGTCCGGGGAAGTCCGCGCTGGTTGGCCCAGCGGCCGTTACCATCCATGATCACTGCGATGTGCCGGGGGACGAGCTCGGCAGGCAACCGGGGCACGACCGCCCCGCTCGGGTGCGGCTCCGGACGCTCGACGACGCGCCGGGCTGCGGCTTCGCGACGCGACTTGCGCACCGAACCTCCTCAGCGGACCTCTCGCACGGACGCAGGAAGCCTAGGGCACACCCCGGTCACCCGGTGGCGTAGGGCAACGAGCGCAACCCACGCTCGAGGTGCCAGGCGAGGTAGGCCGAGATCAGTCCCCGGGCCTCCCGGCGGTCGCGGTCCGGGACGTCGTCGATCAACGCCCAGTCCCCGGCCAGCAGCGCGCCGAGCAGGGTCACTGTGCTCGGCGCAGGGCGGGCGGACCCCGGGACCCGGCAACCGGAGCAGAGCACGCCGCCCGAGGCGGGGTGGAAGTCACGGTGCGGCCCTTCCAGGCCGCAGCGGGCGCAGCCGTCGAACGAGGGTGCGTAGCCGGCGACCGCGAGCGAGCGAAGCACGAACGAGTCCATCACGTCGGACCCCCGGTGCTCCCCCGCCGCCATCGCCCGCAGACCGCCGACGAGAAGCTGGTACTGCTGGACCGCGGGTTCGCGCTCCTCCACCACCAATCGCTCGACGGTCTCGACCATCACCGACGCGGCGGTGTACCGGTCGTAGTCGGCGCTGATCGCCTCGCCGAACGAGGACCGGGTGACGGCTTGGGTGATCGTGTCCAGGTTGCGACCCTCCGCGAGCTGTAGGTCGACGTGCGTGAACGGCTCGAGCCGCGAACCGAAGCGCGACGACGTACGTCGCACCCCCTTGGCCACCGCGCGCACGATCCCGCGCTCGCGGGTGAGCAGCGTGATGATCCGGTCGGCCTCCGCGAGCTTGCGCGTGCGGAGCACGACTGCTTCGTCGCTGTAGAGGGGCACCGCCTCATTCTCCCCCGCGCGGCCTAGCCGGGACGGGCGACGCGCGGACCGGCGAGAGGCAGTCGGATCTCCAGGGTGGTGCCGACGCCGACCGTGCTGGCCACGTCGATCGTGCCGCCGTGCGCCTCGATGATCGTCTTGGAGATCGCCAGTCCGAGCCCGGTCCCGGGGATCGCATCGACCTGCACCCCGGGGGAACGGAAGAACTTCACGAAGACGTCCTCGAGCTCCTCGGGAGGGATCCCGCGCCCGGTGTCTGAGATCCGGACGACGGCCTCGCGGCCCTCGCGGTCGACGGAGCCGCTGACCTTGCCGCCCCGGGGGGTGAACTTGATCGCGTTGTTGAAGACGTTGTCGACCACCTGGGCCAGCCGCTCGCTGTCCCCCTGGACCTCGAGGATCGCCCGCCCCACGGTGAACTCGAACTCCAGGCCTGCTCCGTGGGCCGTCTTCTCCGCCTCGACCGCCGAGGCCCGGACGACCGCGGCCAGCGAGATTCGCCCCAGGTGCAGCTCGGCCTTGCCCAGCTTGAGCGCGTCGGAGAGCAGGTCGTCGACCAACCGGTGCAGACGCCGGGCGTTGCGCTGGACGGTCAGCAGGAACGGGCGGGCGTCCTCCGGGATCTCCTCGACGTCCTCGAGCAGCACGTCGACGTACCCGACGATCGAGGTGAGCGGGGTCCGGAGCTCGTGGCTGACGGTGGCGACGAACTCGTCCTTCAACCGTGCGGCCGTCATCAGATCGGTGATGTCGTGGTAGGCCAGGACGGCACCGTCGAAACCGCCGGCCGGGGTGAAGAAGGGTGAGACCGAGACCGCGAACGCGCGCCGTTCCGCGGGGTCCTCCCCGACCCAGATCAGGTAGTCGCGCAGCGTCTCGCCGCGCACCGCGCGCCAGGTTGGCAGATCCTCGCTCCCGAGCGGGGTCAACCCGTCCGGACCGAAGGTGCTACCCAGCGCTTCGAGGGCGGGGCCCTCGGCACCGGCGCTCTCCAGGAGGCGGCGGTGACGCGGGTTGACCGAGTGCACCCGCCCGTCCGCGTCGAGCGCGACCAGGCCGACGTCCACGCTGGTGAGGATCGCTTCGTTGAAGCGGCGCTGGTCGGCACTGTCGCCCACCGCGCGTTCGAGCATCCGCTGCGCATCCGCGGCCTCGGCGACCTTCGTCTGCCACATCTCGGCGGTGACCGCGACGACCAGCGCGCACAGGACCGCGATGACGATCTGCTGACCGGTCCCCGCGAGTGCGTCGCCCGACTCCCCCTGCACCAGCATCGGCACTCCGAAGGCGAGGGTCGCTGTCGCACCGGCCAGCACCATGCCCCGGCGCCCGAGCTGGAGACCGAGCCAGATGGCCGGGAAGGACAGCAGGGCCGCGGCCGTGCTGTCCGGGTGGTCCCGGAGCAACGCGAGCGCGCCGATGTCGAGGAGGGGCACCAGGACGCCGAGGCGTTCCCGGGCCAGGCCGGTACCGACAGCGACGGCGAGCAACGTGGCGAACCCGATGACCGCCAGTCCTACGACGTACGGGCGCTCGAGCGACTCCTGGTGCTGACGCACGTGCGCGAGGTCGAGCAGCACCGGCACCAGGAACAGGTACTGCGCGACCCGTGGATCGGTCCGCTCACCGCCGAGGAGCTGCTGGATGCCGCGAATCAGGGCCGAGCGTGGACGCATCGGTCAAGCCCCTTCCCGCGACGGCAACGGTTCCCGAGCGTAGTGGCGGGAACGCGTAGGCACGTGATCATTTGGACAAAGTCACCCGGTCCGGTCCGGGTCAGCCCGAAGCGGCCAGCCGGCCGCCCGCGGGCCGGTCCCAGCACCCGGTGACGAACTCGACCGCCGCGTCGTCGAGGCGTCCCGCCCGCAGCCGCCACTCCAGCGGGCCACGGGCCGCAAGGAACTGGGCGGCGATGAGCTCCTCGGCGAGCATCCGCGCGTCGGTCTCCGGGTGCAGCGGGTCGCGGCGATGACCGACGACGAGCGCCGGGACCTCGATCGCCCTGCGCTGCCGCGACGACGGCGCGAGCCTGCCGAAGAAACGACCGTGGACGCTGGCCGCCATCGGTGCCGGTCGCTGGTCGAGCGCGTCCAGACCCACCCCCACCCAGAACGGCACGATGCCGCGGGGCACGGACCGGGACAGCACCCGGGCACCCGTGACCGCCAGCGGAAGGAAGCGCGCGGCGAGCAGCAGCGGTCCGCCGGAGAGCACACCGGCCGTGACGCCGTTCTCCAGGACGGGCGCCTCGAGCAGCAGACCCCGGACCCGGTCGGGGGCGCTCGCCGCCACCTCGAGCGCCACGTTCGCGCCGAGGGCGGTTCCGCCGATCACCGCGCTCCCGGCACCCAGGTGGTCGAGCAGGAGGCAGACGTGCTCCGCCGACGCCGTGGTCGAGTACTCCAACGGATCGTCGGGCCGGTCCGAGCGGCCATGACCGAGCAGGTCGAGCGTGACGACGTGGGCACCGGCGGCCGCGATCTTCCGCGCCAGCGGTTGGTGCATTCGTCGCGACATCAGGTGGCCCGGGAGCAGGATCACCCAGCGGTCGCCGGCGCCGTACTCGGTGAACTCGAGACGGTGGTCATCGACGAAGTACTGCCCGATGCGTTCGGAGACCAGCGTCATTACTCCAGACTGCCACGCCGAGCGCCTGTCTACGGCAGAATCTAGGTGTGGAGCGGCCGGGGGATTCGAGGAGGTCGGCAGTGCTCGCGGGCCTTCTGGTTGCCGTGACGCTGGGAGCCGGCCTGCTCGGTATCGCGATGACCGACCAGGCAGAGGCGACCGCCGTCTGGTGGCCCGCCGCCGGCACCGGTCTGCTCACCCTGCTGGTGATGCCGCGCCGCTGGTGGCCCGTCCTGGTGGCTTTGCTGCTGCTCGCCTACGTCCTGGCCAACCTGCTCGGCGACCGACCGCTCGGTGCGTCCCTCCTGCTCGGCGGCTCCGACATCGTCGAGACCGTCCTGGTGGCGGTCGCGGTCGACCGCGCCATCGGGCGGCAGATGCGCACCGTTGCCGACTTCGGCCGGTTGCTGGCGATCTCCCTCGGTGGGGCCTTCGTGGCCGCCCTCGGAATTGCCTCCACGTCGGCCACGCTGCTCGACGGCGACTTCGCGGCGACCCTGTTGACCGTCACGAGCTCGCACTGGACCTCGGTGATGCTGGTCGCACCGCTGGCGCTGGTCCCGCGCCAGAACATCTCCGTGCCGGCACCGGTCCTCGCCGTCCAGATGGTGCTGCTCGCCGGGACCACCCTGCTCGCCTTCGGACCCCAACAGGACCTGAGCCTCGGATTCGCGCTGATTCCGTTCCTCATCCTCGCCGGCCTCCGCTTCGGCTACCTGGTGGTGGTCATCGAGCAGGTGGCGATCTCCGTCCTCGTCACCACGATGACGCTCTCGGGCTGGGGCCCGTTCGCCGACCCCGATCTCGCCAGCAGCCAGATCATCCAGCTGTACCTGATCAGCCTGGTGCTCAGCGGCCTCCCGCTCTCCCTCGCCGTCCACGGCCAGAACGAGGCGACCCGGTTCGCCCGCGCTGAGAAGCACCGGACCGAAGCGGTCGTGGAGTCCTCGAGCACGCCGATCCTGGTCATCGACGACCACGGCGTGATGCTCTCCGCCAATCCAGCCACCACCGAGCTGACCGGCTTCACCGAGGAGGAGCTCGTCGGTCGTCCTTACTGGGAGCGACTGCTGCCGCCGGCCCGCTGGGACGAGGGCCGCCGGCTCTTCCAGGGCCCGGAGGACTTCCCGAAGCGCGGCGAGAGCGTCATCCTCACGGCTTCGGGCGGCGAACGCGTCGTGAAGTATTCCAACGGTGTCCTGCACGACCCCCTCGACGACACCGTGAGCTACGTGCTCACCGCGACCGACGTCACCACGGAGCGGGCCACCTCCCACCTCCTGGAGCACCTGCTCCGCTCGGCGACCACCGTGGCCATCCTGGGAACCGACCGGTCCGGCGCGATCACCATCGTCAACGCAGGAGCGGAAGCGATGCTGCACCTCGACAGCACCGCGGCCACCCAGCACCACTTCCTGGACTTCCTGGACCCGGACCAGGTTGCCGCGCGGGCTGCGGAGGAGGGGACCGACGACGGGTTCTCCGCGATCGTGCAGGCCGTCGACGACGACGGAACCCCCCAAACCCAGGACTGGACCTGGGTCCATCCCGGAGGGACACTGTTCCAGGTCTCGATGACCACCAGTCTCGTCGCCGACGCGCACGGGCAGCCGATCGGCTACCTCTTCGTCGCGCGCGACGTCACGGAGAACCGGCGCAACCAGGAGATCCTGCAGCAGGCGCTGAAGCGGGAGGAGACCGCGGTCGACCACCTCCGTGCGCTCGACTCGGCGAAGGACGACTTCGTCTCGACCGTCAGCCACGAGCTCCGGACCCCGCTGACGAGCATCGTCGGCAGCACCGAGCTGCTCGGCGACGGACTCGCCGGTGAGCTGAACGCGCAGCAGCGCCAGATGGTCCAGGTCATCGACCGGAACGCCGAACGGCTGCTCTCCCTCACCAACGACCTGCTACTGCTCGCCGCCCAGGAGACCTCCTCGGTCGAGGCCCAGTTCGTGCCGCTCGACCTGCGCGCTGTCGTGCAGTCCAGCCACACCGCGGTGCTGCCGTTGCTCGCGCACCGCAGCCTGGACCTGCGGCCGCTGCTGCCGGAGCACCCGGTGATGATCTCCGGCGAGCCGGACTACCTGGAGCGCGCTGTCACCAACCTGCTCACGAACGCCATCAAGTTCACCCCCGACGGCGGCGCGATCCGGACCCAGGCGGGCGTCTCGGAGGACGGACGGACGTGCTACCTCGCGGTCTCCGACACCGGCATCGGAATCCCCGCGGACGAGCTCGAGAACGTCTTCGTGCGCTTCTTCCGTTCCAGCAACGTCCGCCCGGACGCGATCCAGGGAACCGGGCTCGGTCTGGCGATCGTGCGCTCCATCGTGGAGAGCCACCACGGTCGGATCGACGTGCAGTCCGAGCCCGGGGTCGGGACCACCTTCACGGTGACCCTCCCCGTCGCCTGAGGCCGCTCAGGAGCGGTTGACCGCCGAGATCACGGCCTTGAGCGACGCGGTCACGATGTTCGCGTCCAGTCCGACACCCCACAGGATCTCGCCCCGGACCGCGCACTCGACGTACGCCGCCGCGATCGCGTCACCGCCCGAGGACAGCGCGTGCTCGTGGTAGTCCAGCACGCGCACGTCCCAGCCTCCGGGGACCTGCACAGTGTCGAGGCCGTTGATCGCCTCGACGAACGCGGCGATCGGGCCGTTACCGGAACCGGTGAGCTCGCGCGGCTCGCCCTCGACGTACAGGGTCGTCGTGAGCTGGTCCTTCTCCCCCGCCGCCGAGGACGTGTGCACGGTGTCGAGCCGCAGCGGGACCTCCCGGGTCAGGTACTCGGCCTGGAACGCGGCCCAGATCTGCTCGCCGGTGATCTCCTTGCCGGAGTCGTCGGTGGCCTGCTGGACGACACGGCTGAACTCGATCTGCAGCCGACGGGGCAGGTCGAGGTTGTGCTCGGCCTTCATCACGAAGGCGACCCCACCCTTGCCCGATTGGCTGTTGACCCGGATGACGGCCTCATAGGAGCGACCGACGTCCTTCGGGTCGATCGGCAGGTACGGGACCCCCCACGGGTACTCGCCGACCGGGACGGCCTCGGCCGCCGCAGCCGTCTCGAGCGCTTCGAGCCCCTTCTTGATCGCGTCCTGGTGCGAGCCGGAGAACGCGGTGTAGACGAGGTCGCCGGCGTACGGGTGCCGGGGGTGCACCGGCAGCTGGGTGCAGTACTCGACCGTACGGCGCACCTCGTCGATGTCGCTGAGGTCGATCTGTGGGTCGATGCCCTGGCTGAACAGGTTCATCGCCAGGGTCACCAGGTCGACGTTCCCGGTCCGCTCGCCGTGCCCGAAGAGACAACCCTCCACCCGATCCGCCCCGGCCATCAACGCCAGCTCGGTCGCGGCAGCGGCCGTGCCCCGGTCGTTGTGCGGGTGCAGGCTCACTGCCGAGTGGTCCCGGCGGGTCAGGTTCCGGCAGAAGTACTCGATCTGGTCCGCGTAGGTGTTCGGCGTGGACATCTCGACCGTTGCGGGCAGGTTCAGGATGATCTCCCGTCCGTCCTCCGGCTGCCAGACGTCGGAGACCCGCTCGCAGACGTCGAGGGCGAAGTCGGTCGGCGTCTGGGTGAAGATCTCCGGGCTGTACTGGTACCCGAAGTGGGTGCCCTCCAGCAGCTGCTCGGCGTACTTCATCACCCACTCGGTGCCGCGGGTCGCGATCGCGATGCACTCGGCCTCGCTGACCCCGAAGACCACACGCTGGAACAACGGGGCCGTGGCGTTGTAGAGGTGGACGGTCGCGTTCGGAGCGCCGACCAGGGAGGCCACCGTGCGCTCGATCAGGTCCTCCCGGGCCTGGGTCAGCACCGAGATCCGGACGTCGTCGGGAATCCGGTCGCCCTCGACGAGCTGGCGGACGAAGTCGAAGTCGGTCTGGCTCGCCGCCGGGAAGCCGACCTCGATCTCCTTGTAGCCCATCTTGACCAGGAGCTCGAACATCCGCATCTTGCGGTCCGGCGTCATCGGGTCGATCAGGGCCTGGTTGCCGTCGCGCAGGTCCGTGGAGAGCCACCGGGGTGCGTGCGTGATCTTGGTGTCCGGCCAGATGCGGTCGGGGACGGTGACGGGCTCGAAGGCCTGGTAGCGCTCGAACGGCATGCCGCTGGGCTGCTGGGTGTTGCTGGTGCGGCTCAGGCGGATGCCGGGGATCTTCTCAGTCATGGATTCATCTCTTCGCTGGGTGACGGGTGCCGGCGAACAGGAGCACTCCGCAGCGAGGGGGTCCGACGCCAGAGATGATCTCTGTCAGACCTCGCTGCGGCAGCGAAGAAGAAGCTGGCGCATCAACATGACCGGGTCAGCATAGCGGCTGCCCTCCGGGCGTGCCCAGCCCACTAGCCTCGACCCATGTCTCGCCTCCTCGTCGTCCACCACTCCCCGACCCGGACCTCGGCGATGCTCACCGAGCAGGTCGTCGCGGGAGCGGGCGACCCGGAGATCGGCGGGGTCGAGGTCGTCGTCCGGGAGGCGCTGGAGACCACTGCCGCCGACCTCCTCGGGGCCGACGGGTACGTGCTCGGCACGACCGCGAACTTCGGGTACATGTCCGGCGCTCTCAAGCACCTCTTCGACAGCACCTTCCTGGCTGTCGGCGGCGCTCTGGACCCGAGCGGTGCGGCGGGAGGGAGCACCGGGACCACGGCCGCACGCCCCTTCGGGCTGTACGTGCACGGTCGCTACGACACCGTCGGCGCCGTGCGGTCGGTCCTGGCGATCACGGGCGCCCTCGGCTGGCGCCAGGGGTACGACGTCCTGGAGGTCCTCGGCGAGGTGACCGAGGAGAACCGCGCGTCGGCGTACGAGCTGGGCGGTACGATCGCGGCGTTGCTCGGCGGCTGAGGAGGGTCCGTGCTTCGACGCCTCTCGGTGCTGCTCGTCGCAGGAACGTTGCTGCTGGCGGGGTGCAGCAACCCCTTCCACACCGAGGACGAGTCCGACCGGACCAGCCCGCCGAAGATCGGCGCCTGCCGGGACCTGCGCGCCGCGGACCTCGGGTCGCCGACGAACGTCAGCCCGGTCGTCGGCTGCTCCGAGGAGCACACCGCCCAGACCTTCCTGATCGGCGAGCTCCCGGGCACCACCGACGCGTACGTCGACAAGAAGCACGGCAAGTACGTGCACGGCGTCTGCCAGAAGGGGCTCCGCGCCTTCCTGGGCGCCGACGAGAGCAAGGTGATGCGCTCGCAGTTGAGCTGGGCCTGGTTCCGACCCTCCGAACGCGGTTGGGACCAGGGCGCGCGCTGGTTCCGGTGCGACGTCGTCGGCGGACCGGCGGACGCGACCCGGCTGCGCGCCCTCCCCAGCGACGCCCGCGGGATGTTCTCCGAGCAGCAGGAGCCCGACGCCTGGGTGACCTGCGCTCTCGGGGACACCGTGGCCAAGAGCAGCAAGGTCCCCTGCACCAGGAAGCACACCTGGCGTGCCGTGACGACGATCAAGGTTGGAAAACCCGACGACGACTACCCCGGGGACCGCATCGTGCAGGTCCGGTCCCGCGACTACTGCCAGGAGTCCGTGGGCGGCTGGCTCGGCTACCCGCCGGAGTACGACTTCGGTTACACCTGGTTCCGCGAGGACCGTTGGGCAGCCGGCAACCGGCGGTCGATCTGCTGGGCGAAGACCGCGAAATGAGTCGGCTCCACCAAACGGCGACCCTGATCGTGGCGGTCCTGGTCCACGGCTCGGTCCTCACCGGGTGCAGCGGGGACGCCGATCCGGAGAAGCCCGCCCCCGGCGCCGAACCCGCGGCAGTCTCCCCGCCCGCCGCCCCGGAGCGGGGCGCCTGTTACCGGCTCAGCGTCCAGGACGCGCTCCGGGCGACGAACGCGGCGAAGGCGGTCCCGTGCACGAGCAAGCACAACGCCGTGACGGTGTCGGTCGGCCGCCTGAAGACCGTCGTCGACGGACACCTGCTCGCGGTCGACTCCGCCCGGGTGCAGCGCCAGGTCGCGACCATCTGCCGTGCTCGGGTCGACCGGCACGTGGGCGGCAGCCGGGAGACCCAACGCCTTGCCCGGGTCCAGGCGGTCTGGTTCACCCCGACCCTGGCGCAGAGCGACCGGGGTGCCCTGTGGTTCCGCTGCGACCTGGTGGTCGTGTCCGGCACCCGGAGCCTGGTGGACCTCCCGCGCAAGACCGCCGGGCTGCTCGACCGGACCGGAGCACTGAACCGCTACGGGACCTGCGGGACGGCGGCCCCCGCCGCCAAGAGCTTCACCAGGGTGGTCTGCGCTGCGAAGCACACCTGGCGCGCTCGCGCGACGATCCCGCTTCCGGCTGATGTCGGGTACCTCGCCAAGAGCGCCGGCACCCGGGCCGACGCCCGGTGCCGCGACGTGGCGGCGGCCCGGACGGCCGACGAGGTGCGGCTGCGCTGGAGCTTCGAGTGGCCCACCAAGTCCCAGTGGGCAGCCGGCCAGCGGTACGGCCTCTGCTGGACCCCCGACTGACCCAGGGGTTCAGCGGACCGGGTAACCGGCCGCTGCGAGGGTCTGCTTGACCTCGCCGATCCGCAACGTCCCGAAGTGGAAGACGGTGGCGGCGAGGACGGCGTCCGCGCCGGCCTGGACAGCCGGCGGGAAGTGCTCAGTGGCACCCGCTCCCCCGCTAGCGATCACCGGGATGTTCACCGCAGCCCGCACCATCCGGATCAGCTCGAGGTCGAACCCGTCCTGGGTGCCGTCGGCGTCCATCGCGTTGAGCAGGATCTCGCCCGCCCCGAGCTGCGCAGCCTCGACGGCCCACGCGACGGCGTCCTTCCCGGCCGACTGCCGGCCGCCGTGGGTGGTCACCTCGAACCCGGAGTCCGTGCCCGGTGCACGCCGGGCATCGACCGAGAGCACCAGGACCTGGTTGCCGAATCGGTCCGCGATCTCCGCGACCAGCTCCGGGCGACGCAGCGCCGCCGTGTTCACCGCGACCTTGTCCGCCCCCGCGCGCAGCAGCCGGTCGACGTCGTCGACACTGCCGATCCCGCCCCCCACGGTCAGCGGGATGAAGACCTGCTCGGCGGTCCGCGACACGATCTCCATCGTGGTGGCCCGCCCCTCGTGGGAGGCGGAGATGTCAAGGAACGTCAGCTCGTCGGCGCCCTCGGCGTCGTAGGCCTTGGCCAGCTCGACCGGGTCGCCCGCGTCGCGCAACTCACGGAAGTTGATGCCCTTGACCACCCGACCGCCGTCGACGTCGAGGCACGGGATCACCCGGACCGCGAGGCTCACGAGAACCTGCCGGGCCAGGTCAGCTGCAGCGCGTCCTCGAGCGTGAACCGGCCCTCGTAGAGCGCCGTACCGATGATGGCGCCCTCGACACCGACACCGACGAGGTCCATCAGGGCTTCGAGGTCGTGCAGCTCGGTGATCCCGCCGGAGGCGACCACCGGACGGTCGGTGACGCCGCAGACATCGGTGAGCAGCTGCAGGTTCGGGCCCTGGAGCATGCCGTCCTTGTTGACGTCGGTGACGACGTAGCGGGCGCACCCCTCGGCGTCGAGGCGGGTGAGCACCTCGTACAGGTCTCCCCCTTCCCGGGTCCACCCACGTGCGGCCAGGGTGGTGCCGCGTACGTCGAGGCCGATGGCGACCCGGTCGCCGTAGGTCGCGATCGCGGCCGCGCACCACGCGGGCTGCTCGAGTGCCGCCGTACCGATGTTGACCCGTCGGCATCCGGTGGCCATCGCGGCGGCCAGGGACTCGTCGTCGCGGATACCGCCGCTCATCTCGACCTTGATATCCAGCCGGCCGACGATCTCGGCCTGGAGCTCGCGGTTGTTGCCCCGTCCGAACGCCGCGTCCAGGTCGACGAGGTGCAGCCACTCGGCTCCGGCCTCCTGCCAGCGCAGCGCCGCCTGGATCGGGTCGCCGAACCGCTTCTCGGAGCCGGCCACGCCCTGGACCAGCTGGACGGCCTGCCCCCCGGCGATGTCGACGGCGGGCAGCAGCTCGAGGTGGCTGGGTCCGGTGGTGGTTTCTGACACGACGGTGCTCCTGGGTCCTAGAGGGCGAAGGCGGCGATGACGGGGAAGGCGAGCAGGGAGATCACCAGGGCGCCCAGGCGGGCCTGCCAGTCCGGACGCACCACCCAGACGATCACCTGGACGAGCAGGAGGAAGGCGAAGACCAGGTTGAGCCGGGTCCGGCGCCGCCGCGCGAGGATGCCGGTCTGCTGACCGGTGCGCCGTCCCGGGGTCAGCCAGGAGAAACGCCGGGCCCAGGCCGTACGGCGCTCCCGTCGGCGTGCCGCCCGTTCAGCGGCAACGGTCCGGGCCGCAGCGCGCTCGGCCGCCTCGCGCTCGCGGAGCTGGCGCCGGCGGGCGCGGTCCTTGCTCACGAGACCTTCCTGCTCACAGCGTTCCGACCCAGTTCGCCAGGAGGCGCGCGCCGGCGTCCCCGGACTTCTCCGGGTGGAACTGGGTCGCGCAGAGCGGACCGTTCTCGACGGCGGCGACGAACCGGCCACCCGCCCCCGGGACGGACCCCGCCTCGGCCCATGTCACCAGCGGCGCCCGGGTGCGGTCGTTGGTGACCAGGCTCCAGTCGCGGACGCCGTAGGAGTGCACGAAGTAGAACCGCTCGCCCGTGACCCCAGCGAAGAGCCGGGTCTCCTCGGGCACCTCGACCGTGTTCCAGCCCATGTGCGGGACGACGCTCGCCTCGATCCGTTCGACCGTTCCGGGCCACTCCGCGCAGCCCTCGGTCGTCACGCCGTGCTCGACCCCGCTCTCGAAGAGGACCTGCATCCCGACGCAGATCCCGAGCACGGGCCGACCCCCCGCGAGGCGACGGCCGATGATCTCGGGACCCTTGACCGCACGCAGACCCGCCATGCACGCGGCGTACGCCCCGACCCCGGGGACGACCAAGCCGTCCGCGGCGAGCGCGGCGCCCTTGTCCGCGGTCAGCGTCACCTCGGCACCGGCGCGCTCGAGCGCCCGGACGGCAGAGCGGACGTTGCCCGAGCCGTAGTCGAGGACGACCACGCTCGGGCGGTTCTCCTCCGCCACCCTTACAGCGTCCCCTTGGTCGAGGGCACGCCCGTCTCCCGCGGGTCGAAGGCGACGGCGTCGCGCAGCGCCCGGGCGACCGCCTTGAACTGCGACTCCACGATGTGGTGCGGATCGCGGCCCGACAGCACCCGGACGTGCAGCGCCAGCTGGGCGTGGTGGGCCAGGGTCTCGAAGACGTGCCGGGTCAGGGAGCCGAGGTATGCGTCGCCGATGGTGACGAACTGCTGCCCCTCGGGCTCGCCGACGTGCACGCAGTAGGGGCGACCCGAAACGTCGACGGCGCACTGCACCAGCGCCTCGTCCAGCGGCACCAGGGAGTCGCCGAAGCGGCGGATCCCGGCCTTGTCGCCGAGCGCGATCTTCAACGCGTCGCCGAGCACGATCGCGGTGTCCTCGACGGTGTGGTGCGCGTCGATGTGGGTGTCACCCTCGGTGACCACGGTGAGGTCGAAGAGGGCGTGCCGACCGAAGGCGGTGAGCATGTGGTCGTAGAAGCCGACGCCGGTGGAAACGTCGGTCCGTCCGCTCCCGTCGAGGTCGATCTCGACGACGACCTTGGACTCCTTGGTCTCCCGCTCCAGTCGCGCAGTACGCGTGCTCATGCCGGTTCCTCCATCAGTGCAGCTCCTGGGTCGGTGGTGCTGCGTCGGTGTTCAGTGTGGCGGTCAGCGCGTCCTTGAACGCAGTCATTTCTTCGGAGGTGCCGATCGAGACCCGCAACCACCCGTCGGGACCAGTCTCGCGGATCAGCACCCCGTGATCGAGGAGGCCCCGCCAGACCGCGTGCCGGTCCTCGAACCGACCGAACAGGCAGAAGTTCGCGTCCGAGTCCGCCACGTCGTGGCCCCGCTCCCGCAACCAGGCCACGGTCAGGTCCCGTTCGCGGCGCAACTCGGCCACGTTCCCGAGAAGCTCCTCCGCGTGCCGGAGCGCCGCCGAGGCGGTCGCCTGGGTAACGGCTGACAGATGGTACGGGAGCCGCACCACCCGGAGCGCGTCGCAGATCTCGGGGGCAGCCGCGAGGTAGCCCAGGCGCGCGCCGGCCAGCGCGAACGCCTTGCTCATCGTCCGGGTCACCACCAGGTTCCGGTGCGCCGGCAGGAGCTCGAGCGCCGACGGTGTTCCCGCGCGGCGGAACTCGGCATACGCCTCGTCGATCACCAGGATGCCGCCGATGCTGTCGACCAGCTCGGCAAGGGTGCCGACCACGTCGTGCGGCAGGGCGGTCCCGGTCGGGTTGTTCGGGGACGGCAGCAGGACCACGCTGGGCCGGTGCTCGGCGATCAGGGCGGCAGCGTGCTCGAGGTCGAAGGAGAAGTCCTCGTGCCGGCGGCCGGCGACCCACCCGGTCATCGCGTCCCGGGCGTACTCCGGGTACATCGAGTACGTCGGGGCGAAGGACACCGCGGTGCGCCCCGGGCCGCCGAAGGCCTGCAGGATCTGCAGCATGATCTCGTTCGACCCGTTCGCGGCCCAGACCTGGTCGGCCGTGATCACGCCCCCGAGGCCCGGGCGGGCACCGGCGGTGTTCAGGTAGGCGGCGAGCCCGGCGCGGAGCTCGGTGAACTCCCGGTCCGGGTACCGGTTCAGCGTGCTGGCAGCCTGCGCCACGGCGGTGGCGATGTCGGCCACGCACGCAGCGGACGGCGGGTAGGGGTTCTCGTTGACGTTGAGCTGCACGGGGACGTCGAGCTGCGGAGCCCCGTACGGCTCAACGCCCCGCAGTTCCTCGCGCAGGGGCGGCCAGGTCACGACGCGAGCCTCCGAACGCCCGAGCTTGCTCGAGGTCGAGGAGGCGACACGTCGCTGACGAGCGAAGCAAGGGCCATCAGTCCCCCGCCTCCTGGCGGTCCAGGCGCACCCGTACCGCCGCTCCGTGGCCGGGGAGGTCCTCCGCGTCCGCGAGGGTCATCACGTGGTCGGCGACCTCACCGAGAGCCTCCTGGGAGTACGCGATCACGTGCACCGCACGCAGGAACGTGCGCACCGAGAGGCCCGAGGAATGGCACGCGCACCCGCCTGTCGGCAGGACGTGGTTGGACCCGGCGCAGTAGTCGCCGAGCGAGACCGGCGTGAAAGCACCGACGAAGACGGCGCCCGCGTTCCGGACCCGCGCCGCCACTGCGGCAGCGTCGGCAGTCTGGATCTCCAGGTGCTCGGCGGCATAGGCGTTGACCACGTCCAGGCCCTGGTCGATGTCGTCGACCAGGACGATCCCGGACTGCTGGCCGCTCAGCGCCGTACGGATCCGCTCGACGTGCCGGGTGACGGCGATCTGCTTGTCCAGCTCGGCCTCGACCTCGTCCGCGAGCCGCAGCGAGTCGGTGACCAGCACCGATCCGGCCAGCGGATCGTGCTCGGCCTGGCTGATCAGGTCAGCCGCGACGAAGGCCGCATCCGCGGTGTCGTCGGCGAGGACCGCGATCTCGGTGGGGCCGGCCTCGGAGTCGATCCCCACGACGCCCTTGAGCAGCCGCTTGGCCGAGACGGTGTAGATGTTGCCCGGACCGGTGACCAGATCGACCCTGCGGCACGGCCCGGCGCCGTAGGCGAGCATCGCGATCGCCTGAGCGCCACCGACGGCGTACACCTCGTCGATCCCGAGGAGCTCGCAGGCGGCGAGAATGGTGGGGTGTGGCAGCCCGGCGCCGAACTCCGCGAAGGGAGCCTTCTGGGGCGAGCTGGTCAGGGCGATCGAACGCACGCCGGCGACCTGTGCGGGCACCACGTTCATGATCACGCTGGAGACCAGCGGCGCCACGCCCCCGGGCACGTACAGCCCGACCCGGTCCACCGGGATCATCCGTTGGCTGACGCGGGCCCCGGGGCCGAGGTCGGTGCTCACGTCCTTCTCGATCTCGGCTTCGCAGGTGACCCGGAGCCGCCGGACCGACTCCTCCAGACCTGCCCGGATCGCGGGATCGAGGGTTGTGAGCGCTCGGATCAGGGCCGCCCGCGGGACGGCGATCTCGGTGTTCTCCACCCCGTCGAACCTGGACGAGTACTCCAGCACGGCCGCGACGCCCCGGTCGCGGACGTCGTCGCAGATCGGACGGACGACCTGCAGCGCGGCCTCGACGTCGAAGTCGGCCCGCGGCACCAGCGTCCGGTAGTCCGGAGACGCGGATCCCGCGCCCCTCAGATCGATCCTGCGCAACATGGGCCCAGTCTAGGGAAGCCGCGCACGCCACCCCGACCCGATTTCACCGCTCGGTCACCGGCGCGGGCGTAGAGCAGCGCCGGAGGCTCCTGGCGGCGAGGAGGCACGGGCCTTCACCACGTGCCCTAACGTGGGGGCGGTGACGACGATCCCGGTCTTTCCGCTGAACGCGGTTCTCTTCCCCGGAGTCGTGACGCCGCTGCACATCTTCGAGGACCGGTACCGCGCCCTGATGCGCGACCTCCTCAGGATCAGCGATCCCGCCGAGAGGGTCTTCGCGGTCGTCGCGATCCGCGAGGGCTACGAGGTGGGCGACCACGGGATGCAGTCGATGCACCGGACCGGGATGCAGTCGATGCACCGGACCGGGACGCTCGTGCAGCTGACCGAGTCCGAGCAGTACGACGACGGCCGCTTCGACATCGTGGTCACCGGGCGACAACGGATCGTCCTCAACGCGGTCGACGGAAGCGGCGAGTACCTGCGTGCGGAGTGCGACCTGGTCGACGACTCCGACGACGGCCTGGACCCCGAGATCGACCTCGAGGCGTCCCGGACGCTGATGACCTTCGAGGAGTACCGGGCCCAGCTCTCCGAGCTCCGCGGCGGCCCGGTCCTGGCCGGAGCGATGCCCCGGGACCCGACGTACCTGTCCTACTCGCTGGCCGCCACCTGCCTGTTGAGCCAGGTCGAGCGCCAGGGGCTCCTGGAAGCCCCCGACGCCGGGACCCGCCTGGCCATGCTGCGGCATTCGCTGCGCGAGGAGATGCGGTCCATGCGCGCAATCCCGAGCCTGCCGGCCACCGAGGTCGCCCGGACGAGGTGGAGTCCGAACTGAGCGCGGAGCATTCAGGTCGGATTCACGGGGGGTCGCCCGACGAGGACCCCCGGCTCCCCCGCCTCAGCGCGTCGCGAGCCTCAGCAGGATGTGGCTGGCGCCGCCCTCGAGCCAGGTACTGACACCCAGAGACTTGAGCGGCTCGGTGTTCTCCTCGGCCATCTCGACGTCGGCGTCGCTGACACCCTCGCCCAGCGCGAGGTCGAGGATGGCGTCACGCCACTCACTGTCGAAGTCGAGGTAGAAGATCCCGGACGCCCTGTCGGCCTCGGGGACGGCGTCCTGGAAGTCCTCGGAGGACGCGAGCCCGCCCTCGTCGAGCAGCGTCCCGCCGTACGCCTCCGACGGGCTCACCACCAGCATCGAGTCCGAGCTGGAGATGCTGGCTCCGAGCTCGTCCTCCAGGCTGGTGCCGAGGTGCTTCTCGACCTTCGCGATGACGTCCTCGATCTTCGCCACGTCGCCGTGGATGGACAGTCCGAGCGGGAGGTCGCCGAGGCCCTCGACCTCGGCCAGGTCGTCCGGGGCGTCACCGCCGACCGAGAAGGTGAGCGCCGACCCGAGGATCGTGGCGAGGTCATCGGGAAGGTCCAGGCCGGTCTCCTCCTGAGCCTGGGCGACCAGGTCCTCCTCGGAGCCGGCCAGGCACGAGAGCTGCTCGACCAGGTCGGTCGCATAGTTCTCCGGGACGCCGAATCCAGCGGCCAGGGCGGTGTCCGCCGGCAGGCTGCCGATCTGCTTGCCGACCGAGGACCTCGAGGCGATCTGGTCGATTCCGCTGGTGGCCACCGACAGCTCCATGCCCCCGTCGGCGAACCGGACCGTGCCGGCCAGGCCTTCGAAGTCCTCGAGCTGGGCCCTGAGGGCGTCGAACGGGTCCGCCCCGTCCTCGCACTCGTCAGCGGCCGTCGGGACAGACTCCCCGGCCATGCCGCTCTCGGTGTCGAAGTCGAACTCTTCGCTGGAGAGCTCGTCGCTGGAGAACTCCGAGCCGCCGAACGCGCCGTCGCTCCCGCCGCCGAGGATGCCGTCGAACTCCGAGGCAAGGCCCTCCAACCCGTCGGCCAGGTACTCCGAGGCGCGTTCGCCGACGTAGAAGTTGATCACGCCCTGGTCACCGGCCTCCTCGGTCCACTTCTGGTACTGCGCGTCGTCAGCCAGGTTCTTCTTCTGACCCGAGGCAAGGATCGCCTCGGCGTGCTCATCGGTGTCGCTGGCGATCAGGTAGTCCTCGCCCACGATGTAGCCCAGGTCCATCTCGGCGCACTCCACCAGGTCCTCGAAGCCGGCGTCGGCCTTCTTCTGGTCGGTGATCGCCAGGGCGAGGGCCGGGACGGGCGCGTCGCCGCCCAGGTCGACGGCCGCGAACGCAGCACGCTTGCCGATCCACGGCTTCACGTCCGTGTCGAAGTCGACATCGTCGCAGCCGAAGCCCTCCTCCACGATGAACTTCCGCAGGTCATCACTCGGGTCGAGGCCGAGGTCCTCCTTGAGCTGGGGGAACTTCCGGATCGTCTGCAGGGCCTCGATCTTCTGCCCGGCGGACGGGTCGAGGTCGATGCTGACGACCGCCACGGTCGTGGCCGGGAGCACCTCAGCGGGCCGGGGGCCACCGTCGAAGAAGACCTTGTACGCCGCGAAGGCCCCACCACCGAGAACGACGGAGACCACCAGTGCGACCACCGCCGCGATCGCCGTACGCCGCTTGCCGGAACCGGAGGTGCCGGCCCCGGTCGGCTCGGGAACGAGCGGGACGGTCGCCTCGGGCTGCGCCGCAAGGGGCTCGGTGCCGTCGGGCTGCGGCGGGTTCTCGGGGGCGTTCGGGTCAGACATGGAAATCCCTCAGGGTCTGGTGCAACGGCGGAAGCCGCACCTTATCCATTGCGGGGGACAGCGAACCCGGTTCTTTCCTCGCGCTCGCGCTTTTCCTCCGCCGATTCGTAGCCCAGCAGGGCGAGGAGCCCGCCGGCGAGCGCCGCGACCGACCAGGTGAAGTAGACGCCGAAGCCCTCGACCTGGAGCTGCAGCGGCACCTTGTCCCCGACGGCGGCACCGGACAGCGCTCGCTGCGGGTCGTCGGGTCCGAGAAGCAGCCCGACCTGGACCATCACCACGGTGGCGAGCGCGCCCCCCAACCCGACCAGCAGGATCGTCCGGACCGAGTCGCTTCGCCGCCAGAGAAGCAGGACGACGCCGCTGAGCGCACCACCGACGGCAGCGATCACGAAGAACCAGCCGGTCGCGCCGAACTGCCGGGCGAGCTCCTGCTCGTCCATCGTGCCGTTGTCCGCGGTCCTGGTGAACTCCGCCAGCGGCGTCACCAGCTCCCAGACCACCGCGCCGATCAGCCCGAGGACGGTGAACCAGACGGCGACGACCGCCAGGTCGCCGCGAGCACGGGCGCCGCGCCCGGTCACGAGAGGCACCCGGGGCCGAGAAGCTGCTTGAGATCCGCGAAGAGGGCGGGGCTCGGGGTGACCCGCAACCGGTCGGGCAGACGCAGCACCTTGGTGGACTCCCTGCTCATCAGCTTCAGTCGAACCTCGGACATTCCCGGGTGGGTGGCCAGCACGTCCTTGAGCTGGTCGACCACGGCGGAGGTACAGCGCGTGGACGGCATCGAGATCACCACCGGGCCGCTCGGGCCGTCGTTCAGGTCCGGGAGGGTGACCTCCTGACCGTGCAGCTCGGCCTGGTCCTTCTGCCGGGACAGCCGGCCCTTGACCGTCACGATCGCGTCCTCGACGAGGTACGTCGCGGCCAACTGGTAGGCGCTGGGGAACAGCAGGACGTCGATCGCGCCGTCGAGATCCTCGACGGTCACCATCGCCCAGGTGTCGCCACGCTTGGTCAGCTTGCGCTGCACCGAGGTGATCAGCCCCGAGATCGTCACCGTGGAGTTGTCCGCGCGCTCCTCGTCGAGCATCAGCTGGCCGATCGAGCAGTCGGCGCTCGCGGCGAGCACGTGCTCGAGCCCGAGGAGCGGGTGGTCGCTGACGTAGAGGCCGAGCATCTCGCGCTCGTGACCGAGCAGGGTCATCTTGTCCCACTCCTCGATGTCCGGGATCGTCACCGACACACCGAAGCCGACGGCGTTGTCACCGTCCAGCCCGTCCAGGCCCGCGAACAGCGAGTCCTGCCCGATCGCCTCGTTCTTCTTGATGTCGACGTACTGGTCGACCGCGGACTCGTGGATCGCGACCAGCGCCCGGCGTTTGTGCTTCATGTCGTCGAACGCCCCGGCCTTGATCAGGGACTCGATCACGCGCTTGTTGCAGACCAGCGCCGGGACCTTCTCCATGAAGTCGTTGAAGTCGACGTAGCGGGTCTTCTCGGTCCGGCCCTGCACGATGCCGTCGACGACCGTGTGCCCGACGTTGCGGATCGCACCGAGCCCGAACCGGATGTCGTTGCCGACCGGGGTGAAGTCGGCGGCCGACTCGTTGACGTCCGGCGGGAGGACCTGGATCTTCATCCGGCGGGCCTCGTTGAGGTAGATCGCCATCTTGTCCTTGTCGTCCTTGACCGAGGTCAGCAGCGCGGCCATGTACTCGGCCGGGTAGTTCGCCTTGAGGAAGGCGGTGTAGTACGACACCACGCCGTACGCCGCCGAGTGGGCCTTGTTGAAGGCGTAGTCGGAGAACGGGAGCAGGATCTCCCAGAGGGTCTTGACCGCGTGCATCGAGTAGCCGCGCTCGGTCATGCCGGCGGAGAACGTCTCGAACTGCTTATCGAGCTCGGACTTCTTCTTCTTGCCCATCGCCCGACGCAGCAGGTCCGCCTGCCCGAGCGTGTAGCCAGCGAGCTTCTGGGCGATCGCCATCACCTGCTCCTGGTAGACGATCAACCCGTAGGTCTCGCCCAGGACGTCCTCAAGGGCCTCCGCGAGCTCGGGGTGGATCGGCTCCACAGGCTCCCGGCCGGTCTTCCGGCGCGCGTACTTGTTGTGCGAGTCGGCCCCCATCGGGCCCGGGCGGTAGAGCGCGCCCACGGCGGAGATGTCCTCGAACTGGTCGGGCTTCATCGAGCGGAGCAGGGCCCGCATCGGACCGCCGTCGAGCTGGAAGACGCCCAGGGTGTCGCCGCGCTGGAGCAGGTCGTAGGTCGCCGGGTCGGTGAGCTCAAGCTCCTCGAGAACCACGTCGATGTCGCGGTTCGCCTTGATGTTCTTCACCGCGTCGTCGAGGACCGTCAGGTTGCGCAGCCCGAGGAAGTCCATCTTGATCAGCCCGAGCGCCTCGCAGGTCGGGTAGTCGAACTGGGTGATCATCGTGCCGTCGGCGGGCCGCTTGAGCAGCGGAATCACGTCGATGAGCGGCTCGCTGGACATGATCACCCCGGCGGCGTGGACGCCCCACTGACGCTTGAGGCCCTCGATCCCGATCGCGGTGTCGACGACCCGCTTCACGTCCGCGTCACCGTCGTACAGGGCCCGGAACTCGCCGCCCTCGCCGAAGCGCTTGTGCTCGGGGTCGAAGACCTCCTGGAGCGGCACGTCCTTACCCATCACGGAGGGCGGCATCGCCTTGGTGATCCGGTCACCCATGGCGAACGGGTAGCCGAGGATCCGCGAGGAGTCCTTGACCGCCTGCTTGGCCTTGATGGTGCCGTAGGTGACGATCATCGAGACCCGGTCCTCGCCGTACTTCTCGGTGACGTAGCGG
>JBKJIR010000042.1:0-82737 GCA_046598495.1 Marmoricola sp. | reverse complement strand
GCAGAACGTGACGCCCTGGACCCAGGAGCGGTACTCCATGTTCTTCTCGATGCCGGTGTGCAGGTAGCCGATGCCGCAGCGGGCCTCGGTGACCGTCTCGCCCTCGAGCTCGAGGATCAGTCGAAGCACGCCGTGGGTCGACGGGTGCTGCGGCCCCATGTTCACGACGATCTTGTCGTCGTGGTCCTCGGCGACGCCGGAGACGATGGAGTCCCAGTCCTGACCGGTGACCGTGTAGACCTTGCCCTGGGTGGTCTCCGCCTCAGTAGCGGCGTACGGATCTGCAGTGACGTTCTCTGACATCAGTTGTACGACCTCCGCTGGTCCGGCGGCGGAACCGTGCCGCCCTTGTACTCCACAGGGATGCCACCCAGCGGGTAGTCCTTGCGCTGGGGGTGGCCGGGCCAGTCGTCGGGCATCTGGATCCGGGTCAGCGCCGGGTGGCCGTCGAAGACGATTCCGAAGAAGTCGAACGCCTCGCGCTCGTGCCAGTCCGCGGTCGGGTACGTCGCGCACACGCTCGGGATGTGCGGGTCCGCGTCCGGAGCGGTCACCTCGAGCCGGATCCGCCGGTTGTGGGTCATCGAGAGCAGGTGGTAAACGGCGTGCAGCTCCCGACCGAGATCGTCCGGGTAGTGCACTCCGCTGACGCCGGAGCAGAACTCGAAGCGGAGCTTCTCGTCGTCGCGGAGCAGCCGGGCGACGACGGCGATGTCCTCGCGACGGACGAAGAACGTGATCTCGTTGCGGTGGACGACCACCTTCTCGACGCACGCCTCGATGCCGGCGGCGGCGGCCGCGGTGGCGAGCGCTCCCGCGACCTCGTCCATCCAGCCGCCGTACGGCGGGTTGCTGGCGCCGGGGAGCTCGACGGCGCGGGTCAGACCGCCGAAGCCCGAGGTGTCGCCGGTACCGCTGACGCCGAACATGCCTTCGTGGCGGCTGATGACCTCACCCGGCCCGGGCGACGCTGCGGCGGCGACCACGTCGGTCGACGGGTCCTGGGTCTCCGCACCCGTGTTGCCAGCGTCGGTCATCGCAGCAGGCCCTTCATCTGGCTGGTCGGCAGTGCGGTCAGCGCGGACGCCTCGTTGGCCTCGATCTCGGCCAGGCGGTTCACGCCGAGCTTGGTGGCCTGGACCTGGTCGTGCAGCTTGAGGATCGCGTCGATCAGCATCTCCGGGCGCGGCGGGCAGCCGGGCAGGTACATGTCGACGGGCACCACGTGGTCGACCCCCTGGACGATCGCGTAGTTGTTGAACATGCCGCCGGAGCTGGCGCAGACGCCCATCGCGAGGACCCACTTGGGCTCGGCCATCTGGTCGTAGATCTGCCGCAGCACCGGGGCCATCTTCTGGCTCACCCGTCCGGCGACGATCATCAGGTCGGCCTGGCGGGGGCTCGCCCGGAAGACCTCCATGCCGAAACGGGCGAGGTCGTACTTCGGACCGCCGGTGGTCATCATCTCGATGGCGCAGCAGGCCAGGCCGAAGGTGGCCGGCCAGAACGACGCCTTGCGCATGTACCCGGCGACCCCCTCGACCGTGGTCAGCAGCACGCCGGAAGGAAGCTTCTCTTCAAGACCCATGTCAGATCACTCTCAGTCCCAGTCCAGGCCGCCGCGTCGCCACACGTACGTGTAGGCGACGAAGACGGGAATGATGAAGAGCACCATCTCGACGAGGGCGAAGGTGCCCATCGAGTCGAACGCGACGGCGATCGGGTAGAGGAACACGATCTCGATGTCGAAGATGATGAAGAGCATCGCGGTGATGTAGTACCGGACCGGGATGCGCCCGCCGCCGATCGGCTGCGGGGTCGGCTCGATACCGCACTCGTAGGAATCCAGCTTGGCCCGGTTGTTGCGCTTCGGGCCGGTGAACGCACTCATGATCACCGAGAAAGCGGCGAATCCGCCGGCCAGGACCAGGAGCGCCAGAACGGGGGTGTAGAGCTCCATCCCTCACCTTCCTGCTGTGTCCAGCCAGGGCTGCGTTTGTGCCCTTGTGAACAACTTCACGATCTGTGACGTAGGCAGCATAGAGGCCTGGATCACATCGCGCGAACCCCCCTCCCCCCTGGCGAAACAGGGGTGTGGCCTGCGCATTTACCGCATACGGACGTAGCCTAAATCGACGCGCCCGCCAGCCGGCTCAGCGGCTACGCGCGAGCGTGGTGCAGCGCGACGATGCCGCCGGAGAGGTTGCGCCACTTGACCCGACCCCACCCGGCCTCCTGGAGCCGGGCCGCGAGGCCGGCCTGGTCGGGCCAGGCCCGGATCGACTCGGCGAGATAGACGTAGGCGTCCGGGGAAGACGAGACCGCGCGCGCCACCGGCGGCAGGGCCTTCATCAGGTACTCGATGTAGACGGTGCGGAAGGGCGACCAGGTCGGCGAGGAGAATTCGCACACCACCAGGCGTCCGCCGGGCTTGGTGACCCGGAGCAGCTCGCGGAGCCCGGCGTCCGGGTCGACGATGTTCCGCAGGCCGAAGGAGATCGTGACCGCGTCGAAGGTGTGGTCGGCGAAGGGGAGCTTCGTGCCGTCGCCCGCGACGAAAGGCAGGTGGGGCTTGGCCTTCTTCCCCACGCGGAGCATCCCGACCGAGAAGTCGCAGGGGAACACGGTCGCACCCCGGTCCCGGAACGGCTGGCTGGAGGTGCCGGTCCCGGCAGCGAGGTCGAGGACGAGCTCCCCCGGCTTCGGGTCGACCGCGTCGATCACCTGGCGACGCCAGCGTCGGTCCTGACCCAGGGAGAGCACGTCGTTGGTGAGGTCGTAGCGGGGGGCGACGTCGTCGAACATCGCCTGCACCTCGGCCGGGTTCTTGTCCAGGTCTGCGCGGGTCATGAGTCGAGAGCCTACGGGGGACAACCTTTTCGGCGTTCGGTGCGTCTGGACGGGTATGGAGCGAAATAACCGGCACCCTGGGTCTGTGGTGACTGAAGTGAAGCGTGGGGCAGGTGTGGCGATGTTCGCTGCCCTGATGGTGGCGACCGGAGCCCTCGGCTACGGCGTAGCGGAAGCGACCGGGCAGTTCGACGTACGCGCCAGCGCCGCGGTGGCGCCGAACGCGCCCGCGGTCACCGCCCCGGTCGACCCGGTCATCCCGGAACAGGCGCTGCCGGAGCCGACCCGGCCCCCCACCCCGCTGGCGCCCGCACCTCCGGCCGCCCTGCTGTCCCCGGGCGACGAGAGCCCCGAGGTCCGGGTCCTCCAGGCACGGCTGCGCCAGATCCAGTGGTACGCCGGCGAGGTCACCGACACCTACGGTCCCCAGACGGCCGCCGCGGTCAAGGGCTTCCAGGTCAAGCGCGGCCTCCCCGTGCTCGGGTACGTCGACGCGGCGACCCGGTCGCGGCTGGAGGCGATGACCCGTCCGCCCACCCAGGACGAGCTGGCGAACAAGATCTCCAACGGCACCTTCACCCGCGCCCCGCTGGACGACCGGTGCCGGGTCGGCCGGGTCCTCTGCGTCGACAAGACCACGCGGACGATCCGCTGGGTGGTCGACGGTCGGGTGCGGACCACGATGGCGGTGCGCTTCGGCGGCCAGTACACCCCGACCCGCGAGGGCGTCTTCTCCGTCAACGCGAAGTCCCGCGACCACGTGTCGTCGCTCTACGACACCCCGATGCCGTTCGCGATGTTCTTCAGCGGCGGCCAGGCGGTGCACTACTCCCCCGATTTCGCCGCCCGCGGCTACAACGGCGCCAGCCACGGCTGCGTCAACGTCCGGGACCGTGCGGGGATCGAGGCGCTGTTCGACCTGGTACAGGTCGGCGACAAGGTCGTTATTTACTGGTCGTAAACTTGACGCCGTGACCACTGTCGGGTTTTCCGGATCCCCCGCGGTGCCGCGCCTGGTGGCACGGACCGTGGAGGTCGCCGACCCCGGGCCGCTGCTGGACCTGCTCCCGTCCGACCGACCGATGACCTGGCTCCGCCGCGGCGAGGGGATCATCACCTGGGGTGTCGCCGCCGAGTGCCACACCTCCGGCGAGAGCCGCTTCGAGGACGCCTCCACCTGGTGGCGCAGCGTGGTCCGGTTCGCTGCGGTCGCCGACGAGGTCGAGGTGCCGGGCAGTGGGCTGATCTGTCTGGGCAGCTTCGCGTTCGCCGACACCCCCGGGGACTCCGTGCTGGTGATCCCGCACGTGGTCGTCGGCCGGCGGGGCGACCGGTTCTGGGTCACCACCATCGGTCCGGAGGCGGACCGGATCCCCGCACTCGTCACCCAGGACCTCCCCGACCCACCGCTCAACCTGGCCTTCGCCGACGGCGCCCTCTCCGGCGCCGACTGGGAGGGCGTGGTCTGGGAGGCCGTGCTGCACCTCAACGCCGGTGAGCTCGACAAGGTGGTGCTGGCCCGCGACCTGATCGCCACGGCCGACGCCCCGATCGACGTCCGCTGGCCGCTGCGCAAGCTCGGCACCGACTACGAGATGTGCTGGACCTTCCACGTCGACGGGATGTTCGGTGCCACCCCCGAGCTCCTGGTCCGGCGGGAGAAGGGGCTGGTCACCTCGCGCGTGCTGGCCGGCACCATCCGTCGTACCGGCGACGACGAGCACGACCTGACCCTGGCGGCCACGCTCGCACGCTCCTCGAAGGACCTCGAGGAGCACGAGTACGCCGTCCGGTCGGTGGCCGACGCGCTGGCGCCGTACTGCACCTCGATGAACGTCCCGGAGACCCCGTTCGTCCTGCACCTCCCGAACGTGATGCACCTGGCCACCGACGTCGCCGGGGTCGCCCACGACAGCGGTGCGAGCGTCCTGGACATCGCCGCCGCGCTGCACCCCTCCGCGGCGGTCGGAGGGACCCCGACCAAGCTCGCGGTCGAGATGATCGCCGAGATCGAGGGCATGGACCGCGCCCGGTACGCCGGGCCCGTTGGCTGGATGAACGCCCACGGCGACGGCGAGTTCGGGATCGCCCTCCGCTCGGCGGAGATCGACGGCCCCCGCGTCCGGCTCTTCGCCGGCTGCGGGATCGTGGCCGGTTCCGACCCCGAGTCCGAGCTCGCCGAGGCGCAGGCGAAGTTCATCCCTGTCCGGGACGCGCTCTCCGTCAGTTGACGCCGCCTTCCGGGCAACCTGTTCATCCCTATAGGATCTGCTGGTTGGCTGGTAACGTTTTCGCCGTTCCCTATCTATAGGATCTGCCGTCTAATGGGTATAGAATCTGCGGGTAGAACCAAGGAGGTCTCCCGTGTCAGGCAGCTACAAGCCACGTGTTGTGGACGCCGAACTAGTCGCCCGCATGGCGGCCAACGGAGCCGTGCTCATAGAAGGACCGAAGGCATGCGGGAAGACCGAAACCGCCCAAAGAATTGCGGCTTCCACGTTCCGACTCGACATCGACGACGGTGCCCGGGCGCTCGTGAGCGCAGCGCCTGAAACACTCTTCGAATCGGCGACACCGATCCTCTTCGACGAGTGGCAGGTTGCCCCCAAGCTTTGGAACCTCGTTCGGCGACAGGTCGACGACCGCTCACCGAAGCGCGGAATGTGCCTCCTCACAGGGTCGGCGACACCGAAGGACGACCACGCTCGGCACTCTGGGGCCGGACGGATCTCGACACTCGTGATGAGGCCGATGAGCCTGTTCGAGTCCGAAGAATCAACCGGCCAAGTCTCGCTTCGAGATCTGTTCGACGACACGTTCAAGGCCGCAACCGATCCGGGCCTGACCGTGCCAAACCTGGTCCGCCGCATCGTTACTGGCGGCTGGCCCGCCCTGCTCGATGCTTCAGAGGCAGAGGCGCGACTGTGGCTAACGGACTACCTCCGGACCATCGTTGAAGTTGACGTTCAGCAACTCGGGCGACGCGACCCGATCAATTTGCGCCGGTTGCTTACCGCACTTGGACGCGGAGTCGGGACCGACATCAGCGTCAAGGCACTCGCCAGTGATGTCGGCGGCGCCTCAGGACCAGCCGATCGAGATACCGTCGCCGGCTACCTGCACGCATTCGAACGCCTGATGCTCATCGATGACGTACCCGCATGGGCGCCCCACATGCGATCGACGACACCCCTACGAAAATCAGCGACGCGCTTCATGGCGGATCCATCATTGGGCGTCGCAGCCATGGGAGTCGGATCCACACAACTCTTGCAGGACTTGAACGCGACCGGTTTCCACTTCGAAGCTCTCGTAGTCCGAGACTTGCGGACATACTCGCAACCCCTGGGTGGTCGCGTCGCTCACTGGCGAGACAACAACGGCCATGAGGTCGATGTCATCCTCACTTTGGATGACGGCAGATGGGCAGCCATCGAGGTGAAGATGAACCCGGACGACGTCGACAAGGCCGCCGCCTCGCTGGTTCGCTTCGTCGAGAAGGTCGACACCACGAAGGTGGGCAAGCCCGCGTTCGTTGGAGTGGTGACAACCCGCGCCGCCGCACTGCGCCGCTCTGATGATGTGCTCGTCCTCCCCGTAGCGACCCTCGGGCCATGACGAGCCGCGATGGCGAGTGCGCCCAGTCTCCGACGACATCCGGGCGATGACCGGTGTGCACACGCAGCCTGGAGCGATCTTGCTCGGCAGCTAGCCGACCTGGTGCTCGGCGCCTGGCGCCAACCGCACGTACTCCTGCTCGGTCTGCGCCAGGAACCGGCCCAGGTGGCCGTCGACGATTCCGAGCCCGGCCTCGCTGTAGACCGCGTCGTGGATCGCCAGCGAGCAGGGCGCCCCGACGTCGCGGGCGTAGTCGATGCATTCGGAGACCTTGAGCCACGGGGCACTCACCGGGAGCAGCAGCAGGTCCGGGGTCACCTCCGGCACGGTCAGGGCGTCGCCCGGGTGGAAGATCCGCAGCCCCTCCACCTCGAGCAGGTAGCCGGAGTTGTCGAAGTGCGGCAGCTCAGCATGGATCACCGCGTGCTTCTCCCCCACCACCGTGACCGGGACCCCGACGTCCAGGACGTCGCCCGGCGCCACCACCGTGACCCGCTCCGCGACCGCGGGAGCCGAGGCCCGGATACGGTCCGCGACCGCGGCGATCGTGAAGACCGGCGCGTCGGTCAGCGCCAGCATCTCCGGGCTCCAGTGGTCGACGTGCTCGTGGGTGACCAGCACCGCCGTCGCACCGTCGAGAGCCTCCCGCTCGGTGAACATCCCCGGGTCGACGACGACCACCGCACCGTCGGTCTCGAGTCTCACGCAGGCGTGACCGTGCTTGTAGATCCGCATGACCTCAGACTAGGGTCGGAGCGCTATTGAACTTAGTTCAAGAAGGAACAGCCAGGAGAGGACACCGCGCATGACCGACCACGACGTCATCATCATCGGCGCAGGTTTCGGCGGTATGGGCGCCGCGATCAAGCTCAAGGAGCTCGGCTACGGCACCGGGACGAACGACCTCCTGATCCTCGAGCGCGAGGACGACCTCGGCGGGACCTGGCATGTCAACCACTACCCCGGGCTAGCTGTCGACATCGCCAGCGTGACCTACTCCTACTCCTTCGAGCCCAACCCGTACTGGCGGAACTGGTTCGCGCGCGGCCCCGAGCTCAAGCAGTACGCCGAGCACGTCGCCGACAAGTACGACCTGCGTCGGCACATGGTCTTCGGGGTCAGCGCCGAGGGCGCCCGCTGGGACGAGGACGAGCAGCACTGGGTGGTGACGACCCAGCCGGTTGCCGGCCTCGGCGCCGGCAAGCGCACCGTCCGCACCAGCAAGCACCTGATGACCGCGACCGGCTTCCTCTCCCAGCCGAAGCTGCCGGACATCGACGGCGTGCACGACTTCGCGGGCACCGTCATCCACACCGCGAAGTGGGACGACTCGGTCGACCTGACGGGTAAGCGGGTCGCCGTGATCGGCACCGGCGCGACCGCCGTCCAGCTGATCCCGCAGATCGCGAAGAAGGCCTCCGCCCTCACCGTCTACCAGCGAACGCCGATCTGGGTGACACCCAAGGCCGACTTCCCGATCCCGAAGCCGGTGCAGACCCTGTTCGCCACCCAGCCCTGGACGCAGCGGCTCGCCCGTGCCGCGAACAGCGCCTGGCTCGAGGGGATGATGGTCACCGCGGTACTCCACTACAAGCAGGCCAAGGCGTTGAACGCCGGCGCCGCAGCGCTCGCCAAGGGGCACCTCCGGCGGCAGGTGAAGGACCCGGAGACCCGACGCAAGCTCACCCCGGACTACAGCTTCGGCTGCAAGCGCCCGACGTTCTCCAACGACTACTACCCGACGTTCAACGCCGAGCACGTGACGCTGGAGACCACACCGATCGCTCGGATCACCGCAGACGGGATCGTCACCTCCGACGGCAGCACGACGCCGATCGACGTCCTGGTGCTGGCCACCGGGTTCAACCTGTGGGACACCAACTTCCCCGCCTTCGAGATCATCGGCCGCGACGGTCGTGACCTCGGCAAGTCCTGGCGCCAGGACGGCTACCACGCCTTCGAAGGGGTGACGGTGCCCGGTTTCCCGAACTTCATCAGCCTGAACTCGCCGTACTCGTACTCCGGCCTGAGCTACTTCATGACGATCGAGGTACAGATGCGTCACCTCGAACGGATCTACGGTGAGCTCCGGTCCCGGGGCGCGAACACCTTCGAGGTCTCCGCGGAAGCAGACGCCGCCTTCCTCGCGCAGATGCTGGAACGGATGGACGACACCGTCTTCAACCAGGGGTCCTGCTCGACCGCACGCAGTTACTACTACACCAACGAGGGTGACGCGGTGCTGCTGCGCCCGACGTCCTCCGGCAGTGCCCGCAAGGCCGTCGAGGCGTTCCCGCTGTCGGACTACACCTTCGCCTGAAACCTGATTGCGACCCCCGGCCTGGTGCCGACAGGATCAGCCAGTGCTCGATGCCCTGATCTCCGGCCTGGTGACCGGGTACGCGATCGCCGTACCGGTCGGTGCTGTCGCTGCGCTGATCATCGCGCTGAGCGCCCGGACGTCGTGGACGGTCGGCGCCGCGGCCGGTCTCGGGGTCGCCACCGTCGACGGCGTCTACGCGGCGATAGCCGTCGTCGCCGGCAGTGCCGTCGCGCGCGTGCTCGAGCCGGTCGATGACCTGCTGCGAGCTGTCTCGGTCGTCGTCCTGCTCTCCATCGCGGCGCTGACCCTGGCGCACGCCCTCCGACCTGCCCGGGCGAAGGAGGACGCCAGCAGCCGTACCTGGACCCCGCTGCGCGCCTGGCTGACCTTCGTCGGGATCACCGCGGTGAACCCGGCCACAGTCGTCTACTTCGTCGCGATCGTGCTGGGCGGGAGCGTCGCCATCGACGGGCCGACCCAGGGGACGGTCTTCGTGGCCGCCGCGTTCCTCGCGAGCGCGAGCTGGCAGATCTTCGTCGCCAGCATCGGCTCCGGGCTCGGCCACTGGATCGCGGGACCGCGTGGGCGCCGTACGACGGGGGTCGTGGCCGCCGTGGTGATCGCAGTGCTCGCGCTCAAGCCGCTCCTGTAGCCGGACCGGCAGTACCCACCGGCTAGCCGGTGACCTCGTGGACGAAGCACCAGCGCCAGGACTCGCCCGGCTCCGCCGAACGCATCACCGGGTGCCCGGAGGCGTGGAAGTGTGCGCTCGCATGCCGCTTCGGGGAGGAGTCGCAGCAGGCCACATGCCCGCAGTCCACGCACAACCGCAGGTGCACCCAGGTCGAGCCCTCGCGGACGCAGTCGCTGCACTCGCCGGGGGTCTCCGGTTCCACCGGGGGTCGCGGTGACCGCAGGTCCTCGCAATCGCTCTCCAGCACGACGGGCGTCCCGGACGCGCGGACCCGTTCCCGCTCGCGCTCGCTGTAGTCCAGCATCGACTCCTCGACGTCGAGCAACGCCAGCACCTCCTCGACCACCTCGTGCGCGACCGTACCGGTCGACCGGACCTCCAGGACCCGCTCACGTTCCGCCTCGATCATCAGCTGGCGTCGTCGGGCATAGATCTCGCTGGGAGTCTCCTCCTCCCCGGCACCGACCCGTTCCCAGGCTGCGTAGTCACGGCGCCGGACCCGGTCCCGGATCGTCTCGCTGACCTCGTGCGGGTCGTCCTCCTGCAGCCGGTCGAGCACCTCCAGACCGGCGACCGAGGCCTGGTGGAGGAGGTTCGCCCGGGCGAGCGCATCCGCGGTCGGGTCCGGCGAGGGGACCCGCAGCCGGCGAGCCAGCCACGGCAGCGACAGCCCCTGGAGGAAGAGGGTGCCGGCGGTGACGGTGAACGCGATCAGCAGGAGCACCTCCCGGTGCGGCACCGAGGTGGGGATCACGAACGCCGCGGCGAGGGTGACCACGCCCCGCATCCCGGCCCACCCGAGCAGGAACGTGTAGGTCCACGGCGGTACCTGACCGGTCTGGCCGTCGGGACCGGGCCGCACGATCAGGTACCGAGCGGCGAAGACCCAGGCGAGGCGGAGCACGATCACCGCGAGCAGGGTCGCCGCGCAGATCAGGGCGATCCTGCCCCCGCCCAGCTCGTCCTCGCCGACGTCGTCGATGATCGCCCGCGCCTGCAGACCGATCAGCAGGAAGACCGAACTCTCCAGCAGGAACGCGATGCTGCGCCAGTTCATCCGCTCCGCGATCCGCGACTGCGCAGTCTGGATGACGGGCGCCTTGTGGCCGAGCAGGAGGCCGGCGACGACGACGCTGATCACCCCGGAGGCGTGCACCTCCTCGGCCGCGACGAACGCCGCGAACGGTGTCAGGAACGAGAGCCCGGAGTCGAAGACCGGGTCCACCACGTGCTTGCGGATGAACCCGATGACCACGAAGAACGCCAGCCCGATCAGCAGCCCACCGCCGGCCGCGATCAGGAAGTCCTCGGCGACGTCCTGCCAGGCCACTGCCACCACCGTTGCGCCGAGCGCGGTGCGCAGGGCCACCAGCGCGGTCGCGTCGTTGAGCAGCGACTCACCCTCGAGGATGGTGACGATCCGGCGCGGCAGACCGATCCGGCGGCCGATCGCGGTCGCGGCGATCGCGTCCGGCGGCGCCACCACCGCGCCGATCGCGAACGAGCCGGCCCAGCCCAGACCCGGGATCAACGCATGTACCAGGACCGCGACCCCGGCCGTCGTGAAAGCCACGAGACCGACCGACAGCAGCAGGATCGAGCGCCGGTTGGCGTTGAAGTCGACCAGCGAGGTCTGCAGGGACGCCGCGTAGAGCAGGGGCGGCAGCAGCCCGAGGAGCACCACCTCCGGGTGCAGCTCCACCTCCGGGACGAACGGCAGGTACGACCCGGCGATACCGACCACGATCAGGGTCAGCGGCGAGGACAGGTCCAGGCGGGCGCAGACGGCGGTGGTGGCCAGCACGGTGGCGACCAGGGCTACAAGGGTGACGACGAGGTCCACCGGTCGATTATCCCGCCAGGGCGCGGATCTCCGCATCGAGTGTCCGCCGGTTGTCACGGCGTACCGGCGCCTCGACGACGTCGATGCCTCCGTTCGGGTTGGCCAGCGCCAGCTCGAGCTCGGCACGGTCCGCGACCCGCCAGTGCGGGATGCGCAGGCCGCTGCAGAGGGTCCCGAGATCGGTGCCGTGGGGGGTGCCGAAGAGCTTCTCGAAGCGGTCCTCGTACGCCGGCCCGCCCTGCTCCAGGGTCGCGAAGATCGAGCCGCCGTTGTCGTTGGCGACCACGATCGTCAGGTCGGGCCGGGTCTCGGCGGGACCGATCACCAGACCGGTGAGGTCGTGCAGGAAGGTGACGTCGCCGACGTACAGGATCGCGCGGGTGCTGTGCGGGCGACCGAGGGTCGCCCCGATCGCGGTGGAGAGGGTGCCGTCGATGCCGGCCAGCCCACGGTTCGCGATCACCAGCCGCCGTTCGCCGACCGGGTAAGCGCCGGCCATCAGGTCGAGGTCGCGGATCGGGTTGCTGGCCCCGACGTGCAGCAGGCCGCCCGCGGGGACGGCTGCGTGCACCGCAGCGGCGACGTCGTACGGCGTCAGGGCGTGCTGGGCGGCGAGGACCCCGTCGATCCCGGCGCTGAGCTCCCGGTCGGCCTGCTGCCAGGCGGCGAGCCACGCGGGGTCGGCGGCCTCGGCGACCGCGAACGGGCCGTCGTACTCGAAGGCGACAGGGTGGGGTCTCCTCGCCCAGCGCCCCCGGGCGCGCCGGGAGACGACCTCGATGCCCTCGCGGGCGAGCAGCCGCTGCACCGGCCGCGACAGCGTCGGTACGCCGGCGACCACGACCCGTTCGACCCGTTCGCCCAGCTCGGTGTCGAGCAGCAGCCGGTAACCGCGGATGACGTTCGGCCCGTTGCGGGCGCCGCTGGTCGGCTCGGCGAGCAGCGGCCAGCCGGCGGCCTCGGCGAGGACCCGCGGGCCCGGTCCGGAGTCGTCACCGGCGACGACGACCGTGGCCGGCCCCTGCTCCAGCGGGTGCGGCGTCCCCCGGACCCAGGGCTCCCGCTCCGGCGGCACCGTGGTCGGCACGAAGGTGTCGGTCGGTAGGAGCGGCTCGTCGAACTGGAGATTGAGGTGGACCGGCCCGGTGTCGAGGCCGTCGAGCGCGCCCAGCAGGTCCTCGCTGCGCACCACGTCGCGACCGGGGGCAGCGGCCCCGAAGAGACCGACCTGGTCGGTCGTCTGGTTGGCCAGGGTGCCGCGCAGCCGGGCGGGCCGGTCGGCGGTGACCGCGACCAGCGGGATGCCGGAGTGAACGGCTTCCATCACGGCGGGGTGCAGGTTCGCGGTCGCGGTGCCGGAGGTCGTGGCCACCGCGACCGGGGCCCGGGAGGTTTTCGCGATGCCGAGCGCGAGGAAGGCCGCCGTGCGCTCGTCGATCCGGCTGTGCAGGGTGATCACCCCGGCGGCCGCGGCGTCGGCGAGTGCGAAGGCGAGCGGCGCGTTCCGCGAGCCCGGGGCGAGGACGACGTGCCGGACGCCGGCGCTGAGGAGCGCCTCGACGGCCGCGCGGGCGAGGTCGGTGGCGCTCGGGGCGCCCTCGGTGGAGGTCACGAGGACTGATCCTGCCCGAGTACGGCAACCCGCGCGATTCGGTCGGTCCAGTGCCGGGCCCGATCCGGTGGTGCAGCGCTCTCCGCCAGGCGGACCGGGTCGACCTCGACCGGGCCCACCGGGAGGAACCCGTCGATCGGCAGCAGCGGCGCGGCCGCGACGTCGGTCTGGAACAGCTGCACCGTCGCCAGACCACAGGCGTGCTGAAGCTCGGGGAGGGCGGCCGCCAGCGCCAGACCGGCGGCGATCCCGACGCTGCTCTCCAACGCGCTGCTGACGACCACCGGCAGTCCGATGTCCTCGGCGATCCGGAGACAGGCGCGGACACCACCCAGCGGCTGCACCTTGAGGACCGCGATGTCCGCGGCTCCCAGGTCGCGCACCCGGTAGGGGTCCGCAGCCCGACGGATCGACTCGTCGGCCGCGATCGGGACCCCGACCCGGCGGCGTACGGCGGCAAGGTCCTCGACCTCCGGGCACGGCTGCTCGACGTACTCCAGTCCTCCGGCGGCCCGGTCCAGCAGCGGGATCCGGATGATCGCTTGGTCGCGCGCCCACCCCCCGTTCGCATCGATCCGGAGGGCGCCACTGGGCCCGAGGGCGTCGCGGACGGCCTCCACCCGGGCCAGGTCCTCGGCGAGCTCCTGTCCCTGCTCGGCAACCTTCACCTTCGCGGTGGTGCAGCCGTTCGAGGCGAGCACGATCTCGTGCGCCCGCTCCGGCGAGCAGGCCGGGACGGTGACGTTCACCGGGATCCGGGTGCGCTGCGGTGCCGGCCAGCCCTCGTCGGCGGCTTCGAGCGCGGCCGCCCACCAGGGCGCTGCGGTCGGGTCGTCGTACTCGAGGAACGGGCTGAACTCGCCCCAGCCGGCGGGGCCGCGCACCAGGACGCCCTCGCGGACGTCGATGCCGCGGAAGCGGGTCCGGAGCCCGATCGCGTATACGTGGACCTCACGCATCGGCGGCCCACTCCCGCAGGAGAACCCGGTCGGGCTTGCCGTTCGGGAGCCGGGGGATCTCCGGGACGCGCAGCAGCTGGCGGGGAGCCCAGGTGCGCGGCGCGACCAGGTCACGGACGTCCTCGATGCCGACCGGTTCCCGGCTGACCACGAAAGCGACCACCCGCTCCCCCCACTCCAGATCGGGGACGCCCAACACCTCGGCGGCCTCGACGTCCGGGTGCTGGGCGACCGCATCGGACACGGCCTGCGCCGGGACCTTGACCCCCCCGCTGATGATCACGTCGTCGACCCGGCCGTCGATCCGGAGCCGCCCGTCCTCAGCCCATCGGCCGAGGTCATGGGTGACCAACCAGCCGTCCCGGAACGCCGCCGCGGTCCGCTCCGGCTCGTCGACGTAGCCGTCGAAGAGCATCGGGCCGCGGAGCAGTACCTGATGGTCGTCGTCCATCCGGACCTCCACCCCGGGCAGCGGAACGCCGTCGTACACGCAGCCGCCGCAGGTCTCGGACATCCCGTAGGTCTGCACGACCGGGATGCCCAGCGACGCGGCCTCGGCCCGGACCTCCGGTGCCAGCGGTCCGCCGCCGATCAGGACCGCGGTGAAGCGCGCGAGGTCCCTCGCGGCGCACCCATCGTCGAGCAGCCGGTAGAGCTGCGTCGGGACCAGGGAGACGTAGCGTCGGCCGGCGGACATCTGCTCCCAGGCCGTCCCCAGGTCGTCGACGTCCTCGAGGAGCAACGGCTCGGTCCCGGCCAGCACGGAGCGGTAGAGGACCTGCACCCCCGCGACGTAGGTCGGCGGCAGGTTGAGCACCCACTGCCCCGGCCCCCCGAGCCGCTCGGAGGTCGCCAGCGCGGAGCAGCGCATCGCGTCGCGGGAGAGCAGCACCCGCTTCGGCGATCCGGTGGAGCCGGAGGTCGCGATCACCAAAGGCTCCGGGGCCTCGGACCGGTCCCACTCCCGGAGCAGCGCAAGGATCTCCTCGGCGTCACCGGAGACGGGCCACAGACTGCTCACACCCCTGAATCTAGCCACCGGCCCGGCTGCAACAATCCTGGCCATGGCAACCGCAGCGCAGTGGATCGAAGGCGCCCGTCCCCGCACGCTCCCGGCCGCGGTCGCACCCGTCCTCGCCGGAACCGGCATCGCCGCCTGGATCGATGCCGAGATCTGGTGGAAGGCCGGTCTGGCGCTCGCCGTCTCGCTGCTGCTCCAGATCGGTGTGAACTACGCCAACGACTACTCCGACGGCATCCGGGGCACCGACGACGACCGGGTCGGGCCGATGCGCCTGGTCGGGTCGGGCGCCGCGGCGCCGGCCGCGGTGAAGCGCGCCGCGTTCGGCGCGCTGGGACTGGCTGCCGCTGTCGGGCTGGTGCTGGCGGCCACGACGACCTGGTGGCTGGTTGCCGTCGGCGCCGTCAGCATCCTGGCTGCCTGGTACTACACCGGCGGCAAGAAGCCGTACGGCTACCTCGGTCTGGGCGAGGTGATGGTCTTCGTCTTCTTCGGCCTGGTGGCGGTGCTCGGGACGACGTACGTCCAGGCCGAGGAGATCACCGCTGCAGCGGTGTACGCCGCCGTCGGGGTGGGCGCGCTCGCGTGCGCGATCCTGGTCGCCAACAACCTGCGCGACATCCCGACCGACGTCGAGGCCGGGAAGCGGACGCTGGCCGTCGTCCTCGACGCCGAGCGGACCCGCGTGTTCTACGTCCTGCTGATCACCGCGGCGACGGTCGCCCTGCTCGGCGTCGCCCTGACCACGACCTGGTGGGCGTTGCTGGGCCTGATCGGCATGCTGCCGTTGCTCGGCGCCGTCCGCACCGTGCTGGGCAGGGCGACCGGACCGGCGCTCATCCCGGTGCTGCAACTCACCGGGGTCGGCGAGCTGCTCTACGCCGCCGGGATCTTCGCCGGCGTACTCGTCGGACGCTGAGCGATTTCGAGCAGGTCCGACCCGGTCGCCGCGCTCATTCCGTGTCCTCAGCCGACTTCATCTGCTCCATGCGGGCCGAAGCCCGCTCGGCCCGCGCCTGGACGCTCTGCGCGAACCGCTCCCGCGGGCCCTCGAGCAGCTTGAGCGAGAGCACCGAGGAGATCACGGCGCCCAGCACGAGCGACCAGATCCCCACCTCCGAGCTCGAACCGAAGGCGACGGTGGCGACGGCGGCGACCACCGCCCAGCACGCGAGGAAGAGGGCCAGCCGGAGCGCGGTGTAGATCAGGAAGTACTTCACCCGGCCAAGCCTATTCCCGACCACGAACTACGCTGGCAGGGTGATCCGTTTCGTTGTCCTCCTGCTGATCCTGGCTGCGCTCCTGTACGGCGTCTTCTGGGCGATCGACCGCCGCAACTCCGGAGGCTCCGGCGGTTCTGCCCGCCCCGCCCGACCCAAGCCCCGCGGGCCCGTCGGCCCCGACGACGACGACGCGTTCCTGCGGAACCTCGACCGCGAGCAGCGGCGGCGCAAGAACGAGTCCCAGAACAAGCCCCCCAAGGACCCGCCGGCACCGCCGCCGCCCGAGCCTCCGACCAATCCGAAGGCCGATCCTGATCCGAATCCCCCGAACACCAACCTCCCAGGAGAGCAATGACCACCCTGAGTGATTTCTCGGCCAAGACCCTCACCGGACAGGAACAGGACCTCGCGGCGTACGCCGGCAAGGTCGTCCTGGTCGTCAACACCGCTTCCGCGTGCGGTTTCACCCCCCAGTTCGAAGGTCTCGAGACCATCTACGCGAAGTACGTCGACCAGGGCCTGGTGGTGCTCGGGTTCCCGTGCAACCAGTTCGGTGGTCAGGACCCCGGCTCGTCGGAGGAGATCGGCGCCTTCTGCCAGAAGAACTACGGCGTCAGCTTCCCGATGTTCGAGAAGGTCGAGGTCAACGGCGACGACGCCCACCCGCTGTACCAGTGGTTGAAGACCGAGAAGGGTGGCCTGCTCGGTCAGAAGATCAAGTGGAACTTCACCAAGTTCCTGATCGGCCGCGATGGCAAAGTCGTCAAGCGCTACGGGTCGACCACGAAGCCTGAGAAGATCGCCGGCGACATCGAGACGGCGCTCGCCGGCTGAGCCAGATCGAGAGCACTGAGGTTTCGACAGGCTCAACCACCGCTGGTCGAGCCTGTCCAAACCGCTGGTCGAGCCTGTTGAAACCGTCAGGCGTAGGAGTGCTGGCTCCCGCTGCCGAAGAAGAAGTTAATCCCGACGAAGTTGAACAACAGGGTCGCGAGGCCGATCAGCGCGATGATCGCGGCAGCGCGACCCCTCCACCCGGCTGTCGCCCGGGCGTGCAGGTAGGCGGCGTAGACGACCCATGTGATGAACGCCCAGACCTCCTTCGGGTCCCAGCCCCAGTACCGGCCCCAGGCTGCCTGAGCCCAGATCGGACCGGCGATGAGCGCCGCGAAGGTCCAGATCGGGAACGCGAACGCGTGCACCCGGTAGGCGAAGCGGTCGAGCTGGACCAGGTCGGGGACGCGGGCCAGGTAGCCGGTCAGCCCGGCGGACGAGCCGCCGGTCCGCTCGAGCCAACGCTCCTTGACCAGGTACAGCGCGGAGGTCATCCCGCCGAGGGTGAAGGCGCCGGTCGCGATGATCGCCGCGATGACGTGGATGACCAGCCACGGCGACTGGAGCGCGTCCCGGAGCTTCACGACCGGGTCGTAGAGGAGCAGCGCGTCGACCATCAGGATGACCAGCACGAAGCTGGTGACGATCGGCGAGAGCCAGGCCAGCGAGTACTTCTTGTAGAGCAGCAGGTAACCCAGGGTCACGACGAACGTCGCGGTGAGCGTGAACTCGTACATGTTGCCCCAGGGCACCCGGACCGGGTCCGCGGCGAGGCCGCGGGCGACGACGGCGACGAGGTGGAGCCCGGCCGCGACGACGGTGGCGATGAACCCGGCCCGCGCGAAGCGCTCCATCTTCTCGGTCGATACCACGACGTCGGGAAGGGTCGCGGTCGTGCCGGCCGCCACCACGTCGGTCCGGGTGAGCTCGACGGTCCGACCGACCGGCACCGAGCGGGCCGCCGCCCACTCGGCCACGTGGGCCAGCAGGGCGATGAAGTAGAACGCGGCGCACGCGGCCACGGCCTGGTTGCTCAGTAGCTCGAACTGCTCGTGGGTCACGATTTCTCCTCCAGCTGTGCGGTGAGGCCGTCGACCTCACCGGAGAGGTCGCCGCCGGACGAACGATCCAGACCGGCGACCTCCACGACAGTACGTCCCTGGTCCCGACGGACCGAGACCCAGACCCGGCGGGGCCGGATGAACAGGGAGCCGAGCAGGCCCAGCAGAGCCAGCACGACACCGCCCAGCGCCACCCAGTCCGACGGGTTGTGGCTCACCTGCAGCTTCACGAACTTCTCGACGCTGTTGAAGGTGATCGACCCCAGCCCGTCCGGCAGGGTGACGGTCTTCCCGATCGTCTTCCCGGTGAAGTTGAGCCCTCCCAGGGACAGGTCGACGCGGAAGTCCTTGCCGTCCTCCTGGACCGGCTCCATCGCGTCGGTGTCGAGGGCGTAGACCGACTGCGGGATCCCGCTGTCGAGGCCCAGGTCCCCGGCGAAGACCTGGAGAGAGAGAAGGGGCTGCTTGGCCTCGGGGAACACGGTGACCGGGCCGGTCTCCATCGAGAAGCCGGCCGTGGGGTAGAACTCGCCGCGGAACCCGAGCTGCGGCTCGGTGTCAGGGACCTTGATGACGCCCTGGGACCGGAACGTCTGGTCCTCGGGCAGGAAGATCACCGGCCCGGAGAACGAGACCTCGCCAGCGGCGTCCCGGACGGTGATGTTCGGGGCGTAGCCGTGGCCGATCAGGTAGACGTTCGCTCCCTCGATGTCGAGCGGGTGGTTCACCGCGATCCGGGTGCTCTTCTCCTCACCGCCCGGTATCTCGGTGTAGACCAGGCCGGCCGAGAAGTCCGAGGCCATCCCGGCCTCGCGGCCCTCGGTGAGGAAGGTGACGTCGAAGTCGGTGACCCCGAAGGAGAACGGAGTCAGGTCGCGGGCGTCGAAGAGCGTTCCCGGCGCGAACTCGTCGTACTGGCTGACGACGTTGGCGAACTTGCCGCCGGTCACGACGATGACGCCGCCCTTGTAGCCGAACAGGGAGCCGACGGCGAAGCCGACCAGCACGATCAGGACCGAGACGTGGAAGACCAGGTTGCCGGCTTCCCGGAGGTACCCGCGCTCAGCCGCGATCGAGTCGCCGTGGCGGTCGACCCGGTACCCCGACAGCGCGTCGGTCGCTCGGTTCAGGACCGCTTCCGGCTCGTCCGCGGTCTCGAAGGTGCGGTACTCGGGCAGCCGGGAGAGGTTCCGCGGCGTCTTCGGCGGCCGGGCACGCATCGCGGTGAAGTAGACCCGGGTCCGCGGCAGGATGCAGCCGACGAGAGAGATCATCAGCAGGATGTAGATCGCCGAGAACCAGGGCGAGGTGTAGACCGAGAACAGCCCCAGCTTCTCGTAGAGGGGCGCCAGCGTCTCGTGCTGGTCGCGCCAGCGGGCGGCGGCGAGCGAGTCGACCGAGTCCTGGGGGACGACGGATCCCGGCACCGCCCCGAGGGCCAGCAGGAAGAGCAGGATCAGCGCGGTCCGCATCGAGGTGAGCTGGCGCCAGGTCCAACGGAGGAACTCGCGCGGTGCCAGCGGTGCCACCTCAGGGGCGCGGTCGCGTGCGTTGCTGTACGCCGTCCCGGTCGGATCGCTCATCAGACGCCCGCCGTGAACCCGGGGAAGATGTTGGCTCGCAGTTCGTCCACGATCACGTCCCACCAGCCGGTGACCAGCAACAGGCCGACGGCGATCAGCATCAGGCCGCCGATCCGGGTGATCCACTGCTGGTGGCGCCGAACCCACCGGATGGTGCCGAGCATCCGGCGGTAGGCCAGGGCGGCGACGACGAACGGCAGCCCGAGCCCGAAGCAGTAGACGAGGCTGAGCAGCGCTCCACGACCAGCGCTCCCCTCGGTGAAGGCAAGGCTCGTGATGGCCCCCAACGTCGGGCCGATACACGGTGTCCAGCCCAGGCCGAAGAGCACCCCGAGCATCGGCGCAGCTGCCAGCCCGACCGTCGGGATCCGGTGGAAGCGCACGTCGCGTTGCAGCCACGGAACCGCACCCAGGAAGGCGAGCCCGAGCAGGATCGTGAAACCGCCGAGGACCATCGTGATCTGGTCCTGGTACTCGAAGAGCCAACGTCCGAGTCCGCCGAACAGGGCGCCGTAGGCAACGAAGACGAAGGAGAACCCGGCGACGAAGAGCAGCGATCCGGCCAGCATCCGGCCACGCTTGGCGTCCTCGAGGTCGGCACCCGACAGTCCGGTCGTGTAGGAGAGGTAACCGGGCAGCAACGGCACGACGCACGGACTGAAGAACGACACCAGGCCGGCGATCAGGGCGACCGGCACTGCCAGCAGCAGGGACCCGTCCAGGGCGGTGTCGCGGAACCAGGTGCCGATGTCCAGCGCGACGACCAGGGTCACTTGCTCACGTCCTCGACCAGCGCGACCAGGGTGCGGGCGCTGGTGATCTCACCGATGATGCTGGCCGCGACCCGGCCTTCGGAGTCGATCACCACGGTGCTCGGGATCGCGTTGGGGCTGAGCGTCCCGAAGAAAGCCAGCAGGTTGTCGCCGCCCGGGTCGTAGATCGAGGGGTAAGGGATCTTTCGTTTCCGCTCGAAGGCGAGCGCGGTCTCCACGCTGTTGTCCCGGGTGTTGATGCCGAGGAAGACGACCCCTTGGGGCATCAACTCTTCCGCCGCGACCACCAGGTCATCGGCTTCGGAACGGCAGGGCGGGCACCAGGAGCCCCAGACGTTGATCACCACGACCTTGCCGGCGAAGTCGGCCAGCGAGACCTCGTCGCCCTCCAGCGTGTCGCCTTCGACGGTCCCGACCTTCTCGCGGTCGCGCTCGTCCAGCAAGGTGATCACGCCAGTGCCGTCGACGTACCCCTTGTCCCCCGTCGACCCCACACCGCCGCACCCGGCCGCCAGGACGGCGACCAGGAGCGCGACGAGCAGCGGACGGAGGCGGGACATGGGTCAGTCGTCAGCGTTCTCGACGCCCGCGGGGTTGGAGCCGGGCTGGGCCCCCAGGTCGTTGGGCTCGGTGACGGCGCCGGTCAGGAAGCCGGTCCCGGCGGAGAACGCCGCGCGGCGCTCGGCCTCCGGGATCATGTCGCCGGCAGGCTCGGAGTAGCCGACCGAGACCAGCTCGGTGCCGTCGAACTCGAACGAGGTCAGGCTGCAGAGCGTGCACTGGCGCTTGCGCGGGTCGTGCATGAAGCGGCGCTTCTCGGCGTGGAGGCGGCAGACCCAGATCGGCAGCTGATGCGAGACGATCAGCGCCTCGTGGCCCTCGGCCGCGTCGCGGGCGTCCTCGACGCCCTCCCACATCCGGGCCGCGATCTGCTTGAAGGGCTCGCCCCACGAGGGCCGGATCGGGTTCCACAGGTGCCGCCACTGCGACGGGCGGCGCAGGACGCCGTCACCGACCGAGAAGGGTCGCCCCTCGAAGACATTCTGGGACTCGATCACGCGGTCGTCGGTGACCACCTCGATGCCGCGGACCCGGGCCAGCGGCCCGGCGGTCTGCTGCGCGCGCTCGAGGGGCGAGGCGACGATGTGGGTGATGTCGCGGTCGCCGATCCGCTCGGCGACCCGCTCGGCCATCGCGACCCCGCGGTCGGACAGCACGAAGCCGGGCGCCCGGCCGTAGAGAATGCCTTGCGGGTTGTAGACCTCGCCATGACGCAGCAGGTGGACGGTGGTGTTACTCATCGATGCTCCCGTTGGTTGAGCCAGATCCGTTGGTTGAGCTTGTCGAAACCGCAGCGGCCGCGGCCGCTCCGGGGAGCGCGTCCAGCACGTGCTGGACCGCGCGGTCGTCGTGGGCCGCGGAGACGAACCAGGCCTCGAACGCGCTCGGCGGCGGGTAGACCCCGGCGTCGAGCATCGCGTGGAAGAACGCCTTGAAGGCGTCGACGTCCTGGGTCTGCGCAGTCGCGTAGTCGGCGACCGGACCGAGGTCGCCGAAAAAGATCGAGAACATGTTGCCGCCGGCCTGCAGACGGTGCGGGACGCCGGCGGCCGAGAGCGCGGCCGACGCGGCCGTCGAGATCGTTGCCGCCACCTCGTCGACCCGGGCGTAGACGTCCCCGGTCGCGAGCCGCAGGGTGGCCAGGCCGGCAGCCGTGGCGACCGGGTTCCCCGAGAGCGTGCCCGCTTGGTAGACGGGGCCCTCGGGCGACAGCAGTGCCATCACGTCGGCGCGGCCACCGAAGGCCGCAGCCGGGAAGCCGCCGCCCATCACCTTGCCGAAGGTGACCAGGTCGGGAACCCAGCCCTCGATCGCACCGTCGGCTCCCCACTGCCCGCTCCGCGTCACCCGGAAGCCGGTCATCACCTCGTCGGAGACGAACAGGGCGCCGTGGCGCCGGCAGATCTCGGCGAGGAAGGCGTTGAAGCCGGGCGCCGGGGGGACGACCCCCATGTTGCCGGGCGAGGCCTCGGTGATCAGGCACGCGATCTCCGCGCCGTGCTCGGCGAACGCGGCCTCGACCGCAGCGGTGTCGTTGTAGGGCAGCACGATCGTCTGCGCCGCCGAGGCGGCCGGCACGCCGGGGGTGCTGCTGACTCCGAGCGTCGCCAGCCCTGAGCCGGCGCTGGCGAGGAGCGAGTCGACGTGGCCGTGGTAGCAACCGGCGAACTTGACCACGACGTCGCGACCGGTGAAGCCGCGGGCCAACCGGATCGCGGACATGGTGGCCTCGGTCCCGGAGCTGACCAGGCGGACCTTCTCGACCGGCGTACGCGCGACGATCTCCTCGGCGAGCTCGACCTCGGTCCGCGTCGGCGTCCCGAACGACGTCCCTCGGGCGACCGCGGCGTTGACCGCAGCGATCACCTCGGGGTGCGCGTGCCCCAGCAGCATCGGGCCCCAGGAGCAGACCAGGTCGACGTAGGTGGCGCCGTCGACGTCGGTGAGCCACGCGCCCTGCCCGGACGCCATGAACCGCGGGGTCCCGCCGACCGCGGCGAAAGCCCGGACCGGGGAGTTGACCCCCCCGGGGGTCACGGCTCGCGCACGGGCGAACCATTGCTCGGACTCAGAGGGCACCCACCCATTCTCCCCGACCGGCATCCGGGCGACGAATCGCGCTCGGAACCGGCGCGGGTGGACGCCCTGAGATTCCGATAAGGAAATCTTTTCCGCCAACCGCCTCACGAACGCCTGCGCGCCCCGTCTTCTGGGTACACGGCTTGCGCAGGTGCCCGAAAAAAAAGCAAATGGACCGGCGTGACCCCTTTGGGGGATTATCGTTGAACACAGTGGTGTCCGATTTAGCCTAGATCGAACCCATCAGAAGCCAGGGAGAACTCACCGCATGTCTGCACTCCTCACGAACCGCAGGGGCAAGGCCGCCACGCTTGTGCCGCTCGCCCTGCTCTGCGCTGCCTGGACCTCGAGCCTGGTCGGCGTCGACGCCGCCACGGCGACCCGGAGCGTCGCCTCCGACCTGCCTGACGGCACCACGGTCCCCAGCCTGGCGATCAAGGCCCCCGCGAGCGTTCCGATCCCTGGCGCGATCGCCCCCAGCGTCCCCGACGGCACCGCGGACTCCGTCGTCGCCGGCGCCTCCACCAGCGGGATCCCGTCGTCCGCCCTCTCGGCGTACCAGCGCGGCGCGCAGATCATCAACGCTGCCGACATGACCTGCAACACCCCGTGGGAGCTCCTCGCCGCCATCGGCCGGGTCGAGTCCAACCACGGCCAGTACGGCGGCAACACCCTCGGCAGCGATGGTGTCAGCCAGCCCGGGATCTACGGCCCGCAGCTGAACGGTCAGAACGGCACCCAGGCGATCACCGACACCGACGGCGGCCAGCTGGACAAGGACACCGTCTACGACCGCGCCGTCGGCCCGATGCAGTTCATCCCGTCGACCTGGTCCTCGGTCAAGGTGGACGCCGACGGCGACGGCCAGCGCAACCCGCAGGACATCGACGACGCGTCGCTCGCCTCCGGCGTCTACCTCTGCTCCGGCACCGACGACCTCGGCACCCGCGCCGGTCAGGAAGCCTCGGTCTTCCGCTACAACCACAGCCGCGCGTACGTCGACCTGGTCCTGCGGATCATGGAGGCCTACAGCCAGGGTGAGTTCTCGGCGATCCCGTCCGGCACCTACGGCGGCACCGTCTTCAGCCCGAGCTTCACCTCGGCCGTCCCGGACCGCGGCGTGACTCCGCCGAGGAACACCGGCTCGACCCCGACGAAGCCGCAGCCCAGCCAGCCGAGCGGCGGCTCCGGGAGCCCGTCGACCGGAGGCGGGGACGACGGCGGTACACCGACCACGCCGACCACGCCGAAGAGCCCGCTCGACGGAGTGACCGGCGCTGTCGAAGAGGTCACCAAGCCGGTCGTCGACACCCTGAGCACGCTCACCGAGGCGCTGAACTTCTGCAACACCCAGTTCGCGACGATCCCGGACCCGCTCAACCTGCTGGGACCGCTCAAGACCCAGTGCGCAAACCGGGTCGTGGGCCTCACGGAGTCCGACGCCTCGGCGCTGATCCCGAACACGCTCAACACGATCCTGAGCTGGTTGGGGATGAGCAAGTAAGCAGCGCTCCCCCCGACGCACGAAGGGCCCCGACCGCACAGCGGTCGGGGCCCTTCGCGTGAATCAGGCGACGCGGACGTTCTCGGCCTGCGGGCCCTTGGGGCCGGCGGCGAGGTCGAACTCGACCTTCTGGTTCTCGTCGAGGGACTTGTAGCCACTCGTCTGGATCGCGGAGAAGTGGACGAACACGTCCTCACCGCCGCCATCCTGAGCGATGAAGCCGAAACCCTTTTCGGCGTTGAACCACTTGACGGTTCCCTGAGCCATGATCTTTTCCCTTGTTCGTGCCGGGCACACTGTGCACCCGTGCTGCTGAAGACATCCACCTGTGCTGATGTCCAGCGAACCGAAGACCAGGAGTACGAGATACAAGCCGCGCTACGTGCGTGGCCAGGACGGCTTGCAGAGCCGTCCCTTCAACACCACCCACGATAGGGCATCGGCGGCGTAGCCACTACTCCGAGGCCGTAATCGTTCCTGGTCGGCTGACTCAGTCGACGTGATGGAGCGCCTTGACCTCGTCGCGAGCAGCGACGACAGCGGCGTGCTGACGGGCAACGACCTCGCGGAAACCGGGGCTGAGATCCTGCTTCAGTGCGCTCTCGTACTCCGAGACGGCGTGGTTCTCCCCGGTCACGGCGGCACCCAGGACGCCGCCCGCGTCGTCGCCGGTCAGGGCGTCCTTGAGCGAGATCCATCCGCGGTGGACGGCTGCGGCGACCGAGCCGCTCTCGTCGACGTCGTCGCCGTACGCGTGGCCGAGAGCGACGATCTCGCCTCGGAAGTCCGCACGCTGCTCCGAGAGCCGCTGCAGCGTGGTGGCCCATTCCGCGCGATCGCTGTCACGCAACTTGTCGGCTGCACTAGCGAAGCCACGCTCGCCGTCCTTCAGCGTCTCAACCAGATCCTTGGCAACGTTCTTGTCGTCCGACACGATTTCTCCTTCTGTCCGGGTGAATCCCTTGGTCTGGACCTACCCGCCGCCACCCGGCCCAAACGTCGGCCTCCGGCGCGGAGCCCCCGCGACGGCCGCTTCACGCGACGTGGTCGGCGTACTCGCGCGTGCCGCGGAACGGCATCAGGTGCTGGGCCGCGATGCCCCGCGGCACGGTCTCCAGCTTCAGGACGCCGTACTCCTCGGGCCAGCTGCCGTCGCTGGGAAGCTTGAAGCTGCCCATCAGCATGTCGACCAGGGGCAGGTGGATCGCGTAGTTCCGGTCCCAGTAGTCGCGGTGCCGGGCGTGGTGCCAGTGGTGGTAGCGCGGCAGCACCAGCACGTACTCGAGCCACCCGAAACGGACGCCGATGTTCGCGTGCGCCACCACCGCCTGCAACCCGACCAGGATGACGTAGGCGTTGACGGCCGGCGTGGAGAAACCCAGCGCCAGCAGCGGCAGCAGTACGACGCTGCGGGTCAGCACGGTCTCCGCCAGGTGCACCCGTGAGCCCGCCAGCCAGTCGAGGTCGCGGCTGGAGTGGTGGACCGCGTGGAACCGCCACAGGACCGAGACCCGATGGTAGGCACGGTGCAGGGTCGCCTGGGCGACGTCGGCGACGAGGACCGCGAGCAGGAACTGTGCCCACCCGGGCATCGCCCCGATCGCGTCCTTCACCTCCGGGACGGCGACGGCGGTCGCGACGGTGGACGTCGACGCGGTGACCAGGATCAGGATGAACTGCACGAGCACGTGGCTGAGGAAGAAGTAGCTGACGTCCGTGCGCCACCCGCTCCGGAGCACCGGGCTCTGGCGGTGCGCGAGGTACTGCTCCAGGGGGATGAAGACGAGGGCAGAGAAGAAGAGCGACAGGATGAACCAGTCCAGCCCGAGCGAGTACGGCGTCGCCCCGACCTGGTCGACGCGGATGTCGGTACCGCCGAGCAGGACCGCCGACGTCGCCGCACCGACCCCCACCAGGGCGATGCCCCGGCTCTGGTCCCGCAGCACGGCGACGGTTCCCAGGACGAACGCGGCGACGAGCCCGACCAGGAGCAGACCGCGGGCGAACTCGTCGGTGTAGACGGCCCGGAACTCCTGGCTCGTGAGCAGCTCGGGGAAGTGGAAGCAGAGCACCGCCAGCAGGCTCAGCAGACCGAGCAGGCAGGAGGTGTACGGGAGGAAGAGGCGGTGGCGGATCAGCATGCTCCGACGCTAGGACGCGCCGCGCGGGAGCGCTTGAGTGCGCGTACTCAAGCGCGGTCCCGACCTTGTCGCGGGACCCGCTGCTACGGCAGCAGCGCAGCGGCCTCCAACGCCCAGTAGGTCAGGACGACGTCGGCGCCGGCGCGGTGGATCGAGGTCAGCGACTCGACGATCGCGGCCTCGCGGTCGATCCAGCCGCGCGCCGCAGCCGCTTCGACCATCGAGTACTCGCCGGAGACGTTGTACGCCGCCACCGGGACGTCGACCGCGGCCCTCACCGCGGCCAGGACGTCGAGGTAGCCCAGCGCCGGCTTCACCATCACGATGTCGGCACCCTCGGCGACGTCCAGCAACGCCTCGCGGACGCCTTCGCGTCGGTTCGCCGGGTCCTGCTGGTAGGTGCGCCGGTCGCCCTGCAGCGAGGAGTCGACGGCCTCGCGGAACGGCCCGTAGAAGGCGGAGGCGTACTTGGCCGAGTAGGCCAGGATCCCGGTCCCGGTGTGGCCCGCGGCGTCGAGCGCCGTACGGATCACCCGGACCTGCCCGTCCATCATGCCGCTGGGGCTGACCAGGGCTGCTCCGGCCTCGGCCTGGGCCACCGCCATCGCGGCGTACAGGTCCAGGGTGGCGTCGTTGTCCACGTGACCCTCCGAGTCCAGCACGCCGCAGTGGCCGTGGTCGGTGAACTCGTCGAGACAGAGGTCGGCCATCACGGAGAGGTCGCTGCCGACCTCGGCCACCACGTCACGCAGGGCCGCGTTGAGGATGCCGTCCTCGTCGAGGGCACCGGACCCGGTCGCGTCCTTGGAGTCCGGGATCCCGAACAGCATCACCCCGCCGAGGCCTGCGGCGACGGCCTCGTGGGCAGCCTTCCGCAGCGTCTCGCGGGTGTGCTGGACGACGCCGGGCATCGAGGTGATCGGGTTGGGCTCGTCGAGCCCTTCCCGGACGAACAACGGCAGCACCAGCTGCCGGGGCGCGAGCGACGACTCGGCGACCAACCGGCGCAGGGCCGGGGTGCGCCGTAGCCGGCGCGGGCGGATATCCGGGTAGTCGGTCATGCGCAGATCCTCTCACCCACCGCGTCCCGACGAGCTCGCCCGCGGCCTACTTCGAGCCTGCCTTGCGGCGACCAGCTGCACGGCGCTCCGAGGGCTTGGTCACCGGCACGCCGGCCTCGATCATCGAGGCGCGACGGGCCGCGCCGAAGTCGGCGAGGGCCTCGGCCAGCTCCTCGACCGACGGGTTCGGCGCCATCACGTCGACGCGGAGCCCGTGCTCCTCGGCGGTCTTGGCCGTGGCGGGCCCGATCACCGCGATAATCGTCGAGGCGTGCGGCTTGCCGGCGATGCCGACCAGGTTGCGCACCGTCGAGGACGAGGTGAAGACGACGGCGTCGAACTTGCCCGACTTGATCGCCTCGCGGGTCGGCGCCGGCGGCGGGGCCGCCCGGACGGTGCGGTACGCCGTGACGTCGTCGACCTCCCAGCCGAGGTCGACCAGACCGGCGACCAGGTTCTCGGTGGCGATGTCGGCGCGCGGCAGGAAGACCCGGTTGATCGGGTCGAGCAGCTCGTCGAACGGCGGCCAGTCCTCCAGGAGCCCGCGAGCGGATTGCTCGCCCGACGGCACCAGGTCGGCGCGCAGGCCCCAGTGGAGCAGCGACGCAGCAGTCTTCTCGCCGACGGCGGCGATCTTCAGCCCGGAGAACGCGCGGGCGTCCAGGCCGTACTCCTCGAACTTCTCGCGGACCGCGCGGACCGCGTTGACCGAGGTGAAGGCGATCCACTCGTAACGGCCCTCAACGAGGCCGCGGACCGCCTTGTCCATCTGCTGCGGGTTCCGCGGCGGCTCGACCGAGATGGTCGGCACCTCTTCGGGCTCCGACCCGAAGCTGCGCAGACGGGTCGACAGCGAGGCGGCCTGCTCCTTGGTACGCGGAACAAGGACACGCCAGCCGAAGAGCGGCTTGTTCTCGAACCAGGACAGCTGCTGGCGCAGGTCGACGACCTGGCCGATGACGGTGACCGCCGGGGCCTCCATCCGGGCGGCGCGGGCGTCGGCACCGACGGACGCCAGAGTCGAGACCAGGGTCCGTTGGGTGGTGACGGTGCCGGTCCGGGTCATCGAGACGGGCGTCTCCGGGTCCCGGCCCGCCGCGACGAGCTCACGAGCGATCTCCGCGATGCTGCCGACAGCGGAGAGCAGCACCAACGTCGGCCGTCCGACGTACTGCGACCAGTCGATGGCCGCACCACTACAGGTCAGAACGGTGATCTCGCGGTGGTTCTTGGTGGTCAGCGGGATGCCGGCGTACGCCGGGACCGCGTTGACCGCGGAGACCCCGGGAACGACCTCGAACCCGATCTCCGCCTTCGCGCAGGCCTGCGCCTCCTCGGGCCCGGAGGCGTAGAGGAACGGGTCGCCCGCCATCAGCCGGACGACGCGGCGGCCGGTCTTGGCCTGCTTGACCACGACCTTGGCACGGGCGGCGTGGGTCAGCGGCTGACCGTCCTCACCGAAGCCGCCGTCGACGAAGACCGGACCGTGCGGAGCCTCGGCGACCACGCCCTCCGACTCGTCGTCCCCGTCGGCCTCCACCGGCTCGGGCAGTCCGAGGACGCCACGGACCAGGGACTCGTGCTCGGGGAGCTCGGTGATCACGATCTCGGCGTCACGGAGCAGATCGGCCGCCCGCAGCGTGAGGAGGTCGGGATCGCCCGGGCCGGCGCCCACGAAGGACACCCACCGAGTCTGGCGGGCGCTGGTGCTTGATGCATTCATGGTCACAGTTGCCTTCTAGCTACTTGCCGCGAGTGGTGTCGTGGGTGGTGTCAGGGGATTCGGGAACGAGGGCGAGCGGAGTCCGGTCGAGCAGGGTGTTGGCGCCGTCGGCGATCATCTCGGCCGCGAGCTTGCGGCCCAGACCGATCGGGTCGTCGTACGGGCCGGAGGCGGAGAGGCGTACGGCGAGCGCGCCGTCCAGGGAGCTGGCGACCGCGCGGATCCAGAGCTCCTCGCCGTCCTCCCCCTCGACCACGTCGGCCAGGGCGCCCACGGGCGCGGAACAGCCGGCCTCGAGCTCGGCCAGGACCGTCCGCTCGCAGGTGACGGCAGCCCGGGTGCGGGAGTCGTCGAGCGCCTCCGCCAGAACGGCGAAGAGCTCGGTGTCGTCGCTCCGGCACTCGACAGCGAGCGCGCCCTGCCCGGGGGCAGGCAGGACCTGGATCGGGTCGAGCACCTCGGTCACGTCGTCCAGACGGCCCAGGCGAGCCAGACCGGCCCGGGCCAGCACCACGGCGTCCAGGGTGCCGTTGCGGACGTGCGCGATCCGGGTGTCCACGTTGCCGCGGACCTCGACCAGGTCGACGCCCAGGCCGAGGGCCTCGATCTGCGCCACCCGTCGCGGGGAGCCGGTCCCGACCGTGCTCCCGGGCGGGAGCTCGCCGAGGGTGAGGCCGTCACGGGCGACGACGACGTCGCGTGGGTCCTCGCGGGTCGGGATCGCGGCCAGCGCGATGCCGTCGGCCGGAGCGGTCGGCAGGTCCTTGAGCGAGTGCACCGCGATGTCGACCAGACCGGAGAGCAGCGCGTCGCGCAGGGCGCTGACGAAGACCCCGGTGCCACCCATGCTGACCAGCGGGGCGCCGTTCACGTCACCCTCGGTCGCGACGGGGACGAGCAGGACATCGAGCCCGGTGCGCTCGGAGATCAGCTCGGCCACCATCCCGGACTGGGTCCGGGCGAGCAGCGAGGCGCGGGTGCCGAGGCGCAGCACGGTGTCGGTCATGCGCCCTCCACCCGGGTCACCGCGTCAACCGCGTCGGGGTCGAGCGAGAACAGCTCGGCGAGGGCTGCGGCGTAGGAGACCGCGCCGGTCTCGTTCGCGAGCTCACGCACGCGAACGGTGGGCTGGTGCAGCAGCTTGTCGGCGACGCGTCGTACGGCGTGCTCGATCTCGGCCCGGGCGGCGGCGTCCAGGTCGGGCAACCGGCCAGCGAGACGCTGCAGCTCGGTCTCCACCACCCCGGTGGCCATCGTGCGGAGGGCAACGACGGTGGGGGTGACTGCGGCGGCGTGCCGGGCAGCGAGGAAGGCCTGCAGTTCCTGGCCCACGATGCGCCGGACGTCGGCGACCTCGCCGCGCTCACCCGCGGACTCCAGCTCCGCGGCCAGCGTGGCCAGGTCGATCAGCCGGACCCCGGGCTCCCCGACGACCGCTGGGTCGACGTCGCGGGGCAGGGCGAGGTCGATGATCGCCAGCGGCCGGTCGTCGCGGCGGGCGGACCGGAGGCCGGCCGCGTCGATGAGGATCCCCGTCGAGTCCGTGCAGGAGATGACCAGGTCGGCAGCGGCGAGCTCGGCCGGCACGTCCGAGAGCCGGATCGCCTTGGCGCCGTACTGGTCAGCCAGCCGGGTCGCCCGGGCTGCGGTGCGGTTCGCGATCACGATCGAGGAGGCCCCGGCGCGGGACAAGGTCGCGACGGCGAGCCCCGCCATCGCTCCGGCACCGATCACCAGGGCCCGGAGGCCGGCAGCGCTGCCCGGCCGCTCCAGGTGAACAGCCGCCTGCTCCAGCGCAGCATTGACCAACGACGGTCCGGCGCGGTCGATGTCGGTCTCCGCGTGCGACCGCTTGCCCACTCGCAACGCCTGCTGGAAGAGCGAGTTCAACGCGGGCCCGACGGTGCCGGACTCCTGACCGAGACGGAGCGCCTCCCGGGCCTGACCGAGGATCTGGCTCTCGCCGACCACCATCGAGTCCAGGCCGGAGGCGACGTGGAACAGGTGCGCAACAGCCCCGTCGTCGTAGTGCACGTACAGGTGCGGGATCCACTCCTCGGGGACGCCACCGGCGGACTCCAGGATCAACCGCGAGATCGCTTCCACGCTGCCGTGGAAGCGGTCGACCTCGGCGTACACCTCGATGCGGTTGCAGGTGGAGAGCACCGTCGCCTCGACCACGTGTTCGTTGTCGGCGACGTCGCGGATCAGCTTGTGGGTGCCCTCGGAGTCCCGGGCGACCTGCTCCAGCACGGAGACCGGAGCCGAGTTGTGGGAGAGGCCAACCACCAGAACGCTCATCGACGGCCTCCTTCGTCGGCCGCGCGCTTCGCGTTCGGACGGCAGTGCCCGACTGCTCGCTCGCTGCGCTCGCTCATCAGGCCACCCCCTCGGCACCGGACACGACAGCAGGAGCGTCGCCGGTCTCCAGCGCTGCCTTCCGCTGCTCGTGGTAGGCCAGGATCTGGAGCTCGCTGGAGAGGTCGACCATCCGAACGTCGACGCCGTCGGGGACGGTGAGCACCGTCGGGGCGAAGTTGAGAATGCTGCGGATCCCGGCGGAGATCATCTGGTCGCAGACCGCCTGGGCAGCGGCGGCGGGGGTGGCGACGACGCCGATCGCGACGCCGTGCTCGTGGACGATCGCGGTGAGCTCGTGGAAGGCACGGATCTTCAGGCCCGCGACGAGCTCGCCCTGGCGGCTGCTGTCGGCGTCGAGCAGAGCGACGGTGCGAAAACCGCGCGAGGAGAAGCCCGAGTAGTTCGCGAGGGCGTGCCCGAGGTTGCCGATCCCCACGATGACCACGGGCCAGTCCTGGGTCAGCCCGATCTCGCGGGAGATCTGGTATCGAAGGTACTCCACGTCGTACCCGACACCGCGGGTGCCGTAGGAGCCGAGGTGGGAGAGGTCCTTGCGGAGCTTGGCGCTGTTCACGCCGGCGGCGGTCGCGAGCTCCTCGCTCGAGCAGGTGCGGATATCCGCCTCGAGCAGGGAACTGAGCGCCCGCAGATACACCGGAAGGCGCGCGACGGTCGCCTCAGGAATGCGTGTAGGGCTCACGGTCAACTCTCCAGCGACGAACTCCGGGCTCGGTAAGGGAGCCTGTCTTCAAAGTCGTCAGCCCATCCACAATAAGAGTTTGTGAACGTGGGAACAAACTGAGCTACCACAGGTGAGACCTTCCCCACGCGGCGGGGGGCGTCTGCTACGACCCGGCAGCGAGAGCGGCGCGGAGACGGTTCTCGTCGACCCGCCAGAAGTCGTGCTGCGCGCCGTCCACGAAAGTCACCGGGATCTGCTCGCCGTAGGACCGCTGCAGCGCGGGGTCGCCGGTGATGTCGACCTCCTCGTACGAGGTTCCCGCCTCCGCGCACACGCGGGCGATCACCGTGCGGGCGTCGTCGCAGAGGTGACAGCCGGGCTTGCCGTAGAGGCGGACGCGGGGTTCGCTCATCGCCGTCTCACTCGAGCAGCCCGAGCGCGCGTCGACGCTCGGTCGCCCGCAGCCGGCCCTTCTGGACCTTGCCGGTGCCGGTCAGCGGGAGCTCGGCGACGACGTAGATCAGGGTCGGCTGCTTGAACCCGGCCAGCCGGGTCTCGCAATGGGCCCGCACCTGGTCGATCAAGGAGACCTCATCCACCTCGTGGGCCGGCTTGACGTAGGCGACGACGGCTTCGCCGGTCATCGAATCCTCGACGCCGATGACGGCAGCGGCGGCGACCTCCGCCAGCTCGTTGATCACGTCCTCGACCTCGCTGGGGTAGACGTTGAAGCCGGAGACGATGACGAGCTCCTTGAGCCGGTCCACCAGGAACAGGTCGCCGACCTCGGTCAAGTAGCCGACGTCGCCGGTCGCCCACCAACCTTCCGCGTCCGGCCCGTCCGCACCATCGGGCCAGTAACCGGAGAACAGGTTGTCCCCGCGGATCCATATCTCACCGACGTCACCGTCCTCCGGGTCGTCGCCGCGCTCGTCGACCAGTCGGACGTCGATCCCGGGCAGCGGCGCGCCGACCGAGCGCGCGTCCGGCTCCGCACTGCACTGCGTCGAGGTGACCACGGGCGAGGCCTCGGTGAGGCCGTAACCCTGGTGGATCCGGAGACCCGTCCGCAGGGTGAACGCCGCGGTGAGCTCGGGGGCGAGCGGAGCGGACCCGGAGAGGATGGTCCGCACGGGGCCGAGACGATCCTCGAGACCCGGCACCTGCATCCAGTAGGCGAAGACGGGCGGCGCGACCGGGAGCACCGAGATCGCCTCGTCCTCGATGATGTCCAGGGAGCCTTCGGGGTCGAAGCCGTCGACAAGCACCATCCGCGCGTGCTGACGGAGCACCTGACCGAGGACCGCGTTGAGGCCGTAGACGTGAAAGAGCGGGAGCACACCGAGGACGACGTCGCGGCCGCTGATCATCGGCGGCTGCACCTCGGCCGCCTGAGCGATGTTGGCGGCGAGGGCGCGGTGGCTGAGCATCGCCGCACGTGGTCGGCCCGAGGTCCCGCTGGTGTAGAGCAGGACCGCGAGCGACTCGGGGTCCGTGGCGCCAGGGGCCAGGGCGCCGGTCTCCAAGACCAGGTGGTCCCAGGAGCGCTCACCGGGCTCCAGCGTCGTCCCGATAGTGACCAGGCGGGGCCGGGGAGCGGTGGTGCCGTCGGTGCTGGCGTCCAGTGCCTCGCCGACGCCGGCGACGGCACTGCGCACGATGCCGATCGTGGACTCGTCGGCGACCACCATCCGTGCACCGCAGTCGACCAGCATCCGCACCACCTCACCGGTGGCGCTGCGCGGGTTGATCGGGACCGCGACCATCCGGGCGCGCAGGACGCCCAGGTACGTCGCCACGAACTCGATCCGGTTGGTGACAGTGATCATCACCCGGTAACCGGCGACCATGCCGGCGCTGGAGAGCCCGTGGGCGACCCGGTCGGCAAGGTCGTCGAGCGCAGCCCACGTCACGGTGCGCCCGGTGGCTGCCTCTGAGAGCGCGATCTTCGTCGGCTCAGCGCGGGCGGCGGAGGCCAGGAGATCGGCGACGTTGGTCTCCATCCGAGGAGTCTTTCACAGACGATTGAGCCGAGGGCAGCAGAACGACCACAACGCTTCACAACGCTTGACCACAACGCTGCACGCTTCCGCCGCATGTTGGGTTGGTGCCAGACTCCGCTCCATGGAGCGACGACCCACCGAACCCGAGACCCGGGGCATGGCAGCGATCGGGTTGAGCGTCTCGATCGCTTCCGCGATCGCGCCCGGCCTCTTTTTCCGGACCTTCGGGATCAGTGAGCCGCCGTCGGGGGCCGCCAAGCTCGGCTGGCGCCTCTTCGCGGTCCGCACGGCGACCCTGTCCGTCCTGGCGGCGAGCGGGAATCCGACCGCACGGGACGCCTTCCTCCCGGTCCAGGTCCTGGACCAGGCGACCTGGTGGTGGGGGTGGTCGCGGGGCGAGATCCCTCTCCGCACGGCGGCGCTGGCCGCGACGGCCTCCGGCGCGATCATCGCGCTGGATCTCAACCGACGCAGGAACGGCGTACGGTCGAGCGCGGCTTGACCCCGGACGGGACGTCGCGATCTAGGCTGGGTCCGTGACGCCAGCCAACCGACCTACTCCGGTGAACCTCAAGCGTCGTTCCCGCCTGGCCGGGGAAGCCGCTGCCGCGATCGCCGAGGTCGAGTCCAGCCTGACCGTCGATGCTGACTCCGCCAGCGCAGCCTTCTTCGACGTCGACAACACCGTCATGCAGGGCGCCTCCATCTTCCACCTCGCCAAGGGCCTGCACCGGCGCAACTTCTTCACCACCCGGGACATCCTCGGAGCCGCGTGGAAGCAGGCCTACTTCCGGCTGGTCGGGGTCGAGGACCCCGAGCACGTCGCCGAGGCCCGCTCCGCCGCGCTCGCCTTCATCGCCGGACACACCACCGAGGAACTCGAGCAGCTCGGTGAGGAGATCTTCGACGAGGCGATGGCCCACCGGATCTGGCCGGGCACCCGCGCGCTGGCCCAGCTCCACCTGGACCAGGGGCAGCGGGTCTGGCTGGTGACTGCGGCGCCGATCGAGATCGCCACGATCATCGCCCGCCGGCTCGGTCTCACCGGTGCACTCGGGACGGTCTCCGAACACATCAACGGCGTCTACACCGGCCACTTGGTGGGCGAGATGCTGCACGGTCCGGCGAAGGGCGAGGCGGTCCTCGCGCTCGCGGCACGGGAGGGGCTCGACCTGTCCCGCTGCTCGGCGTACTCGGACTCCTACAACGACCTGACCATGCTCTCCCTGGTCGGCGACCCCTGCGCGATCAACCCGGACGCGAAGCTCCGCGCTCACGCCCGCAAGCAAGGCTGGCGGATCCGCGACTACCGGACAGGTCGCAAAGCGGCCCGGGCGGGCGCGTTCACCGCTGCCGTCGCCGGTGCCGCCGTCGGCAGCCTGGCCGCGGGTACGGCGATCCGCCGACGTCTGCGCTGACGGCCGGCCCGTTCCGGGACGGAAACAGTTTCCCGCGGCGGGGAATTGTCCTTGCCTCGCCTGCTGGCCCTGACGATTTGTCGATCTCATTCCCAAAGCACCGATCTCACGCCTATGCTGGGGAGGTGAACCTGGCGGGGGGCCGGGGAGGGAGAAGCTGTTCATGGGAGCGAATCGGGAGTACGCGCGCGGTCTCGCAGCGCTTCACCGCGCCGTTTCCGAGATCGCCAACGCCCCGCTTCTCGCCACTGCGTCGGGCATCCCGACGCTTTCCTGGCTCGATGACGACCGCATCCTGACCAGCTCCGCCACAGTCGGTTCACGCCGCAAGCACGCCGCCAACGGCCCGGTGCCCCCGACCGCGGAGCCGCACGGTCCCCGCCTCGCGCCCAACCCGAGTCCCGATCACGGGGACGCCGAGCTCGCCGCCTCTTCCGCTGAGGACGAGGCGGTCGGCACTCGGCTGATCGCACTCGTCGAGCTCGCCCGCAACGGTGACAAGGAAGCCTTCGGTCAGCTCTACGACCACTACCAGCCGTCGGTGTACCGGTTCCTCTACTACCGGGTCGGTTCGGTGACCCTGGCCGAGGACCTCACCGCGGAGACCTTCTTCCGTGCCTTGCGGAGCATGCACTCGTTCCGGTGGCAGGGCAAGGACTTCGGCGCCTGGCTCATGACGATCGCGCGCAACCTGACCGCCGACCACTTCAAGGCCGGTCGGACGCGTCTGGAGCAGACCACCGAGGACATGCAGACCCTCGACACCACGTCGGAGGGCCCCGAGATCGAGGTGCTGTCCGCTCTCACCAACGAAGCCCTGCTGCGGGCCCTCGGGGAGCTTCCCACCGAGCAGCGCGAGTGCCTGATCATGCGGTTCCTCCAAGGTCTCTCGATCGCGGAGACCGCAGAGATCCTGGGACGCAGCAGCGGAGCCGTCAAACAGCTCCAGCTGCGCGGTGTCCGGAACCTGGCGAAGCTGATTCCGGCCGGGGAGCGCGAATGATGTCCCGAATGTCTTCCACGTCACGCATAACCCTGTGCGCCGTCTCATCGTTGAACGTTGTGTACGCGCGTTCGACGCCCCGCACCATCCCTGCGGACACGTCGTACGTGCCCATCCAGGAAGCAGGAAGAATCTCATGACCCCGCTGAGCCCCACGCGCAAAGCCGCTGAGGAGTTCGCGAGCCTGGTCGACGGACCCCGAGGGGGCGTGGCCGATCGCTACGCCGACCTCCTGACCTGCGTCGACGTCCTCCGTGAGCAGGAAGTGCCGGCGCCCCGCGCCGACTTCGTCGCCGACCTACGGATGCGTCTCATGGACGCCGCCGACACCTTGCTGATCCCCGCCGACGCCAGGCTCGCCCCGGTGATCCCCCTCGTCGCACCGGTGAACCGTAGGCAGCGCCGCCTGAGCGTCGCCGCAGCTGCCTTCGTCGTTGTCGGCGGCAGCGCCGGCGTCGCAGCGGCCTCGGAGAGCGCCCTGCCGGGTGACCCCCTGTACCCGATCAAGCGCGGTATCGAGAGCGCTCAGGTCTCCCTGAACTCCAGCGACTCCGGCAAGGGTCAGGACCTGCTCCGTCAGGCCAGCACCCGCCTCGATGAGGTCGACGGACTGCTCGCCTCGAACGGGTCGGCGGACCGCATCACCCACACGCTCTCGTCGTTCCAGCGCAGCGCCGCCAGCGGTGCCGACCTGCTCTTCGTCGCCTACCAGCGCGACGGCGACCCGCAGGACATCGAGCGACTCCGCACGATGCTCGGTTCCCAGATGTCCCAGCTCGACGGGTTGTCCAGCGAAGCCCCGGAGGACGCCCTCCCGGCGTTCGCCTCGGCCAGGGCCCTCCTCGCCGACCTCGACCAGCAGGCCAGCGTCCTGTGCAGCGACTGCGGTCCCGGCGGTGTCGCCGACCGGATCGCGATGTCGTCCTCGGCCGCATCGCTCGCAAGCCTGCTGAGCCCGCAGGACACCGCCGTACGCGCTGAGCGCGAGTCCGCGAACAACCAGCGCATCGCCGAGGCCGCTGAGCGGATCGCCAAGAACACCAAGCCGCCGGCGAAGACGCCGGAGCCGATCACGCCGCCCACCGAGCCGACCGTCCCGGTCGACAACGGTGGTTTGCCGATTCCCAGCACCGAGGACCCCGTCGGCGACGTGGTCAAGGGCCTCACCAGCGGGATCACCGACCTCCTTGGCGGCGAGGACTCGCTGCTGTCCGAGAACCTGGACACCACGCTCGACTCGCTGACGTCGGGTCTGCTGGAGTAGTTGTTGGCCCCGGGGTCGCCCTGGGGTCGTCGAGCGGGTTGGGTCGGGTGCGCCAGGCACCGGGTTTCGACACACTCGGTGTCGCCCTCGTGCCTCAGGCGATCTCGCTGCTCAACCACCGACGATCAAGTCCGCTTGCGCGTCCTTGATCACCCGAAGACGGACTTGCGCTGCATGAGCAGCCCGTACAGCGTCTGCTGGATGGTCTCGCGCACCTGGTCGGTCACGTTGAAGACCAGCATCGGGTCCTCGGCCGCACCGGCGTCGTAGTCGTCGGTCCGAATCGGCTCGCCGAACTCGATGATCCACTTCGACGGCAGCGGGATCAGGCCGAGCGGCCCGAGGAGTGGGAAGAACGGCGTGATCGGGATGTAGGGGATGCCGAGCAACCGGGCGAGCGACGGGACGTTGCCGACCAGCGGGTAGATCTCCTCGGCGCCCACGACCGAGGTCGGGATGATCGGTACGCCGGTCCGGATGGCCGCGGAGACGAAGCCCCCGCGCCCGAACCGCTGGAGTTTGTATCGCTCGCTGTACGGCTTGCCGATGCCCTTGAAGCCCTCGGGCCAGACGCCGACGATCTCACCGCCGGAGAGCATCCGCTCGGCGTCCTCGTTGCACGCCAGCGTGACTCCGCCCTTGCGGGCCAGCTCACTGACCACCGGGAGCTTGAAGACGAGGTCCGCGCCGAGCGGACGCAGGAAGCGGTGGGCGTGGTCGTGGATGCTGACCGCGGTCATCAGCCCGTCGATCGGAATCGTGCCGGAGTGGTTCGAGACGACCAGGGCGCCACCCACCGCGGGGATGTTCTCGACCCCGCGTACCTCGATCCGGAACCACTTCTCGGCCACCGGTCGGATCGCGGTCATGAAGAAGCGCTGGGTGATCTCGGCGTCGAAGCCGTACTCGTCGACCGTGTAATCCCCGGTCAGGCGCCGCCGCAGGAAGGCCAGGAACGCGGCCAACCGCGGCTCCCAGTTGTCCCCGAACACCTCGACGGCGGCCGTGGTGAAGCCCGAAAGCCAGTCGACGGCGGGGATCCCTGCCGTCGGGTGTCGGTGATCGGCGACCACGACGGGGCTCACCAGCTCCGGAGCCGGCGTCGCGCCGGCGTCGCCGCGGGAACCGACGGGGGTGCGGGGAGCCGGGACCACGGGGGTGGTCGGCGACGCGGCCGCAGCGGCCTTCTCGACCTGGTCGGCCTTCGGGGCTTTCGGAGCCGCCCTCGGCGTCTTCGGGGCCGACGGGCCGGGCGCCGTCCCTGGAGACGTCCCCGCGTCCTTGGCAGGCGTCTGCCGGACCTTGGGGGTGGTTTTGGCGGCCTTGGCGACGAGTCCGCGGGCCGAACTCGACGGCTTTGCACTCCCGGTGCCGCGCCCGGGCTTGCCGCGGGTGCCGATCGGAATGATCTCTGCGTCACCCATGCTGCCCACCCCTGTCCGTGCTGCCGAGTTCGAGGTGCGTGCTGCGGGTGCCTCCCAGTGCACCGACCAGGGCGTTCTCCGCGGCGCGCACGCGCCGCTCGGAGAGCAGGCCCGGTTCCAGGGAGGCGGCGAACTCGCCGAACGCCAGCTCGGTGGACCGGGACGGGTGGAACCCGAGGATCTCGCGCATCCGGGTGGTGTCGACACCGCGACCGTAGGCCAGGAAGGCGATCTGCTCCCGGGAGAAGTCGGCGAACCGGGCCTGGCGCATCGCCGACCCGACGGCCCCGACCGCGAACGCGGGCAGCGGCAGAGTCGGACGGCCGAGGCGACGGATCGCCTGGGAGAGCATCATGACGCCGGAGCCGGCGATGTTGAAGGTGCCGCGGACATCGGCCAGGGTGGCGTGCTCGATCGCGTCGAGCAGGTCGGTGTCGTTGAGGAACTGCATCCGGGGGTCGAAGCCGAGCACCGTCGGGATCACCGGCAGCTTGAAGTAGCCGGCGGTGGGTGTGTTCACTCCCGGACCGAGCGCGTTCGCCGTACGCAGGGTGGTCACCCGCACGTCCGGACGACGGCGGGCGAAGCCGCGTACGTAGCTCTCGACCTCGTTGATGTCCTTGACGAACCCGACGCCGAAGCCGTGCTTGGCGTTCATGTCCTCGGAGAACATCGCCGGGTCCCGGTTCGACGACCCGTAGACCGACGTACTGGACTTGAGCACGAAGTGCTCGAGCTCGGGGGACTGCTGGCAGGCAGCCAGGAGCTGCATCGTCCCGATGACGTTGAGCTCCTTGGCAGCCGAGCGACCGGAGGCACCCGCTGAGGGCAGGACGCTCATGTGCACGACCGTGTCCACATGCTCCCGCATGATCACCTTGGCGATCACCGGGTTGCGGATGTCGGCCCGGACGAACGAGACAGCCCCGAGATCGCCTCGAGGCGGCTGCACGTCGACTCCGATCACCCGGTCAACGGCAGGCGCTGCTGTCAGCTGACGGGCGAATCTGCGCCCCAGGTCGCGAGCGACACCGGTGACGAGTACGACGCGGCCCACGCTCAAACCCTCCGGGTCCCCGACGTTCTACTTGCCGAGACGACGGCGCTGAACGCGCGTCTTCTTCAACAGCTTGCGGTGCTTCTTCTTCGCCATACGCTTACGGCGCTTCTTGATGACAGAACCCACGGGTGCCCTCTTCTAGCAATGGAGACTCAGCGGAGCACCAACGTTCGAGCTCCTAGGAAGACATCAGCCTATCCGTCCGCAGGGAGACATACGAATCGGGCGTGAGACGTCTCACGCCCGATCCGTTTGTCGTCTTGCGTCAGCCGGTCTGGAAGAAGCTGTTGCGCAGGTACTCGTTGACGTCTTTTTCACTCACGCGGAACGAGCGCCCCACGCGCACGGCCGGCAGATCGCCGCCGTGCACCAGACGGTAGACCGTCATCTTCGACACCCGCATCACCGAGGCAACCTCGGCAATGGTCAGGAACTTCACTTCGGAGATGTCTCCGGACAGGTTCGAACCCATCTCTCGCACCGCACTTTCCCATGGCACGCTCTCCGGCTTCCCCACCGGAGTTCACGCGTGCTCGATGTTGTGAGGATAGGCCCTGGTGTTACGTGTGGGGAAGGGGTGCAATCAGGCAACTTCTGGTACCCGGCATTTTTCCGGTTACCAGGACAGCGGGTCCAAACCGTGCTCGGGGAAGACAGCAGTACGTGTCTCGGAGATCGAGCGGTCGAGCCAGGAGTCCGGGTCGAAGCCTTCGGAGAAGTCCCGGTAAGCCGGCTCGCGACCGTCGGTCATCAACGACGGCGCCCGTACGCCGAGCCTGTCGGCGACCATCGTGCGCCAGGAACCAGGCGTCTCGAGGTCGGTGGGGAGCGGCGTGCCACCCACGATGGAGAGCAGGTGGGTCCACGAGCGCGGGACCACGTCCACCACGGCGTAGCCGCCGCCGCCGGTGGCCATCCACCGTCCGCCGCAGACTTCGTGCGCCAACTCGTGCAGCGCCAGGTAGCTGGCGCGCTGCCCGTCGACGGTGAGCATCAAGTGAGCCAGCGGGTCGTCGCGATGGGAGTCGCAGCCGTGCTGGGTGACCAGGATGTCCGGGGCGAACGACCGCACCAGCGGCGGCACGACGGCGTGGAACGCCCGCAGCCACCCGGCGTCGGCGGTACCCGGCGGCAGTGCCACGTTGACCGAGGACCCGGGCGCGTTCGGGCCGCCCGACTCGACCGGGAAGCCGGTCCCGGGGAAGAGCATCTGCCCGGTCTCGTGCAACGAGATCGTGAGCACCCGCGGGTCGTCGTAGAAGATCTTTTGGACGCCGTCGCCGTGGTGGACGTCGACGTCGACGTACGCGACCTTGGCCGCCCCGTGGTCGAGGAGCCAGCGGATCGCCACCGCGACGTCGTTGTAGACGCAGAACCCGCTGGCCGCGGCAGGCATCGCGTGGTGCAGTCCGCCCGCGATGTTCGCCGCGTGGACCGCCTGCCCGGTCCAGACCTGGCGGGCGGCCTCGATGCTGGCACCGACCACGTGCCGGGCCGCCTCGTGCATGTTGGCGAACGTCGGGTTGTCGTCGGTACCGAGCCCGTGCCGCAGGTCGTGCAGTCCCGGATCTGCGCTACTGCGCCGAACGGCCTCTATCAGCGCGAGATCGTGGATGAGCAGGAGGTCGTCGTCGGTGGCGTGGGGCGCCACCACCGCGGTCAGCCCGCCCGGAACGTCGAGGACCCCCAGCGACCGGGTCAGCTGCATCGTCAGGTCCACGCGCACCGGGTTCATCGGGTGCTCGGGTCCGAAGTCGTACCCGGTCAGGGACTCGTCGTAGACGACACAGGATCCACCGCAGCCTCCGGTCACGCCTTCAGCCCATCCCCTGCGCGAGCGCGATCGACCGGTCCCGCGCGGCCTCCATCGCCGCCAGGAACGCGCCGCGGAGGTCGTGGCTCTCGAGCTCGGCGACAGCGGCCGCCGTGGTCCCGTTCGGCGAGGTGACCTTGGCCCGCAGGGTTGCAGGGAGCTCGCCCGTCTCCTGCAGCATCTTGGCCGACCCGGCCAGGGTCTGCAGCGTCAGCTCGGTCGCGACCTCTTGCGGCAGGCCCAGGGCGACCCCCGCGTCGATCATCGCCTCGACGACCAGGAAGACGTACGCCGGGCCGGAGCCGGAAACCGCTGTCACCGCGTCCTGCTGGACCTCGGGCACCCGGAGGACCCGGCCGGTGGCAGCGAGCAGCGCCTCGGTCCGGGCGAGGTGCTCCTCCGAAGCGTGCGACCCGGCCGAGACCGCCGCCATCCCGGCCTCGACCAGTGCGGGCGTGTTCGGCATGACCCGGACGACGGCCGCCCCGGCCGGCACGTGCTGCTCGATCAGGCCGGTGGTGATGCCCGCCGCGAGCGAGATCAACAGCTGACCGGGGCGCAGTGCATCGTGGATCTCGGCGAGCACGCCGATCATGTCCTGCGGCTTGACCACCAGCAGCACGGTCTCGGCAGCCGCCGCCTCGAGGTTGGAGACCACCGCGACGCCGTACGTCGCCCGCAACTCGGCGGCACGGTCCGCGCGCTTCTCGCCGACCCGGAGATCGGCGACGTCCCGTCCGGCCCGGATCAGGCCGGAGAGCAGGGTCTCCCCCATCACCCCGGCGCCGATGATGGCGACTGTCATCGCAGGACCAACCTCTCTCGTCGATCGTCGCACGTGCTCGTCATCGCTGCGGGAGCAGCGAACGCAGGAAGGATGTCAGGTCCGCGGCCCGGCCGGCGAGCCCGCGGGCCGGGTGGCCCGGGCCGTCCTGCCCGAACGGCACCACGACCCGCACCCGGTCGCCGGCAGCACCGAGCCGGCGCTGCTCATCGGCGCGCACGCCGTACCGCATCTGGTACTCGTAGCTGCCGCGCGGCCGGTCGAACCGGGTGGCGAGCGCCCCGGCGATCCGGACGAGCCGCGGGTCGTGGGTGGCGACGACCGGCGTCCCGTGTCCGGCGAGGAGCACCTTCAGGCAGCGCACGTAGGACTTGTCCGCCTCGTGCCGGTCCGCGAAGGAGGCAGCCGCCGGGGCACGCCGTCTCCCCTTGGTCAGACGCACCCGGGATCCCTCGTAGGCCAGTGCCCGGCAGTCGTCCTCGGTCCGGCGCAGGTTCGCGGCCAGACCGACCCCCACCTCGGGGAAGTCCTTGTGGAGCTCGCGCAGCGTCTCGAGCCCTGCGTCGACGGCGCCCGGGGCGCCCAGGTCCAGCAGCAGGGTCGCGCCCACAGCACGCGCGGCGAGGGCGATCCGGCCGGCGTTCTCCAAGCTCACCTTGGCACCGAGCTCCGGCAGACCCTGCCCCAGGGCTGCCGGGTCCAACGCGATCTCGGCACGCCGGGCGAGGCCCTCGGCGTGCAGGGCATCGATCAGTTCCAGGACCGTGGCGGTGCATGCCTCGGCCGTCGCCTCGTCGTGCGCAGCGTCCTGGTGCAGGCCGACGCTGAGCCACAGGCCCTCGTCGACCAGGGCATGGCAGAGGGTCGGGAACTGCTCGACGCGGGCCCCGGGGAGGCTCCGCGAAGCAAGCCCTCCGGCGCCCGGTAGACGGCTGACGATTCCGGCGAACGGTCGGCTCGCAACGAGCCGGGTCAGACCCTGACCTAGCAATCCACTCTCCTCCGACCTGCGCACGTCGTTGTGCCGGGGACCCAAACTACGCTCCCTCAGGGAGAACGGCGCTGGAGGGTGAGCGCCCCCAGCGCGAGGGCCCCCAGGACGAAGCCGCCGATGACGGCGAGGTCTCCAACGATCGCGGGGTCGGGTTGCTCGCTCACCGCGCGCATCGCGTCGACCGCGTAGGAGAGCGGGAGACAGTCGGAGACCGCCTCGAGAAAACCCGGCAACCGGTCCCGGTCGACGAAGAGACCGCAGAGCAGGATCTGCGGGATCACGATCGCCGGCATGAACTGCACGGCCTGGAACTCCGTGCGGGCGAAGGCGGAGACGAAGAGACCCAGCGCCGAACCGAGGACCGCATCCAGCACGGCCACCACGAGCAGCATCCAAACCGGCCCGGAGACCTCCAGGTCGAGGAACCACGTCGAGACGCCGACCGCGAGCGAGGACTGCACCGCGGCCACCAGGCCGAACGCGACGGCGTACCCGAGCAGGAAGTCGCCCTTGCCCATCGGCATCGCCAGCAACCGCTCCAAAGTCCCCGAGGTCCGTTCGCGCAAGGTCGTCACCGAGGTGACGAGGAACATCACGATGAACGGGATCAGGGCGAGCAGCGCCGGCGCGAGGGCGGTGAAGCCGCGGACCGGCAGCTCGGCGAACATCCACCAGAGCAACGTCAGGATCGCGCAGGGCAGCACCAGCAGCATCGCCGAGGTCCGGTGGTCGCGGCGCAGCTGGGTCAGCACCCTCCGGGCCACCGCCAGGGTCCGCTGCCCCGACACCGGCGACCTCACACCGCTCCCTCGCCGCGGACCAGGGCCAGGAACGCGGCCTCGATGTCGGAGGTCCCGGTGGCCGCGAGCAGGCCCGCCGGGGTGTCGTCCGCGATCACCACCCCGTCCCGCATCAGCAGCAGGCGGTCACAGCGGTTCGCCTCGTCCATCACGTGACTCGAGACGAAGACAGCGGCGCCCCCGGCTGCGAGCCGGTGGAACGTCTGCCAGAGATCCCGACGCAGGACTGGGTCCAGACCGACGGTCGGTTCGTCGAGGACGATCAGCCGCGGTTCGCCGAGCAGCGCCACGGCCAGGGAGACCCGGGACTGCTGGCCGCCGGAGAGCCGGCCAACGACCTTGCTCCGGTGCTCGACGAGATCGACCAGCCGGATGCAGTCGGCCACCCGGTCCCGTGCGACGCCGAGCACCTGGGCGAAGAAGTCGAGGTTCTCGGTCACGGTGAGGTCGTTGTACACGCTGGGCGCCTGGGTGACGTAGCCGATCCGGTCGCGCAGTACGGCGCTGCCCGCAGGCTCACCGAAGACCGTGACCGACCCGGTGGTGATCTGCTGGACCCCCACGATCGAGCGCATCAGCGTCGACTTGCCGCAGCCCGACGGTCCGAGCAGACCGGTCACCGCACCGGGAGCGACGGTGAAGGAGAGGTCGTCCAGGACCCGTACCCCACCGCGGACGACAGTCAGTCCGGCCACCTCGACGCCGGCGGCGGAGGTCACGACGGAGCCTGCTCCGCATCGCCCTTCACATCTCGCCGCTCCGCATCGCTCTTCACATCTCGCCGCTCCGCATCGAAGTGCAACCGCCCGAACGCCAGCGACTCCAGCAGGTCAGCCTCCCGGGCCTTCTTCGTGGCGGCCCGGCGGGTGTTGATCTCCATGACGATGTGGCCCGAGAAATTCTGTTCGGCGAGGAGCTCCAGGAACTCGCCGCACGGCTGCGAGCCCCGGCCCGGGACCAGGTGCTCGTCCTTGGCCGATCCGCTGCCGTCGGTCATGTGGACGTGCCGGAGCCGGTCACCCAGGCGTTGGGCCATCGCGATCGGGTCCGAGTGCGCGGTCGCGGCGTGGGAGAGGTCGATCGTGGTGTTGGCGTACTCCTCGCGGCTGGGGTCCCAGTGCGGTTGGTAGACATCCATCTCGCGGCGCGAGGTGGCGCGCCACGGGTACATGTTCTCCACGGCGAAGGCGATGCCGGTGCGCTTCTCGAGGTCGGCGATGCCCTCCACGAAGCCCGCGGCGTACTCCCGCTGCCAGCGGAAGGGCGGGTGCACGACGACCACGTCGGCGTCGAGCTCGTGCGCCATCTCGGCGCTGCGCTCGAGCTTCACCCACGGGTCGGTTCCCCACACCCGCTGGGTGATCAGCAGGCAGGGCGCGTGCACCGCGCAGACCGGGACCTCGTGGTAGTCGCGCAGTCGCCGGACCTTGTCGGCGTCCTGGCTGATCGCGTCGATGCTCACCATCACCTCGACGGCGTCGTACCCGAGTGCCGCCGCGTACTCGAACCCGTGCGCCACCGTCTCCGGGTAGACCGAGGCGGTGGACAGCGCGAAGAGCGGTCCGGAGCGTGCCATCGCTCAGTCCAGCACGCTGAGCTTGTCGAGGCGGTCCAGGCGGTCCAGGATGATCCCCTCGCGGAGAGCCCAGGGGCAGATCTCCAGCTCGGCCAGGTCGAAGATGTCGAGGATCGCGGAGGCTACGAATGCCCCGGCGACGACCTGGTGCGCACGGTCGAGGGACACCCCCGGCAGCGCCGCGATCTCGTCGTGGCTCATCTCGACGAGTTTAGGGAGCCAGTCCTCGAGATCTGTCGCGGAAAGCATCCGACGCACGAAGAGACCCTCGCTCGAGGGAGCCGAACCGCAGATCCGGGAGAGCGAGCGGAAGGTCTTGGAGGTGGCCACTGCGTGATCCAGCGAGCCGCCACGGATCAGGGTGCCGGCGTCGCGGGCGATGTCGGCCCGGATCGAGCGCCGCAGCGCGCGGAGCTTCTCCTCGTCCGGACGGGCGCCGGAGAAGTAGGCCCGCGAGAGCCGGCCCGCACCCAGCGGCAGCGACCAGGCCGCGTCCGGCGCTTCGGCCGCGCCGGCCGCGATCTCGAGCGAGCCACCGCCGATGTCGAAGACGCCGAGACGGCCCGAGGACCACCCGAACCACCGGCGTACGGCGAGGAAGGTGAGCCGGGCCTCGTCCTCGCCCGCGAGCACCTTGACGGTGGCGCCGGTGTGCCGGTGCACGTGCTCCAGGACCGCATCGCTGTTGACCGCGTCGCGGACCGCCGAGGTGGCGAACGCGTAGATCTCCTCGCAGCCCTTGTCCTCGGCGAGCTCGAGCGCATTCTGGACGAAATCGGTGAGCGCGTCGATCCCGCGCTGGGTGACGGCCCCGTTCTCGTCGAGGTGCTCAGCCAGTCGCAGGGGCTCCTTGTACGACGATGCCGGCATCGGCGCAGCCCCACCGTGCGCATCCACGACGAGCAGATGACCGGTGTTGGAGCCGATGTCGAGCACGCCCAGGCGCATACGACGAGGCTACGCGAACGAGCGGAGCGACATCGAGCTTGCTCGTATGTCGGCGTAGCGAGGAGCGTTTGAGGAGCGAAGCGACGATGCCCGCGAACGAGCGGAGCGACATCGAGCTTGCTCGTATGTCGGCGTAGCGAGGAGCGTTTGAGGAGCGAAGCGACGATCGCAGGCCGCCGGTCGTCGAGCTTGTCGAGACGCCCGGACCCGAACGCCTAGGCTGTGCGGATGCCTGAGGTCGATCTCGTCTTTCCCCGCGCTTGGTTGGAGTTCACCGACCCCGATGACAGCGACCAGGTGTTCCGGTGCGACCTCACCTGGCTGACCTCCAACTGGACCTGCATCTTCGGCAACGGCTGCCCGGGCATCTACGACTCCTCGCCCGAGGCCGGTTGCTGCACCCTCGGGGCACACTTCTCCGACAGCGAGGACGAGGAGCGCGTCGCGGGCTGGGTCGACAAGCTCGACGACACCTTGTGGGAGAACCGCAGCGAGGCCCTCAACAGCAAGGGGAAGGTCGCCCGCAAACGCTGGACCGAGGTCGAGGATGGTGAGCGGAAGACCCGCACCGTCGACCGCGGCGTCGGCCCCGCGTGCATCTTCCACAACTCCCCGGGCTTCCCCGGCGGCTACGGCTGCGCCCTGCACGCGCTCGCGCTGCGCGAGGGCGTCCACTTCGTCGCGACCAAGCCGGGCGTCTGCTGGCAGCTGCCGATCCGTCGATCCTTCCGCAACGTCACCCGTCAGGACGAGACCGAGTACACCGAAGTCTCCATCGGCGAGTACGACCGGCGGGGCTGGGGACCGGGCGGCCACGACCTCGACTGGTACTGCTCGGGCAACACCGAGGCGCACGTCGGTGCCGAGCCCGTCTACCTCTCCAACGCCACCGAGCTGATCGCCCTGATGGGCCAGCCGGCGTACGACGTAGTGGCGTCAGCCTGCGAGAAGCACCTGCGTTCGCGGTCGTTGCTCGCCCTCCATCCAGCGTCGCCGAAGCAGCCCTGACCCGGACGAGATTCGTGGGACCGACCCCGGTGTGGGACCGTCATCGCCCCGGGGTGAGAATCGGAGCATGCGCCTCGACCACATCGTCTTCGCCGCTGGACCGGACGGCCTCGCCGCGACCGCCGCTCGACTTTCGAACATCCTCGGGGAGGACTTCGTCGACGGCGGCGTGCACCCGCGTTTCGGCACCCGCAACCGGATCCTGCCTCTGGCAGACGGCACGTACCTCGAGGTCGTCGAGGTGCTCGACCACCCGGCCTCGGACAAGGCGCCCTTCGGCCAGGCCGTGCGCGCCCGCTCCGAGCTGGGCGGCGGTTGGATGGGCTGGGTCGTCGCGGTGGACGACATGGCGCCGCTGGAGGAACGTCTCGGCCGCGAGTCGGTCAAGGGCAACCGGCACCGCCCCGACGGCACCGAGCTCCTCTGGAAGCAGCTCGGCGTCAAGGGGCTCCAGTCCGACCCGCAGCTGCCGTTCTTCGTGCAGTGGGAGTCCGACGCCGCGCTGCACCCCTCCACGGGCGCTTCCGGCAAGATCTCGCTCGCCTCGCTGGAGATCGCCGGTGACCCGGCCCGCGTGAGCGAGTGGCTCGGCGCCCCGGTCGAGAAGCCGCTGGAGGACGTGAAGGTCGACTGGGTCGCCCCGAACGGCACCCCCGGCGTCGTCGCCGTTGCGTTCCAGACGCCGAACGGCCTCGTCCGCCTCTGAGCCGGTTCGGCTGACCCGTCGAGACGCCGTGACTGAACCGCGGACCCCGGGGACCTACTCACCCGGCACCTCCGTACGCCGGTCCCCGAACATCTGGGACCGCCCGGCGACGTACGAGGTGGAGAACCTCGGCGCCGACCGCGCCGGCGTGATCGCCGCTGCGATGAGCGCCCGCGCTGACTGGGCCGATCGCACCGTGCTGGACATCGGCTGCGGCACCGGGTTCCACCTACCGTGGTTCGCGGACACCGCCGCACGGGTTATGGGCGTCGAGCCGCACCCGCCGCTGGTGGCCATCGCCCGGCGCCGGGTCCGACGGCGACCCAACGTCTCGGTCCTGCGAGGCTCCGCAGCCCACCTGCCGATCGCCGACGAGAGCATCGATGTCGCGCACGCACGGTGGGCCTACTTCTTCGGACCGGGCTGCGAGCCAGGTCTGGCCGAGCTGGACCGGGTGATGCGTCCCGGCGGTACGGCGTTCGTCATCGACAACGACCCGACCACCTCGACGTTCGGCGGCTGGTTCCGACGCGGTTTTCCGGACGTGGACCCGAGAGTGGTCGAGGAGTTCTGGATCCGGGCCGGCTGGCAGCGTGAGCAGCTGACGATCGACTGGCAGTTCGAAAGTCGCGACGACTTCGAGGCCGTCGTACGGATCGAATTGCCGACGGCGGTGGCCGAGGAGCTCCTGGTCGATTACCCCGGCGCGACCGGTGTCGACTACGCGGTCAACTTGTGGTGGCGGCGGTTCTGAGGGTGGTTCGGTTCGCCGCGAGGATCAGACTGCATGCAGCCGCAGCGGCAAGGTGCGGTAGCAGCCGAGCAGGTTGTTGCGGGCCCACTCCGGTTCGCCGGTCGGTTCGATGCGCGCGACTTTCGCGACCAGCCTGGACAAGAGGGTTTCGGTCTCTAGCCGTGCCAGGCCCTGACCTGCGCAGGCGTGAGAGCCGCGGCCGAACGACAGTTGCGCGGAGGCGTCACGCTGGATGTCGAAGGCGTCTGGGTTCTCCCAGATCAGTTCGTCGCGGTTGGCCGAGGCGTAAAGGACCAGAACCCGGGACCCGCGGGGCAGGGTGATGTCGTCGACCTCGACGTCGGAGACGACGCGACGGGTGAACGCCCGGATCGGTGCCGCGAACCGGAGCGCCTCGTTCGCGGCGTTCGGGATCAGAGACGGGTCGGCTCGCAGCGCCTCCCACTGGTCGGGGTGGTTCGCGAGGAGGTGCAGGGCGCTGGCGATGCCGCTGATGGTGGTGTCCAGGGACGGCGCCAAGTAGTCGATCATCAGGGCGACGCCTTCCTTGTCGCTGATGGTGCCGTCGCGCGCTGCGCGTAGGGCGTCCTCGCCCAAGCTGCCGGGCAGGACGTTGCCGGTGCGGGCTACCTTCTTGGCGAACCGCATCATGCCGAGGCTGGAGGTCATCGTACGGAGCGCGGTCGCGTTCAACGGCCCGAGGGAGTCGAACGTCGCGGCGGCCCAACGGAGCAGGTGCTCGCGCTGGTCCTGGGGCCAGCCGACCAGATCGGGAACGACGCTCAACGGCAGCGCGCGCGCCAGATCAGAGACGCCGTCGACGTCCCCGCGTGCGACAGCTTCGTCGACCACCGAGTCCGCCATGTCCTCGATCTGCTGCTTCATCGTCTGCAGTGCCCGCGGAGTCATCCGTGGCGCGACCAGCTTGCGGCGGCGGGCGTGGTCCTCGCCGTCGCTGCTGAGCGTCGTGTCGCGACCTAGCCGGTTCACGATCGGATTCAGGCCGACGCCGTCACCCGAGATGAACGTCTTCGCGTCCAGGAGCACGCTCTTGCACCCGGCGTACCGGGTGATCGCGTAGACGCGGTGCTGGGGCAGCCAGACGACCGGGCCGAGCTCGCGCAGGCGGCGGTAGTGCGGGTAGGGGTCCTTGCTGTTGGCGACCGAGTAGAGGTTCTTGCGGTAGACCGGGACGCCGGTACGGCGCGTCATCGGGTCAGCACCTCGGCCACGGTCCCGTCCGGTCGAACCAGTGCGGCAACGGCTCGGTGGGCCTTGAGCCAGTCGGACAGCTCACCCTCCGCTGCGATCGTGACGGCGTCGGGTCGCGGAGACCGCGGGCCGGTGGTGATCCAGGCGAACGACCTGGCGGTCCGGTCGTCGAGTCGCTGCCCGCAGAACACGTTGGGCGCCAACCGTCCTGCCAGCGACCGGGAGAAACGACGCCTGCGCACCAGACTCGAGCGCTGCAGCGGTGGGCTGGTTCCGTCCACGATCCTGGCGCCGAGACCGGGGAGGCGGTGAAGGCGCGGAGCGACCACCGAACGGAGTAGGTCGCCGACCCGGCCACCCGCGGTCATCGCTGCGCCGATGATGACGGCAAGCCTGATCATCGCTTCGGCGTGCGGACGCCGTTCCTGCTCGTAGGTGACCAGGACGCTCTCGTCGAGGGAGCCGTCGAGGACACCGGCGATCTTCCAGGCCAGGTTGGCCGCGTCACGCAGGCCCGCTCCCATCCCCTGCCCGATGAACGGCGGCGTGAGGTGGGCAGCGTCGCCGAGAAGGAAGATCCGTCCGCGTCGCCAGTGGTCGGCGAGTTGGGCGCGGAAGGTGTACTCGGCCGTTCGGATGAGGTCGAATCCGGTGAGGTCGACGTCCCACGGCGCGAGGAGCGGAGCGAGTGTGCCCAGCGTGTCGAAGTCGGCGGCGGTCTCCTCCCCGACGAGCCGGAACTCCCAGCGGTGCCGGTTCTCCCCGATGCGCATGTACGTCGCGGCGCGGCGGGTGTCGCAGACCTGGTGGACGCCCTCCCAGTGCCCGAGCTCGCGTTCGGTGGCGATGTCCACGACGAGCCAGCGCTGCTCGAACCTCAGGTCGGCCATCGTGGCGCCGATGGCGGTCCTGGTGATGCTGTTGGCGCCGTCGCAGCCGAGCAGGTACTCCCCGGTGATCGTCCGACGTACGCCATCGGCCACGTACAGGACCTGGGGCCTGCCGTCGTCGCCGGCGCGGATCTCCTCGACTTCCGCGCCACTGCGCAGTTGCACGGTCGGGTACGCCGTGACCCGGTGGCGCAGGATCGACTCGAGGTCGGGCTGGTCGAACATGTTGGCGGCCGGGAACCCGTTGGACGTGCAGGGGTTGGTGCGGTCGAACTGGGCCAGCACGTCGTGCTCGGGGCTCAGCAGCCGGAGGCCGGCACTGGGGCGGGTGATCGCGGCGAACTCGTCCTCGAGCCCGAGCCGAGCCACGATCCGGTAGACCTCGTCGTCGAGGTGCACCGCCCGCGGCTGGGGGTAGACCTCGGCCCAGCGGTCGAGCACCAGGACATCGACGCCGTACTGACCGAGCAGGATCGCCGCGCTGATGCCGGTCGGACCGGCACCGATGATGATGACCGTGGCGTGCTCCTCCTGACTGTCGGGGCTCACCCCGCCCGCCGTACGGTGTTGGTCTGCCGCCCGAGGTCGATCGCGCCGTCGTCTGTGCCGATGTGCAACTCGACGGTGTCTCCGTCCTGGAGGTAAAGCGGGTTCTTGCCCTGGGCCTTGAAGAAGGCTTTCCACTTCATGGCAGGCGGCAGCAGCGCGCCGATCATCTCGATCGGCTTCGGTGGCGCCTTCAGGGCAGTGCCACCGGGCGTGCCGGTGAGCAGCAGGTCTCCAGCGGCCAGCGGCTGGAAGCCAGTCAGGGTGCCGAATGCCTGGACCGGCTTGAACAGCATGTCCGCAACGGTCGAGTCCTGCCGGATCTCCCCGTTCACCCAGGTGCGCAGACGTAGGTCCCCGAAGCGCTTCCAGTCCGCTGCTTCGAGCAGCACCAGGCGCGGGCCGACCGGGGTGAACGTCGGGTAGGACTTGCCCTCGAAGAACTGGGTCTTGGGCAGCTGAAGGTCGCGCGCGGACACGTCGTTGGTGACGACCAGGCCGGCGACGCACTCGGGGAGATTGGTCTCGGTGATCGTCGTCCCGACGGGGATGTCCTTCCCGATCACCAGGCCGATCTCGACCTCGTAGTCGAGCAGCCTCACATGGGCCGGCCGGACGATGTCGTCGACCGGACCGCTGATCGAGTGCGAGGTCTTGCGGAAGAACGTCATCGGCACCGTCGCCGGGTTCATCCCGGAGTCCACGATGTGCGAGACGTAGTTGGTCATCTGGGCCACCACCCGGCACGGCGCCGTGACCGGGGAGAGCAGGCCATCGGGGACCGGGCCAGGCGTCGCTCTGGTGGCAGCCTCGATGGCTCCCCGGTCGTTCAGCAGCTCCCCGGTCGTCGTGGCTACCGTGTCGATCCGGGCGGCACCGCCGTCGACGAGGACCCACCAGGAGTCGCGGGTGCGGATCACCGAGGTCGTCATGAGCTGGCTACTTTCAGGAGGCCCTTGAGGCGGGTGCGGGTGAAGTCGGTGTCGTTGCTGCGCAGTGCCGCGAGGACGGCGCGCGCCTCGGCGAGGGAATCCTTGCCGGGCTTGAGGCCGAGGAAGTCCTTGGTCGCCGGGGGCCCCCACTGGGCCAGGCCCGACGCGGTCATCGGCGCCCAGCCGGGCTCGAGGGTGTTGTCGAATATGTCCCCGTCGGTGAAGTGCTCGACCATGAAACCGTCCGGGTCGCGCCAGTAATCGAAGATCTGGCTGCCCTGGATGTGCCGCCCGATGCCCCACGACCGGGTGTACCCGGCATCGAGCAGCACCTCCCCGCCAGCAGCAAGAGCGTCCAGGTCGGTGACCTGGTACGCCGAGTGCACGTACCGGTTTGACGGCCCGAGGGTCATCGCCAGGGTGTGGTGGTCGGCCGGTTCAGAGCCTCGGTCGCAGCGGATGAAGCTCATCGTGGGGCCGAGCTCACGCTGACCCTCGTAGTACTGGAAGTCGCTGACGATCAGGCCGAGGTTCTCCAGGTACCAGTCCAGCGCCGCGCGGTACCGGTTGGTCTGCAGCACCACGTGGCCCAGCCGCTGCACGCGAGCCGGCTCGGCAGGTGGACGCTGGGTGCCGTTGGCCCGGACCGTGAGCGCGCCGGTGTTGAACTCGTGCGCGACCTGATCCGGCAGCGCCGGCAGCTCGTGGGTACCGCTGACCACGCGGACCCGGGCCCCGCTCGGGTCCAGGGTGTCGACGGTGATCCCGCCGATCGCCTCAGGAAGCGGAGCGACCGTTTCGCCGAGGCGTTCGGCCAACCGGAGGACGTCGTCGTCGGACTCGGCGCGGAACGCGGGGCCGGTGAAGCGCGACTTCGGACCCTTGCGGATGATCACCGCGGGGCTACCAGCGAAGGTGCCGCGCAGGTGGAGCTCTGCGTGGGTGCGCAGGCTGGTGCTGAAGCCGAACACGGCCGCGAACTTCTCCGCCGCGACCAGGTCGGGCTTCTCGAACTCGAGCCAGGCGATGTCGCGGACCTTGATCACCGGGTTCCGCGACCGTCCCGGGTGCTCGCCGTCGAGGCCGCCCTGCTCGCTGTGCAGATCGTTGTGCGTGTGGTGCGTGCTCATGGGGGTCTCCTATTCCTGAGGAAATCGTCAACTATTCGCACCATCGCTGTCAAGACTTTCTGATGATTTCGTCAGAAACTTCGAAATCTTGCTACCGTGGCGCCGTGACCGAGCAACGGAGCGCGCCATCGAAGCACGAGGAGCGCAAGGCGCGCACCCGGGCAGCGTTGATCAGAGCGGCGCAACGCGTCATCGCCGACGGACGCGAGAACGTCGCCCTCCTGGAGATCACCCAGATCGCGGACGTCGGGATGGGCTCGTTCTACAACCACTTCGCGACCAAGGACGAGCTGTATCAAGCCGCCGTCGACGACGCGCTGGAGGCGCACGCCGAAGTCCTTGACCTGCTGGCCGAGGACTTCGACGACCCGGCCGAGGTCTTCGCCCAGAGCTTCCGGCTCACCGGCCGCCTGCACCGCCTGGCACCCGAGCTGAGCAGGGTGCTGCTCGCCCACGGACCGGCGCTGATCAGCTCCGAGCGCGGCCTGGCCCCCCGCGCGCTTCGCGACATCGAGAACGGCGTCGCGACCGGACGCTTCTCGGTCGCAGACCCTCAGGTCGCGCTGATGCTGGCCGCAGGTGGCGTGCTCGCTCTCGGGCAGGCCCTGCACGACGACCCGACCCGTGACGACGCGGCCACCACCGACCAGATGGCGACCGACCTTCTCCGGATGTTCGGCGTGCCGAGTGACGAGGCCCGGGACATCTGTTCCCGTCCGCTGCCGAGCATCGACCTCCAAGGCCTCACCACCTGAACTTGCGAGCATTCGGTCCGGACGGTGCGTCGTACCGCCACGATCACACCGCGTCATGGGGCGGGAGTTCTGAAGTCCGGAAATCGCACCCTGGAGGCCGGATAGTCCTGGGCGGGGTTCATACTGGGAACGTGTCAGGCTCTTCGGAGGCTGGCTCCGCGGACGTGGTGTAGTTGCAGCACGCTTCCCTTCCAGGGAATGGGTCGAGGTTCAAATCCTCGCGTCCGCTCCATATGCCAAAGCCGAACCACGACAGTCCCTTGACTCCTGGGTGGCCCGGACCGACGTTGTAGGCCGCGTCCGCAGGACCGACTTTCCGCCGCAGTAACCGCTACGCATGGCACAGAGCGCAGGTAGACCCTTTACGTCTGCAGACGGTCCGTCGAGCGTCGTAAGACAAGGCTGGGCTCCAGCATCCGCCCCGGCCGCTCCACCGTCTTGTGCGAGAGCACCGTGTGCACCAGGTCGACGATCTCGATGGCCACCTGCTCGAGCGGCTGGCGTACCGAGGTCAGACCGGGCCAGATGACCTGCGCGCCCAGGGAGTCGTCGAAGCCGACCACCCCGACGTCGACGCCGGGGCGGAGGCCGCGTTCGGCCAACGCGTGCAGGACGCCGATGCCGATCGTGTCGCTGGCGCAGACGAACCCGGTGACCCGCTCGGGGCCGGTGTCCTCGAGGAGCTGGTGCGCCGCCATCCGGGCCGCGTCCACGTTGTCGGTGAGCCGTACGCCGAGCCCGGCGGTGTCCGCACCGGCCGCGACCATCGCACGCTGCCAGCCGGATCGGCGGTCCTCGCCGATGCGCGAGGTTCGTTCCCACCCGAGCCAGGCCACCCGCGCGTGACCCGCGGCAAGCAGGTGCGCGGTGGCGAGCTCGGCACCGCGGGCGCCGTCGACGTCGACCCAGGGGTGCTGCGCCGTCGGGTCGTCCCACGGTCGGCCGAAGGTGACGAAGGGCGCCCCGACCCGGCGCAGCAGGTCGGCCTGGGGGGTACCGGCATAGGTGTCGGTGATGATGAACGCGTCCACCGCGGTGGCGCGGAGCAGGTCGTCGTAACCGTCCAGCGGGTCGGTCGGGTCTCCGGAGAAGAGCAGGATGTGGTGGCCGGTACGCGCCGTCGCCTCGACCAGGGTGTGCACGAACCGGTCCATCAAGGCGTTGCTGGTGCCCTCCTGGGCGGGCTCGAACCGGAGCCCGATCATGTGCGAAGCCCGGGTCCGCAGCTGCCGGGCGGCGCGGTTCGGCGTGTAGCCGACCTCCTCGATCACGGCGCGGACCCGAGCGAGGGTGTCCTCCCGAAGCAGCTCGGGGTTGTTGAGCGCGTTGGATACCGTCTGACGCGACACCCCGGCGCGCTCGGCGACTGAGGCGAGGGTCGGCTGGAATCCGGCGTGCCGCCTGCTCGGACTCATCGCACCCCCTCGTTCGTCGATTCGGCCTCGGGGCCGACCTGGACTGGATCGTTCCAATGCTAAACGGTCCCCGCGCGTCTGAACGATCCTGTCGGTGTTAGCACATATGTTCGATCCATGGCGAAGACCAAGGCGACCGCGGCCCCCTACCACTGCAACGAGTGCGGCTGGGAGGCCGTCAAGTGGGTCGGCCGCTGCGGCGAGTGCCAGGCCTGGGGCACCGTCGTCGAACGGACCGCCCCGAAGAGCCGGGTGCAGGCGGGACCTGTCACCCAGAAGGCTCTGCCGATCGGCGAGATCCCGATCGAGGACTCCCAGGCTCGCACCAGCGGCGTGCCCGAGCTCGACCGCGTCCTCGGCGGCGGTCTGGTGCCCGGCGCGGCCATCCTGCTCGCCGGCGAGCCCGGGGTCGGGAAGTCCACCCTCCTGCTCGAGGTGGCCGCCCAGACGGCCGCGATGAAGCACCGCACCCTCTACCTGACCGGGGAGGAGTCCGCGGCCCAGGTCAGGCTCCGGGCCGACCGCACCGGTGGCATCCAGGACGAGCTCTACCTCGCTGCCGAGACCGACCTCGGGGCCGTGCTGGGCCACGTCGAACAGGTGAAGCCGACACTGCTGGTCATCGACTCCATCCAGACGATCAGCGCTGGTGACATCGACGGCGTCCCCGGAGGGGTCACCCAGGTCAAGGAAGTGGCCGCCGCCCTGATCCGGATGGCCAAGCTCCGCAACATCACTCTCGTCCTGGTCGGCCACGTCACCAAGGACGGCAGCATCGCCGGTCCGCGGGTGCTGGAGCACCTGGTCGACGTCGTCCTGCACTTCGAGGGCGAACGCTCCTCGCGGCTGCGCATGGTGCGCGCGGTGAAGAACCGGTTCGGCCCGGTCGACGAGGTCGGCTGCTTCGACCTCTCCGCCGCCGGCATCGTGGAGATCACCGACCCGACCGGCCTCTTCCTCGACAGCCGCCACGGCCCGACCGCCGGCACCTGCGTGGCCGTGGCGATGGAAGGGCGTCGTCCGCTGCTCAGCGAGGTCCAGGCGCTGGTGACCCACACCGCGTCCGAGCGACCGCGTCGGACCACCTCCGGCGTGGACTCCGCCCGGGTGGCGATGATCCTGGCGATCCTGCAGCAGCACGCCGGCATCCGGCTCCACAACCACGACGTCTTCGTGTCCAGCGTCGGCGGCTCACGGCTCACGGAGCCGAGCAACGACCTCGCGATCGCGCTGGCCATCGTGAGCGCCTACCGGGGTCAGACCCTGGGCCGGCAGGTGGTGGCGATCGGGGAGCTCGGTCTCTCCGGCGACCTGCGCCGGGTCCGCGACGTCGACGTCAGGCTCGCCGAGGCAGGCCGGATGGGGTTCCGTTCCGCCGCCGTCCCGGCGGACTCTTCCAGCACCGTGGGCAAGAGCCGGCTGGTCGACGGGCTCCGGGTCGTGGACGTCGACACGATCGCCCGTGCCCTCGACCTCCTCGGGATGACGGAGGAGTCGGCCGGACACCGCACGGCGACCTGAGCCCGGCCAGTCTCGAAACCCTGCCAGGTCACAGCCGTGGAGCCCCTAGACTCGGCGCGTGGTCACCACTGATGACGCCGGCGAGGCAGAGCGCCTGCGAGCGACACTCGCCAGCATCGCGCCGGGTACGTTGCTGCGCGACGGTCTCGAGCGGATCCTGCGCGGCCGTACCGGCGCGCTCATCGTGCTCGGGTCCGACAAGACGATGGACACCATCGCGACCGGCGGATTCACCCTGAACGTGCCGTTCACCGCGACCGGACTGCGCGAGCTCGCGAAGATGGACGGCGCGATCGTCATCGACGGGGACGTCAGCCGGATCCTGCGTGCCAACGTGCACCTGATGCCCGACCACACCATCCCCAGCGACGAGACCGGGACCCGGCACCGCACGGCGGACCGGGTCGCGAAGCAGACCGGCTTCCCGGTCATCTCGGTCTCGCAGTCCATGCAGATCATCGCGGCGTACGTCGGCGAGACCCGGTACGTGCTGGAGGACTCCGGCTCGATCCTCTCCCGCGCCAACCAGGCCCTGGCCACCCTGGAGCGCTACAAGCTCCGGCTCGACGAGGTCTCCAGCACCCTCTCGGCACTGGAGATCGAGGACCTGGTGACGGTCCGTGACGTAGCCGTGGTCGCCCAGCGTCTCGAGATGGTCACCCGGATCGCACGTGAGATCGAGGACTACGTCCTCGAGCTGGGCTCGGACGGCCGCCTGCTCTCGTTGCAGCTCGAGGAACTGATCACCGGGGTCGACGCCGAGCGTGAACTTGTCGTGCGGGACTACCTCCCCGGTGGCCGCCGCAAGCGGACCCCCGAGACGGTACTCGCCGATCTCGAAGGCCTCTCCCCCACAGACCTGGTCGACATCTCCATGGTTGCCAAGGCGCTCGGCCTGGGCCAGGCCGAACACCTCGACGGTGCCGTCACCCCGCGCGGCTACCGGCTGCTCGCGAAGGTCCCCCGGTTGCCCACCACCGTGGTCGACGGACTCATCGAGCAGTTCGACACGCTGCAGAAGCTGCTCTCCGCCGGCGTCGAGGACCTGCAGATCGTCGAGGGCGTCGGCGAGCTGCGCGCCCGCAGCGTCCGCGAGGGACTCTCCCGCCTTGCCGAGTCCAGCATCCTCGAGCGCTACGTCTGAGCTGACCGGGCGAGCTTGCTCGCACGGTCAACGCGAAGAGGTTGAGCGAGTCCGCGGGTGAGCTGGCGAACCCGCGACGGCGGGTCGAAACCTGGGTGACGGGCGCGCAGACCCACCTACGGCCCCGCGTTGACCGTCGCCTTCGGCTTGCCCGTCTTCGGCGCCGGCGTCGGCGTGACCGTCCGGATCACCACCGAGCGTTGCGGCGCGACCAACCGGAACTTGTCCTCGCTCGGCTCCGAGCCGATCGCGGCTGCGATCAGCCGGTAGCTCCCGGGGAGCGCGAACGGCGCCGTCGGGCTGCAGCCGTCGTCGGACGAACGGCCGTTCCAGACCACGGTCACCTCGGCCGGCGTACCGCTGCGGACCACCACGTCGCGCTTCGCGACCGCGGACGGGCAGTCCTGGGTCGACCAGATCCGGTCCGGTCCGACCACGACCTTGGCGACCAGCGACCGGGCCGAGACCTCGAAGGTGCAGGCCGGGCGGATGCCGGTGAGCTGGAAGGTCAGCGCGATCGGTCTACCCGCGGTCACCCTGCCCGCTACCGGGACCACGGTGACCTGGTCGACGGCGCACGGGCCGTCGGGCTGCGGCAGCGACGCCGGGGCTCGGGACGGCGCGGCGGCGGCGGTCTTCGCCGGGGCCGGTCCCATCGGGCCGGGGGTCGGGGCGATGCTGGAGGTGGCCGCCGCGTTCGTGGCCGTCTGCTCGGCCCCGGGGTCGGAGCCCCCCAGCACCTGGGCGACACCGAAGACCAGCCCCAGCCCGGTGCCCAGCACCAGGGTGCGGCGGAACCAATAGACCCGTGCCGGAAGGCGTCCCCGTGGGTGCGTCGTCGCGGCCATGGTCGAACGGTAGGAAACATCCGGTCCGCGGTGACGGAGGCGCACCGTGGGCCGGCGTACCGGTGTGCTCCGCCTCGTAGGCTGAGCAGCATGAACGACCTCCTCGAGCCGATCACGGCCTGGTACGGAGTTCAAGCCCGGGACCTGCCGTGGCGGCGTCCCGGCACCAGCCCCTGGTCGGTGATGGTTTCGGAGTTCATGCTCCAACAGACCCCGGTCACCCGGGTGCTGCCGGTCCACGAGGCCTGGCTGACCACCTGGCCGACCCCCGCCGCCCTGGCGGCCTCACCCAGCGGCGAGGCCGTCCGCGCCTGGGGCCGGTTGGGGTACCCCCGCCGGGCGCTGCGGTTGCACGCGTCCGCGGTGGCGATCACCGAACGCCACGGCGGCGAGGTGCCGGACACCTACGACGAGCTCCGCGCGCTGCCCGGTGTCGGCGACTACACCGCTGCTGCGATCGCCTCGTTCGCCTTCGGCCGGTCGCACCCGGTCCTCGACACCAACGTGCGCCGGGTCCTGGCCAGGGCCGTGCGCGGCGCCGAGTTCCCGACCACCAACGTCACCCGGGCGGAGCGGGACGAGGCAGCAGCCCTCGTACCCGAGCACGACCCCGAGGTCTGGGCGGTCGCGGTGATGGAGCTCGGCGCGCTCGTCTGCACGGCGAGCCGGCCGTCCTGCGAGGCCTGCCCGATCCTCGACCGTTGCGCCTGGCAGGTCGCCGGGCGGCCGCCGTACGACGGCCCGGCCCGGACCGCGCAGACCTATGCCGGCACGGACCGGCAGTGCCGTGGCTCCCTGCTCGCAGTCCTCCGCGACGCCCCTGGAGTCGTCACCCAGGACCGGCTCGACTCCGCCTGGGCCGACGCCGTGCAGCGTGACCGCGCCCTGGCGGGTCTCCTTGCCGACGGTCTGGCCGTCGAGGTCGACGGACGCTACACCTTGCCGGACTGAGTGCCCGTCAGGAGACCCGGTCCGCCGCGACGCTCAGGTCCGCCATCGCCCAGCGGACGACTCCGGCTCCAGCAGCTCCCAGCTGCTGGCCCGGCCAGTCCCAGCCAACGAACCGGGGCGGCAGCCTCAGCTCGCGGCGCGCCCAGTCCGGGAGGCTGGCCACGGCTCCGGCAGCGAGCATCCCGTAGCCGGGCCTCGCAGCCAGCGGGAGCGGGGGGCTCAGGAGCAGGAACCGGGCAACGTCCCGGGAGGCCTCGGTGGACGCGAGCTCGGGCCTGAAGGCCGCGATCCGCGCACGCAGCTCCGCGACCGAGGTCGGCGGCGTCGTGGCCCCCAGCTTCGCGGCGACGCCGGCGGTCTGGGCGACGTACTGGTCGGCCTCGTCCGGGCTCAGCCGTCCCGGGCCGAACCGCTGGTAGGCGGTCAGGAAACTGTCGACCTCGGCCACGTGGACCCAGTCGAGCAGGTGCGGGTCGCTGGCGGCGTACGGGCGACCGTCGGGCGCCTTGCCGCGGATCCGGTCGTGGACCGCGCGGACGTGGGCGATCGCCTCCTCGGCGTGGTCGACGGTCCCGAAGGTCGTCGTGGCCAGGAACGCGCTGGTCCGTTCCAAACGCCCCCACGGGTCGCTGCGATACCCCGAGTGTCCGGCGACCCCGGCCATCGCCAACGGGTGCAGCGACTGCATCAGGAGGGCGCGCACTCCGCCGACGAACATCGAGGCGTCGGCGTGGACCCGCCACACCGGGTCCTCCGGGGTGAACCAGCGCGGACCCCGGCTGCCCCAGATCACCGCGGCCCGCTCGTCGGCATCCTCCCCGGCGACCCTGCTGCGCAGGGTCCCGGCGAGCTGGCGTCGGACCGGGCCCGCGAGCGAGCTCAGCGCGCGGGCAGGGAGATCGACCAGGCTCATGGGGCCAAGCGTTGCACCCGGGGTAAAACGAATTCGACAGGCTCAACCTCGGTGGGTTGAGCCTGTCGAACTCGATCAAGCAGTGCGTACGTCGGTCAGACCGAGGCTTCCTCGCCGCCGCCGGCGACCTCGACCGGAGGGGTGTCCGGCAGCTCGACGCGCAGGGTGCCCTTGAAGGTGAAGACCTCTTCGGCCCCTTCGCCCTCGACGTCCACGAGCACGATCTGACCGGGGCCGACCTCGCCGTACAGCATCTTCTCGGCGAGTACGTCCTCGATCTCGCGCTGCACCGTACGCCGCAGCGGACGCGCGCCCAGGACAGGGTCAAAGCCCTTCCTAGCGAGCAGGTCCTTCGCGGGCTGGGTCAGCTCCAAGGACATGTCGCGGTCCTTGAGGCGCAGCTCGACCGAGGCGATCATGTTGTCCACCATCGAGACGATCTGCTCCTGGCTGAGCGGCGGGAACACGATGATCTCGTCAACACGGTTGAGGAACTCCGGGCGGAAGTGCTGCTTGAGCTCCTCCGAAACCTTCGCCTTCATCCGGTCGTAGGACCCCTGGACGTCCGAGGCGTTGCCGAAGCCCAGGCTGACGCCCTTGCTGATGTCGCGCGACCCGAGGTTCGTGGTCATGATGATCACGGTGTTCTTGAAGTCGATGACGCGACCCTGGCTGTCGGTCAACCGGCCCTCCTCCAGGATCTGGAGGAGGCTGTTGAAGATATCCGGGTGCGCCTTCTCGACCTCGTCGAAGAGAACCACCGAGAACGGCTTCCGGCGGACCTTCTCGGTCAGCTGGCCGCCCTCTTCGTAGCCCACATAGCCCGGGGGCGAGCCGAAGAGGCGCGAGACGGTGTGCTTCTCGGAGAACTCCGACATGTCGAGCTGGATGAGGGCGTCCTCGTCACCGAAGAGGAACTCGGCCAGCGTCTTGGACAGCCAGGTCTTCCCGACTCCCGACGGACCGGCGAAGATGAACGAGCCGCCGGGGCGCTTCGGGTCCTTCAGACCAGCACGGGTACGCCGGATCGCCCGGGAGAGCGCCTTGACGGCCTCGTCCTGACCGATGACGCGCTTGTGCAGCTCGTCCTCCATCTTGAGCAGCCGGGTCGACTCCTCCTCGGAGAGCTTCACGATCGGGATGCCGGTCGCGACCGCGAGGACCTCGGCGATGAGCTCCTCGTCGACCTCGGCGACGACGTCCATGTCACCGGCGCGCCACTGCTTCTCGCGCTCGGCCTTGGCCAGGATCAGCTGCTTCTCCTCGTCGCGCAGACGCGCGGCCGCCTCGAAGTCCTGACCGTCGATGGCGCCTTCCTTGCGCTTGCGGACGTCGCCGATCTTGTCGTCGAACTCCCGCAGGTCCGGCGGAGCCGTCATCCGGCGGATCCGCAGGCGCGAACCCGCCTCGTCGATCAGGTCGATCGCCTTGTCCGGCAGGAACCGGTCCGAGACGTACCGGTCGGCCAGCGTCGCCGCCGAGACCAGGGCCTCGTCGGTGATGGTCACCCGGTGGTGCGCCTCGTAGCGGTCGCGCAGACCCTTGAGGATCTCGATGGTGTGCGCGATCGACGGCTCGGCGACCTGGATCGGCTGGAAGCGGCGCTCGAGCGCTGCGTCCTTCTCCAGGTGCTTGCGGTACTCGTCCAGCGTGGTGGCACCGATGGTCTGGAGCTCCCCACGGGCGAGCATCGGCTTGAGGATGCTGGCCGCGTCGATCGCACCTTCGGCCGCACCCGCGCCGACGAGCGTGTGCAGCTCGTCGATGAACAGGATGATGTCGCCGCGGGTCTTGATCTCCTTGAGGACCTTCTTCAACCGCTCCTCGAAGTCACCGCGGTAACGCGAACCGGCGACCAGGGCACCGAGGTCGAGCGAGTAGATCTGCTTGTCCTTCAGCGTCTCGGGCACGTCGCCGCGCACGATCGCCTGGGCCAGGCCCTCGACGCAGGCGGTCTTGCCGACGCCGGGCTCACCGATCAGGACGGGGTTGTTCTTGGTACGGCGGGACAGCACCTGCATGACCCGCTCGATCTCCTTCTCGCGACCGATGACCGGGTCGAGCTTCCCCTCCTTGGCGGCCTGGGTGTAGTTCCGGCCGAACTGGTCGAGGACGAGCGAGCTGGACGGGGCGGCCTCGGGCGCCGTACCGGCCGCCTGCGCTTCCTTGCCCTGGTAGCCGGAGAGCAGCTGGATGACCTGCTGGCGGACCCGGTTGAGGTCGGCGCCGAGCTTCTGCAGGACCTGGGCGGCGACGCCCTCGCCCTCGCGGATCAGTCCGAGCAGGATGTGCTCGGTGCCGATGTAGTTGTGGCCGAGCTGCAGGGCCTCGCGCAACGAGAGCTCGAGGACCTTCTTGGCTCGCGGGGTGAAGGGGATGTGGCCGCTGGGAGCCTGCTGGCCCTGGCCGATGATCTCCTCGACCTGAGCGCGGACGCCCTCCAGCGAGATGCCCAGGCTCTCGAGAGCCTTGGCTGCGATGCCGTCACCTTCGTGGATCAGCCCGAGCAGGATGTGCTCGGTACCGATGTAGTTGTGCGAGAGCATGCGGGCCTCTTCCTGGGCCAGCACGACAACACGACGGGCACGGTCTGTGAACCGCTCGAACATGGGCATCGCTCCTTGGACTTCGCGGGTCGAGTGGCGTACCGCCCGCACGACTCTCTCAACCCTGCTTCCACCCTACGTGTTCCGCCCGAACGGCGTCTTCGCTGGTAGCGAACACGGAACTGCGCTGTGAGCGAACACGAGTGGGCCTGGAGTCTCCCATCGGCCCGTCGGCCGGGCACCTGAGAGGCCCGGTCAGTGGGCGGCGATGTAGGCCTCACGCACCTGGGAGGAGACCCGGCCGCGGTCCGGCACGGTGAAGCCGTTCTCGCGGGCCCACGACCGGATGTCTGACGGGCTCGGGCCGTTGCCCCGACTGCGCTTGCGGCCCCCGCCGCGGCGGGCGTGGCCGACGTACGGCGCCAGGACGTCGCGCAGCTTCGTGGCGTTCTTCGAGCTCAGGTCGATCTCGTAGTCGCGCCCGTCGATCGCGAAGCTGACCGTCTCGACCGCCTCGGACCCGTCGAGGTCGTCGACGAGAACGATGCTTACCTTTTGCGCCATGGCGAAATCCCTTTGTCGTGAGCCGGTACCTGCATTTCGAAGAATACCCCCGGCCCCCTATTCATTCGGGGCGCAGCAGGGGAAACAGAATGGTTTCGCGGATTCCCGCTCCGGTGAGCAGCATGATCAATCGGTCGACTCCCATGCCCATCCCCCCGGCGGGCGGCATTCCGTATTCCATGGCCTTGAGGAAGACCTCGTCGAGTTCCATGGCCTCCGGGTCGCCCGCCGCGGCCAACAGGGACTGTGCGGTCAGCCGGTCGCGTTGCACGACCGGATCGTTGAGCTCGGAGTACGCCGGCGCCAGTTCGACGCCGTTGATGATGAGGTCCCAGGCCTCGTTCAGACCCTTTTTCGAGCGGTGCGCCTTCGCCAGCGGCTTCACCGCGGCGGGGTAATCCATGACGAATGTCGGATTGATCAGAGAATCCTCGACCACCTGCTCGTAGAGCTCGACGACGATCTCTTCTGCGCCCCATTTCGGTTGCAGTTCCACGCCACGATTCCCGGCATGCTCACGCAGGGCCTGGGCCGTTGTTTCCACCGTGATCTCCTCGCCGAGCGCCTCCGAGACCAGGTCCAGGATCGGCGCCTGACGCCACTCCGCCTCCAGGTCGATCTCCGAACCGTCCCGCCCCGGTACGACGGTCCGGCCGACCGCGCGCGCCGCGTCCAGGACGATGTCCCGGGTCAGCTGCATCATCGTGAACTGGTCGCCGTAGGCCTGGTAGGCCTCGAGCATCGAGAACTCGGCGGCATGGGTGGAGTCGAGGCCCTCGTTGCGGAAGGTGCGACCGATCTCGTAGACCCGGTCGACGCCGCCGATCAGCGCGCGCTTGAGGTCCAGCTCGATGGCGATCCGGAGCAGCATCGGCTGGTCCAGGGCGTTGAGGTGGGTCCGGAAGGGGCGCGCGGCTGCGCCGCCGTTGGTCAGCTGCAGGATCGGGGTCTCGACCTCGAGGTAGCCCCTCGAGTCGAGGGTGTTCCGGATGCTGCGCAGGACGGTCGCCTTGGTGCGGACCATGTCGCGCGGCTCGGACCGGATTATCATGTCGACGTACCGCAACCGGATCCGGGCCTCGTCCGAGAGCGGCTTGTGCTCGTTGGGCAGCGGGCGCAGCGTCTTCGCGGCGATCTGCCAGGTGGTCGCCTGCACCGAGAGCTCTCCGCGACGGCTGGTGATCACCTCACCGGTCACCGCCAGCAGGTCCCCGAGGTCGACCAGCGCCTTGAAGTCGGCCAGGGGCTCCTCGCCGACACCAGCGAGCGAGAGCATCACCTGGATCTCGGAGCCGTCACCCTCCCGCAGCCGGACGAAGCAGAGCTTGCCGGTGTTGCGCAGGAAGATCACCCGCCCGGTGATCGAGACGGTCTGCGCGGTCGTCGTGTCCGGCTCGAGCTCGCCGGTCTCCAGGAGCGGGTCGTAGGTCTCGCGAAGCTCCTTGATCGTGTGGGTCCGCGCCACAGCGATCGGGTACGCCTCGCGTCCGGACTCGAGCAGCCGGGCCCGCTTCTCGTGGCGCACCTGCATCTGCTCGGGGAGGTCGTCGACGACGGCCGGCTCGGGAGCGGAGTCGGGCTGCGCAGGCTGGTCGGTCATGGGCGCAAGGCTACTTTCCGCCGAACTCGGCGCGTGGAGCGGTCAGCTGTTGCGGTCGAAGACGAGTTCGAGACCGCGCAGGGTCAGCCACGGCTGGTGCTCGGTGATCGAGCGGCACTCGTCGACGACCACCGGTGCCAGACCGCCGGTCGCGATCACGTGCACGGTGTCGGCGGGGACCCCGAGCTCCTCGATCATCCGGGCGACGATGCCGTCGACCTGGCCGGCGAACCCGAAGACCATCCCGGACTGGAGCGCCTCGACGGTGTTCTTCGCGATCACGGACCGGGGACGGAGCAGCTCGACCTTGCGGAGCTGGGCGCCGCGGCGACCGAGTGCCTCGAGGGAGATGTCGATGCCCGGGGCGATCGCGCCGCCGATGTACTCACCGCGCGGGCTGACCACGTCGAAGGTGGTGCCGGTGCCGAAGTCGACGACGATCGCCGGACCGTCGTACAGGGTCGCCGCGGCGAGGGCGTTGACCACCCGGTCGGCGCCCACCTCGCGTGGGTTGTCCATCAGGACCGGTACGCCGGTACGGACCCCTGGCTCGACGACCACGGCCGGCACGTCGGGGAAGTGCCGGGTGAGCATGTCCCGCCACTCGTGCAGCACCGACGGCACGGTCGCGCAGACCGAGATCCCGTCGAGACCGCCGCCAGCCGCCAACCGGGAGCTGTCCCCGATCAGTCCCCGGATCAGCACGAACCACTCGTCCGCGGTCCGGGTCTCCAGGGTGGCGATCCGCCAGTGGTCGCCGACGTGGCCGTTGTCGAGCAGACCGAGGGTCGTGTGCGAGTTGCCGATGTCGGCGCAGAGCAGCGTCACGGTGTCCCCGCCCCGTCCACCAGGTCCATGCCGATGTCGAAGACCTTCACCGAGTGGGTCAGGGCGCCGACCGAGATGAAGTCGACCCCGGTCTCCGCGACCGCACGTGCCCGGTCCACGGTGAGTCCCCCGGAGGCCTCCAAGACGGCGCGCCCCGCGTTGATCCGGACCGCCTCGGTCATCATCGCGTCGCTCATGTTGTCGAGCAGGACCCGGTCGCAGCCGGCGTCCAGGAGCACCCCGAGCTGGTCGAGGTCTGTCACCTCGACCTCGACAGGGAGGTCGGGGTACCGGGACAGGACCGCTTGGTACGCCGCCAGCACCCCGCCCGCGGCGACGACGTGGTTGTCCTTGACCAGTGCCATGTCGGAGAGGCTGAACCGGTGGTTCACCCCACCGCCGCAGCGCACGGCGTACTTCTGCAGGGCGCGGTACCCGGGCAGGGTCTTGCGGGTGTCCAGCACCCGCGCTCCGGTGCCGTCCAGGGCGTCGACCCACGCAGCGGTCGCGGTGGCCACGCCGGAGAGGTGCGAGGCGAAGTTCAGGGCGGTCCGCTCGGCGAGGAGCAGCCCGTGAACCGGGCCGCTGACCCGCAGCACGACGTCACCCGGGGCGACCCGGGTGCCGTCGGGGAGCCGGTCGGTGATCGTGACGTCGTCGCCCAGGACGTAGGCGAAGGTGAGGGCCGCGATCCCCAGGCCGGCCACCACCCCGGCCTCGCGGGCACCGAAGTCGGCGGTCCCGCGGGCGACGGCGTCGAGGGTGGCCTCGCTCGTGACGTCGACCCCCGCCCCGTCGTCCGGGAGGTCCTCGGCGAGCGCGTCCACGATCGCTGCGTAGATCCGGCGCGGGTCCAGGCCGGCCTCGGCCAGCTCCGCGACGAGCTCGGCAGGCAGGGCGTCGTACGGGGTCCCCCGGAACGCGCTCACCCGGTCACCTCCGGACTGTCGGTCGCCGGGGCCGGGTGGAAGGTGGCCACCGGGACGCCGGCGGTGAGGACCACGTCGAAGTGGCCCGCGAAGTCGGCGTCGTCACGGGTCGGGAAGTCGTCGCGCCAGTGCGAGCCACGGGTCTCCTCGCGGAGCGCGGCAGCCGTGGCCAGCGCCGCGCTGATCGAGAGAAGGTTCGTCGTCTCCCAGGCAGCGGTGCCCTCCTCGCCGTCGTTCGCGGCCAGGACGGCGAGCTCGGCGAGGGCGGAGCCGAGCCCGGTCGCGTTGCGCAGGACGCCGACCTGGTCGGTCATCGTGGCCTGCATGTCGGGGCGTACCTTCGCGGCGATCACGCCCGCCGTACGTCGGTCCTCGGCCGGTTCGGTCTGGTCGCGCAGCTCGCCGGGAAGGACCTGGGCGATCCGCCGGGAGAAGACCAGGCCTTCGAGGAGCGAGTTGGACGCCAGCCGGTTAGCGCCGTGGACGCCGGAGCAGGCGACCTCGCCGGTCGCGTAGAGACCGGGGATCGTCGAGCGGCCCCACAGGTCGGTCGCCACCCCGCCGGAGGCGTAGTGGCAGGCCGGCGCGACCGGGATCAGCTGGCTCACCGGGTCGATGCCGTGGGAGCGCGCCGTCGCCAGGATCGTCGGGAAGCGTCGCTCCCACCAGGCTTCCTGACCCTCGCCGAGGTGCCGGGCATCGAGCCACATGTGCGGCTTGCCCTCCTCGTGCATCCGCCGGGTGATGGCCTTCGCGACGACGTCGCGCGGTGCCAGGTCGGCCAGCTCGTGCTGGCCCTGCATGAACCGGTTGCCGGCGAAGTCGACCAGGAAGGCGCCTTCGCCCCGGACCGCCTCGGAGATCAGCGGCTGCTGACCGGTCGACTCGGCACCCAGGTACATCACCGTGGGGTGGAACTGGACGAACTCCAGGTCCCGGAGCACCGCACCGGCGCGCAGGGCGAGCGCCATCCCGTCGCCGGTGGAGACGGCCGGGTTGGTGGTCTGCGAGAACACCTGACCCAGGCCGCCGGAGGCGAGCACGACCGCGCGGCACCGGACCGCCCCGACACCGTCCCGCTGGCCCTCGCCCATCACGTGCAGGGTCAACCCGCAGACGGCGGCGTCGCTGTCGAGCTGCAGGTCGACCGCGAGAGCGTGCTGGATGACCTCGATCTCGGGAGCGGCCGCGACAGCGGCCACCAGGGCCCGCTGGATCTCCGCACCGGTCGCGTCGCCGCCGGCGTGCGCGATCCGGTCGCGGTGGTGCCCGCCCTCACGGGTCAGCGACAGCTCGCCGTCCTCCGCGTGGTCGAAGATGGCGCCTGCAGCGATCAGTTCCCGGACGGCGTCCGGTCCCTCGTTGACCAGGATCCGGACCGCCTCGGTGTCGCACGCTCCCGCCCCGGCCACGAGGGTGTCGAGCTCGTGCTCGGCCGGGGTGTCGCCGGGGCCGAGCGCTGCAGCGATGCCGCCCTGGGCCCACTGCGTCGAGCCGGCCGAGAGGACGTCCTTGGTGACCACCAGGATCCGGTTGACCTGACCGCGCAGCCGCAGCGCCGCGGTCAGCCCGGCGACGCCGGTGCCGATCACGACGACGTCGGCCTCGCGCAGCCATCCGGGCGTGCCGGCCGAGAGTCGTTCCGGGACCCTGATCGTCACCGTGCGAGTCTCCGAGCGTGCGAGCTTGCTCGTGACCGAGGAGACGAGACGCCGTTGACGAGCGGAGCGAGGATCATCGACGGAGACTAGCGGGAGTTCGCGACGAGGTCACCGCGCACCAGGCCGGTGCCCGGCAACGCCTCGGCCGGGTCCGACCCGGTACCGATGATCCGGTTCTCGGCGTCGACGAAGACGACGTGCGGCTGGAAGTCCTTGGCCTCGGCGGTCTCCATCTGGCCGTAGCCGATCAGGATGACCACGTCCCCGGGGTGCACGAGCCGCGCGGCCGCACCGTTGATCCCGATCACGCCGGAGCCGCGCTCGCCCGCGATCGTGTAGGTCTCCAGCCGGGCCCCGTTGGTGACGTCGACGATGTGCACGAGCTCACCGGCGAGCAGGTCGGCCGCGTCGAGCAGGTCTTCGTCGACGGTGACCGACCCGACGTAGTGGAGATCGGCCTGGGTCACGGTGGCGCGGTGGATCTTGCTCTTCATCATGGTGCGCAACATCAGTTGGCCTCCCTCTCGTTGGTCGGGCCGGTATTGGTGGGGGCGGCCGGGGCCCCCAGGGTCAGGGCCAGGTTGTCGATCAGCCGGGTGCTTCCCACCCTGGCCGCGACGAGCAGGCGAGCCGCGCCGGCCGACGGCGCCGGACCCAGATCGGGTGCCGTGATCTCCAGGTAGTCCAGATCCACGCCGTACGCCTCGCGAAGCTCGGTGCGGGCCGCGTCCAGCGCCGCGGCGGCACCGTGACGGGCGGCGCCGCGGGCGGCGAAGAGCGACCGGGACAGGGCCGCCGCCTGGAGCCGCTGGTCGCCGTCGAGATAGCGGTTGCGGCTGGACAGGGCGAGCCCGTCGGGCTCCCGGACGGTCTCCGCGCCCACGACCCGGATACCCAGGCAGAGGTCCTCGGCCATCCGGGCGATCAGGGCCAGCTGCTGGAAGTCCTTCTCACCGAAGACCGCGACGTCCGGGCGCACCAGGCCGAAGAGCTTGGCCACGACGGTCAGGACTCCGCGGAAGTGGCCCGGCCGCGAGGCTCCCTCGAGGATGTCGGCGAGCGCTCCCGGGTCCACGGTCACCTGGGCCAGGCCCGGGTCGTGCGGGACGCCGTTCGGGTAGACCTCCGCGACCGGGGGTGTGAACACGAGGTCGGCCCCGGCGCCGGCGCACGCACCGAGGTCGTCCTCGAGCGTGCGCGGGTACCGGTCGAGGTCCTCGTCGGGACCGAACTGCAGCGGGTTCACGAAGATCGAGACGACCAGGACCCCGTCCGGCCCGATCTCCTGCCGGGCACGCTCGATCAGGGTCAGGTGCCCCTGGTGCAACGCCCCCATCGTGGGAACGAGGCCGACGCGCGCACCGGCGGCTCGACGCGGAGCGAGGGCAGCAACGAGGTCCGCGCGCGTGTCCGCGCGCACCAGGGTCGTGGTCACCGCAGGTCGGTCCGGTGGTCGCGCCGGGCGAGATGCGGGGCCGTGTCGGACCGACCACGATCGAGATCGACTCCGGCCAGCGCCTCGTCCAGGAGCCGGACGATCTTCACCGCTCGGATCGGCATCAGACGGCCGTCGAGGACGGCCCGGTCGGCAGTGGCCTTCGCCATCGCGACGTACGACGGGATGGTCGCCGGGGCCGTCTCCCCGATGTCCCTGAGGTGCGCGCGGACGGTGTTCACATCGCCGCGCACGATCGGACCGGTCAGGGCAGCGTCGCCGGAGGTGAGGGCGTTGTCGAGCGCGGCGGAGAGCAGCGGCCGCAGGGTCGCGGCCGGGTCCTCGGCACCAGAGGCAGCGAGCAGCTCCATCGCCTGGGCGACCAGCGTGACCAGGTGGTTGGCGCCGTGGGCCAGACCCGCGTGGTAGAGCGTGCGCTTGTCCTCGGGCACGAACATCGGGGTGCCGCGGAGGTCGGCCACCAGGTTCTCGGCGACAGCACGGTCCTCGGGACCGGCGGTCACGCCGAAGACGCAGCCGGTGAGCCGGTCGAGGTCGACCTCGGTGCCGGTGAAGGTCATCGCCGGGTGCATCGCGAGCGGCTTCGCACCGATGTCGGAAGCGGCACGCAGGACAGCAAGACCGTGCCGGCCGCTGGTGTGGCAGACGTACTGGCCCTCACGGATCGCCCCGGCCCCGACGAGGGTGTTGATCACGTTCTCGAGCATGTCGTCGGGCACGGTCAGCAGGAGCAGGTCGCAGTTCTTGGCGACGTCGGTCGGCTTCCCGCCGGTCACCCCGGGGAGCAGGGCCGCCATCCGGTCGCGGGACGCCGTGGACTCACCGGCTGCGGAGACGATCTCGTGACCGGCAGCGCGCAGCGCAGCGGCAAGAACGGCACCGACCCTGCCGGCGCCAACAACCCCGATACGGGTCATGTGGGCTCATCGCCTTTCGTTCCAGTCCCTCTCGGGTACCGGACTACTCAATGACAAGCAAAACAGTACGCCTGCAGGAGACCATCAAGCCAGCGAACGGTCCGGTGTTCCACGTCACACGGCTCGCGTGGCCCGGGTCGGTCCCTGCGCCGCCTTGCTTCGGCAGGCTCCACCACCGGGGCGGGTCAGACCTCGCTCTTCAGCGTGGCCGTGGACGGGATCTCGTCGAGCACCTTGACCCGGCGGGGAACGCCGTACTCCGGAAGCCGCTCGGAGCAGTACGCCGTCACTGCGGCGAGCAGCTCGCGGGACTCCTCCCGACCGGGTTCCAGGACGACGTCGGCGACGACCAGGTTGCCGACCAGGGCGGACCGGCGGCCACGGACCGCGGCCCAGGCGATGTCGGGATGGCTCTGGAGGACCGCCCGGACCACGCCGGCCGAGACCTTGGAACCACCGACGTTGATCTCGTCGCTGTTCAGCCGCCCGGTGATGATCACCCGGCCGTCCTCGACCACCACCGCGTCGCCGGTGGGAACCGCACCCTCCAGGCCCGCCCCGTGGTGCGGGGATGCGATCACGAGCTCGCCGTCGCGAACCGCCAGCCGCGGCCGGTCGGGCGCGTCCCGCTCGAGCCACTCCACCGGGAATCCGGCCCTGCCGTCGTGGACGACGATCGAGGCACCGAGCTCGGAGGACGCGTAGATCCAGGAGATCCGTGCGTCGGGGAAGACCTCGCGGAGCTGGTCGAGGACCGCCTGGTCGACGGGCTCACCCCCGAGGGTGATCTGCTCCAGCGGCACCTCGACGAGCTTCGCCCGGTGGGCCATCAGCGACTGCCGCCAGAAGGTCGGCGTCCCGGACGCGGCGGTGACGCCGTGCTCGAGGGCTGCGGCGACCCAGCCGCCCAGGTCGCTCGGGTCGACGACCACGAGGTCCTGACCGGGTGAGGCCAGGGCGAGCGTGACCACCTGCCACCAGGCGTAGGTGCCCGGCGAGTACGGGCACAACCAGCGACGCGGGGCGAGGTCGCCGGACACCGTGGTCAGCGACTCCAGGGTGTGGCCGATCCGTTTCGGGCGACCGGTCGAGCCCGACGTCAGCAGCCAGAGACGGTGGTCCTCGGGTTCGCGGGCTACCGGTGCCGCGGTGACCCCGGCGTCCTCGACCAGGGCGAAGCCGCCGTCCAGCAGCTCTGCACGCAGGTGCGGCTCCATCCGACCAGCGGCCACGATCAGGAGCTCGGCGCCGGTCCGCGCGTGCGCCCGCGCCCAGGCGAGCGCGTCGAAGGAGGACCCCACGACCACGGCGGCAGGCGCCGGCACCAGCTGCTTGGGCAGGTCGGCCCAGGTCGTCGCCGTGCCGGTGCGGACGTCGATCAACCGGTTGGTCTCGACGGTGGGGGCGCTCATGGCCGTGGAGACTACCCGTGGAGACGCTCCGTGAACGACGACAGGTCCGTGCCCGACCCCGGGCACGGACCTGTCGCGCGCGGTCAGGTCAGGAGCCCCTTGTCGGCGAGGTACGCCGCCGCCACGTCCGCGGCCTTCTCCCGACCGAGGTCGACCTGACCGATCAGGCCGGTGAGGTCCGCGGTGGTGAGCACCGCCGAGAGCGCGTTGAGCGCCTCCACGACGTCGTCATTCTCCGCGAGCCACTCGGTGTTGACGATCGGGATCAGGTTGTCGGCGTTCCGGATCGACTTGTCGTCCTCCAGGATCACCAGGCCGTCCTTCTCCAGGGTGGCGTCGGTGGTGCCGACGAGGCCCAGCTGGGTCTTCCCGGATACCAGGTCGTCCTTGGTCTGCTGGCTGCCGAAGCCGGTGTCGAAGAAGTCGCCGATCTTGATCCCGTAGGTCTCCTCGAGACCGACCTTGCAGTCCTTGCGCTCGGTGCACTCGGGGGCTCCGCCCATCTTGACCTGCAGGCCCGACGCACCCAGGTCGGAGAGGGTCGTCAGGTCGTTCTCCTCGGCGAAGTCCTTCGTGACGGCGAACGCGTTGGAGTCGAGCGCCTCGGCCGGCTTGAGCGGCGAGAGGCCGTACTTCGTGGCGAGTTCGGTGAGCTCGGCCAGGGTGTCGTCGGTGTCCGGCGACGCGACCGGAGGGGCGTCCTCGCCGTTCGCCTTCGCGTTGAGCGCGGTGGCAGCAGAGGCCAGGTAATCGGCCGAGACCTGGATCGCGCCGCTGGTCAGGTCGTCGAGGTAGACGTCGCGCGCCTGCACGTTCTTCACGGTGACGTCGAAGCCGAGGTTGTCCAGGACCGCGGCGTACAGCTCGGTCATGATCGCCGCCTCGGTGAACTGCTGACCGACGACGGTGACCGCGCCCCTGTCCTCCACGGTCGTGGCGCTGTCCTGGTCGGCGTCGTCACCACACGACGTCACGGTCAGGGCGAGGGCCGTTGCGACCAGCACGGCGAGGGTGTGGCGTAGGAGAGATCTCTTCATGGGTGATCCGCCTTCTGTGTCCCGCAGCGGTGCTGCTGCGCGTGTCCGGCAGGCCTGGCTGACCCGGGGGACCTCCGGATGCTTGAGCCCGCGCGACGACTCTAGCCAGATGCTCGGACCTGTGCGACCAGACGGCGCGACTGCCGGCGACCTGCCGCGCTACCGGGCGGCGCGTCCCGGCGGGGTGACCGACCGTTGCAGGGCCAGCAGCCCCAGCTCCAGCGCGAGCGCCACCACGGCCACGACCAGCGAACCGGCGATCACCTCCGACTGCTGGTTGGTGGCGTAGCCGTGCACGATGATCCTGCCGAGACCCGGGCCGGCGACGAGGGACGCGATCGTCGCGGTCGCCCAGACCTGGACCACGGCGAGGCGCAGCCCGGCGACGATCAGCGGCGCCGCGAGCGGCAGCTCGACCCGTAGTACGAGAGCACCCTCGGACATCCCCATCCCGCGCGCGGCCTCGGTCACGTCGCGGTCGACCTCCGCCATCGACGTGTAGGCGCTGGTGACGATCGGGGGGAGCGCGAACAGGGCGAGGGTGACCAGCGTGGCCAGACCTGCCCGGCCGAAGGGACCGAGCTCGTCGGTTCCGAGCGGCCCCAGGGAGAGGAGCGAGAGGAGGGCGACGATCGGGACCGCGCGGCCGACATTGGTGAGATTGATGGCCAGGAAGCCGCCGCGGCCGCGGTGCCCGAGCCAGATCCCGAGCGGCAGGCCGACTGCGGCCGCGCCGAGGACGGCGACCAGGGTGAGCAGCGAGTGCTGGTAGAGCAGCGTGGGCAGGCCGCGGTCGCCCTGCCAGTTGTCAGGGTCGCGGAACCACGCCCACACGCCGCTCACCGGGCCACCGCCCGCAGCCGCGCCCACGGGGTGAGCGACCGCTGGAGCAGGACCAGGACGAGGTCGAGCACCACGGCGAGGGCGACGCAGAGGACGCCGGCCGCGAGAACCTGTGCCTTGAAGTCGGTCAGGGTGCCCTCGATGATCAGCTGCCCGAGCCCGCCGTGGTCGAGGATCGCCCCGACGGTCGTCAGCGCCACCGTCGAGACGGTCGCCACTCGCAGGCCGGCCACGATGGTCGGCAGCGCCAGCGGGACCTCGACCCGCCAGAGCAGCCGCTGCTGCCCGTACCCCATGCCCAGGGCCGACTCGCGCACGTCGTCGGGGACGCCTGCCAACCCGTCGAGCAGGGCCCGGACCAGGATCGTGAGGGAGTACAGCGCGAGGCCGATCAGCACCGTGCGACCGCGCAGCCCCGTGATGGGGACGAGCAGCGAGAACAGTGCGAGCGAGGGGACCGTGTAGACCGCCGTCGTCGCGCCGACGATCAAACCCTCGAGTCTTCGGTAGCGTCGGGCAGCAAGGGCCAGCGGCACCGCGAGGGCGAGACCGAGCAGGACCGAGGCGAGCACGATGCCGAGGTGCTGCACCAGCGCGGTCCGCAGCTCCTCGGAGTAGGTGGAGTAGTAGCGCCCGCAGATCCATTCGTTGCGGACCAGGCAGTTGTCCGCCAAGGCAGGAGCGAGCAGTGGGACCACGAGGCGAACCTAGCGCGTCGGCCGACGCCGGGAGTGCGGCGATCCGGCTCGAGGGCGTGGGCAAGACCTACGAGGACGGCACGGTGGCGGTGCACGAGCTCGACCTGGACGTGCCCGCCGGCAGCCTCGTCTGCCTGGTCGGGCCCTCGGGCTGCGGAAAGTCCACCACGCTGAAGATGATCAACCGGCTGATCGAACCGACCACCGGACGGATCCTCCTCGGCGGCGCGGACGTCACCGCGGCCGATCCGGTCGAGCTCCGGCGCGGGATCGGGTACGTGATCCAGCAGGTCGGGCTCTTTCCTCACCAGGACGTCGCGACCAACGTCGCCACGGTCCCGAGCCTCCTCGGGTGGGACCGCAAGAAGGCGAAGGCGCGCGCCCTCGAGCTCCTAGAGCTCGTGGGGCTCGACCCCGACGTGTTCGCGAAGCGGTACCCGCACCAGCTCTCGGGCGGGCAGCGCCAGCGCGTCGGTGTCGCCCGCGCCCTCGCTGCCGATCCCCCCGTCCTGCTCATGGACGAGCCGTTCGGCGCGGTCGACCCGGTGGTCCGGGGCCGGTTGCAGGACGAGTTCCGACGCCTCCAGCGCGAGCTCGGCAAGACCGTGGTGATGGTGACCCACGACATCGACGAGGCGGTGACGATGGGTGACCGGGTCGCGGTCTTCGCCACGGGCGGTCGCCTGGCCCAGTACGACGTCCCGGCCGCGGTGCTCGGCGCCCCGGCCGACGAGTTCGTCGCCGAGTTCGTCGGAGGCGGGCGTGGCCTCCGCCGGCTGGCCGTGACCGAGATCGACCCGGTCCACCTGGAGAGCATGGACGGCGTCGCTGCCTCGCAGCTCGCCGGCACGGTCGACGTGAGCGCCAGTCTCGAGGACGCGATGGCGTTGCTGCTCCGCGAGGACAAGGCCGTGGTCGGGGTGACCGACGGCGCTCGGTTCCTCGGCGTCCTCACCCCGAACGGGATCCACGCGATGCTGCGCGCCGACGTCAACCGGTAGCCCGTCGAGGCAGGGCGCTACGCGCCTTCCTCAGGACCCAGGGACCGTCGGCACCCTAGGCCAGCTTGGCTGACTTCGGGGCGTGCTTGCCGGCGGCATCGGCGACCTTCTCGTCGAACGCCATCAGGTCCTCCACCGAGCCGGAGGACGCCCCGTCCTCGACAACTGCCTGCTCGGCCCGGAGCAGGTCGATGGACCGCTCCAGCTCGGCGACCCGGATCTGCGCGGAGGCGTGCGCGGACTCGGCGGCGTCGGCCCGGAGGACCACCGCCGCAGCCTGCTGCTGCGCCTGGACCAGGGCGGCCTGGAGCTCGTACATGCTCTGGTTCGACTCCGCCAACCGTTCGGTCATGGCCGAGGTGAACTCGGCGTGCTCGGCGGCGCGCTCGGAGAAGAGCGACTTGTACGCCGTCGCGGTGGCGGCGCGATCGGTGGCGTGCTCACGCCGGGACTGCAGGACCTCGGTCCAGACGATCCGCAGCGCTGCCCAGCCCAGGACGAGCGCCGTGACGGCGCTGACGCTCAGCAGCGCCGGGGACTGGGTCGGGAGGGAGACGAGGACCGCGACGGTAGCCACCGCGAGCAGTGCGACCGCGACCGTGACGCGGACACTGCGTTGCCGACGACGAGAAGACGTACGGGAACGGGCCATGACTCAGGGTAGGTCGACTCCATCGCCGGGCGGGACACGACACGCGTGCTCGAGCAGGAGCCCTGCCGCGACCCCACCGGCGGCCCCGACGGCAGCCAGGAGCGCGTGCAGGAGGATCCGCTCGGCGTTGTCGCCCCCGATCCCCAGGTTCGAGATGGCGACCCCCAGGTAGCCGCCGAGGACGAGCGCCGAGAGCCGGTCGATGGTCTTGCCGAGGACCAGGCGCGCCAACCCCTGCTGGGGGGTGAGCGCATGCCGTTCGCGCTGGACGGTGCGCCAGGTCAGGTACGCCGTACCGGCGGTGATCGCGACCACGAACCAGGTGACCCCGATGGCCAGCCAGGAGATCGACGGCACCGGGGCGTCACTGCGGATCGCCACGCCGCGGGCGGCCCAGCCCACGACGAGCCCGACCAGACCGAGCACGACCAGCGGGCCCGGACCGGTCAGCCGGATCGTGCCCGCGGGCTCGGGTCGTTGCTCGTCCGGTCCGGGGAGGGAACCGGGGATCACTGCACCTCGAGGACCAGGTCGTCGCGACGGACGACGCCGTCCCGGCCGGTCTTCTCCACGAGCTCGGCCACGAGGCCGTAGCCGGGGATCGCCGCGTCCGACTCGAGCTCGAGCCAGGGGACGAGGACGAAGGCGCGCTCGGCCGCGCGGGGGTGCGGGAGCCGCAGCTCGTCGGAGTCGGAGTGCCGGTCCCCGACGACGATCAGGTCGACGTCCAGGGTCCGCGGCGCGTTGACCTCGCCCCGCTCCCGCCCGTACGCCGCCTCGACCGCGTGCGCCCGCTCGAGCAGCGTGCGCGCGGAGAGGGTCGTGTCGAGGGTGATCACGGCATTGAGGAACGACTTCGATCCCGCGGGGGCGTCGACCGGTTCGGTCTCGTAGACCCCGGAGACGCCGGTGACCCAGACCTCAGGGGTGTCGGCGAGGGCGTCGACGGCGCCCTGCAGCGCAGACATCCGCTCACCCAGGTTGGAGCCCAGGGAGAGCACGGCGCGCCGGATCGGGTGCATGTCGCCGGTCAGGGTGTCGGCGTCGATGACGGCGGGGTTCGGGGACTGGTCGGAGAACTGGGTCACGTTCGACTCCGTCTGATCGTGAGGGCGACATCCGAGAACGTCGTCGTAATCGGGGCGTGCGGCTTGTGGACGGTGACGTCCACCCACTCCACCTGGTCGGCGGTCAGGCAGACGTCCGCGATGCGCTGGGCCAGGGTCTCGATGAGGTCGACCGGGTCGTTCTCCACCGCCGACCTGACGTCGGCCACCAGGGTTCCGTAGTCGACGGTCCTTGCCAGGTCGTCGCTCTCGGCGGCCGGACGGGTGTCCAGGCCCAGGACGAGATCGATCACGAAAACCTGCCCGTCCCGGCGCTCGAAGTCGAAGACACCGTGATGCGCAAAGATCTCGATGCCGCGCACGGCCAGCTGGTCACTCATCTGCGCCGACCCTACCGGTGGCCTGCCCCGCGTCGAATTCGCGGCCCCGGAGCCGGGCGACCACCCGCAGGGCGTCCACGCTCCCCCGGACCTGGTGCACCCGGACGGCCCACACGCCGCTGACCCCGGCGAGCGTGGTGAGCGCCACGGTGGCATCCTCGCGGTCCAGGACCGGGCGCGGAGCGCCGTCCGGACCGGCGAGGAGGGTTCCGAGGAACGACTTGCGGCTCGACCCCACCAGGACCGGCAGGCCGAGTGCGTCGAGAGCGCTCAGGGCTGCCAGCAGCTCCCAGTTGTGCTCCGCGGTCTTCGCGAAACCCAGTCCCGGGTCGATCGCCAACCGGTCGTGGGCGATCCCGGCGCCCAACGCGGCCTCGACGCGAGCGGCGAGCTCGTCGCGCACCTCCCGGACCACGTCGGCGTACGACGCCCGCTGCTGCATCTGCGCGGCGTGCGCCCGCCAGTGCATCGCGACGTACGCCGCCCGGCGTTCGGCGACAACCCGGAGGATCCCCGGATCGGCAAGGCCGCCGGAGACGTCGTTGACCAGGACCGCGCCCGCGGAGAGGGCTGCCTCGGCGACCTCCGCGCGCATGGTGTCGACCGAGACCAGGGCCCCCCGGGCGGCGAGCTCGGAGATCACCGGGACGACCCGCGCCAGCTCCTCGGCGACCAGGGGCCGGGTGGCACCCGGGCGGGTCGACTCCCCGCCGATGTCGAGCAGGTCCGCGCCCTCGACGAGCATCGCCTGCCCGTGCGCGACCGCGGCGTCGACCCCGGCGTACCGGCCTCCGTCGGAGAACGAGTCGGGGGTCACGTTCACCACCCCCATCACCAGGGGGCGTGCCGGGGACGGCAGCCCCGCGACGTGCCGGGGCGTGAGCTCGGTGACCACCGGAGGAACGGCTAGCGGCGCGCCGCGTTGATGTGGGCCATCGCCTCGGAGCGGGTGACGGCGTTGTGCATGATGCCGCGCACCGCGGAGGTGATCGTGCGGGCGCCGGCCTTCTTGACCCCGCGCATCGTCATGCAGAGGTGCTCGGCCTCGATCACCACGATCACCCCGCGGGCGTCGAGGATCTCGACGAGCGAATCGGCGATCTGGGTGGTCAGCCGCTCCTGGACCTGGGGTCGTTTGGCGTAGACGTCGACCAGCCGGGCGAGCTTGGAGAGCCCGGTGATCTTGCCGGTCTCGGCCGGGATGTAGCCCACGTGGGCAACCCCGGTGAAGGGAACCAGGTGGTGCTCGCACATCGACCAGAGCTCGATGTCGCGGACCAGGACCATCTCGTCGTGGCCGAGGTCGAACGTCGTGGTGAGCACGTCGTCGGCGGTCAGGCGCAATCCGGCGGTCAGCTCGGCGTATGCCCGGGCCACGCGGCCCGGCGTCTCCCGCAGGCCCTCGCGGTCCGGGTCCTCGCCGATCGCGATCAGCAGCTCGCGGATGGCGGCAGCAGCCCGATCGTGGTCGAAGTCGTTGACCGGCTTCAGGGACGCCTCGCTGATCGGTCCGATGCCGGAGCCGGGCGAGGTCACGCCGGCGCGCCGGGGACGGGGGTGTCGCCGAAGGTGTCGCCGTCGCTGTTCGGTGGGGTGATCACGATGCCGCCCTCGGACGGCGGATTTCCGTTCGCGGAGTTGTTCGGCGCCCCGAACGGGACGTCGATCGGCGGGATGGCGGAGGGGTTCCGGTCCGGCGAGCCGGTCCAGGCCGGACGAGCCGGACGGCGGCGCAACGGCTCGAACACCGCAGCGACCTCGGCCTTGTCCAACGTCTCGCGCTCGAGCAGCGCGAAGACCAGGGCGTCCAGGACGTCGCGGTTCTCCTCGAGGATGTCGTAGGCCTCCTGGTGAGCCGCGGCCAGGAACTTCTTCGTCTCGTCGTCGACGATCGCGGCGACGTCCTCGGAGTAGTTCCGGGTGTGCCCCAGGTCCCGGCCGAGGAACGGCTCCCCCTGGGTCTCGCCCAGCTTGATCGCACCGAGGCGCTCCGTCATGCCGTACTGGGTGACCATCGCCCGGGCCAGGGCAGTGGCCTTCTCGATGTCGTTGCCGGCGCCGGTGGTCGGGTCGTGGAAGACCATCTCCTCGGCGGCGCGGCCACCGAGCATGTAGGCGAGCTTGTCGAGCATCTCCGACCGGGTCTGCGAGTACTTGTCCTCGTCGGGCAGCACCATCGTGTAGCCGAGGGCTCGTCCGCGCGGCAGGATGGTGATCTTGTGCACCGGGTCGGTACCCGGGAGCGCGGCAGCAACCAGGGCGTGGCCGCCCTCGTGGTACGCCGTGATCAGCTTCTCCTTCTCGCTCATCAGGCGGGTCCGCTTCTGCGGCCCGGCGATGACACGGTCGATCGCCTCGTCCAATGCCGAGTTGTCGATCATCTTGCCGTTCAGGCGGGCGGTCAGCAGGGCGGCCTCGTTGAGGACGTTCGCCAGGTCCGCACCGGAGAAGCCCGGCGTACGACGAGCGACCGTCATCAGATCGACGTCGGCCGCGATCGGCTTGCCGCGGGCGTGCACCTGGAGGATCTGCTCGCGGCCCCTCAGGTCCGGGGCGTCGACGCTGATCTGACGGTCGAAGCGACCGGGCCGCAGCAGCGCGGGGTCGAGGACGTCGGGACGGTTGGTCGCAGCGATCAGGATGACGCCGCCACGGACGTCGAAGCCATCCATCTCCACCAGGAGCTGGTTGAGGGTCTGCTCGCGCTCGTCGTGGCCGCCGCCCATGCCGGCGCCGCGGTGCCGCCCGACGGCGTCGATCTCGTCGATGAAGATGATCGCGGGGGCGTTGGCCTTCGCCTGCTCGAACAGGTCGCGGACGCGGCTCGC
>JBKJIR010000068.1:0-13446 GCA_046598495.1 Marmoricola sp. | reverse complement strand
CAAATCGGCTTCTTGGCCCGGTTCCCTTGCGCCGTTCCCCTCCTGGGAGCTGGTCCGAGGCCGCTTGTGCGCGCACTCTTTCCGCCTCGTCAGAGGGGACTTGCAAGGGGGGTGGTCGTTCCGGGCCGGCCGCCCAGCCTCTCGGCTTTGCGTCCCGCCGCACCGGGCGACAGAGAGAACATTATGGCTCTCCTCGGGCTTCGTCAAATCGAGGTGCTGTGGTCCAGGCCACATTCACTGTTTGCGCAGGTCAGCGCCCCTTTTGGGCGTTCAGATGACGTGGCCAGGAGGCGCGCAGGGCCGCTCGAGGAGCGCTCAGCCGCCTCCTGAACCACAGGAGTGTCATTCACGACGTCACCTGCAACAGCGTTCCTGCCTCGACCGCGCGACCGCAGCCGGCGAGCCGGAGGGCATCTTCCAGCTCCGCCGAAAGGTCTCCCAACATGCGCCCGACGCCCGCCGTCCCCCCGATTGCGAGGGCGAAGAGGGGCAGTCGTCCCAGGAACACGGCGTTCGCTCCGAGTGCGAGCGCACTCAGTACGGCGATGCCGTCACGCAGTCCCCCGTCGACGTACACCTCGGCGCTTCCGGCCACCGCATCGACGACCGGAGCCAAGCAGTCGGCGGTCGCGGCAGCACGGTCCAACTGACGCCCGCCGTGGTTGGAGACCCAGACAGCCGCGGCGCCGGCGCCGACCGCTGTACGCGCGTCCTCCGGGTGGAGCACACCCTTGACCACCACCGGGAGACCGGTCAACGCGCCCAACCAGCCGATGTCACCGGGACCGAGGTCGCGCGCCTTCGGCGCCCCGGCCGCGGCGCCGAGGTTCGTGCGCAGCCACCCGGCCGGCACCTGGGAGAGCGCACTCGCCCCGCCACCGTCGTACTTGGTCGCGACGACCGGGGTGTCGACCGTCAGGACGACCGCCGTCGCCCCGGCGGCGACGGCCGCGTCCAGGAGCGGCACGGAAAGACCTCGGTCCTCGGTCAGGTACGCCTGCAGCCACCAGTCGACGCCCGTCGCCGAGATCGCGGAGAACGGGGCGGTGGCGTTGCTCGAGACCACCATCGGTACGCCTGCCGCGGCGCACGCACGAGCCGTCGCCACCTCGCCGTCCGGGTCGGCTGCCCGTTGCAGGGTCGACGGCGCCACCCCCAGCGGCGCGGCGAACGGATGGCCGAGCAGCGTCGTCCGCAGGTCGACCTCGCGCACGTCCCGCAGGACCCGCGGCACCAGCCGGTGCCGCTCCCACGCGGCTACGGCCTCGTCGGCCGAGACCGACCCGCGCGAACCTTGGCGGTAGTACTCGTGGACGTGCTCGGGCAGGACCCGACGTGCTTCGACCTCCAGCGACGAGAGCCACGTCCTCGGCACGGCTCAGCCGATCTCGACGCCGGCCAGGTTCCGCTTGCCGCGCCGGAGCACCAACCAGCTCCCCGCGACCAGGTGGGCAGCCTCCGGCACCAGGTCCGGGTCGGTGACCCGTTCGTTGTTGAGGTACGCGCCCCCCTCAGCGATGGTGCGCCGGGCCTCGCCCTTGCTCTTGACCAGCCCGGTGCTCACCAGCAGGTCGACGTACGGCGTACCGAGGGATGCCTTCGTCGCGCCGGCCTCACGCAGGGCGGCTCCCAAGGTCGAGGCGCTGAGCTCGCCGAGGTCGCCGGACCCGAAGAGCGCGGCGGCGGCGGCCTTGGCCTGCATCGTCTCCGCCTCGCCGTGGACCAGCGTCGTGACAGCGTCGGCCAAGGCCTTCTGACCCGCACGCAGGAAGGGTTTCTGGGCCGTCTGCGCCTCGAGATCCTCGATCTCCGAACGCGTCAGGAACGTGAACACCCGGAGGAGCTCGCCGACCTTGGCGTCCTCGGCGTTCAGCCAGAACTGGTGGAACGCGTACGGCGACATCATCGCCGGGTCGAGCCAGAGGGCCCCGCCCTCGGTCTTGCCGTACTTGGTGCCGTCGGACTTGGTGATCAGCGGCGTCGCGAAGGCGTGGGCCTTACCGCCCTCCGCCCGGCGGATCAGCTCCACCCCGCCGGTCAGGTTGCCCCACTGGTCCGAACCGCCGAACTGCAGGGTCACGCCGTACTGGCGGTAGAGCTCGAGGAAGTCCATCGACTGGAGCAGCACGTAGCTGAACTCCGTGTAGCTGATCCCGGCCTCGAGCCGGCTCTTCACCACGTCACGGGCGAGCATGCGGTTGACCGGGAAGTGCTTGCCGATGTCGCGGAGGAAGTCGATGGTCGACAACGAGGCGGTCCAGTCGTAGTTGTTGACCATCGTTGCCGCGTTGCCAGCCGGCGCGGCCTCGCCGTCGAAGTCCAGGAACGGCTCGATCTGCGCCCGGACCCGCTGCACCCAGTCCTTGACCGTGTCGAGGGTGTTGAGGCTGCGCTCCCCTGACTCCTTCGGGTCGCCGATCATGCCGGTCGCGCCCCCGACCAGGGCGAACGGCGTGTGGCCGGCGAGCTGGAGCCGGCGCGCCGTGAGGATCTGGACGAGGTTGCCCATGTGCAGGCTCGGCGCCGTCGGGTCGAAGCCCACGTAGAACCGCACGCTCCCGGCCGTCAGCACAGCACCCAGTGCGTCGAGGTCCGTGGAGTGGGCGATCAGGCCGCGCCACTCGAGGTCGTCCAGGAGGTGGGGGTCAACAGTCACGAGACCCAGCCTGCCGTATCCGGGACAGTGCAGACGCACCGGGTTTCGACAGGCTCAACCAGCAGACAGGTCGGCCCGGTCACGGGAGCGGTCAGCGGATGCCGAGCTTGCGCATGAAGCGGAGGCCCTTGACCGTCTTGTCGACGTTCTTGTCCCAGTCGGTTTCCGGCGGGTTGGACAGCACCTGCTTCTTCAGCACCGCGACGTTCTGGACGTCGGTGTACTTGAGCATGCCCGCGTCGCCGTGACGGCTGCCCACACCGGAGGTCTTGAACCCGCCCGACGTGCTCTTCTTCGACGCGTACGACGCCGCCAGGCCGTCGTTGATGTTGATGTTGCCCGCCTCGATCCGACGACCAACGGCTTCGGCGGCCTTCAGGTCCCCGCCCCAGACGCTCGCGTTCAGCCCGTAGTCGGTGTCGTTGGCCAGGGCGACCGCCTGGTCGACGGTCTTGTAGGTGTAGATCGAGGTGACCGGCCCGAAGGTCTCGGTCTTGGCCAGGACCATGTCCGGCGTGATGTCGGTCAGGACGGTCGGCTCGAAGAACGCCGGGCCGAGGTCGGGCCGGGCCTTGCCCCCGGTCAGGACGGTGGCACCCTTCTCGACCGCGTCCTCCACGTGCGACTGGACCCGCTCACGCTGCGGCACCGAGACCAGCGAACCCATGTCCGGGCTGAAGTCGTAGGTCGCTCCGACGCTGATCGCCTGGGCGGCCTGGACGAATCGCTTCGTGAACTCGTCCTTGCGCTTCTCGGAGACGTAGATCCGCTCGATGTGCATGCAGGCCTGGCCGGTGTTCAGGAACGCGGCCATGATCGTGCCCGGGATGACCTCGTCGAGGTTCGCGTCGTCGAGCACGATCAGGGGGTTCTTGCCGCCGAGCTCGAGGGTGCACCCGGTCAGGTTCTGGCCGGCCTGGGCGCCGATCATCCGGCCGGTGGCCGTGGAACCGGTGAACATCACGTAGTCGGCGTTCTCGATGATGGTCGGGCCGATGTCGGGGCCCTCGCCGCAGACGATCTGGATCAGGCCGGCAGGCAGGCCGGCTTCGTAGAGCAGGCCGACGCCGTACGCGACGTTGAGCGTGGACTTGTTGTCCGGCTTCAGGACCACGCCGTTACCGGCGATCAGCGCGGGCATGGCGTCCGACAGGCTGGTGGCGAACGGGAAGTTCCACGGCGAGATCAGCCCGATGACGCCCTTGGGCAGTCGGACCTCGGTCGAGGTGGAGACGATCGGGACCACTCCCCCGTGCTTCTTCTCCTTGAGGATCCGTGGGGCCGCCTTGATGTAGTGACTGGTCACCATCAGGACGTCGCAGGTCTCCTCGAAGGCCATCCGCCGCGCCTTGCCGGTCTCGACCTGCATCAGGTCGGCGATGATCAGACCGTTCGCCAGGAGGAGCTCGTGGAAGGCCTTCATCACCTCGATCCGGCGCTTCAGGGGCCACGAAGCCCAGACGGCCTGCGCCTGACGCGCCGCGGCGTACGCCGTCTCGACGTCCTCGGGGCTCGACTGCGGCAGGTCGAGGACCTTCTCCCCGGTGTAAACCTCGGTCAGCGGGTAGGTGCGGCCGCTGGTGGAGACCACCATTGCGGTGAGCCGGGCGAGCAGGTCGGGCGTGAGCGAGGACGGCAGAGTCATGGACAAACTGTAACGCGTTCTAGTTCCGCTGTCATGAGGTCGGGCGCGGCTTCGCGGCGACGTACCTGCTCACGGTCGGGTCGCCGGTGATCCAGAACCTCCACGGGTGGTCCGCCGCCAGCCGGAGACCCACCCGTGGCCCGGCGGAGATCGCTGCGGCGGCGAGCGGCTCTCCCGGCGTCAACCGCACCGGGCCAGCAGCCAGGTCGGTGCCCCCGTGGGCCAGGTCGATGCCGAGGGCAGCGCAGAGCCGGGCCGGGCCACGAGCCAGTTCTCGGTCACGAGCCCGGAGTCGGCGCGCGCGGGCAACGTCGATCCCCTCGACGACCTCGCCCGCCCGGACCAGCACCGCGGAAGCCGTTCCGGCCGGCCCGCAGACCACGTTGCAGCAGTGGTGCATCCCGTAGACGAAGTAGACGTAGAGGTGCCCCGGCGGGCCGAACATGACCCCGTTGCGCGGAGTCGGGCCGCGATGGGCGTGCGAGCCCGGATCGTTGCCAGCGCCGTCGTACGCCTCGACCTCGCTGATCCGGACCGCGACCTCGCCGTGGCGCAGCGTCGCGCCGAGCAGCCGCGGCGCGACCTCCAGCACCGGGCCGGCAAGCACGTCCGCGAGCAAGGAAGCCATGCCCCGGAGTCTCACACGGCGTAGGTCCCGGGTGGCAGGCTCAGCACATGCCGGTGACCCTCGAGGACGTGCGCGACATCGCACTCTCCCTCCCTCGTGCGCACGAGGCGCAGGTCCGCGAGGCGACCAAGTTCCGGGTCGGACGAATCGTCTTCGCCGCGGTCTCCCCCGACGAGACCAAGCTCGGCTTCGGCTTCCCCCGCGCGCAGCGCGAGGCACTGGTGGCGAGCGAGCCGGAGAAGTTCCTGATGCCCCGCGTTTCGGATCTGCGGTACCAGTGGGTGGCGGCGCGGCTGGCGGCGCTCGATCTCGACGAGCTGCGCGAGCTGATCACCGACGCCTGGACGATGTGCGTGCCGACGTCGGTCGCTGCGGCGTACTTCGCGGGCGACGGAGGCACGCCGTAAACCCGACGCGACGAGCACCGGTTCCGGGTAGCGTCCTCCACCTGATGGGAGGAGTCAGCCGATGACAGAGGTCCACGAGACCGAGATCGACGGTGTCCGGTGCTTCTGGGTCGACACCGGGCGCCCGACGCTCGCTGCCTCGCTGCGATTCCGCGGCGGCATGGTCGACGAGGACGCCTCGCGATCCGGTTGGCTGCACCTCATCGAGCACATGGCACTGCACGGGCGGGGTGGCGGTGCGCTTTCCATCAACGGCTCGGTCTCCTTCCTGGAGACCACCTTCGACGCGCACGGACCGGTGGATCAGGTCGCCGAGCACCTCGCTGCCACCACCGAGTGGCTGGGCGATCCCGACTTCATCGACCTCCAGCGCGAGCGAAATGTGCTGCGCGCCGAGGGACGAACTCGCGGCGGCATGGCCGCCGACTCGTTCCTCTGGCGTTACGGCGCGCAGGGTCCCGGACTGTGCGCGATGGACGAGGTCGGCCTGGGTCGCGCTGAGGCGGAGGTACTGCGGACCTTGGCTCGGCGTATCTTCACCCGGTCGAACGCTGTGCTCGCCTTGGACGGTCCACCACCTGCCGGACTACGAATCCAGCTCCCCGACGGGAACGGTCGCAACCCGATCCCGGCCGCTGTGCCCTGCGACCAGGCACTGCCCGGCGCGTACGTCGACGGTCGCGGCGTGATCGCCACGGGCACGACCCAGCGGTCGCCGGGAGCAACACTCGCTCCTGCGTTGCTCCAGGAAGAGCTCCGCACGCAACTGCGCAACGAGGCTGGGGCGACCTACGCCCCGTGGGCCAGCTACGAGCCGGTCGACGCCGAGACCGCCGTCGTGCTTGCCGGAGCTGACGTGGACATCGACGCCTTCCCGGACGCTGCCCAGGCCGTCGTCAGCATCGTGGATCGACTCGCAGCCAACGGGCCGACCCAGGAAGCCCTGAAGAACGTCGTCGACCAGTACTTACAGGTGCACGCCGACCCGTACAACGCGGCGACCTTCGCCTGGAGAGCCGCAGCACGCACCCTGATGGGACTCCCGAGCGAAACGGCAGACGAGATCCTGACCGAGATCCGGGCGATCACGCCGGCGGTCGTGAGCGCTGACCTCGCAGACTTCCGGAGAAGTCTCCTCCTCGGACGTCCGTCGGGAGCTCACCCCGTCGCGCGCCTGAGGACGATCGAGCGCCCGGCATCCACACTGACGACCGGGTACGAGTTCCGCAGCATCAACTGGCCGGCCGACCGCTCCCGGCTCACGGTAGGACGGGCCGGAATCCAAGTGCACGACGGTGACCGCAGAATGTCGGTGCGCCACGCGGACTCGGTCGGAACGCTCGCCTACTCCGACGGAAAGCGGATTGTGATCGACCGTGACGGCTGGAACCTCGCCGTCCATCCGTCGGACTGGAGGGACGGCGCACGAGCCATCCGCCTCATCGACGAGCACATTCCGGACGAACTGCTCCTGCCACAGCCCGACCAGGACTGGGGCCAGACGAGCGGCCCGCTCGGGTTCTGGCGGCGATGGTGGTGGGCGTTCCGCCGGTCCCTCGGAGCACGGGACGGGAGGGTGTTCTCGGGTTTCAGCGTCGCCTCCTTTGGCTTTGCGCTGCTCGTTCTAGGGCTGTTCCTCGACTCAGGTATCGCCGTGCTGGCCGGCGTGTTCTGGATCGGGCGCGGCATCTACCGGGCGGTCAAGGAAGAGGCGGGCTCTGCTCGCTCGCTACCCGAATCAGTCCGCGACAACATCCACGTCCGGCCGCCCTTCTAGCTGCGCTCGTCAGTCGGACGCGCTGCGGCGATCCGGTCCCGGAGCTCGGTCAGCTGCTCGGCGACCCGGACCGGGGCCGTCCCGCCACGGCCGGTCCGCGAGGAGACGGAACCCTCGCTGGTCAGCACCGCGCGCACCGCGGGAGTCAGGGCCGGATCGATCGCTGCGAACTGCTCATCGGTGAGCTCGTGCAGCTCGATGCCGAGCTCCTCGCAGCGTCGTACGCAGGCGCCCGCGACCTCGTGGGCCACCCGGAACGGAACCCCCTCACGCACCAGCCACTCCGCGATGTCGGTGGCGAGCGAGAAGCCCTGGGGGGCGAGCTCCGCCATCCGGTCGGTGTGGAAGCTGAGCGTCGCGACCTGGCCAGCGAACGCAGGCAGCAGGACCTCCAGGGTGTCGACCGCGTCGAAGACCGGCTCCTTGTCCTCCTGCAGGTCCCGGTTGTAGGCCAGCGGCAGCGCCTTCAGGGTCGCGAGCAGCCCCGTCAGGTCGCCGATCAGGCGGCCCGCCTTCCCGCGGGCGAGCTCGGAGATGTCCGGGTTCTTCTTCTGCGGCATGATGCTCGACCCGGTCGAGAACGCGTCGTCGAGGGTGACGAAACCGAACTCCTTCGTCGCCCAGAGGATGATCTCCTCGGCGAGCCGGCTGACGTCGACGCCGATCATCGCGGTGACGAAAGCGAACTCGGCGACGAAGTCCCGGGCCGCCGTACCGTCGATCGAGTTCGCGACCGAGCCGGTGAACCCGAGGTCCGCAGCCACCTGCTCCGGGTCGAGGCCCAGGCTCGAGCCCGCGAGCGCCCCCGCCCCGTACGGCGACTCGGCGGCCACCCGGACGTCCCAGTCCCGCAACCGGTCCACGTCGCGCAGCAGCGGCCAGGCGTGCGCCATCAGGTGGTGCGAGAGCAGCACCGGTTGGGCGTGCTGCAGGTGTGTGCGGCCCGGCATGATCGCGCCCAGGTGCGTCTGCGCCTGCACGGCCAGCGCCTCGACCAGGACCAGCACCTGGTCCGCGATGGTCCGCGCGTGGTCCCGCAGGAACACCTTGAACAACGTGGCGATCTGGTCGTTCCGGCTGCGACCGGCACGCAGCTTGCCGCCGATCTCGGGACCGATCTCCTCCAGCAGCAGCCGTTCGAGAGCACCATGGACGTCCTCGTCCCCCGGTGCCGGCTGCAGCGTGCCCGCGGCGAAGCGCTCCCCGAGAGCCGTCAGCCCGCGCCGGAGCTCGGCCAGGTCGGCGTCGCTGAGCAGGCCGGCGCTGTGCAGAGCGCGGGCGTGCGCCTGCGAACCGGCCAGGTCGTACGGCGTCAACCGCCAGTCGAAGTGGGTGCTCCGCGACAGCGCCTCCAGCTCGGGACTGGGCCCACCGGCGAACCGGCCTCCCCAGAGCTTGCCCTCGTTCGTGGTTCCTTCGTTTGTCATGGGTCCTCGTCCATCTCGCGGCGTGTCGACAAGCGCGACCGCCGTAGGCGTCAGTGATCGGGGTGGGTGCCGTTGGCCAGGGCGAGCAGTCGCCGTGCGAGGGCCTCGCCCCCCGCGGGGTCGCGGGAGATCACCAGGACGGTGTCGTCACCGGCGATCGTGCCGAGCGCGGCGCCGAGCTCGGCCTTGTCCAGGGCGGAGGCCAGGAAGTTGGCCGCCCCCGGCGGCGTCCGGAGCACCACCAGGTTCGCCGACGCGTCCGCCGAGACGAGGAGGTCGGCGCACAGCTTCGCCAGCCGGGCCTCGGAGGCGGCGGACTCCCGCGCGGCCACCGGTGTCCGGTCACCGCCCTCACCGGGGACGGCATAGACGAGCGCGCCGGAGGCGACGCGCACCTTGACCGCGTCGAGCTCGACCAGGTCCCGGGAGAGCGTCGCCTGGGTGACGTGCACCCCTGCGTCGCCGAGCAGGTCGGCGAGCTCGGTCTGCGAGCGCACCTCCGTGGTGGCCAGCAGGTCGATGATGCGTTGCTGACGAGCGCTCTTGGTCAGCGGGATGTGCCCGTTCCCCGCGGTCGCCACGTCACTCACCGCGTCTCGGCAGGCTCGAGGAACGGAGGAGCCAGGTGAGGATCGCCTTCTGGGCGTGCCGCCGGTTCTCCGCCTCGTCCCAGACCACGCTCTGCGGCCCGTCCAGGACCTCAGCGGTGATCTCCTTGCCGCGGTACGCCGGAAGGCAGTGCAGCACGATGGCGTCGGGCGCTGCGAGGTCGAGGAGCTCGCGGTTCAGCTGCCAGGGACGGAAGACCTCGGCCCGGTCGTCCGACTCCTGCTCCTTGCCCATCGAGACCCAGGTGTCGGTGATCAGCACGTCGGCACCCTGCGCGGCCTGCTGGGGGTCCGCCACGAACGCGGCCGAGCCACCAGTGCCGGCAGCGATCTCCTGCGCCCGCGCGAGCATCGCCGGATCCGGCTCGAACCCGGTGGGCCCGCTCACCCGGACGTGCATGCCGGCAAGAGTTCCGGAGAGCAGGTAGGAGTGGCTCATGTTGCACGCCGAGTCCCCGAAGAACGCCATGGTCAGCCCGGCGAGGCCGCCGTTCCCGTCGCCCTTGTGCTCGCGGATCGTCAGCAGGTCCGCCAGCGTCTGGCACGGGTGGAACTGGTCGGTCAGGGCGTTGACGACCGGAACGCCGGCGTACGCCGCCATCTCGTCGATGCGGCTCTGGTCGTAGGTGCGCCACACGATCATGCTCGCCTGCCGCCCCAGGACGCGGGCCACGTCGGCGATCGACTCCCGGGTGCCGATCTGTGCCAGGTTGCCGTCGATCATCATCGGGTTGCCGCCGAGCTCGGCGATCCCGGAGACGAAGGAGGCCTGGGTCCGCAGGGTCGGCTTGTCGAAGATGATCGCGACGGTCTTCGGCCCCGTCAACGCCCCTCCTGTCGGGCTCTGGCTCGCGTACGGCGCGGCCTTGAGCTCGGCGGCGAGGTCGAGGACCTCAGCCTGCTCGGCCGGGCTCAGGTCGTCGTCGCGCAGGAAGTGTCTGGTCACGGTGTTCCTCCGAAGGCTGCGTCGAGGATGAGCGGCCACGAGGCCAGGAACGCGTTCGCGTCCTCGTCGGTCAGAACGAGGGGCGGAGCGAGCCGGATTCGCTCAGGGGTCGGGTTGTTGACGATGTAGCCGGCTGCCTGTGCCGCGGCCGCCACCTCGGCGCTCCGCGGAGAGGCGAGCGTGAGCCCGATGAGCAGGCCCTCCCCGCGCACCTCGACCACCCGCGGGTCGGCGGCGAGCCCGTCTCGGATCTTCTCGCCCAGGACGACGACCCGTTCCAGCAGACCGTCCTCCTCGATGGTCCGGATCACCGCGAGCGCGGCTGCGCAGGCCACCGGGTTTCCGCCGAAGGTGGTCCCGTGATTGCCGGGCTCGAGGAGCCCGGCAGCATCTCCGAGCGCGACGCAGGCACCGATGGGGAACCCACCGGCCAGTCCCTTGGCCAGGGTGACCAGGTCCGGAGCGACGGCGGGGTCGGTCGCGGCCGCGAACCACGCGCCGGTGCGACCCATGCCGGTCTGGATCTCGTCGAGCCACAGCAGCGCACCGTGCTCCCGCGCGATCTGACGTGCGGCGGCCAGATAACCGGCCGGTGGTACCAGCACGCCGGCTTCTCCCTGGAGGGGTTCGAGGATCACGGCAGCGGTCTGGTCCGTGACCGCGGCGGCCAGGGCGTCCGCGTCACCGAACGGCACGAACGTGACGTCACCGGGCAGGGGTTCGAACGGCTCGCGGTACGAGGCCTTGGACGTCAGCGCCAACGCTCCCAGGGTGCGGCCGTGAAAGCCTCCCTCGGCGGCGACAAGATGCGTCCGACCGGTCCGCCGGGTCACCTTGAAGGCGGCCTCGTTGGCCTCGGTGCCGGAGTTCGTGAAGAACACCCGGCCCGGCGAGCCGATGAGCTCGAGCAGCTTCTCGGCGAGCTCCACCTGCGGAGGGGAGGTGAAGAAGTTGGAGACGTGGCCGAGCGTCTGCAACTGCTCGGTGACCGCAGCGACCAGCGCCGGGTGGCCGTGGCCGAGGGCGTTGACGGCGATGCCGCCGAGCAGGTCGACGTACTCGTTGCCGTCCTCGTCCCAGACGTGGGCGCCGGAGCCCCTGACGAGGGCGAGACGCGGCTCCCCGAACGTGTTCATCAGGGCTGTGGCGTACCGCGCCTTGAGGGTGGGGTCGGACTCGGTCATGAGGACTCCTTCGCCTTCCGGACCTTGGTCCGTACCCCGGGAAGCACCTGGGTGCCCACTCCTTCGTCGGTGAAGATCTCCAGGAGCACGGCGTGCGGCTCGCGGCCGTCGACCACGGTCGCCCGCGGGACTCCCCCGTTCAGGGCAGCCAAGCAGGCGGCCATCTTGGGGACCATCCCGCTGGCCAGGCTCGGCATCAGCTCCGCGAGGGATTCCGGGCTGATCTCGCCGATCACGTCGTCGCTGTCGGGCCAGTCCCGGTAGAGGCCCTCGACATCGGTGAGGACCAGCAGCTTCTCCGCCTTCAGGGCGACCGCCAGCGCGGCGGCGGCGGTGTCAGCGTTGACGTTGTGGACGGCACCCTCGGGGTCGGGCGCCACGGAGGAGATCACTGGGATCCGCCCGGCGTCGATGACGTCCTGGACCGCTTCGGGCCGGACCGAGGCGACCTCGCCGACCAGACCGAGATCGATCTCCTCGCCGTCGATGACCAGGTTCGTCCGCTCCGCGGTGAACAGCCCGCCGTCCTCGCCGGAAAGGCCGACGGCCAGCGGTCCGTGCTGGTTGATCAGGCCGACCAGCTCGCGCTGCACCTGGCCGACGAGCACCATCCGGACAACGTCCATCGCCTCGTCGGAGGTCACCCGCAGGCCGCCCTTGAACTCGCTCTGGATGCCGAGCCGGTCGAGCATCTCGGAGATCTGCGGACCGCCGCCGTGCACGACCACGGGTTTGAAGCCGGCCATCCGCAGGAAGACGATGTCCTCGGCGAAGGCGCGCTTGAGCTCGTCGTCGACCATCGCGTTGCCGCCGTACTTCACCACCACGATCTTGCCGTGGTAGGCCTTGAGCCACGGCAAGGCCGCGGCCAGCGTCGCTGCCTTGGCAGGCTCGACCGCGGGCCGCATCTCCTCGTTCGTCTCGTGCTCGGCGCCGGTCATGAGCTGTACGCGCTGTTCTCGTGGACGTAGGCGTGGGTCAGGTCGTTGGTCCAGACCGTCGCCCGTTCGGGCCCGGCCTTCAGGTCGATCGTCACGGTGACCTCCCGGCCGGTCAGGTCGACGCCGGCGGGGTCGTCGGCGGGTGTGGAGTTGCGGCAGACCCAGACGCCGTTCAGGGCGACATCGAGGTCCGCAGGGTCGAAGGCCGCGCCGGTGGTGCCGACACTGGCGAGAACGCGGCCCCAGTTCGGGTCACGACCGAACACCGCGGCCTTGAACAGGTTGCTCCGCGCGACGCTCCGGGCGACCTCGACCGCGTCGTCCTCGGTGGCCGCGTTGAGGACGCTGATCGCGATCTCGTGGTCGGCACCCTCGGCATCCTTCAGCAGCTGCATCGCCAGGTCGGTACAGACCCCGGTGAGCGCATGGGTGAAGTCCGCCGGGGTCGGGGTGATCCCGCTGGCCCCGCTGGCCAGCACGGTCACGGTGTCGTTGGTGGACATGCAGCCGTCGGAGTCGAGCCGGTCGAACGTCTGGGCGGTCGCCGTCCGCAGGGCCGCATCGGCGTCCTCGCGGCCCAGCACGGCGTCGGTCGTGAGGTGCACGAGCATCGTGGCCAGGCCCGGGGCCAGCATGCCGGCACCCTTGGCCGCCCCGCCGATGCTCCAGCCGGCCTCGTCCACGTGCACGGCCTCCTTGGTGCGCGTGTCGGTGGTGGTGATCGCGGCCGCGAAGCCCGTGCCCTGCTCGGCGTCGCCGCCCAGCCGGGTGGCCGCCTCGTCCATCCCGGCCAGCACGGTGCCGAGGTCCAGCGGCACGCCGATGATGCCGGTCGAGCAGACCAGCACGTCGATCGCACCGACCTCGCGCCCGGCGCTGCCCAGCAGGACGGCGACCCGCTCTGCGGTGGCGTGGGTGACGGTGAACCCGTCCGGACCGGTGTAGCAGTTGGCGTTGCCCGCGTTCACCGCGACGGCTCGGGCGGTGCCGGTCCGGACCGCCTGCTCGCTCCACAGCACCGGGTGGGCGCGGGCGCGGTTGCGGGTGAAGACCGCCGCGGCCACGTCGAGCGGTCCGTCGTTGACGAGCAGGCCGATGTCGGGCGTGCCGGAGGCCTTGAGCCCGGCGGTCGCCGACCCGGCGCGGAACCCCGCGGGCCGGGTGACGCTCACGGCGCCAGGCCCGTCGTGGCCAGGCCCATGGTCTCGGGCAGGCCGAGGGCGAGGT
>JBKJIR010000060.1:0-25938 GCA_046598495.1 Marmoricola sp. | reverse complement strand
GGCGTACGGCGACTGCTGGGAGTGGACCTCGTCGGCGTACGTCGCCTATCCGGGGTTCCACCCGGCCCCGGGCGCGATCGGCGAGTACAACGGCAAGTTCATGTCCAACCAGATGGTGCTCCGTGGCGGCTGTGCCCTGACGTCCCCGGGACATGCTCGCGCCAGCTACCGCAACTTCTTCCCGCCGGGTGCGCGCTGGGCGCTCTCCGGCGTCCGGCTCGCCGACGGCGGCGCGCCGACCACCACCACGGCAGGAGCCGCAACATGACCGTCAAGGAGCCCGTCGTCTCGGTCCTGCTGGACCCGGACTGGGCCAACGGCTCGCTGGTCGAGGACGTACGCCGCGGCTTCGCGGCCCACCCGCGAGCCCTGCCTCCGAAGTGGCTCTACGACGACGTCGGCTCGGAACTGTTCGACGAGATCACCCGGCTGCCGGAGTACTACCCCTTCGCTCGGGAGCACACGATCCTGACCGATCACGCCGCGGAGATCGTCGCCGCCAGCGGGGCCACCACACTGGTCGAGCTCGGCAGCGGGACCAGCGAGAAGACCCGGATCCTGCTGGATGCGTTCACCGCCGCCGGGACCTTGCACTGCTTCGCCCCGGTCGACGTCTCCGAAGCCACGCTGCGCGCCGCCGCCGACCAGATCTCGGTGAGCTACCCGGGCGTCCAGGTCGAGGCGGTCGTGGGGGACTTCACGCTCCACCTCGCGCACCTGCCCCGTCGCGGTCGCCGGATGGTCGCCTTCCTCGGCGGCACGATCGGCAACCTCTACCGCGAGGAGCGGGCCGCGTTCCTCGGAGCGCTCGCCGACGTCCTGGAACCAGGGGACTCCCTGCTCCTGGGCACCGATCTGGTGAAGAGCGCCGACCGGCTGATCGCTGCGTACAACGACGAGGCCGGGGTGACGGAGAAGTTCGTCCTGAACTCCCTCACCGTGCTCAACCGTGAGCTCGGCGCCGACTTCGACCTCGCGGGCTTCTCCTATATCCCCTTCTGGGACGCCCACATGGAGCGGATGGACCTGCGCCTGCGGGCGGAGATGCCCCAGCGCGTCACCATTCCTGGTGCCGACCTCGTGCTCGACCTCGCCAGCGGCGAGGAGATCCGGGTGGAGATCTCCACCAAGTTCCGCGTCAGCAACGTCGCGGCCGAGCTGGAGACCGCCGGCTTCGGCATCACCCGGGTCTGGGCGGACCAGGACGGCGACTTCGCGTTGACGTTGGCCACCAAGCCCTGATCAGTCAGCCGGGCGCCACCTGGATCAGCGGTCGGCGTGCTTCTTGCCCATCAGGCCCTCGACGACGCCGATGAGCAGGAACGCCGCGACGATCGCGACGATCGCGCCGAGCCAATTCAGCTCGAAGATGTCGCCGGTGTCGAGGGCCGATGCCACGATCCCCCCGATCAGGGACCCGACGACGCCCAGCAGCAGCGTCCCGAGGAGCCCCAGCCGCTGCCGGCCGGGCTTGAGGAGGCGCGCCAGCGCGCCGACGATGAGACCGAAGATGAGAAAACCAAGAATCGCCATGGGCGGTCAATACCCCGTCGTCCTCAAGCTAAACCACCGGCACGGTCGCCGACGGAACGCCGTGAGCGGTCAGACGGGCACGAGCTCGACGGCGCCGACGGCGTACCGGGCCAGGATCGCGCGAGCGACCTCCGGATCGGCACCGAGCGGCTCCGAAACAGCGACGGCGCCGGCCTCGAAGGCGAGCTCGGCTGCGCGGTCCGGCAGGAAGCCTGGGGCGAGGAAGAGCGAGGCGACGGCCACGTGGCGACGGCCCTCGGCCCGGAACGCCCGGACGGCCTCGCCGGTGGCGGGCGGCGTGCTGGACGCGAACGCAGCCGTCACGGGGAGCTTGTGGTGGGCACCCCAGACCCGGGCGAGCCGGGCGACGGCCTGGTTGGCGAGGGGGTCGGAGGAGCCGGCGGCCGCCAGGACGAGCGCATCGAGCTCACGCACCCGGGCGGCGCTGAGCGCCTCCCGCAGACGCTTGTCGAGGACGCCCAGGAAGGCGTGCTCCAGGCCGAGCACCCGGGTCGCCCGGATCTGGAGCCCCTCGTGCTGGGCGCTCGCCTTGGCCACGGCCTCGGGGACGTCCACCTTGGCGTGGTAGGCCTCGCTGAGCAGGAGCGGGACCACCACGATCTCGTCGAAGCGTGCGCGGACCAGCTTGTTCACGGTCGTCTCGAACGACGGCCGGACGTGATCGAGGAACGCGACCTCGATCCGCAGGTCGGGGCGCATCTCGCGGGTCACGGCAACGAGCGCGTCGATCGTGGCCTTCGAGCGCGGGTCCCTGCTGCCGTGGGCAAGGGCGATGAGGGCTGGAGCGGTCATGGACCGGTCTCCCTTCTCTTCGATCTCGCTCCGACGTCGTTGTCTTCGCGTGGTGGGTGGGGGTTGTGCCCTACTGGTGGATGCCGCACTCGGTCTTGTTCGTTCCTGCCCAGCGGCCGCTGCGCGGGTCCTCGCCCGGCGCTACGCGCTGGGTGCAGGGCCAGCAACCGATGGACGGGTAGCCGTCGTACTGCAGCGGGTTCACCAGGACACCGTTCTCGACGATGTACTGATCGATCTCCTCGTCCGTCCAGCGGGCGAGCGGGGAGACCTTGACCTTCTGCTTCTTCTCGTCCCAGCCGACGACCGGCGCGATGACCCGGTTGTGGGTCTCCGCACGCCGAAGGCCGGTGGCCCAGGCGTCGTACCCGGCGAGCGAGTCGGCCAGCGGCTGGACCTTGCGCAGCTTGCAGCACAGGTCCGGGTCCGTCTTGTAGAGGTCCTTGCCGTACTGGGCGTCCTGCTCGGCGACCGACTGGACCGGGGTGATGGTGAGCAGGTTGATGGGCATCGTGGCTGCGACGGCGTCCCGGGTGCCGATGGTCTCGACGAAGTGGTAGCCGGTGTCGAGGAACACCACGTCGATGCCGGGCGCGACTTTGGCAGCGACGTGCGCCAGGACGGCGTCCCCCATCGAGGAAGTGACGCAGAACCGGGCGCCGAAGGTGGCGTGGGCCCACTCGATGATGTCCTCGGCGGGTGCGAGCTCGAGCTCCGCGCCGACCTGGAAAACGATGTCCTTGAGTTCGGCGGTGCTGCGGCCCTCGGTGCGGGAGCCACGAGCAGCGCGTGCTGCCAGCGTCGTGGGTGCGGTCATGGGGTGCCTCCGGACCCAGCAGGTCCCAGCGCGGGTCGCGGGAGCTGCTTGATCATCGAGACGTTGAACGCGCGCAGGCACGACCGGCATTCCCAAGCGGTGTGACCAGCACCCTCGGCCTCGTGGGGCCAGAGGTTCTCGTCACCGCAGTAGGGGCAGTTGTTGGGCGTGCTGCGCGCGGACACTAGACGGTTTCCAGGGCTGAGGTCTGCGGCTCGCCGCGGAGCAGGACCTCGTCGGCACGGACGACCCAGGCCGCGAACGACTCGCCGTCGGTGCGGTCGGCGAGGTAGGCGGTGACGACGTTGATCACGTAGTCGTCGAGACCGGCGCTGGTCACCTTGTGGGCGCGGAGCTTCTTGCCGATGGTGTCGTGCAGACCGATTCCGCCACCGAGGTGCACCTGGAAACCCTCGACCTGGTTGCCGTCGTCGTCCAGGGCGAGCTGGCCCTTGAGCCCGATGTCGGCGACCTGGGTCCGGGCGCAGGCGTTCGGGCAGCCGTTGACGTTGATCGTGATCGGGGTGTCGAGGTCGGGGAACTTCTTCTCCAGGACCCCGATCAGGTCGCGAGCACGGTCCTTGGTGTCGACGATCGCAAGCTTGCAGTACTCGATGCCGGTGCAGGCCATCGTGTTGCGCCGCCAGTTCGAAGGCTTCGCTTCGAGGCCCAGCTCCAGCAGACCGGCGACGACCGCGTCGACGTCGGATTCGGCGACACCGAGCACGACCAGCTTCTGCTGCGCGGTCAGGCGTACGCCGTCGAGGCCGTACTGCTCGACCAGGTCGCCGAGGCCGGTCAGGGTCGTGCCGTCGATGCGGCCGACGACGGGTGCTGCGCCGATGTAGAACCGGCCGTCCTTCTGGGCGTGCACACCGACGTGGTCACCGCTGTCGGTGGACACCGCGGGGGAGTCGACGGAGATCAGCTTCTTCTCGAGGTACTCGTTCTCGAGGACCTCGCGGAACTTCGCCACACCCCAGTCGGCGACCAGGAACTTCAGACGCGCTCGCGAGCGCAGCCGGCGGTAGCCGTAGTCCCGGAAGATGCCCGCCACGCCGGCCCAGGCGTCGGGCACTTCGTCGAGCGGGATCCAGACGCCGAGCTTCTGGGCGAACATCGGGTTGGTGGAGAGGCCACCGCCGACCCAGAGGTCGAAGCCCGGGCCGTGCTCGGGGTGCACGACCCCGACGAAGGAGACGTCGTTGACGGCCGGGACGGTGTCCAGGCTGGGGTGTCCGGTCAGGGACGTCTTGAACTTGCGGGGCAGGTTCGAGAAGTCCTTGTTGTCGAGGTACCGACGCTTGATCTCCTCGAGCGCGGAGGTGCCGTCGATGATCTCGTCGGCGGCCACGCCGGCCACCGGGGAGCCCAGGAACGGTCGCGGCGAATCGCCGCAGGCCTCCAGGCTGGACATCCCGACCGCGTCGAGACGCTCCCAGATCGCCGGCACGTCCTCGATCGCGATCCAGTGGTACTGGATGTTCTGGCGGTCGCTGATGTCCGCGGTCCCGCGGGCGAAGTCGGTGCCGATCGATCCCAGGGCGCGCAGCTGGGGCGCGCCGAGAAGGGCGCCGTCGCTGCGGACGCGCATCATGAAGAAGCGGGCGTCCAGCTCCTCCTCCTCCATCGAGCCGGTCTTACCGCCGTCGATGCCCGGCTTGCGCTGGGTGTAGAGGCCCATCCAGCGGAAGCGTCCGCGGAGGTCGGCGGGATCGATCGAGTCGAAGCCGCGCTTGGAGTAGGTGTAGAGGATCCGGTCCCGCACGTTGAGCGGGTCGTCGTCCTTCTTGGACTGCTCGTTCTTGTTGAGGGGCTCGCGCTGGCCCAGTGCCCACTGGCCCTCGGCCCTCTTCGGGCGGGGGATCTCGGTGTGGCGAGCCGGTCGGGAGTCGAAGCGCTGGTCAGGCATGTGTGGGATGGGGTCCTTCGCTGAAAGGGGGTGCTCGCGTCGTTGCGAACGAGGACTAGAGCAGAAGCTCAGCGGGGCCAACACATCATGCTGCCGGTACGACCGAGGTCAACGTGACGACGCGTCACGAGCCAGGTCGAGGTGGCAGCGCTGATCATGGGTCCAGTCTCAGGTTCCGGACACCGCTTCCACAAACCTGAATCTCATGTCATGAGACGAGTGTCCGTCATTTGGTACACGCATGGGTGCCACCGACACGCTCGGAACCCGCATCTAGGCTGTGTCCATGAGCGACGCTACCTCTTCGAACACCGCTGCCACCGGGGGAGAAACCCTCGCCAAGACCACGTCCACGGCGTACGACGCCATGCTCGAGGTGATCGCAGCCGTCGAACCGCGTGTGGCCGAGGCCACACGCAAGGAGCTGGCCGACCAGCGCTCGTCGTTGAAGTTGATCGCCTCGGAGAACTACGCCTCGCCGGCCACATTGCTGACGATGGGGACCTGGTTCTCCGACAAGTACGCCGAGGGCACCGTCGGTCACCGCTTCTACGCGGCCTGCCAGAACGTCGACACCGTCGAGGCGCTCGCGGCCGAGCACGCGCGTGAGCTGTTCGGGGCGCCGTACGCCTACGTGCAGCCGCACTCCGGCATCGACGCCAACCTCGTCGCGTTCTGGTCGATCCTCGCCCACCGCGTCGAGACCCCGGCGCTGGCCAAGCACGGGGTGAAGAACGTCAACGAGCTCTCCGAGGCCGACTGGGAGCGGCTGCGCCACGAGTTCGGCAACCAGCGTCTGCTCGGGATGGCCCTGGATGCCGGCGGCCACCTGACCCACGGCTTCCGCCCGAACATCAGCGGCAAGATGTTCCACCAGCAGCAGTACGGCACCGACCCCGAGACCGGTCTGCTCGACTACGACGTGGTCGCCGCGAAGGCTCGTGAGTTCAAGCCGGCCGTCCTGGTGGCCGGTTACTCCGCCTACCCGCGCCGGGTGAACTTCGCGACCATGCGCGAGATCGCCGACGAGGTCGGCGCCACCCTGCTGGTCGACATGGCGCACTTCGCCGGTCTGGTGGCCGGCAAGGTCTTCACCGGTGACGAGAACCCGGTCCCCTTCGCGCACATCACCACCACCACCACCCACAAATCGCTCCGCGGCCCGCGCGGCGGGCTGGTGCTGGCCCAGGAGGAGTTCGCGGCCGACGTCGACCGCGGCTGCCCGATGGTCCTCGGCGGCCCGCTCTCGCACGTGATGGCCGCCAAGGCCGTCGCCCTGGCCGAGGCGCGCCAGCCGTCCTTCCAGACCTATGCCCAGAACATCGCGGACAACGCCAAGTCGCTCGCCGAGGGGTTCCTGACCCGGGGCGGGAAGCTGGTCACCGGCGGCACCGACAACCACATCGTGCTGCTCGACGTGGCCTCGTTCGGTCTCACCGGTCGCCAGGCCGAGTCGGCGCTGCTCGACGCCGGGGTCGTCACGAACCGCAACTCGGTCCCCAACGACCCGAACGGCGCCTGGTACACCACCGGGGTCCGCCTCGGTACGCCGGCGCTGACCACCCGCGGCTTCGGCCACGAGGAGTTCGACAAGGTCGCCGAGATGATCGTCGACGTGCTGACCAACACCGAGGCCGGCACGAACAAGGCCGGGGCGCCGTCGAAGGCGACGTACAAGCTCGCTGACGGGGTGGCCGACCGGGTTCGCTCGCAGTCCGCCGAGATGCTGGAGAAGCACCCGCTGTACCCGGGCCTCGTCCTGAGCTGATCGGGCCTCAGCCCGTCGCGTCCAACAGGTCCAGGCTGTGCCGTGCGATCGCGGCCCGCTCGGAAGCGAGGTGCCGCAGTTCCGGCGTGATGTCCTGCTCGAGGAACTCGAACGGGACGGTGGAGAGCCCGGTGAAGATCATCAGGTGCAGTGCGTGCGCCCGGCGCAGCCGGTCGCGGGAGATCTCGAAGTCCTCGGCCGCCAGTCCGGCGCGGTAGGCGGCCAAGCAGGCCTCGCCGCGCTCCGCGAGGTCGCCGCTGCTGCGCAGGCCGAGCTGGACGTCGCCGACGAGCAGCTGGCCCAGGTCGAACCCGATCGGGAGCAGCTGCCAGAAACCGAAGTCGATGAGGGTGAAACCCGGTTCGTCCCCGACGAGCAGGTTGTTCGGGCACGCGTCTCCGTGGCCGGCGGTCATCGGGAAACCGGCGAGCTCGGCGACGTACGCCGGTGCCTGGTCGGCGGCGGCGAGCAGCCGGTGGCGCAGGTCGTCGTCGAAGGCTCCCGAGATCAGCGGGTGCTGCCAGAGCGGCTCCGCCCGCAAGAGGGGCACCACCTGGTTCATCAGACGGCCGTAGAGGTAGGTGTCCAGGGACCAGTCCGATTCGCCCACCTGGGCGTACGGCGCCACCTCGGGACTGCCCGCCAACCGGCCCAGGAGCTCGGCTGCGTGCTCGAAGCGCTCCAGGTCCCAGGGGACCTCGCGCACCTGGACCTCCTCGAGCCAGACCGCGGCGGACTTCTCGTCGAGGTCGTAGACCCCGAGCGCGCGCGGCATCGCCAGTCCCGCGGGGAGCCGGTCGCGGAGGTCGGAGCGGTAGACGAGCGCCTCGGTCCGCCACGGGACCCCGGCCTCGGCCATCTCCCGGAACTCCGGCGGCACCTCGGCGAAGAAGGGGGACCGCGCCCACGACTGGACGTGCTTCACGAAGAGGCGGAAGTGCCGCGGCACCCCGTCGACGCTCACGGTGCCCCGCACCCAGTGCCGTCCGGCGGTGGTGATCGCCGGGAGGGCGTAGTCGACCGAGGTCGCCACCGACTCGAGGAGCACCGTCGTCGCGGCATCGGCGTGGAGCAGGTCGGCGACCATCGCCGTCAGGTCGGCATCGGGGACGTCGGCCGGTCCCAGGGCGGATCTCGCGTGCACCAGCAGACCGTGGCGGGGACGCACGTGTGCTGTCAAGGACTGAGCCGGTGAAGGCCTACCGTGGACCCCATGACCGCCGAGAGCAGTGCCCGGGTGACCGCCCGGGCGGTGCGGGGCCGGTGGACGTTCGTGAGCCTGCGGCACGCGCTCTGGCGCCTGGTCGTCGCCACGGTCGCGACCTGCATGAAGAACCGGGTCACCGGGCTCGCCGCTGAAGCGGCCTTCTTCGCCATCCTGTCGCTGCCGCCGCTGATCTTCGCCCTCGCCGGCTCGATCGGCTACGTCTTCGCCCAGTTCAGCAGCAGTCAGATCGAGGACGTCCGGCAGACCGTCATCGAGATGGCCTCCCGGGCCCTGACCCCGGAGACGGTCGACGACATCATCCGACCGACGCTCAACGACGTCCTCGAGGGCGGTCGGTACGACGTCATCTCGATCGGCTTCATCCTCGCGCTCTGGTCGGGGTCCCGGGCGTTGAACGTCTTCGTCGACACGATCACGATCATGTACGGCCTCGGCGGTCACCGCGGCATCGTGCGGACCCGCGCGCTGTCGTTCCTGCTCTACGTCCTCGGCATGATCACGGGGGTCGTGACGATCCCGCTCGTAGTGGCCGGACCGAACCTGGTCGACGAGGCGTTGCCCGAGCGGATGGATGTGCTCAACGAGCTCTACTGGCCTGTCGTCGTGGTGCTCTGCATCTGCTTCCTGACCACGCTCTACCACGTCTCGGTCCCGGTCAGGACGTCCTGGCGCTTCAACGTCCCAGGCGCGGTGTTCACGATGTTCTGCTGGATCGTCGGGTCCGCCCTCCTCCGGGTCGTCCTGGTCGAGACCGCCCAGGGCTCGACCTCGATCTACGGGCCGCTCGCCGCGCCGATCGCGATCCTCCTGTGGCTCTACGTGCTCTCCATCGCGGTCCTGATCGGTGCCGCTCTCAACGCATCCTTCGACCAGATCTGGCCCCAGAAGGCGACCACGACGGCCCGGTCCGAGCTGCGCCGCCGCCGTCTGGACGCGATGCTCCCGTGGCGCAGTCCGCAGGACGGAACGCCCGATTAATCCGGTGCGGCAGTACGGCCGCCGCCGTACATTGGGCAGGTGCAGCGAGATACCGAAGGGCTGCGGACGGGGGTTCGATGAGCGCTGAACGAGTCACTCGCATCGACGCCTGGGTCGGTTGCGTCGTCGGCTGCGAGACCGGCGTCGCCCGGGTGCTGACCGATCGCGGAGAGGTCCGCGCCAGCTACAGCGGCAGGATGCTCGCCCGGATCGCTCGCGACCGGAGCTGTCTGGCCGGCCCGGGGGACTGGGTGGTGCTTCGCCGCTGGGCCGACGACCGGGTCACGATCGAGGACATCTGGCCCCGTGCCCAGCAGCTCGCCCGGATCATCCCGTTGCACGGGTGAGACGGCCCTCCGACGGATGGCGCCGCGCACGTGCCATGCTCTGCCTGTGCGCAACGTGACTCCGTCGGCCCCGATGGGTGTTGCCGGTGCCTGACATCGAGTCGAAGGTCGCCCCCGGCATCCTCAAGCTCCCGGTCTCGACCCGCTCCCCGTGGTGGCAGCTCACCCGGCGGCTGCTGCTGGCGATCGGGATCCTGGTCTTCACCGTCGCCCTGGTCTACTTCGACCGGTTCAACTACCGCGACAGCGCTCACCCCGAGGCCGACGGCATCACCCTGGTCGACTCGATCTACTACACCACCGTCACCCTCAGCACGACCGGGTACGGCGACATTGCGCCGGTCAGCCCGGGTGCCCGTCTGATCAACGCCTTCGTGATCACCCCGCTGCGCATCGGTTTCCTGGTGCTGCTGATCGGCACCACCCTGGAGGTTCTCGCGAGCCAAGGCCGCGAGATGTTCCGCAACGCCCGCTGGAGGAAGCACATGGAGCAGCACATCGTTCTGATCGGCTACGGGACCAAGGGTCGCAGCGCCGTCGACACGTTGCTCAACAACGGCATCACCAAGGAGGAGATGGTCATCGTCGACACGAGCACCGTCGCGGTCTCCGAGGCGAACGCGAACGGGCTGGCGGTCATCCCCGGCGACGCGAGCCGACGCGAGGTGCTGCGCCGCGCCGGGGTCGAGCGAGCACGTCAGGTGATCATCACGACTCCGCGTGACGACACCACCGTTCTGGCGACGCTGACGGTGCGCCAGCTCAACCCCCAGGCCTACATCGTCGCGGCGGTGCGGGAGCAGGACAACGTCCCCCTGGTCCGGCAGAGCGGTGCGGACGCGGTGGTCACCTCCTCGGATGCCGTCGGTCGCCTCGTCGGGCTCTCCTCGATCTCCCCACCGCTCGCTTCGGTCCTCGAGGACCTGCTGACCTACGGCGAAGGCCTCGAGGTCGCCGAGCGCGAGTTGCTGGTCACCGAGGTGGGCCGAGCTCCGCAGAGCCTTCCCGACCAGGTCCTCGCGGTGCTGCGGGACGAGAAGGTCTACCGCTACTTCGACCCCACGGTGACCCAGCTGGCCCGCGGGGACCGGCTGGTCGTCGTACGGCCGTCCAAGGAGCTCCCGTGGGCGCCGCGGCCGGGAACTCACGGCGAGGCCCTCGCCGACGACGTCGACTGATCCGTCCAGCACACGTTGATCGGCATGGGCGCGCTGAAGACGTGGGGGCGACTCAGCCGCGAGCTGGGCCGCGTCGGCCTCGACCTCGTCCTGCCGTCCTCCTTCCCCGGGCGGGCCGCCGACCTCGATCCGGTGACGCTGAGCGGCATCATCGGCCGTGAGGTCACCGGGTGCGTACCGCTCGGCGGCACAACCGGTACGACGGACCGCAGCGTGCTGCGCCTGAGGGGGACCGACGTCCCCCCGCGCGTCTTCGTCAAGACAGCCGCCGCCGACTTCGGGACCCGACTGTTCGGGGGACTGGCCCGGCTCGGTGAGGTCGAGGCCGGGTTCTACCGGGACCTCCGGCCGGGCCTCGACCTCGAAGCCCCGCAGGCGGCCGGCGTCCGGTTCGACCGCCGCACGGGTCGTTTCGCGATCGTGCTGGAGGACCTCGGTGCGCGCGGCGCCGAGTTCGTTGACACCCTCACCCCGCTGCGGCCGGACCAGGCGGCCTCGGCGCTGAGTACCTTGGCTTCCCTGCACGGACAGACGACCGGCCGCTCCGACCTCCCGGGCTGGCTGCGGACCAACGCGGAGGACGCCCTGCTCCCGCTGGTCAGCGCCGTGCTCGGGAGGCTCGCCCGTTCGGTGGGGGAGCGTGACCCGGCGCTGGTCGCTGTGGGCGGACCGGCTCTGCTGCGGTCCTACCGTCACTGGGCCCCGGTGCTGGACCGCGACGCCTTCTGCGTCCTGCACGGGGACCCGCACCCGGGCAACCTGTACCTGCTCGGCGACCGGGTCGGACTGCTCGACTGGCAGGCCGTACGGCGGGGCAACGGCCTGCGCGACGTGACGTACCTGCTGGTGCTGGCGCTCGAGACCGCCGTGCGGCGCGGCGCGGAACGCGACCTGCTCGCGCACTACTGCGCCGAGCTCGCCGCGTCCGGTGGCCCGCTCATCCCCGCGGACGAGGCATGGGCGCTGTACCGGCAGATGGTTGCCTACACCTACGTCGCGACGACGTTCACCAGCGGACTCGGCGGACTCCAGGGGACGGAGGTCGCCGACACCGGCCTTCGTCGGAGCGTGGCAGCGGTCGAGGACCTCGACCCCGTGGGGGCTTTCTGAGCCTGCCTTCGCCACCGGAGGTGGGCTGGACCAGGGCGTCACAGCAGCACCACCAGCGGCCTCCGGTCCCACACGTTTCACCGGTTCGCGGCGCTTCCCGCTATCTGTTCTCGTTCGCCCGAGGCGTGGCTACGGTGACCCCATGGTCAAGGGGACGGTCGGGACGGGGCTCCCGCTGCAGGCACCTGCCGCACCGTTCGTGCCGAGCCCTCGGAGGTCGCCGGAGAACACCTCGCGGCGGCACCGGGCGCCGGCGCTCGGCGAGCTGATCTCGACCGCGATGATGGTCATCCGTCGCGACTCGTTGCCCGCGAGCGGGTTCCTCGTCGTCCAGCGCAAGGGGACAGCGAAGCACCAGCACTCGGTCTGGGAGCTCGGACCGTTCGCCCTCCTCGACGACGGCTGGTTCGGTCAGGTGCACGGCAGCGACAGCACCCACGACACCCGCTCGAAGTGGCTGCGCAAGCACGAGCGCCGCTGTGAGGACCAGCACTGGACCCAGTTCCACTGGATCGACCCGGCACTCCTGGACGCTGGCTGCGGCGCGGCGAACATCGGCCTCGGTCTCAGCTCGGCGGGCCCGACCTACTGCCCCGGTCACAAGCACGGTGAGCTCCACCCCGCTCACGTCCCGCTCGTGGAGATCTTCACCGAAGGTCTGCGCGAGCTCGCTGTCGAGTAGCCCACCTCAGCTCTCTTGGGGAGTCAGGGTCACGCTGACCCGGTCGCCGTCCTCGACGTCCTCGGCTGCGCGGACCGACTTCTTGACCGGGAGCACGAACGATCCGGACCTCTTGTCCGGGAAGACCGACGTCGACCAAGTGGAGCCACCGAGCCGTACGCCGACCCGGATCGACCCGAGGCTGCGCGGTGGTGCGGTGCTCAGGTCGCGGAGGTCCTCGGCGGCGTCCGGGGGGAGCCGGACGAAGTGCCAACTGCCCTCGCCTGGCCAAGTGAAGACCTCAGCCGAGAACGTCACAGCGCCGTCATTCTCCATCCCCTGATCCTGGACCACGGCACCGACGGCGTCGCGTGCGTCACCGAACCAGGTCCGCCTCGTCACGGTCGGGGTGGTCCCTTCGACCCATCAGGACCGGGGTCGCCCACCACAGCGCAGCGAAGAAGACGAGCGCGGCCACGAAGGCGATCCCGCTGGCGGGACTGCCGACCACGAGGTCGAACGCGAGGAAGAGGACGCCGCTGACGGTCACCGCCACCATGAGCAACCCGGCTCGGGCGCACCGGTCCGCGGCCGTGACCAGCCAGGCCCGCGCACGCTGCCGGAAGAGGAGCCGGTGGAAGGCCGCGGGGGCGACCACGAGACCGGTGGTGATCACCGCGCCGCAGAGGACGATCAGGTAGATGGTCCGCTGGGCGTCGTCGAGCGTCTCGAAGCGCTGGCTGAAGGGGACCGTGAGCAGGAAGCCGGTCAAGATCTGGACGCCCGTCTGGGTCACCCGGATCTCCTGGAGAAGTTCGTCCCAGTTCCTGTTCAGCCGCTCGTCCCGGGTTTCGTCCTCGCTCATTCCGGCACGATATCGGTGGCCGGTCCCTCCGCAGTAGCTCCGCCCTCGTCGGTCCAGTCGGCGTCGTGGTCGTTCCGGCTGGGGTCGGAGGTGGTGTCCTCGGGCGTCTCCTCGCCGGGGTGGGTGCGGGTCATCGGCTGCTCCGTCCGTCTCAGCCCGCTTCCGGGCACGGTCCTTCTGCCAGTCGTCGGACCAGTTCGGCGGCCCGGACGCGCAGCAGCGTCGTCCAGAACACGAGCTCGCCCAGCGCCGACGACGCGTTCACGCCGCCGCGCCCGTGATCTCGCCGCGGAGCTGGGTGAGGACCCGGCCCAGGATGCGCGACACCTGCATCTGGGAGACCCCGAGCTGGTCGCCGATCTGCTGCTGGGTGAGTCCCTGGAAGAAGCGCAGCTCCAGCACCATCCGGTCGCGGTCACCCAGGCGGCGTACCGCCGGTCCCAGGAGCAGTCGCGCGTCGGCGTCGTCGAACTCGTGGCCCAAGTCTTCGAGCGTGGAGCCCAGGTCCTGGCCGTTCTCGGACATCGGAGCATCCAGCGAGAGGGGGGTGAAGCAACTGCCGGCAGCGACTGTCTCGATCACGTCGTCCACCTCGGCGCCGACGGCCTCGGCGAGCTCCCTGACAGTGGGGCTGCGGTGCAGCTCCTGAACGAGCTCGGCCTCGACAGCCCGGACCCGTGCCTGCAGCTCCTGGATCCGCCGGGGCGGGCGGACCGTCCATCCCGAGTCGCGGAAGTGCCGCCGGAGCTCCCCGCGGATGGTCGGGATGGCGTACGCGGTGAAGCTGTCGGACCGCTCCGGGCAGAAACCCTGCACGGCCTTCATCAGACCGAGGTAGGCGACCTGGCGGAGGTCGTCGTCGGCGAGCCCGCGACGGCTGTAGCGGCGGGCCAGGTTGGCCGCCAATTCCAGGTTGAGGGTGACCGCCTGCTCGCGCAGGTCGTGCTTCTTTACGCCCGAGGTGCGGCTGGCCCGGGTCAGCAGTTCAACGCTCTGCTGGTCGCGGGTCCGCTGCTGCAGGGTCTGGGTCTCCTGCTCGGTGACGGCCGTGTGCGAAGTCGGAACGATGGTTGCGGAAACGCTTGAAGACAACACTGGCAAACCCCTTGGGGGAACAGCGGGAAGCGTGGCACGTTTCTCGACCACGACAGTCCTGTGGGTTCTACCCATCCGCAGCGCGGTGTATGCCTACCGGGACGAAGAAGATTTCTCTGCCCGCGTCGCCGTGTACGAGTTCCAGAACCGGGGCAGTACCCCGACAAGAGTCGTTGTCATGCGCATGACTGCGAATCCAGGTCTCGACGTTGAAGCCACAGCGTCGGGGCCGACCTACGTTTCGTACGCGGCAGGCTCAGCCCGTCGGCGGGAGTTCGCCGCGCTCGATCACCAGTTCGGCGACGGCGCGGAGCTTGAGGTTCTCGGCCTGGGAGTAGCGTCGGAGCACAGCGAAGGCGGTACCGGCGTCCACCTCGAACCGCTGCATCAGGATGCCCTGGGCCTGACCGATCAGCGTCCGACCGTCCACGGCGATCCGCAGGTTGTCCCGCTCCCGCACCGAGATCAGCGGCGCGGCTGCATGGGTGGCGAAGATGACTGCGGTGTCGCGGTCTTCGAGGGAGAACTCCCGTTCGGAGACAGAGTAGAGGTTCAGGGCCCCCATGCTGGTCCCGCCGATGGTGAGGCGCGCCGCGAGGAGACTGCCGAAGCCGAGGGTCGCGGCCTTCGGTCCCCAGAGCGGCCAGCGTGGGTCGGTGGCGAGGTTGTTGGACACGAAGGTGTCCTGCTCCCACGCTGCCTCCACGCACGGTCCCTCCGCCAGCTCGTACTGGAGGTGATCGGCGTCGATCACGAGCGGTGACGTCGGTGCCATGGTCTCGAAGGTGCCACCCGGACGGAAGAGGGTCAGACCGGCGTACTCGCAGTCGAGAGTTTCGCAGGCGAGTGCGACCACGCTCTCCGCGGTGTCGACCAGGGTGCCCTCGTTGACGCACAAGGCGGCGAGTTCGCGGAGGGCGGGCAGCAGGAGATCGGGATCGGGCACCTGAAGAGCCTAAAGGCAGGAGCGGCTCCGTCCCACCCAAAGTCCGAAAACCCGGATGAGGGCACCGTTTCGTCGTCTGCGCTCCCGGGTACCTGCTCCGCATCAGAGCTGAGGGGGACGTGATGGTGCGAGGACGGTCGGGTGCGGGGTGGCGCCCACCACGAGCGGACGCTCGCGGTACCCGTTGCGACACTCGCGGCCCAGCATCCGGAGGCTGGTCCTGACCCGCCTGCGGCGGAGCTCGCCCCACGCTCCGGGGTGGCGACGTCTCCGGAGCGGCCGCGGGTTCAGGTACGTCGACGACGCCGGCGACTCGTTGCCGACCGACGACGTGCAGCGCGTCCGGGGCCTGGTCATCCCGCCGGCCTGGACCGAGGTGTGGATCTGCCCGGACGAGCGCGGTCATCTGCAGGCGGTCGGGACTGACGACGCCGGCCGGCGCCAGTACCTCTACCACCCGGTCTGGCGGGAGAAGCAGGACGCCGCGAAGTTCGACCGGGTGCTCACGATGGCACGCAAACTCCCCCGGGTACGGCGGAAACTGATCGCTGACCTGGAGCAGCGCGACGACGATCGCCGACGGACCCTGGCTGCCGGTGTCCGGCTGGTCGACCTGGGCTGCTTCCGTCTCGGCTCGGACAGCTACGCGGACCTGCACGGCAGTCACGGCCTGACCACGTTGGAGAGGCGCCACCTGCGCCGGGTCGGGGGCTGCTACGAGTTCCGGTTCGTGGGCAAGGCCGGCATCGAGCACGAGGTCCGCATCGACGACCCGGCGGTCTGCGGGGTGATCGCGGAAATGACCCGGAGTCGACGGGGATCCGCGCGGTTCCTGGCCGCCAAGGTCGCCGGACGGTGGCAGGAGATCGGCGCCGACGAGGTCAACAGCTACATCCGTGAGCTCTTCGGCACCGAGGTCACGGCGAAGGACTTCCGGACCTGGCACGCCACCGTGACGTGTGCCGTGGCGCTGGCTGCCGAGCCGCGGGCCGCCACCGGGACCGGTCGCGCGCGCCAGGTGCGCGCGGCCGTCGTGGAGGCCTCGGAGCTGCTGGGGAACACGCCCACGGTGGCCCGTTCCTCCTACATCCACCCCCGGGTGATCGAGCTGTTCGAAGCAGGGGAGACGTTGGCCCGGGTACCCGCGACCCAGGACGCCGCAGATCGGGCGGTCCTGCGGTTGTTGATGCGGTGACGGCGTAAAGCGGCGCTGCCGGGGTATGTCGACGGCATGCACTCGATGTGGCTCGATTCCAGGACAGGTCCGGCCGCGTCGGGCTCCCACCTCCAGGCCGACGTCGACGACGTCGTCGTCGGCGCCGGGCTGACCGGTCTCTGTACGGCGTTGCTGCTCGCCCGTGCGGGTCGCCGGGTCCAGGTCCTGGAGGCCGGGTTCGTCGGAGGACTGACGACGGGAGCCTCCACCGGCAAGGTGTCGCTGCTGCAGGGCACCAAGCTCTCCCGGATGCGGGCGGTGCAGTCCGAGGCCGTCGTCCGGGCCTACCTGGAGTCCAACCGTGAGGGGCAGGCGTGGCTGCTCCGCTTCTGCGACGCCCACGGTGTCGCCTACGAGTCCCGGGACGCGGTGACCTACGCGGGTGCGGAGAAGGACCTCAAGACGGTGATGGACGAGCACGCCGCGGCGGGGGCGCTCGGGCTTCCCGTGCGCTGGGCGGACGAGCTCGACGTCCCCTTCCCCCTGTACGGCGCCACGGTGCTGCCGGACCAGGCGCAGATCGACCCGGTCCGGCTGCTGGACGCGTTGGCTGCGCAGCTACGAGCGCACGGAGGCACGATCGTGGAAGGCGCTCGGGTCCGCTCGGTCTCGCGGCTGGGGTCGCCCACGGTCCACCTGACGACTGGCGAGACCGTGCGGTGCGAGAACCTCGTGCTCGCCACCGGCGCACCGGTCCTCGACCGGGGCCTGTACTTCGCCAAGCTTGAGGCGCACCGGTCCTACCTGATCGCCCTGCGGACCGAGGCGCCCCCCGCCTCGATGTTCCTCGGGGCGGGGGAGCCGGCGTACTCGGTCCGCGACGTCGTCGGAACGGAAGGGGCGAACCTCCTCGTCGGCGGCGGTGGCCACGTCGTGGGGCGCGTGGACTCGGAGGCCGAGAACCTCGACGCGCTCCGGCGCTGGGCTCGCGAGCAGTACCCGGACGCCGTCGAGACCCACGCGTGGTCCGCCCAGGACTACTCCTCCCACGACGGCATCCCGTACGTCGGTCGGCTTCCGCGAGGTCTCGGGCGGATCTACCTGGCGACGGGCTACGACAAGTGGGGGCTGACCAACGCCCCGGCCGCGGGGCTGCGGATCACGGGCCAGATCCTCGGCAAGGAACCGTCGTGGGCGGGTCCGCTCGGACGGCGGATCACCCGCCCGCGGGCCGCCCTCAGCCTGGTGAGCCGCAACGTCCGCGTTGCCGCAGCCGGGATAGCGGGGGTGGTCGCCGCGGAGTCCCGGACGGTCGACCGGGAGCCGGCTGCGGGGACCGGGAACGTCGGCCGCTCCGGGCTCAGCCCGGTGCCGGTAGCGGTCTCGAGCGAGGGCGACAGGTCGTGCTCGCTGGTCGGCGTCTGCACGCACCTGGGTGGCGTCCTGCACTGGAACGACGCCGAGGAGACCTGGGACTGCCCGTTGCACGGCTCCCGCTTCTCCGCGGGCGGGAGCGTCATCGAGGGGCCGGCCACGAGGCCTCTGGGTCGCGCCCGAAACGGCGAAGGTTAGGAGTTCCGTCGAACGGGTATGGCTGGCCCATGAGCGTGCTCGAGCCGATGAGCCCCCGAGAGATCCGGCAGCTGGTCGCCGCACTGGCGGGTTACCTGCCGGAGGAGCACGCGGCGTACATCCGGGCACTGCCTCAGGACGAGTTCGCCACCGCGGCCGAGGCGTACGTCGCCGCCCGCAGCAGCGACGCGGCTCTTCCTCGGGATCTCCTGGACCGCATCCACGCCGAGATCATGGAACAGCCGGTCGCATCCTGATCCTCACGGTGGCGCATGCGCTCCTGCAGAGTCAGCGGACGAGGATGACAGCGGCGTCGTCGTACGGGGCACGGGGGTCCGGCTGGACCGACGAGCCGGTCGCGGCATCGAGTTGAGAGCTCGCCAGGAACAGGGCCGTGATGAAGGCCATGCCCAGGAGCGTCCACGGGAACTGTGCCCATGGTCGAGGGCGGTCGGCGTGGCGCCGCCGCCGCCGGGAATCGCTGGTCCCCATCATTGCCATGCACGTGGGGTACCCACGCTGCCGGGCGTTCAATCCGTCCGTCGGGGGAGACATATTTCCCCGGTTTCCGGGTACACGTGTCGTACCCAACCGAAGGAGTTCCCCATGGGAATCGACGACAAGATCAAGAACAAGACCGAGGATCTGGTCGGCCGCGGCAAGGAAGCAGCCGGAGCGGCGACGGACAACGACTCCTTGAAGGCCGAGGGCAAGGCCGACCAGACCAAGGCCGGCGTCAAGGACAAGATCGAGAACGTCAAGGACAAGGTCAAGGACAAGGTCGACGACGTTCTCTGATTGCACTGTTCCACCCAGCTACACAGCCCCGGCGCCTGCTTCTGCAGGGCCGGGGCTGCTGCGTGCCGGGGGCTACTCGCAGACGATCCCGTCACTGTAGCGATCGGTGTACCAGTAGTACTCCGGGTCGCGGCCCCGGACGTAAGGTCCGTAACCGGCCGCCTTGGCTGCGGTGCACGTCTCGAAACGGGGGTCGTTGGTGCTGCCGCCCCCGCTCCCGCCGGTTGAGTAGGCGGTGACTTTGACGCCTGCCTTGTGGGTGGTGAAGGACATGCTCGGGCAGGTCGCCGCGGCGTCGCGCAGGAAGGCCTTCTCAGCCGGGTCGACCTTGAGGTCCCAACGGATCTTCACCAGGGTCCACATCCGGATGTAGCCGCAGACGTTGCGGGCGGGGAGCCAGTCCGTCGGGTCCTTGTCGCCCTTGGCGGCGTTGGAGTTGTCCGAGACTGCGATCAAGGAACGCGGGTCCGCCAGATCGTTGGCGTAGGCCTCGCGCCGTGCGGTCGACCAGCCCCGGGCACCGGAGTCCCAGGCCTCGGCGAGCGCCACGACATGGTCGATGTCGACGTCCGAGGCGAGCTTGAAGGTCGCGCCGTCATAGGTCGAGTACCACTTGCCGTACGTGATGCTGCACCCGGTCGTTGCGACCTGCGACTCGGCTTTGAGGACTTCGGCCCGGGTGTTCTGGCAGTCCCGGTCGGCGTCGTGCCAGTGCTTGAACTTGGAGCGCTCGTACCCGTAGCGGTTCTCGGTGGCGACCTTGAGCTTCTCCACCGCGGAGGCAACGGTCACGGTGAACTTGTAGCCGTTGACGGCCTTGGCGATGTACACGGTGGCCGCGTTCGCCGGCTGCGCGGGGACGAGTAGCAGCAGGACCGAAACAGCCATGCTCAGGGCAAGGACAAGGACACGCTTCATGCCGACTCCGGGAGGGGTGAGTGCCGAGAAAGTGGCGGACTCTTCCACCCTCGCTTCCTGGCGGCTCGGAGTCGGTGGACTTCGGGAAATGGTCGGTACCGATCTAGACAAGCTGGGCAGGAAAAGATCGAAGGCGCGCCCGCGCCGCCGCCCGGCCTTGCTCGGCGCAGAGCGCTCCGTGGGGCCGGGATCAATCTCAGCGTTGCGGACTTCACGCTCAGAGAGCGTTCCCGAGCGTCCGCGCAAACCCACCAGAGGCGGCATCACCTGGAGCAGGTGGACGATTCGGGACCTCTGGCGGGTGTGAGGGGCACCACGTGAGGGAAGGATCCTTAGGAGGAGCTGGGAAAATGGTCGATAGGGAAAGCAAGCCGCCGCGGGTGTTCGACAACACCGTGGCCTCGTGCCAGGCGCGGGTCGATGCGATCTTCGCGAGCCTGATGCTCCGGCGCTGGACCGTGCAGACCCTTGATGCGGGATTGAGTGATTCAGGAACCAAGGAGTCCGATTAACGTGCGGAAATGAACAGCCCCTGACCTCTGCAGGTCAGGGGCTGTTCTCCTCTGTGGGCGATACTGGGATTGAACCAGTGACCTCTTCCGTGTCAGGGAAGCGCGCTACCGCTGCGCCAATCGCCCGGGGTGAAGCAAACTCAGATTATGCAGTTCGAGGTGGGTACGGGATTTGAACCCGTGTAGACGGATTTGCAGTCCGTTGCCTCGCCTCTCGGCCAACCCACCGTGGAGGTTCGGCTCTTCTAACTCCGAGCGGACAACGAGACTCGAACTCGCGACCTCAACCTTGGCAAGGTTGCGCTCTACCAACTGAGCTATGTCCGCCTGCAACATCCGGCGGACCGGAGGTGCGAAGAGAACATTAGCGGATGCCTACGCAAGGGCCAATTCGGGCCCTCTCCTGGGCGGGTCGGGGCTCCGCAGCACTTAGGCTCCGACTATGCGCGTGTGGTTCAACGGTTCGTTGCTGGACGATCCGACGTCGGCTGCGATCAGGGTCGACGACCACGGTCTGACTGTCGGAGACGGCGTATTCGAGGCCGTGAAGGTCGTTCGCGGTCGCCCTTTCGCCCTGACCCGCCACTTGGACCGCCTGGGGAACTCCGCCGCCGGGCTGGGGCTCCCGGTCCCCGACCTGGACGAGGTCCGCGCAGCGATCCACGCCGTGGTGACGCCGCAGGACCTGGTCCTCGGGAGACTGCGGATCACGTGGACAGCCGGCCCCGCCCCGCTGGGCTCCGGACGTGGGGGAGGTCCGCCGTCGCTGATCGTCGTGGCAGCGCCGATGGCGCCGGCGGCGCCGTCCACCGACGTGGTGCGGGTGCCCTGGGTGCGGAACGAACGGAGCGCGGTCGCGGGCCTGAAGACCACCTCGTACGCCGAGAACGTGGTCGCGCTGGCGTACGCCGCGGAGCGAGGCGCCAGCGAGGCGCTGTTCGCCAACACCCGGGGCGATCTCTGCGAGGGAACGGGGTCGAACGTCTGCTACGTCGTCGACGGGGAGATCCGGACGCCCTCGCTGGCCTCCGGCTGCCTGGCCGGCGTGACCCGAGCATTGCTCCTCGACTGGTGCGAGGTCCGGCAGGTCGATGAGCCTCTGTCCGTGCTGGACGTCGCGGAGGAGGTCTTCCTGGTCTCGACGACGCGGGACGTCCAGCCGGTCCGCCGGCTCGATGGCCGTGAGCTCGGCGCTCCCGGCCCGCTCACGCTCCGGTCGATGAGGACCTGGGCGGCACGCGAGGCCGAGGACGTCGACCCCTGACCTGAGATCAGGTAAGGCAGGAACCGAACGACGTGCGATCAGGCACTGAGGAGCTGGGTGAGCTCGGTGTCGAAGTCCAGCAGGTCCGCCTCGGCGCCCTGCGGAACGGCCCTGAGCATCTGGCGGATGAAGGTCGACACGGCGCGCGAGCTGACCTGGACGAGCACCTCGCCGCTGGGAGAGTTGAGCTCCAGGATCACCACGGCGTTGCCCTCGGCCGACAGGCACGGCCAGACGTGGACGTCGCCGTCGCCGGTCGGCTCGTAGAAGCCCTCGATCAGCAGGTCACGGGCGAAGGTCCAGCGCACCGGAACCGGGTCAGCCTTGAAAAGGATGCTGACGGCGTACGGGTCAGACGGCTCGAATTCGAACGACGCCTCCAGTGGGGTCGACGTACCGTCTGCGTCAACGAACTCCATGTGCATCGCTTCGGTGATCGGCTGCGTGGCCCCCAGGACCAACTTCGTGTCCTTCTGCATGATCTTGCCTCTCAGATGGCCGCGTCATATGGAACAAGCCCTCCCGCAAGCTCCCAGCGCGACAACCTGAGACTGTGTGACGGACGCCTCGTTGGCAAGTCCTGGCGTCCTTTTTGTCTGGATTGTCCGGGTGGTGGTCTATGGAAATCACGCTACTGGTCTAATTAGAGGGCGCATTGGACTAGACCGGCTTGACCGTCCAGCAGCCACCTATTTGGCAGTCTGTATGGGTGACCGACCCTTCTGTCCTCGAACCGGACAAGCCATCCCGTTGGCAGCGCGCGCACGTCCACCTGCACCGCAACCGGGCGATGTCTGCTACCACCAAGATCGTGGTCACCCTGGTGGGCTCTGCCGTGCTCGCCGCGGGTGTGATCATGATGGTCACTCCGGGCCCCGGCCTGGTCGGGATCGCCGCAGGACTGGCGATCCTCTCGACCGAGTGGGACTGGGCGGACCGCTGGTTGCAGGTGGCTCGGCGCAAGCTCGATGAGGCACTGGAGGGCGAAACCGAGGAGGGCACCCGGAAGCGTCGTCGGCGGGCGCTGATCACGACGGTGATCACGGTTGGCTCGGTCCTGATCGTTTCCGGGTACGTCGCGTTCAAGGACTGGCCGGGATGGTCGCTCGACGTGTGGGACCAGGCGCAGTCGTTCATCGGCTTCCTGCCTGACCTGCCAGGGATGTGAGCTCGCCGAGCCCGGTCGATGTGAAACGGGGGGAGCGGATGGGCTACTGTTTCCCGCGCACCGAATGGTGCGTGATCGGGCGATTGGCGCAGTGGTAGCGCGCTTCGTTCACACCGAAGAGGTCACTGGTTCGAACCCAGTATCGCCCACCGACAGCACAGGGTCCGGACGTGGAAGCGTCCGGACCCTGTGGACTTTTCAGGTCCCACGCTGGAGTGGCTGGTTCCGCGGGGGAGTGGTGAGAAACCCGTGCGAGTTGTCGCGCTCCGCGCCGATACGATCACCCCGAACGCCTACCACCACCTGAGGGAGCACCTGTGTCCGACGTACTCGTCACCGTGATCAGCGCGGCCGGAATGGCCCAGCAGACGGTGACCGCCGGCACGAAGGCCTGGGAGCTGTTCTCCGAGCAGCCGGACGTAGTTGCCGCCCGGGTCGCAGCGGACGGGCAGAGCTCGCTCAAGGACCTCGCCTACGAGCTCGCCGCCGGCGACCAGGTCGAGGGTGTCCTGATCGACAGTGCCGACGGCCGCGACATCCTGCGGCACTCGACGGCGCACGTGCTGGCCCAAGCCGTTCAGGACCTGTTCCCGGACGCCAAGCTCGGCATCGGTCCGCCGGTGGAGAACGGCTTCTACTACGACTTCGACGTCGAGACCCCATTCGTGCCCGAGGACCTGGCCAAGATCGAGACGCGAATGCGCAAGATCATCAAGGAGAACCAGAAGTTCTCCCGCCGGGTCACCACCGACGACGACGCCCGGGCCGAGCTGGCCGACGAGCCCTACAAGCTCGAGCTGATCGGCCTCAAGGGGATTTCGACAAACTCAACCGACGGGATCAGCGCCGTCGAGGGTGCTGGTGCCGAAGTCGGGGCAGGCGAGCTCACCATCTACGACAACCTGAACCGCAACGGCGAGATCGCCTGGAAGGACCTCTGTCGCGGGCCGCACCTGCCGACCACGAAGCGGATCCCGGCGTTCAAGCTGATGCGCAGCGCCGCGGCGTACTGGCGCGGAAACGAGAAGAACAAGCAGCTCCAGCGGATCTACGGCACCGCCTGGGAGAGCAAGGAAGCGCTCGACGAGCACCTGTTCCGCATCGAGGAGGCGGAGCGCCGCGACCACCGCAAGCTCGGGCGCGACCTCGACCTGTTCAGCTTCCCCGACGAGATCGGTTCCGGCCTGGCGGTCTTCCACCCCAAGGGCGGTGTGCTCAAGCGGGTCATGGAGGACTACGTCCGCCAGCGCCACATCGAGGAGGGCTTCGAGTACGTCGGCACCCCGCACATCACCAAGGACCAGCTCTTCTACACCTCCGGTCACCTGCCGTACTACGCAGACACCATGTTCCCCCCCATGGAGTTCGAGGGCTCGAACTACATGGTCAAGCCGATGAACTGCCCGATGCACAACCTGATCTACCGTTCCCGCGGCCGCTCCTACCGCGAGCTGCCTCTGCGACTCTTCGAGTTCGGCTCGGTCTATCGCTACGAGAAGTCCGGGGTCGTGCACGGACTGACCCGGGTGCGCGGGCTGACCCAGGACGACTCGCACTCCTACGTCACCGCCGAGCAGGCTCCCGGCGAGATCAAGCACCTCCTGGACTTCGTGCTCGGACTGCTGAAGGACTTCGGCCTCGACGACTTCTACCTCGAGCTCTCCACCCGCGACGACTCCAAGCCGGACAAGTTCGTCGGCTCCGAGGAGGACTGGGCGATCGCGACGAAGGTGCTCGAGGACGTCTGCCTGGAGTCGGGCCTCGAGCTCGTCCCGGACCCGGGCGGCGCGGCCTTCTACGGTCCGAAGGTCTCGGTGCAGTGCCGCGACGCGATCGGCCGCACCTGGCAGATGTCGACGATCCAGTACGACTTCAACCAGCCGGCGCGGTTCGAGCTCGAGTACAACGGCGCGGACGGCCAGAAGCACCAGCCGGTGATGATCCACTCGGCGAAATTCGGCTCCCTGGAGCGGTTCTTCGGGGTTCTCGTCGAGCACTACGCCGGTGCGTTCCCTCCGTGGCTGGCCCCGGTACAGGTGCAGGCGATCCCGGTGGCCGACACGTTCGCCGACTACCTGTACGACGTCGCGGCGAAGATGAAGGCCGCCGGCCTCCGGGTCGAGGTCGACGACTCCGACGACCGGATGCAGAAGAAGATCCGCAACGCGCAACTCCAGAAGGTGCCGTTCATGCTGATCGCCGGTGCCGACGACGTCGAGGCCGGGGCGGTCTCCTTCCGCTACCGCGACGGCCGCCAGGACAACGGCGTGCCGATCGACGAGGCGATCGCTCGGGTCGCCCGGGCCGTCGCCGAGCGGGTCCAGGTGTGACCGTGGAGGAGCACCGTCAGGACGGCATCGGCGAGGACGACCAGCTGGAGCGACTCTGGACCCCGCACCGGATGGCCTACATCCGCGGCGAGAACAAGCCGGCCGACGACTCCGCGCAGTCCTGTCCCTTCTGCCGGATCCCGGTCGAGGTCGATGACGAGGTCGGCCTGATCGTGCACCGCGGCGAGACAGCGTACGTCGTGCTGAACCTGTACCCCTACAACTCCGGGCACCTGCTGGTCTGCCCCTACCGCCACGTCGCCGACTACACCGACCTGACCGGGGCGGAGACCGCGGAGGTCGCCGTGCTGACGCAGCAGGCGATGCGCACGATCCGCACTGTCAGTGGTGCCCAGGGGTTCAACCTGGGAATGAATCAGGGCCCGATCGCCGGCGCCGGGATCGCTGCTCACCTGCACCAGCACGTCGTCCCGCGGTGGTCGGGCGACGCGAACTTCATGCCGGTGATCGGGCGCACCAAGCCGCTCCCGCAGCTGCTGACCGAGACGCGGTCGCTGCTCGCGGCGGCGTGGGACAGCACCGCCTGACCGCCGCTGGTTGGGCTTGTTCCCGCGTTGGTTGAGCTTGTCGAAACCCTGACGTAGGGCAAGGGCCCCGCACCGTCCACCGTGTTGGTGGCGTGGTGCGGGGCCCTTCTTCCCCCCCAGAACTGATCAGGTCTGATCAGGCCTTGTTCTGTGCGCGCTTGCGGGCGGCCAGGGTGGCGCCGCCGGCGGTGATGAGGGCGCCGCTGGCCAGGAGCCAGGTCAACTGCAGGCCGTTGTCGTGGGTGGAGAGGCCGGCGTCGACGCGGGTGGGGGTGGTGATGTCGCCGGGGGTGGAGACCTCGGTGACCTCGGTGACCTCGGTGGGCTGGGTGTCGTCGGTGGGCTGGGTGTCGTCGGTGGTGGTGGGGGCGTTCTCCTCGGGCAGGTCGCAGCCGGTGTTGCAGCCGCTGTCGAGGGGGAA
>JBKJIR010000033.1:0-100195 GCA_046598495.1 Marmoricola sp. | reverse complement strand
TCGGCCCAGGAGGATGCATGTTCAGCAACAGCGAAGAGCTGCTCAAGTACATCAAGGACGAGGGCGTCGAGATGGTCGACGTCCGCTTCTGTGACCTGCCCGGCGTGATGCAGCACTTCACGGTGCCGGTGTCCTCGTTCGACCAGTCCGTCTTCGATGACGGTCTTGGCTTCGACGGTTCATCGATCCGCGGCTTCCAGGCGATCCACGAGTCGGACATGCAGCTCTTTCCGGACCCGACCACGGCCTACATCGACCCTTTCCGCATCGCCAAGACGTTGGTCGTCAACTTCTTCATCCACGACCCGATCACCGGCGAGGCCTACTCGCGCGACCCGCGCAACATCGCCAAGAAGGCCATGGCCTACCTCGCCTCCACCGGCATCGGCGACAAGGCGTTCTTCGCTCCCGAGGCCGAGTTCTACGTCTTCGACTCAGTGCGGTTCGAGACCAGCCAGAACGCCGGTTTCTACCACATCGACTCCGAGGCAGGCGCTTGGAACACCGGCTCGGCCGGCACCGAGGACAGCCCGAACCGCGGCTACAAGGTCAAGTACAAGGGCGGCTACTTCCCGGTCGCGCCCTACGACCACTTCGGTGAGCTCCGTGACGAGATGGTCATCGAGCTCGAGAAGTCGGGCCTGCATGTCGAGCGCGCCCACCACGAGGTCGGCACCGCCGGACAGGCTGAGATCAACTACAAGTTCGACGAGCTGCTCAAGGCCGCCGACGACGTGATGAAGTTCAAGTACATCGTCAAGAACGTCGCCTGGCGCAACAACAAGACCGCGACCTTCATGCCGAAGCCGATCTTCGGCGACAACGGTTCGGGCATGCACGTCCACCAGTCGATCTGGAACAACGGCGAGCCGTTGTTCTACGACGAGACGGGGTACGGCGGCCTGTCCGACATGGCACGCCACTACATCGGCGGCATCCTGAAGCACGCGCCGTCCCTGCTCGCCTTCACCAACCCGACGGTGAACTCCTACCACCGCCTGGTGCCGGGCTTCGAGGCCCCGATCTCGTTGGTCTACTCCTCGCGAAACCGGTCGGCGTCGGTCCGCATCCCGATCACCGGGTCGAACCCGAAGGCCAAGCGCATCGAGACCCGCTTCCCGGACCCGTCGGCGAACCCGTACCTGGCGTTCTCCGCACTGATGCTCGCCGGCCTGGACGGCATCAAGAACAAGATCGAGCCGGCTGCGCCGATCGACAAGGACATCTACGAGCTCCCGCCGGCGGAGATGGCCGAGATCGCCCAGGTCCCGACCTCGCTCGGCGCCGTGCTCGAGGCACTCGAGGCCGACCACGACTACCTGACGGTCGGCAACGTGTTCACGCCCGACCTGATCGAGACGTGGATCGACTTCAAGCGCGAGCACGAGATCGCGCCCGTGCAGCTGCGGCCGCACCCGCACGAGTTCGAGCTGTACTACGACATCTAGGAGTACAAGCCCCTGGCCTGGGTTTCGCTATTTGATAGGCACACCGGGGCCACATCTGGGCCACAGCACGACGGGCCGTCGATCTTCAGATCGACGGCCCGTTGCGGTTCTTCGGCAGCACATAGCCCGAAACGCCCAGATACGCGGGCTTACGGAGCATTAGAACGACGATTTGGCGCCGAGTGCATCCATCACCTCCGACAGCCCGTGCAGGAGCGGACGGCGGACACGCCGCGCGCTCGACCTTGGCCTGTCGGAGACTGATCCGCAGCCGAGCCTGGCGGGCTGTACTCTCAGTTTTGATTTGAGAGGGGAAGCACGTGTCGGAAACATCAGCCAACGTGCCGGAGGTGTCAGCCAGCGGTTTTGCAGGCGCCCTTCTCGGGGGCCGTTATCGCCTCGTCGAGGAGATCGGTCGCGGCTCGATGGGCACGGTTCAGCTGGCCAGGGATGAGTTTCTCGACCGCGACGTCGCCGTCAAGCTCATCGAGCCACCGGTGGTGGACGCCGAGGCTCTGCGCCGAGACGAGGACGAGGTCAAGGTCCTCGCGCGAATGAACCACCACGGCTTGGTGACCCTCTTCGATGCTGGCGCAGATGTTTCGGACCCGCGGCGGCCACGGATCTACCTGGTGATGGAACTCATCGACGGGCGCAACCTTCGTGATCGACTCGCCCAGGGACCTTTGCATTCAGTGGACGTCGCCCAGATCGGTTACGACCTGGCCATGGCGCTTGGCTACGTCCACGACCGCGGCGTTATCCACCGGGACGTCAAGCCCGCATACGTCATGTTGTTCGATTACGGCCACGACGCCGCCCGAGTGCGGGCCAAGCTCACCGACTTCGGGATCGCCGTCATGATGGAGGCCCCGCTCGGCGGAGTTACTGGCGCTTTCGTCGGCACGGCTGCCTATGTGAGCCCAGAGCAGGCCAAGAGTGAGCCGCTTGGGTCGTCCAGCGATATCTACTCCCTCGGCCTGGTGCTGCTCGAATGCGTCACCGGCCAGAGGTCCTTTCCCGGCGACCCATGGCCCAGTGCCATAGCGCGTCTGTTGCGCGGGCCGGACATCCCCGAACGCCTCGGTCCGCAATGGCTGCGGCTACTCACGGCGATGACGTCGACCGACCCGGCCTCGCGGCCAACAGCTCGTGAGGCTGCCCTTGCGTTAGCCGAGATCCTCGCCACTGAAAGAGGGGCCCGACTCGACGGGGCCGCCTCGATCCGTGCGTCTGATGAGGCGGCCAGGTTGGAGGTCGTTCATCGCTATCAAATTCTCGATACCCCGCAAGATGGGGCCTTTGACCGGATCACTGCGCTGGCCTCGCGGCTTTTCTCGGCGCCCATTGCGATTGTCAGCGTGGTTGACCAAGACCGCATCTGGTTCAAGTCCCACTACGGGTTGGACGTCGAGGAGGTCGACAGGGAGCCGGGACTGTGCGCCTCGGCGATCCTTCAGAATGAGCCATGGATCATCGAGGATGCCCGACTGGACTCGCGGACGCTGGCCAACCCCTTGGTGGCCGGCGCGCTCGGGTTGCAGTTTTACGCGGGCATCCCGCTGCACACCCCGGACGGCTACAACCTGGGAACCCTGTGCATCATGGACCACCATCCACGAACGTTAGGCCACGAGGAGCTCGCGACACTCGAAGACTTGGCCGCGATCGTCATGCACGATCTCGAACAACGGATGCAGAGCCGGCAGTCCGCCTGAAGGTGACCATCTCTAGTGGTACCCGCCCGAAGGGCCAACTGCGTACGCGTCCGTCTGTCGCTGGGCTCAGCGGGCCTCGTCTCACGTCTCGAGGCGGTGCGCGTCTTTCCGCCCGGAGTGACTGTGAGAAGGATGAGTCGTGGCTGTGGCGCAAGCATTCGTCCATCAGGCATCCGCATGAACGGGCGTCTGACGAGCGGATCGTAGGAGTACAGCTCGTAGCCCCGCGAGGATGCGGAGCGATCCCGAGAGGCAGCCGAAGAGGAACTCCTCGTCGAGCACGACATCATCGATCTCTGGCGGCACCTCAGCTGCCATCGCGGATGCTTCTCCCGGGACGACGACGAAGGCTTCTCATTGCCCCACCCTCAACACGACAAGCTGTGCCAAGAGCAAGTTCGTGCTGCACCTGCGCCTGGTTGCCGGGACGTTCCACCGGTACCTCTACTGCAGGGGGATCGTGACGGTCACGGTGGTCCCTGCTCCCGGCGTGGACTCAACGTTTAGGTTGCCGTGGTGCTCGGCGACGATCGCATCCACGACCGCCAGTCCGAGTCCGGTCCCTGGGATGGCTTCGCGATAGGCCTGCGTTGAGCGGAAGAACCGTTCCAGGATGCGTTGCTGCTCCTGGTGGGCGATCCCGATGCCGTTGTCGGCGACGGTGAGTACCCCGTGGCCTTCCCGGCAGACTACGGACACCGTGATAGTGCCGCCGTCGCGCGTGAACTTGACGGCGTTACTTCCCAGGTTGAACACGACGCGCTCCAAGGCATGGGGGTCGCCAAGGACTAGAACCGGATGCTCGCTGGCGTGGAGGACAAGCTCGAGATCGCGCCCGCGGGCGAGCTGGCTGAGGCCGTCCCACGCAGAGCGCACGACCTCTGCGAAGTCGGTAGGAACCCGAGTCGGGCTCAGGCGACCCGACTGAGCCCTGTCGAGCTGGAGGAGGTCGTCGACCAGAAGGGAAAGTCGGCCAGTATTGCGCAAAACCCTATCCAACGCCTCGATCTGCTCGGCGTTCAGTTCGCCCAGTTCACCATCGGCGAGCACCTCGCCGTAGCCGCGAATGCTCGCGATCGGGGTGCGCAACTCGTGGCTGATCGTGGAGACCACCTCGTCCTTGACCCGGTCAGCCTCTTGCAACCTGACGACAACCTCCTGTTCGCGGCGTAGGACCTCAGTTAGCGCCTGCTCGGTGCGCATCCGATCGGTCACGTCCTCCCCAGCGCACAGGTAGCCGATCAACCTGTCGCCGTCACGGATCTCTGTCAAGCTGAGCGAAAGCACCTTGTGCTCACCCGACTTCGTGCGAAGCGCCCAGTTCCTGCGTAACCCCTCACGCGCCAGGGCTGGCACCATGTCGTGAAGGCGCGCCGGCACACCAAGCTGCCCCGCATACCGCGCCAACTCCGCAGACGTGCCGTAATCGGCTATCGAACGCCCGAGCGCCTCAGCCTCGGTGAAGCCGAGCAGCATCTGGGCGCCAGCATTGAACTGCGTCACACGGAGCTCCGGATCCGTCGCAATCAACAGCGTATTCGTCGCAGCGTCAAGGATCCGGCTCACCGTCGCGGTCGCCTTACCCGCTTCCGCCGTCCGGACCTCCAGCTCAGCCTGCTTCTCCTCCAACTGCCGCAAGACCGCCACGCGTCTTGGCACCAACTGTCCCAGCCGCAGAGGAGTGGACTCGAAGCGTTGGACGAGTCGGGGGTAACAGGCCAAGAAGAACATGAGCGGGACGGCATAAGCCCCGGCGAGCACGAGTTTCGCGGTCACCGACGCAGCGATCATGCCACCCAGCCCCGACGGCGGGTGCAGCACCACCGTGGGGAAAAGCACTCCGTCCAACGCCAAGATTCCGACGAAGGACGCGACGTAGACGACCATCATCGACCATCTCCCCAGTCGCCCTTTGGTGACCTCGAGCACGGAGAGGAGGGCCAGCAGTTCGAGGATGATCAGCAGTCCTCCGAGCACCACCACGCCTACCGATTGGTCGAACAGCGCCGCGTCGACACCGAGTGGATTGGACACCTTCCCACTCGACAGTGCCAGGTGGGCGACCTTGAAGATGAGGAAGACCAAGACGTCGACATTGATGGTGAGCACGATGATGTTGCGAACGACGCGCACGTCTCGTCCCACGATCACCGTGATCAGCGTCGCGAACATGAAGCCGCCGTAAGAGACCTGTCCCGCCAACAGCGTGACGCCCCCCAGCACCGGCAGCGCGAACACCGCGCCCAGAAGCCCGCCCAAGGTCAACACCGCAGCGATGTGGGCGTACAGCATCAACAACTGGGACGGCGTGCGCCGAAGCGCCAACAACAGTGGAATACCGGCATAGATCGCGACGCTGAGCACAACGAGCAAGGTGCCTGTCAATGTGACCTCCCTGGGCGGCCACCGAAGACCCTCGCCCGAGAACGCCTGCCTCTCGCGCCAGGACGCCCAAACGCACCCACGCCATCATCGCACCGCCAGTTGCTTCGCGCTTCACGATCAACGATGCGGGTTGGACAGGGGCCGTTGCTGCTCACGCGATGCTTACATCAGCCACTGCTTGTCCTGGACGATCGAGTGAGCCGCGATACGCCGCGCTCGACGTATGAAGGCCTCGACCCTCGACCCTCGGACCGACGGGATGCGGTAGCACGGGCACGCTTCCAGTATGAGCGGGCCTCAGCCGCGGGCGGGCGTGCCGGGTTCTCGACGCGGCGGACGTTTCACCCCCCACCAACCCACCCAACCCCGCAGCGTGATGCAGGAGCCGGTGACAATTTCGATCTAGGCAGTGGCGTTGTCTCGGACCAAAACGGAGACCAAGCCTGGACTTCAGCGCTGATCTCCGTTCCACCCCGAGGTCGTTGGACAAAGCTCGGCTGGGAGATTCCGTTCTTAGGTTGACGTCGTGACTCTCAAATCGACCGAGGTTGACGGCGTTTGTTCGCTCGGGGCCACGTACTGGCGCAGAACCCCACCGAGCCGTTGTGGTTTCGAGGGGCAGGGCTGCCACAAGCGCCCTCTGCGGAGCTCACTTACTCGCAAACTCAATCCAGGGGGTCTGACGAAGCTGCCGCTGTGCAGGGCTACCGCCGTTGCTGTCCGAGGAGGAGAGTTCGAGGGTCGGAAACACCGACAGCCCCACCTCAGAGGAGCAGTTCATGAAATGGATTGAGCCAGGGGACGGGGAGTACGACTCGGAGCGCTCCCTGTTCAACGCGATGATCGACAAGCACCCCGCTCTGATCGCCCGGTGCAGCACTCCTGCGGACGTGGTGACCGCACTCGAACGCGCCCGCTCTGACGGACTACCGATCGCCGTCCGTTCGGGCGGCCACTCGGTCGCCGGGATGTCCACCAACGACGACGGCATCGTCATCGACGTCCGGCCGATGAAGGAGATCCAGGTCGATCCGGAGGCGCGTACCGTCCGGGTCGCCGGAGGCGTCACCTGGGGCGAACTGGACGCGGCAACGCAGGAACACGGCTTGGCCGTGACCGGCGGCCGGGTCTCGACGACCGGCGTCGCCGGCTTCACCCTCGGCGGAGGCTCAGGATGGCTCGAGCGTAGTCTCGGGCTCGCCTGCGACAACCTACGCGCGGTCGAGATCGTGACGCCCGCAGGCCGGACGGTCCGAGCCGACGCCACCCAGAACCAGGACCTGCTCTGGGCCAGTCGCGGGGGCGGGGGCAACTTCGGGGTGGTCACCGCCCTCGAATTCGACCTCCACCCGGTCGGCCCCGAGCTGATCGCAGGTCTGATGATGTGGCCCGCCGAGTCGGCCAACGAGGTCGCCCGCGCCTTCCGGGACTGGGCCGACGGGGCTCCGAACGCGCTCGGCAGCGGCCTCGTCATGCTGAATGCCCCGCCCGAGGAGTTCGTGCCAGAGAACCTGCGGCTTCAACCCGCGGTCGCGGTGGCAGTGTGCTGGAACGGAGACCAGTCTGCCGGCCTCGAAGCTGTGGCCGAGATGCGCGCCCTGCACCCGACGGTCGACCTGGTCGGCCCGATGCCGTACGCCGCCTTCAACTCGATGCTCGACGACCCGCCGGGGATGCGTCAGTACTGGTCGGCGGAGTATCACGCGGCGATGCCCGACAGCGCTCTGGACATCTGGGTCAAGTACGGCCGCAGCCGTCCGTCCGACACCACCCAGCAGATCCTGCTGCCCTGGGGAGGGGCCGTCGTCGACAGGCAGTCCCAGAGCGCCCTGGCCAACCGGTCATCGACCTGGATCACCCATCCGTTCGCGACCTGGGAGGACCCGGCCGAAGACGCCGAGCACCGGTCCTGGGTCAAGGACTTCGGGACCGACATCGCGCCGCATGCGAATGGAGGCGTCTACCTCAACTTCATCGGCGACGAAGGTGACAGCCGGATCCGCGCCGCGTTCGGGGACGACAACTACCGGAAGCTGCAGCAGATCAAGGCCGAGTACGACCCGGAGAACCTGCTGCGCGGCAACCAGAACATCACCCCGGCGTGACCCTCACGACACCCGTTGCGCGCCGCCAAGAAACCGACTAGAACCCAGGAAGCGAGTAGTCGTGACGAACGCGCAGCAGAACATCGACACACCTCACAAGACCCGATCTCGAGGAGCCGGACGAGGATGACGATGAGGACTGACGCAAGGCTTCGCCCAAGGAAGTGAAATCGAAACTACGACCGACAGTCACTTGTGCACATGGACCTCGCACTCACCGTTCGAGGACGAGGGCCCCGGCTTGGTCGGGGCCCTCGTTGCCTATCAGGCTTCGACGTGGACCAACCAGTCTCTTCAGCTGTTCGGCTTGTCAGCCAGGCGTGGTGAGACCGGGAACAGGTTCGTCGAGCAGCCTCAACACTGGGTCGAGCGCGTTACGTTGCGCGGCTAGCGCGTTGGTCGTGAACGAGATGATGGCGAGTTCGTGCTGCACGACGTAGTCGAAGAATTTGGCGTCCTCCGTGCCGGCGTAGTGTTCGGCGAGCCGCTGGAAGGCCGGCAGATAGCGCTTGGTCCCCTGTCGAATCACCTTCAGGCGGGCACTGAAGGGGACGAGTCGCAGTCCGGTCGAGCCAGAGACACCTGCCACGGAGGCAACCCGGTTCTTTGCACTGCCAGGCAGCTCGGCCCGCTCGATAAAGCTGCCGACGCCCGCACTGGTCTGAACTTCGAGGTCGTGCAACGCGCTCCACGTTCGGCGCTCCTGCTCGCTGGAGCTGAGGTGCGCTGCTGTGGCGAAGAAGGCTTCACCGAGCGCTTCGGACTCGACGAGCCGGGCGAGATCGCGAGTGACTTGGGTGGGTAGCGGCGGGTGCTGCATGGCCGGTCCTTCCGATTGGTTGGGCGCAGGCTTGCTGGAAACGGGCGTTGGCTGCCGTGTCATCGGGGGCATGGGATGTGGGACTTTCTGGACCTGAATCTCACCCTCCCTGCTCCGGCTGCTTGGCGAAACTGACGACTTCGGCGGTGAACGCGCTGGCCCGTTCGAGCATGATCATGTGTCCGGTGCCTTCGAGGACGACGGTGCGGGCGCCGGGCACGGACTCGGCGAACTCTGCGAGTTGTGCCAACGGGGCGATTGCGTCGTGGTCGGCGCCGATCGCGAGCACCGGGCAACTGACCTGGTTAAGCCACTGCTCGGGGCGCAGCCGCCCGGCTGCTCGGGCAGTGGCTAGGACGCCGCGGGCGCCGGCTCCGTCGACGAGCAGCGCAACACCTGCGGACGGGAGAGCCCCCGGACGGTGTAGGTAGGGCCACAGGACGAGGCGGCGCAGTCGCGGGCGTCTGATGAGTTGGTTGCGGAGGAACGCTGGGACGGGCAGTCCTGCGGTGAGTACCTCGAAGTAGGTCGCCACGACTGTCGCGGGCCGACTGAGCAAGTGGTACCAGGCGCGCTGCCTGCCAAGTACGGCCGCGAAAGCCTGCACGGTGCCGGCGGCGAGAATGATCGCAGTGACCAGCTCGGGGTGACGGTTGGCGAAGCGTACGGCTACCGGCCCGCCGAGCGAATGCCCGACGATCACGACCTTGGGCAGATTCAGCCGCTTGACCAGCTCGGCGACGGCGTCGGCGAATGCGTCAATGGAGTACCCACCTAACGGCGGCCGGGAACGGCCGAAACCAGGCAGATCGATGGCGATGACACGACCGTGTTCGGCGAGCTCGGGGATGTTTTCCGTCCAGTGCTGCCAGCGCCCTCCGAGGCCATGCACGAGAACGAACACCAGCCCGTCTGGGGCAGGATCACCGTAGTCCAGGTAGCTCAAGGTGGACCCTGCGATGTCAGCGGCATGCACGTATCGGGTCCAGTCCACCTCACCTCGGGGTCGACGGCCGAGCAGGCCGTAGTCTCCGTCCAGGGGGACGGTTCTCCACGTCTGATTTGTCGATGCCATGAGTGATCCTCTGTTCAGCCGGGGGGTGCCAGAAGTCCTGCGGCGAGCACATCTCGCGCCTGGTCCAGGACGGCGTCGAATCCGGTGTCGGTGATATTCAGATGGTCGAGCTCGAGGCTGGAGACCAGGACGCCGTCCCAGGCCGCCCAGAGGAAGGCTGCAGTCGCCTCAGCCGGCAACGGTCGAACGTGGCCGCACTCGACCGCCTCGGACAGCGCGCCAGCCATCCGCGCAATCTCTGACTGGACGCGTGCAGCGACCCGTCCGCGGACCGCTTCTAGCCCACCGGCATCAGCGGCGTCCGACGGCGGAAACCGGAAGATCCGGAACAGACCGGATGGTCGCGGCAGAAGCGCAGGTACCCCTCCGCGAGCCCGTACAGACGACCCACAGGCCCGTCCCCGGCGTCCCAGCCCTCGTCGCAATAACGCTTGTCCAGTTCCAGGGCCTCGTCGAGTAACGCCGAATACAACCCCGCCTTGTCGCCGAAGTGGACGTAGACCGAGCGCACTGCGACGTCTGCTGCGTCCGCGATCGCCTCGAGCGTGGACGCGTGGTAGCCACGTTGTAGAAAGAGCCGCTGCGCGGCCTCCATGACTGCGACACGCGTGCGCGCCTTGCGACGATCCTGCCGTCCAGACGGCAACCGTCCTTCCTGCGTCATATGCAGAACCCAATCTTTTTTGCAGTCCCACTGCAAAAGATGTACGGGCTACGCGATGGGTAGCCGCTCGTTCGGCACTGCTCGCAGCGCTCGAACCCCCGGGCAGGCCGCCCGGAGATGCCGCGCTGGTGGCGCCGGGTGGTGAGGTGATCGCGGTCGGGTCGTCCATCGTGGCCGAACGGGGTCAAACATTCTCTGCGCCTGCACTTCAAGCGTCACGTCGACACTCGCGCGAAGGGCCCCGTCGTCCTCGACGGGGAAGTGCTGTCCTGACACTGCGACGTGAGGTTGCGCCGGTCGAGAATCTCCCGTCCAAGAAATGCTGTGTGCCGTGGCGATCGTCGAATTCTCCAGCCTTGCAGCCGACTTCCTTCCTGGACCGGCCTGGTTGAGCCGGAAAGGTACACGGATATCGCCGGACACTCCGAATTGGGCCTAACGTGCTGCTATGCGGGTAGCGATCGTCGGAACAGGCATCGCCGGGTCCGTCTGCGCGCTCCTCCTGGCCCGCCGCGGACACGAGGTTCTCGCGATCGACCGCGACCCGGGACCGGTCGCCGGGGAACCGTGGGAGCGGCGCGGCGTGATGCAGTTCCACCAGCCCCACACCTGGCGCGGTCCCGCCCGCACGGTGCTGGCGCGCCACCTACCCGACGTGCTCGCCGCAGCCGAGCAGGACGGCGCCCTCTCGGTCAACCGGCCCGACCTGCCGGACGTGGCCGCTGTGCTGCTCTGCCGGCGCGACGTCCTCGAGCGCCGGCTTTGGGAAGCCGTACGAGAAGAGGCGGGCGTCACGCGCGTCACGGGGCACGCGGAGCACGTGGTCGTCGAAGCCGGGCGAGCAGCGGGAGTGGTCGTCGACGGCACACCGTACGCCGCAGCGCTGGTCGTCGACGCCGGTGGACGGGTCAGCAAGCTGAGCCGGGTCCATCGCGCAGCGCCGGAGGGCGGCACCTGCGGCATGGACTACACGTCGCAGCTCTTCCGGCTGCGACCGGGCGCTGAGCCCGGGCCGGTCAACTCGCCGGTGGGCAGGGTCGCCTTCCATCGCGGCTACCAGCCGATCGTGTTCGTCCACGACAACCGGACGTTCTCCGCGCTGATCATCCGGCCCTCGATTGACAAGGGGCTGGGGCTCCTGCGCGAGAAGGCCGCGTTCGCCGCCGCGACCTCGGCGATCCCGGGCCTGTCGACCTGGGTGGAGCCGGGTCGTTCGGAGCCGATCGGACCGGTGCGCACCGGTGGCAATCTCACGAACCTCTACGCCGGCCAGCCCGACCTGCCCGGCCTGGTCGCGTTGGGCGACGCGCTGGCGACGACGAACCCCAACGGCGCCCGGGGCGGCTCACTCGGCGCGGAAGGCGCCCTGAAACTCGCCGACGTGGTCGGCGTCAGTGACGACCCGGTGCTCTGGCGCGACGAGATGGGCGCCTGGTCGGAGCGGAACGTGCGCCCGTGGTGGGCAGACCACGTGGCGATCGACGCGTCACTGCACCGGCGCTGGGCCGGGGAGCCTCCGGATCCGGATGCCTTCATCAGCAGCGACCTGGTGTCCGAGGCGGTGCTCGATCACCCGGAGCTGATGGCCGAGGTCGGCCCCTACTTCGGCATGCTCGCGCCGCCCAGTTCCCTCGACGGCGCCCGCAAGAAGGTGCGCGACCTGATCCGGCAGGGCTGGACACCGACCTTCCCGGAAGGACCGTCGAGGGACGAGCTCGTCGCGGCCATGCGCACTGCGACGTGATCGCAACGAGCCGCCTCTGCTCCCCCGCGAGGTGACGTGTACCTCTCGGAGCAGACCGGTCGACCAGTCCCCCGTTCGTCATCTTCTTGCCCTGGTCCTCGGCAGCGCACGACGACACCGCTCGGCCCGCGGCGCTCCCCTGATCTCGAAACCCCGAGCCGGAGCTTTCACCCCGATCTAGACTCGGTTGCGACCGCAGGCTGATCGCGGTCCGTGATCACCAGGACGCGCCCCTGCCCGCCGTCAGACCAACCGGACGGATGTACCGGATGTGACAACCACCCCCGACGCTCGCGGTGTCGGTGCGTTGATCCGCGCCCTGGACCAGGCCCCGCCCTACGAGTTCGGCACCGAGCTCCACGAGCACCTCCAGGCCGAGGTCGGCGCCCACCGTTGCACCCTGCTGCTGGCCGACTACTCCGAACAGAGCCTCGAACCCGTACCCGGTCCTGGTCTGCTGGACGAGCAACCGAACCACGAGCCTGCGCCCTCGGTGTCCGACTCAGCCGCAGGTCAGGCATTTCGCGAGCAGCGTGTCGTCGAGGTCGAGTCCGCCGGAGCCGAAGGAACCACCCTCTATGTGCCGGTGACCATGCGGTCCGAACGCCTCGGTGTTCTCGAGGTCCACCTCCCGAGGGTCGACGACCAGATCCTGGGTGCCCTGGACGACACCAGCCGGGTGACCGCGTACGCACTCGCGGCCGCCCGCCGCTACACCGACCGGTTCGAGCGGATCCGCCGCCGACGCGACTTCATCCTCGCCGCCGAGATCCAGTGGGAGCTCCTCCCCGTGCTGGCCTACGAGACCCACCAGTTCGCCCTGGCCGGCAACCTCGAACCTGCCTACGAGATCGCCGGTGACACCTTCGACTACGCGGTGTCCGAAGACCAGCTCACGATCACGGTCACCGACGCCATCGGACACGGTCTGCAAGCCGCCCTCCTGGGCAGCCTCGCCGTCACCGCCATGCGCAACCAGCGCCGGTGCGGCGGTGGGATCGAGGACCAGGCCCACGAAGCAGCAGCCCAGCTCGAGCAGCAGTTCGGCGGCGAGACCTTCGTTACCGGGCTCCTGGTTCAGCTCGACCCGCGTACGGGCGTCGGCACCATCATCAACGCCGGGCACCCCGCAGCGATGCTGCTCCGCGACGGCGAGACCCACACCCTGGACATTCCCGCGGACACCCCGCTGGGCATGTTCCCTGACACCCGCTACCACTCGCACCCGTTGTCCATGGCCCCCGGCGACCGACTGCTGCTCTACAGCGACGGCATCACCGAAGCCGTCAACCAGTCACGTGAGCCCTTCGGATCTGAGCGGGTGGCCGAGCACCTGCGGGCCCACTGCGACCAACCGCCCGTGGAAGTCGTCCGCCGACTAACCAAGGCCGTGCGGCAGCACGGGGGGACCGACCTCCGCGACGACGCCACCGCTGTCTGCCTCGACTGGCACGGGCGTCAGGTCTGAGCGCGACGCGAGCCCGGTTGCGCGACCCGGCTCTCCGTCGAGCGCGGGGAGGAAGACGGGTCCTACGGCCCGCGGGCCCCCGCCGCGGAGTACGTTCGTGTGCTGGAAGTACCCCGCTTTTCGGACAGGAGACACCGTGGCCGAGCTCAACGAACGCGAGAGCGAGGCCCTCGCGGCGTACCGGGCCTACGTGGCGCAGCGGGACCGCTGCGTAGCAGGCGAGGCGCCCTGGTCGACGATCGGTCAGTGGTTCACCGGGGACGCGGTCTTCATCGACCCGGCCTGGGGCCGGGTCGAGGGCCGGGACGCGATCGCGGGCTTCATGGATCACGCGATGGCCGGGCTCGAGGGGTGGGCCTTCCCGGAGGAGTGGACGGTAGTCGACGGCGACCGGGTGGTCACCTTCTGGTGGAACCGTCTGCCCGGGACCGCTCCGGACGGGACGCCGTACCAGGCGCCGGCGTTCTCGGTGCTGCACTACGCCGGTGACGGCCTCTTCGACTACGAGCTTGACCTGGTGAACATGGCGGAGGTAGGTGAACTCTTCCTCGCCTCCGGGTGGGTGCCCGGGCCGGAGATGGCGTTCCCGGGGCCGGACCCGGACCGGAACGTCACGCCGCGCAGGCTCGGGACGCCGTAGGTCCGTCGCGGGTCTCGACAGGCTCGACCACCGAGCGCGCCTACTCGGCGCCGGGGAACCCGTGCTGACGCCAGGCCTCGTAGGTCACCACGGCCGCGGAGTTCGCGAGGTTGAGCGATCGGCGGCCACCCAGCATCGGGATCCGGACGCGCTCGGTGACCCGGGGGTGGCTCAGCACCTCGTCGGGCAGCCCGGTCGGCTCGGGCCCGAAGAGCAGGACGTCGTCCGGGTGGAAAGCGATGTCGGTGTACCAGCGGGTCGCCCGGGCGGTGAAGGCGAAGACCCGCGAGGAGGCCAGCGCTTCGCTGCCCAGCGCAGCGTCGAGGTCGGGGTGCACCACCATCGACGCCAGGTCGTGGTAGTCCAGTCCCGCGCGCTTCAGCTTGGGCTCCGTCAGGTCGAACCCGAGCGGTTCCACCAGGTGCAGGGTGGCTCCCGTCCCCGCCGACAACCGGATCGCGTTCCCCGTGTTGGGAGGGATCCGGGGCTCGAGGAACATCAGGTGGAACACGCCTCACCGTATCCCGGCGCCCGTGGCGCCTACGATGACCGGGATCCCCATGACTGCCTCCGACGCCCGCCACCGCAAGCTGCTGCTCGTGGTCGACGCCCCCTCGCTGCTGCACCGCAACCACCACGCCCGCGCCCACACCCGGCTCACCGACCGGTCGGGCCGACCGGCCTGGGCCCTGCACGGCATGCTGCGTCAGATCCTCGAGGCGATCGAGACCTTCGCCCCCGACGCCGTGATCTTCGGGCTCGACGACCGGACCGCGTCGGTGCGCTCCGACTTCTACCCCGACTACAAAGCGGGACGTGCCGAGAAGGACGTGGCACTGGTCGACCAGCTCGACCGCGCGGGCGCCCTGCTCGACGCCCTCGGGCTCGCCACGCTCACTCCCCCGGGTCTCGAGGCGGACGACGTCAACGCCTCCGGGGCCGCCTGGGCCCGCGCGAACGACTGGAATTGCGTGATCATCACCTCCGACCGGGACGCGTTCGCGCACATCAGCGACCACACCCGGGTCCTCCGCCTGATCGACGGCGGGATCAGTTCCTCGCCGCTGCTCAACCCGGCCCGCCTGTACGCGATGTACGGCGTCGCTGCCGAGCACTACCTCGAGTACGCCGCCCTCCGCGGGGACGCCAGCGACAACCTGCCGGGGGTCTCCGGCATCGGCGAGAAGACCGCAGCGATCCTCCTCGCCCAGGTGGGGTCCATGCGAGGCGTCTGGGCGGACATCGACCGGAACGAGGGCCGGGCCCTGGCCGCGACTTTGGACGCCTGGGCGGCCGAGACGGGTGCGCGACGGCTGGGGGCCACCGTCGTACGCCGGCTCACGGCCCCCGGCGCCCGCGAACGCTACGACTTCAACGTGCGGATCATGACCGGACGCGAGGACCTCGACCTCGGCCTGACCCCCGACGTCCCGGGCACCCCGGGACTGCTTCCGCTGGACCCGGCCCGCGTCGCCCAGGTGGTGGGCTTCCTCGACGTCGAGGCGACGACGTCGCTGGCGATCCGGGTGCTCAGCACGGATCCGGCGTCCGCCGCGTTGCGCTGACGCTCGCCCCCGTCTGGCTGCAGACTGTCCCGCATGCCCCTGACGAACCGCCAGATCGTGCTCCGCCGCCGCCCGGACGGCCTGGTCGCCCCCGGAGACACCGAGCTGATCACCACGCCGGCCCCGGAACCGGGCGAGGGCGAGGCCCTGGTCCGACTCACCTACGTCGGCCTCGACGCGGCCGCGCGGACCTGGCTGGACGACCAGCAGGGCTACCTGCCGCCCGTGCAGCTCGGCGAGGTCGTCCGGGCCGCCGGGATCGGCGAGGTGGTGGAGTCCCGGTGCGACGCGTACGCCGTCGGGGACGTGGTCACCACGCTGGCCGGTTTCTGCGAGTACACGATCGTCCGCGACGACCTCTTCTGCACCCCGGTCACCGGGTTCGACGTCATCGACCACCGAGCCGTGATGTCGGTCTACGGGCCCACCGGAGCGACGGCCTACTTCGGCATGAACGACGTGGGACGCCCCCGAGCGGGCGAGACCGTGGTGGTGTCGGCGGCGGCCGGGGCGACCGGGTCGGTGGCCGGGCAGATCGCCAAGATCCGGGGGGCGCGCGTGGTCGGCATCGCGGGCGGTCCGGAGAAGTGCCGGGCGGTCGTCCAGGACTTCGGCTTCGACGCGTGCATCGACTACCGGCACGACGACCTGGACGCGGCCCTGAAGGAGCACTGCCCGCAGGGGGTCGACGTGTACTTCGACAACGTCGGCGGCGACATCCTGAACTCGGTGCTCGGGCGGCTCGCCACGAACGCCCGGGTCGTCCTGTGCGGGGTCATCTCCAGCTACCTGACCGGCGACCACCCGGGCCCCGCCAACTACGTGAACCTGCTCTCCCGGACCGCGACGATGCAGGGCTTCAACGCGCTCGACGAGTGGGGCCGCTTCGACGAGGCGTACGCCGCCCTGCGCCAGTGGGACGACGAGGGCAGGCTGGTCCACCGCGAGACGGTGTTCGAGGGCATCGAGTCGTGCGTCGACGCCCTGAACGGGATCTTCACCGGAGCCAACATCGGCAAGATGCTGGTGAAGATCTCCGAGCCGACCGCCTCATGACCCCCGAGAAGGACCGGCGGGAGATCCACGAGACCGTGCTGCGCTACTGCCGCGCGGTCGACCGCCTCGACCTTCCCGGCGTCCGGGCTGTCTACGCCGCGGACGGGGTCGACCACCACACCGGCTTCTCGGGCGCGGCGGACGACTTCGTCGCCTGGCTGGCGCGGAGCCTGCCGCACCTGGACGGCACCTTCCACCTGGTCGGCAACCACCTCTGCGAGCTGGCCGGCGACGAGGCCGTCGCCGAGACCTACGGGACCGCCGCGCACTGGGCGGCGCCGTACGACGACCCGCGGCGTAACTTCACCTCGGGTTTTCGCTACGTCGACCACTTCGTCCGGACCCCTGAGGGATGGCGGATCCGGGAAAGGTTCGCCGTACGGGAGTGGGCGCGGAGCGACGTCGGCCGGTCGCTCCCCCCGGCCCCGGACGGCCCCCGGGCGTCTCGTGACGACCAGGATCCGGTGGCGACGCTGCGCCGGCGGCTCGGGATCGCGGTCCCGCCGTCACCGACACCCTCCGGGGACCGGTAAATTCGACCGGTGTCCGACAAACGCCCCCGCCGCACCTTCGCCGTGATCAGCCACCCTGACGCGGGCAAGTCCACCTTGACCGAAGCGCTCGCGCTGCACGCCCGGGTGATCACCGAGGCCGGCGCCGTGCACGGCAAGGGCGACCGCCGCGCCACCGTCTCGGACTGGATGGCGATGGAGAAGGCCCGCGGCATCTCGATCACCTCGGCGGCACTGCAGTTCGTCTACCGCGACCACGTGGTCAACCTGGTCGACACCCCGGGCCACAGTGACTTCTCCGAGGACACCTACCGGGTGCTGTCGGCGGTCGACTCGGCGGTGATGCTGGTCGACGCGGGCAAGGGCCTCGAACCGCAGACCCTCAAGCTCTTCCGCGTGTGCGCGCTGCGCGGCATCCCGGTGATCACCGTCATCAACAAGTGGGACCGTCCAGGACTGTCGCCGCTCGCGCTGATGGACCAGATCGAGCAGCAGATCAAGCTGCGACCGACCCCCCTGACCTGGCCGGTCGGCGAGGCCGGGGACTTCCGGGGCGTCCTGGACCGTCGTACGGGCGAGTTCGTGAAGTACACCCGGACCGCCGGTGGCGCCACCCGGGCACCCGAGCGCCGGATGGCGGCGGCCGAGGTCGAGGATGTCGACGCCGCGGTGTGGTCCGACGCGGTGGACGAGCACGAGCTGCTCGGCCTCGACGACGCCGATCACGACCAGGAGCGCTTCCTCGCCGGGGAGACCACCCCGGTGATGTTCGCCTCGGCGCTGCAGAACTTCGGCGTGGCCCAACTCCTCGACCTCCTGCTCGAGCTCGCCCCCGGCCCCGGCGCGACCGCAGGCGTCGACGGGTCGGTCCGTCAGGTCGAGGACGACTTCAGTGCGTTCGTCTTCAAGGTCCAGTCCGGGATGAACAGCTCCCACCGCGACCGGCTCGCCTACGCACGGGTGGTGTCCGGAGCGTTCGAGCGAGGGATGATCGTGACCCACGGCTCGACGGGGCGTCCGTTCGCCACGAAGTTCGCCCAGGCCATGTTCGGGCGCGAGACCACCTCGGTGGAGACGGCTTCCCCCGGCGACATCATCGGTCTGGTGAACGCCCAGTCGCTGCGGGTCGGCGACACGATCTACGAGGGCGACCGGATCGCCTATCCCCCGGTGCCGAGCTTCGCCCCCGAGCACTTCATGACCGCCTCCGCCGTTGACATCGGGCGGTACAAGCAGTTCCGCAAGGGGATCGAGCAGCTCGACCAGGAGGGCGTCGTCCAGGTCCTCCGTTCCGACCTCCGCGGCGACCAGAGCCCGGTCCTGGCGGCCGTCGGACCGCTCCAGTTCGAAGTGGTCGAGGAGCGGATGAAGAACGAGTTCAACTCGCCGATCCGATTGTCGCGCCTGGACTACTCGGTGGCTCGGCGTACCGACGCCGACGGCGCGAAGGAGCTGGCCGGGGTACGCGGCTCCGAGGTGCTGCAACGCACCGACGGCACGTACCTGGCGCTCTTCGTCGACAAGTGGCGGGCCAACAACGCTGCCCGCGAGAAGCCCGACGTCCTGCTCGAGGAACTGCCCGCCGGCGGCAGCTGAGCACCCGCTGACCACACGGTCAGCCCGGGCGTCCCTTGAGCCGGCGGCTGACCGCCTGCTCGGCCTCCCGGGCAGCCTCCCGCTTCGCCAGACTCTGCCGCTTGTCCCAGTTCTTCTTGCCGCGGGCCAGCGCGATCTCGACCTTGGCCCGGCCGTCCTTGAAGTAGAGGGTCACCGGCACGATCGTCAGACCGCTCTCGTTCACCCGGCGCTCGATCTTGTCGATCTGGGCGCGGTGGAGCAGCAGCTTCCGCTTGCGTCGCGAGCCCTCGTTCATCCAGCGGGACTGGGCGTACTGCGGGATGTGTACGCCGTGCAGCCAGATCTCCCGGTTCTCGACGTCGGCGAAACCGCCGACCAGGGAGGCCCGGCCGGCACGGAGCGCCTTGACCTCGTCGCCCAGCAGGACGATGCCGGCTTCCCAGCTCTCGCCGAGGTGGTACTCGTGCGCAGCCTTACGGTTGCGGGCGATCACCGGATCCGACGCGGGCTTCTTCACCCCACCATCCTTCCAGCACCACCCTGCCCCGGTCCCGCCCGTCGCGGGTCCTAGGTCGCGCGTTGCGGGTCGACGCGGTGGCAGTCGCGCCAGAGCGACAACCCCGCGGCTCCACCCTCGGAATCCGGCGTTGCCGTGAGCTCGGCCGCGAGGAGCTCCAGGCACGCACTGATCGTGGCCGCCACCACCTCGCTCGGCGGCCCGGCGAAGTACTCCTCGCGGGAGACCACCTGCCCGGCCCAATCGGCACAGGCGATGAACACCGTCCCGGCCGGAACGCTGTCGTCCGGGCCCGGTCCGCCGACACCGGTGGCGGCGACGGCGATCTCAGCGTCGAGAGCGCGCACCGCACCCCGCCCCATCTGGCACGCGAATGCGACCGTGTTGACCGGACCGGGGTCGACGCCGAGCAGCTCGAACGTCACCGCAGGGGCATCGGCGACGACGACGCCGCCGCGAAACCAGTCACTTGCGTTGTCGCCAGCGGTCACGCGGCTCGCGAGGAGACCGCCGGTGAGTGACTCGGCGACCGCGACCCGTACGCCGGCGGCGCGCGCGGCCGCGGCGATCCGCTGGACCAGGACCTCGTCCCGGTCGGTTCGCCCGGGGCTCACGTCCGTGCGACCTTGTGCGTGGCGTCGCACCACGGGGCTCGCTGGGTCAGGCCGCAGGCGCATACGGCGACGACGGGACGGGAGACGGCGTACGCCGTACCGTCGGAGTCCCGGACCGCGGCAGCACCACGTACCAGGGCCGGGCCGCCCGGGACCATCTCGATGCGGCACCCGCGCTCGCTGGCCTCGAGCCGGGTCTGCACCTCCGCGACTGACATCGGTTCCTGCTTCATGGTCGAGAGGTACCCGTGGGGAGCCGCTGCAAACGACTGCACCGGCCCTCCGGAGGGAGTACCTGGGGGCCTGCCGGGGTATCTGTGCGTCATGTCCCTGACTTACGAACGACCCGAGCAGACGATGCAGTTCGGTTCGCTCCGCATCGCCTACGACGACCGCGTGCTCACCCCCCGTTCGTGGACTGCCTGGCAGTCCCAGTGGGCAGCCGAGCTGACCAGCCGTCTGCCTGACGGACGCATCCTCGAGCTGTGCGCCGGGGCAGGGCAGATCGGCATGCTCGCGATCGCGCTCACCGATCGCGACCTGGTCGCCGTCGACCGTGACGAGGAGGCCTGCCGCTTCGCCGAGCAGAACGCTCGGACCGCAGGCCTGGACGGCCGCGTCGAGGTGCGCAATCTCCCGCTGGAGTCGGCCTGCGCCGACACTGAAAGGTTTCCGCTCATCATCGCCGACCCCCCGTGGGTCCCGGCAGCAGAGACCTCCCGGTTCCCCGAGGACCCGTTGACAGCCATCGACGGCGGGCAGGACGGGTTGGACGTGGCCCGCGCGTGCCTAGTGGTGATCGATGCTCATCTCTCGCCCGGTGGCGCTGCGCTGCTGCAGGTCGGGACGGCGGCCCAGGTCGAGCGGCTGCGCGTCGATCTGAGCCCGTCGCTGCGCGTCGGGGAGGTCCGGGTCGAGCAGGACCGCGGCGTCGTCGCGCTGATCGAGCGGGTCGCGGGAACCGTCTGAGTACCGCTGCGGTCAGGCAACGGCCCCGACCGAGGTCTCGGGAGCGGAACCCACAGGTTCCCGCGCGGCCCAGGCGCCGAGCGTCTGCTCGGCAGCAGCCGCGTCCAGGAGGACGCATGTCGCCGCTCCGAAGAGGACGTCCTGATGCACCTCGGGCTCGGACGCGACGAGCGGGGTGCACAAGGAACGTGAGGCCAGCTGCTCGTGGACCGCGTCCGCCTCGATGTGTTCGTCGAAGTACCGGACGACCGCCTCCGGCATCCCCAGGCGCTGAGCCCCCTGCGCCATCCGGCGGCACGGGATCGAGCTGGTCATCTCGAACGCGGCGAGGTGACCCATCGACGCGCCGCGGAGCCGGCGGTGCAGCCCGAACAGCGACATCGCATTGTTGACGGCGAGGGTGTGGCCGGGGACATCGTCCACGTAGGCGCCGTAGGTGTTGTCGAGACCGACGCTGTCCAGGGCGTCCGCGTAGAGCTTCTGGTGGAGCCGGTCCGGGTCGCCGTTCCCGTACTCGTCGTACTGGATCTCGGCCAACGCCGCCTTCGGGGCACCGCTCAGGCGGGGCAGCGCCCACGAGTGCGGGTCCGACTCCTTGAGGTGGTACAGGCTGCGGACGGCGAGGAACTCCTCGAACTCGCTCCGGGTGGCCGCGCGGTGCAGGTACGACGCGACAGAGGGACCCGGTTCGTCGACGATCCGCTCGAGCTGGGCGACGACCGATTCGTGCTCCGCAGCCTCCGCCACCAGGTCGGAGGTCAGCAGACGCAGCCCCGACTCGAAACGGTTCTCGAGGATACGGCGCACCGTCAAGACGGCGGGGTCCCACTCGGCGCGGTCGCTGACGTCCTCGAAACCGCGGTAGTGGAGCTCGTAAAGCGCCCACAGAGCGATCTGGCTGTCCTCCGCATCCGATCGGGGAAGCAGTCGAGGCATCCGGCCTCCGTCACGAAGGGCGGCGAAGATGTCTTCGCTCACCGGACCGCGGGGGGACGGCAACTTCATCGTTGTCTCCGTTTCGTCAGGAGTCCTCAGATACCCGATCATTGCCGGCTCAATCCCCGGCCCCGGCCCCGGTGACCGAGGTCCTCCTGCGAGCCCGGTCAGGTCCTGCTGAGCGACTCAGCCTGGTGCCTGGTCAAGGACTACATCGAGTGCGAGCCCCGCGGAGAGGTGCAGTGACCAAAGGGGTGCACTACCCGGTTCGGGTCTTCTCCCCGTCGGCAGGCGGGCCGGCCGCGTCCCGGCCCGAAAGGATCGCTTCGTCGACGGTCGCGTAGACCGGCAGGACCTGGTCCAGCGCGGTGAGACGGAGGATCCGACGGGTGCTGCGCTGCGGGCCCGCCAGGCGCAGCCATCCCCCGGCCTGCTTGGCCGTCTTCGCCGCGAGAACCAGTACGCCGAGGCTCACCGAGTCGAAGAACGTCGCCGGGGAGACGTCACAGACCATCCGGGGATCATCGGTGATCGCACTGACCAGGACCGCTCGGAGGTGGTCCGCGTCGTCGAGGTCGAACTCACCGGTGAAGGTGATCACGGTCAAGGCGTCGCGGGTGCTGCGGGTCAGCTTGTCGGTTGATGTCATGGGGGTTCTCCTGCGCAGATGCGCCGATGCGGCCGCCGGCCAGTGATCGGGACGAGATCGGGACGGAACCCGGTACGCGTAACGAGGGAGCGGTGGGTCCGGAACATCGGTGGGCGCTCTGCTTGGCCCGTCGCTGCAGCCTACGCCCCAAAGGGCGTGCGCAGCCCCGCGGGTACGGCGCGGCGCAGCCGTGGCGAAGGCGATCCAGATCTCCTTGCCGCGAGCCGGTTGCCGGCATCGGGGGGACAAACGGGTGTTTCCGGACATGGAATCGGGGGTATCTGAATCTCAGCCACCGCATCCGAGCGGTGCCGAACCAAAGGAGTCAGCCATGGGCACCATTTTGTGGCTCATCGCCGTCGTGCTGGTCATCGCCGGCATCGTGCAGCTGGTCCAGGGGGCACTCCTCCTGGGCATCGTTCTCATCGTGGCGGGTCTGCTCGTCGGACCGGGCGGCGTCTCGATCTTCAACGGCCGTTCCGCGGCGTAGTAAGCAGCACGAACAGCACCCGGTTCACCGGGCGTACGGTCGCAGCGCGCTCAGCCAGGGAGGCGGGCGCGCTGCGGCACGTCCCGGGGCACTCTCCGGGCACAACAGAGCCACCCGCGTCCGCCGGGACTCACGGGTGGCTCTGCCTGCTGGGCGAAAGAGTGGGCCCTTCGCCGAAGATCAGCGGAGAACAGGGTTCTCCCTGACCGTGTGGGACGACTCCCACTGCCTCCCGAATCCCCACACCGCGCCGGCGTTGGTCAGCGCGAGGGCAACGAGGGTGATGGCTCCGAGGATGTGGGTGTCGATGACCGGGTTGTTCTCCGGAGGCAGGACGACGGTCCACATCATCACGTAGAGCAGAGCGCCGGCGGCTGCCGCCAACCGCATCCCGATGCCGAGCGTGAGCGCGGTGCCGATGGCCAGCAGGCCGATCATGAACGCCCAGTCTGCCCAGGCGTCACCAGCGATCGAGTGGTAGAACGAGTCGAACGGCCCGTCGGCCCCGAACTTCAGGAACCCCTCGGTGGGGCTGCCGCCGTTGATCCAGGCAGCGTCGCCGAAGCGGTCGAGCTGGCCTTCCTGGTTGTACCCGGTTCCGAAACCGAGGGCGAACAGCTTGTCGAAGAACGCCCACAGGAACGTGAAGCCGAAGGCGATCCGCAATACGGCGAGGACGCGAGCGGCGGCGGTCGGGTGGTCGTCGTGCGCAGGTGCGTTGGTACCCGCGATGTCGCGGGGTGTCTCGTGGCTGAGAGTCATGATTTCCTCCTCTTTCTGCTCCCAGCGTGTCGCAGCCCCGCCGCCGCCATCAGGGCCGACCGGCCCCTCCCGAGCCGCTGAACGACCCCGGTTGGGCCGCTGACCGGCACTGCCACCGGGACACACGCACGGCTACGCCGGGCGACGATCAGACCGGAGCACCGGCTTGCGCTCGAGGGTGGCGACGCTGCGCCCGGTCAGGTCGGTGTAGACGAGCCGGATGTGCAGGTTGCGCTCGCCGCCCGCCCAGGGCTGGGGTTCCCACACCCGGGCGATGTGGGCGAGCTCGCGGCTGTCGTGGACCACCGACGCACGCCCCCGGGCCACCACGCTCCACCCGATGCGCCGCGCGTCGTTGGCGAAGTCGACCTCGAAGGCGATGTTCGCGTTGTCCGCGTACGTCGCGAAGACCGTGGACGGACTGGTCCGGAAGATCAGGCTCTCGTCCACCAGCGTGTAGTTGACCGGCACGATGTGCGGTCCATCCGGGGCCACCACAGCGACCCTCCCCATCTGGGACTCCGCGAGCAGCCCGCGGCACTCGGCTTCGCTCAGGATGTGCAGTGCGTCCATGGCGGCTGAACCTTCCCTGTCCGTGGCGTTCTCCCAGCCTGCGCGGCGGGCGGACACGGGTTGAGGGCCATCCGGCCCCCGTCGTCCAGCCACCCGGCCCTGCCCGGGGACGGGACCGCACCCCACGATGAGGAGCAGAGAACACCACCAGATCCGAGAGGCGCCCCATGCGAGTCAGCACCCACCCACGGCCCATCGTCGTGGGGGTCGACGGCAGCCCCGGCGCGCGTGCCGCCCTCCGCTTCGCCTTCGAGGAGGGCCGTGACCGCGGCCTCCCCGTCACCGTGGTCACCACGTGGATGCCCGAGTTCCCGATGCCGATCGCCGCCAGCGGGTGCGCCCGCACCGACGGGACCGCGGCCGCCCACCACCTGCAGGACGGCGAGATCGCGACCGTCCTGGAGCAGCTCACCGACCCGCCCGAGCACGCCCGGCTGGTGGTCAACGACGTCAGTGGACCTGTCCTGATCGAAGCCGCTCGCAACGCCTCGCTCCTGGTCGTGGGCACCGGTCAGAAAGGACCGCTGTCCCGCGCCTTCCTCGGCTCGGTCAGCGAGTTCTGCGTACGCCACTCACCGGTCCCGGTGGTCGTGGTGCCCGATCCCGCCCACCTCGACCAGGCCGGTGCAGCGGCCCCGCACTGGCTGTCGTCAACCAGCGTCGTCTGAACGCCCGAGCGGCGGCACCACCCACAGCAGCACCGTCCCGGTGCCCTCGCGTTGCGCCGCTGTCGTGAACGTCCCCTCGCGGCGTTCGGCCCGGACGGCCATGTTCGCCAGTCCACTCCGGCGCGTGATCTCGCCCAACCCGGTGCCGTTGTCGGCGATCCGGAGCTCGAGGCGGTCAGTGGCGGCCGTCAGGGAGATCTCCACGGCGGTCGCCTGCGCGTGCCGAGCCACGTTGGACAGGGCCTCGCGCATCACGGCGATGACGTCATCGGCCAGTCCGTCGTCGACGATCGTGTCGACGGGCCCCGCGAACCGGACCTCGGGCTCGAACCCCAGGGGACCGTACAGACCGGTCACCACCTCGAGCACCGCTGCCCGGAGGCCCGGTCCCTGCGGGCCGATGTGGTCACGCAGCTCGAAGATGGACCTGCGGATCTGCCGGATGGAGTCATCGAGTCCGTCGACGACGTCCCCGATGCGCTCGGAGTGAACCGAGTCGCCGAGGCCCATGGCCACCCCCTGCAGGGTGAGGCCGGCAGCGAAGAGCTGCTGGATGACGTGGTCGTGGAGGTCGCGAGCGATCCGGTCACGCTCCTCGAACAGCTGGATCCGCGCCTGCCGCTCCCGGGACTCGGCGAGCTCCAGGGCCAGCGACGCCTGGGTGGCGAAGGTCGAGGCCATCTCCATCTCCGAGTCCGAGAACGGGCGCCCCGCCATCAGCCGGCCGGCAACGAGAGCGCCACGGATGCCGTCGGGTCCGGCGAGCGGCAGCACCATGGCTGGTCCGATCGGCACGGTGTCACGCATGTGCAGCGACCCGTCCGCGGGGTCCGTCCCGGTGACCATGGCCGACCGGCCGGACTCCAGGACACTCTGCGTAAGGGTCCCGGCGAGCGGGTAGCTCGATCCGGCGAGCCGGTCGGCCTCGAGGCCGACCGCCACGGCAACCGCCAGACGCTCGGTCCCGGCCTCCGGGAGCACGACCGTGACCACGTCGGCCCGGGCGAGCCGTTGCACCTGCTCAGCGATGCGACGCAGCGGCTCGTCCCCGGCAGCCGTGGCGATGTCCAGGGAGACGTTGGTGGAGGCGGAGAGCCACTCCTGGCGCCGGCGGGCGTCCTCGAAGAGGCGGGCGTTGTCGATCGCGACCGCAGCCGTGGCAGCGAGCGCGGTGGCGAGCTCGACGTCCTGCGCGGTGAAGTCGCCGGCGATCTTCTCGGTCAGGTAGAGGTTCCCGAACGCCTCACCACGAATGGTGATCGGCACGCCGAGGAACGTGCGCATCGGAGGATGGTTCTCGGGGAACCCGACCGACCGTAGGTCGTCGGAGAGCTCGTGCAGCCGGATCGGCTGCGGGTCCTCGATCAACGCACCGAGGACGCCTTTGCCCTGCGGCAGGTCGCCGATGAGGTCGACCTCGTCCGCAGTCATCCCGACATGGATGAACTGCTCGAGGCCGTGGCCGTCGGGGCTCAGGACCCCCAGGGCGCCGTACCTGGCATCCAGGAGCTCGCACGCGGCCTCGACGATGCGCCGCAGGACGACCTCGATCGCGAGGTCGCTGATGATGCTCTGGTTGGCCCTCAGCAGACCGCGCATGCCCTCCTGGGCGGATCGCACGTCCTGGGCACGCGCGATGAGCCGGGAAAGAAGTTCGTCGAGCTCGAGCTTGGGCTCGAACCCGTCGGTCCCCGCGGATGCACGATCTTCGGACTCCCTCATGGACCCAAACTACTGCTCCCCCGCAGGGCCATCGCCGAATGGACGTCCCGGACGTCCCCGAGCCCGGGCCTTGGGCTCAGTGCCTCCGGCGCTGAGCCGGGAAGTAGACCCCGACTACCCCGGGCACCGTGGCCACCAGCACCTTGGCCAGGTCGATGTCCGCGTCGACCTCCGGCCCTTCGAGCGTGACCACACCGTCGGAGACGTCTGCGGTCCAGTCGTAGCCGGCGGTACGGACCAGGTCGTCGACCGCAGCCGCGATCAGGTCGTCCCGTCGCGCGAGCACCGCGATCAGGTCCCGCCGGCTCAGCATGCCGACGACCCGGCTGTCCTCGACCACCGGCAGGCTCTTCGCCACGGTGCTGACCATGAGGTCAGCCGCCTCGGCCAGGTCGGCGGACGCCGGGACCGTGAGCACGTGCCGGCTCATCACCTCCGCGACCCGGACCATCGCCGGCCCGCTGCGGACGTGCACGGGGATCTCGTGCGCGCGCGGGTCCGGCAGGAAGGCCTCGAGGAGGACGTCGGCCTCGCTCAGCACCCCGAGCAGTTCCCCACGCTGGTCGAGCACCGGCATCGCCGTGATGTTGTGCTCGGCCAGGAGCTGGACCGCCTCCTTGATCGGCGTCTCCGGCGAGACCGACACGACCACTGACGACATGACTTCGCTGACGAACATGGAACTCCCCTCCTCCTCCCGACCCCGTCCCGGTCGGCGACCGGACAGCAGCGACGGGCACCTCGAGCATGACCCGGGGCGAGCCCCCGCGGGAGCGCCGAACGGCCTCCGATGTCGGCCCGAGCGGCACTGTCGAGGGACCGGTTCGCGGTCCGACCCGTCCTGAGGACCGTCGAAACCTGCCCACCGGCCCGTCACCGGGGGACCAACGGCCCGTGTGCCCGGACGCCGACCACGCCAGGATCGAGACATACGAACCAGGAAGGTGCGTCATGGCAGAGGTCCACGAGCTGAGCATCGATGAGTGCGACCGTCTGCTGCGCTCCGGCGTGGTCGGCAGGATCGCCATCAACACCCCGACCGGACCGCACGTCGTCCCGGTCAACTACTCCGTCGTCGGCGACAGCGTCGTCTTCCGCACCACGCCGTACAGCGTCCTGGGGACCTATGGCCCCGATGCCCCGATGGCCTTCCAGACCGACCACTTCGACTACGAGTACTGGACGGGGTGGAGCGTGCTCGCCCGCGGCCGCGGTGAGGCCATCGCCGACGCCGACGAGGTCCAGCGCATCAACCGGTCCTGGGCACCCCATCCGTGGGCGAACGGTCAGCGCAACCTGTACTTCGCTCTGCGTTGGACCGAGCTCAGCGGTCGCCGTCTCGGACCGGCGATCGACCACACCCGCGACCTGCCCGTGAACCGGAGGGTGGCGGGGCGGTGACCGTCGTCGACGGCTCCTCTGCCCCGCCGAGGCCGCAGGGTCTCTCGAGCACGGCCCATGCGCTGATGCGCGCGGTGATGGCGATCTCCAACGACCTCGACCTGCACCGGGTGCTCGCCCGCCTCGTCGAGGCTTCCCGGGAGCTGACCGGAGCACAGTACGGCGCACTCGGCATCCTCGGTCCCGACGGCGGACTGGCCGAGTTCATCACCTCCGGGATCGACGACCAGACCCGGCGCCGGATCGGGCACCTGCCCGAAGGCCGCGGAATGCTCCGGCTGCTGATCGACGACCCCCGTCCGCTCCGGCTCGCCGACCTGAGTACCCACGCCGCTGCCACCGGGATGCCGGAGCACCACCCCCCCATGCGGACCTTTCTCGGTGTCCCGATCAGGATCCGCGGCACTGTGTTCGGCAACCTCTACCTGACCGAGAAGTCCGAGGACCGTCCCTTCACCGCCCAAGACGAGGTCCTCGTCCAGACCCTCGGCAACGCCGCCGCCCTGGTCATCGAGAACGCCCGCGCGTACGGCACCAGCGAACGGCGGCGGCAGTGGCTCGAGGCGTCCGCCGAACTGGCCGACGCCCTGCAGCCCCCGATCAGCCAGGAGCAGGCGCTGCAGGAGATCGCCACCCGGGCACGGGTCGCTGCCAGGTCGTACGCCGCCGCCGTGGTCCAGTTCCCCGCCGGGGCGCACCCGGTCATCAGCGCCCAGGACGGACCCGAGCAGATCGACGTCACCGACATCGTCCGGGAGGTCATCGACGAGGCGCGGATGGCCGACCAGCAGTCGGTCGCCCTGGAGGTCGAGCTCCACGACCAGCACGCCCTCGTCCTGCCGCTGCGCGCCCACCTGGCCGACCCGGGGGTGCTGCTCGTGGTCTACGACCAGTCCGACCGGGCGTCCCGCTTCGAGGAGCGCGAGCTCCTGGCCGCGTACGCCGACCAGGCGGGTCTGGCGGTCGACCGGGCCCAGGCGGTCGCGGACCGCGAGGAGCTAGCGGTCGTCTCGGACCGCGTCCGGATCGCGCGCGACCTCCATGACGTCGTCATCCAGCGACTCTTCGCCGCCGGCCTGCGGTTGGAGAGCTATCGCCAGGTCCTCAAGCCCGGTGACTCCGACGTCGTGCTCGGCAGTGTGATCAAGGACCTCGACCTGACGATCAGGGACATCCGGACGACCATCTTCGGACTCCAGCAGACCGACCGCGACTCCTTGCGGGCCGAGGTGCACGCCCTGCTCACCGAGTACACCTCGGTGCTCGGGTTCGCCCCGGCGTTCCGCACCCACGGGCCGATCGACCTCCTGGTCCCGGACGACGTCGGCGAGCATCTGCTCGCCGTCCTGCGCGAGGGGCTCTCGAACATCGCCCGGCACGCGCGGGCGACGGACGCAGCCGTCGAGATCGCCGCCTCCAGCGACGAGGTCGTTCTCCGGGTCGTCGACGGTGGCATCGGCATCCCCGAGCACCGGGTCGAGAGCGGCCTGAAGAACGCCCGCGAACGGGCGGATCTGCTCGAAGGCTTCCTGGAGGTGACCCCGAACGCGGGCCCCGGGACCACGCTCACCTGGCGATCACCGCTGACCTGAGGCGGCTCAGCCCGCGTCGAGGAGCTTCGCGGCGATGACCGCGGCCTGGGTGCGGCGCTCGACGCCCAGCTTGGAGAGCACGGTGGAGACGTAGTTCTTGACCGTCTTCTCGGCCAGGAACATCCGCTCGCCGATCTCCCTGTTGGTCAACCCCTCGGCGATGAACGCGAGCAGCTTCATCTCCTGGTCGGTCAGCTCGGCCAGCTCCGGCGCCGTCGTGGACGGGTTCCGGACTCGGTCGAGGACTCGGGCCGTGAGCGCCGGGTCGATCAGCGACTGGCCGCCGGCCACGTGCCTGATCGCGCTGAGCAGGTCCGAGCTCTTGATCTCCTTCAACACGTAGCCGGCAGCACCGGCCATGATCGCGGAGAAGAGGGCCTCGTCGTCGTCGTACGAGGTCAGGATCAAGGCCTTGATGTCGGCGTCGACCGAGCGGATGGTCCGGCACACCTCGATGCCCGACCCGTCCGGCAGGCGCGCGTCGAGGATGGCGACGTCCGGGCGCAGCGCCGGGATGCGGTTCGCCGCGTCCACGGCGGATCCGGACTCGCCCACCACCTCGATGTCACCGGCGGCCTCGAGGAACGTACGGATGCCCTGGCGCACGATCTCGTGGTCGTCGAGCAGGTACACGCGGATCTTGCTGGACTCAGCCATGGACCCACCCTGACACGTCCGCTGCCGCCCTGCACCGTCGAGGCCGAGAACCCTGGCTGTCCGGGGCCTGGGTCACGACGCCGACCTCGGGGCGAACAGCCCGTGCGCCCGGGTGACGACGCTTGCGCATCTCAAGTCCTTCTGCTCGGTACGGCTCTCGACCCGCGAAGCCCCGGTGGGCCGCACGGCGGCCCCACCGGTGCATCACAGGACGGGTGCCTCGAAGACCACGACGACGGGGCACGCGGACTTCTCGACGATCACCGGCGCGTACGACGCCAGGGCGAGGCGGTCACCCAGCCCGGCCCGGTGGTGGTGGCCGACGACCAGCAGGTCCATCGACTGGCTCTGGGAGATCAGCCACTTGGACGGCGAGCCAGATCCGAGACAGGTACGGGCCTGGACGTCCGGGAACTTCTCCCCGAGCCCGGCCACGGCCTCGGAGAGCTCGCGGCGACGCTGCTCGTGGCCGGTCCCGATGCCGTCGACCACGTCGGCGCCTGTCTCGAGGTCGAGGTCGGGGACCGAGTACAACACCGTGAGCGGCAGGCTCCGGAGCGAGGCCTCGTTGTAGGCGTACTCAAGCGTCGAACGGGTGTTCTTGCTGCAGTCGGTGCCCACCAGGATCCCGTTGCGGACCTTGCCCCGGTGGAAGGGCCGGACGACGGCCACGGGACATGCGGAGTTGTTGGCGACCGAGACGCTGACCGAGCCCAGCAGCGCGGAAGCGAGGCGACCGCGACCACGGGAGCCCACCACGACGCACGCAGCGTGCTCGCCCAGGTCCCGGAGGACGCGTTCAGGAAAGCCCTGGAACAGGTGGATCTCCACCTCGACTTCGGGGAAGCGCTCGGCGACGACCTGGGCACCCTCCTCGAGGACGGCGAGCGCGCCTTGGGAGACGGCGTCGTTCAGGTCGTCGAGAACCAGGTAGGCAGCCGCCAGCGAACCCCCCGCGAACCCGCTGAACGGTTCGACGACGTGGACGAGGGCGAGCTTCCGGTTCTCCATGGCCGCCTGCTCGGCGGCCCAGTGCAGGGCATGCTCGGCGTCGCGTTCGCCGCTGTATCCGACGACGACGGCGCCCGGGGTGATGGTGTTGGTGGTCATGTCTTCAGGTTTGCCCACCCCGGCCCGGGTCGATATGGTCCAACGGCATCCGATCGGGGGCCGACCGGTCCTGCTTTTCTCCCCCGACCGGTCGAGCGAGCCGTCCGCTCCCGGCGTTCAGCGGACGACGACGACCGGGCAGGAGGCCCGGCGCAGGCTCTCCTGGGCCACGGAGCCCAGCAGCAGCTCCGCGAAGGCGTTGTGGCCGCGGGAGCCCACGACGACGAGCGCGGAGTCCTCCGAGAGCCGCGCCAGGACCTCGGCGGGTCGTCCGACGACCGCGGTGCTGCGGAGCGACACATCGGGGAAGTCGGAGGCGACTCCCGCCACGAGCTCGGCGACCAGCCGCTCCGCGGCATCGACGTACCTCGTGTCGAGATCCTTCGGGAGCACCGCGAGACCCGGGGCGTTGAGCAGGGGTGCCTGGTAGGCGTACGTCGCCACCACCTCGACCCCGGTCAGCAAGGCCCGCTCGCACGCGAAGGCGAGCGCGTGCGCGCTCGCCGGCGAACCGTCGACGCCGACGAGGATGCGGGTCGCGGTGGGGTCGTTCAGCTTCCGGACGACGGCGACCGGGCAGGATGCGTGCGCGGTGACGTGGTGACTGACCGAGCCGAGCCAGAACCGCTCGACCGCGCCGTGCCCCCTGCTGCCCAGGACGAGCAGGTCGGCGCCGGACGTCTCCTCCACCAGCACCGGCACGGTCCACCCGTGCCGCACGACGACGTCGCTGTGCACATCGGGAAAGAGATCGGTGACGGCAACGGCCTGCGCTGCGGCGCCGGCGACGAACCCCTGCTCGAACTGCCGTACCGCGGCGGCGACGGACTCCGGCTCCATCCCGACCACGACCACCCGGACCCGGGCCCGGATCCGGGTGGCGGTCTCGAGGGCCCAGTGCAGTGCCCGGATGGAGTCCGGCGAGCCGTCGAACGCCACCACGATCGGTCGGGATACAGAGGTCATGCCTCCACCGTGCCGGTTGCGAGCGGGACGGGTCAGGGGCTAAGGGTCCGCACCGAAGGGCCGACCGGCCCTACGCCCCGGTCGCGGGTCGGCGCTGGGCGATCCCCGCGACCAGCCAGTCGAGCGTCGCCTCGAAACGCTCCGGCTGGTCCCACTCCCCCGGCGCCCGCAGGTCCAGCAGGGTCGAGGCGATGGTCCAGTGCCCGACGTTGCCGGCCACCTCGATCGCCGTACGACGGGCGAACCCGGCCTCGGTGAGCACCTCGACCAGCCGGACCACGTAGGCCACGGTGGCCTCCCGGTCCTCGAGCGTCATCAACGTCCCGAGGTAGGGGCGGGCGAGCAGCTCCGCGTGCAGCGTGCGCGACCAGGCCTTGGTGCTGTCCTGCCAGTCCTTCCCGGGCCGGAACTGCAGGTCCATCTCGGCGAAGGCGGCCGCGACGATCCCCCGGACCATCGCCTGCTTGTTGCCGACCAGCTGGTAGATCGTCTTGGTCGAGCAGGCGAGACGGCTGGTCAGGTTCCGGGCGTTCAGACCGGGCAGGCCCTGCTCGTCGAGGACCCGGAGCGCCTCGGCGTGCACCTGCGCGGCGGTCAGCGGGTCCCTGCGCACGAGCGCCACCGGTCCAGCCTCAGATGTTGGTCGGGATGTGCATGACGGTCCCGCCGTCGACGACGAACTCCGACCCCGTGGTGAACGAGGACTCGTCGCTGGCGAGGAAGACCACGAACGCCGCGACCTCGTCGGGGGTGCCGGGTCGTCCGAGCGGGATCGGGATCAGGTCCGCGGGCATCTGGTCGGTCGCCGGGGTGCTGATCCGTCCCGGGTGCAGCGAGTTGCACCGGATCCCGTGGGGTGCGAGTTCCATCGCGACCGATTTGGTCAGGCCGGTCAGCCCCCACTTGGACGCCACGTAGCCGTGCGCCCACGGGGTCCCCCGCAGACCCTCGATCGAGGAGGTGTTGATGATCGAGCCACCACCGGCCGCGATCAACGCGTCGGCCGAGGCCCGGATCCCCAGGAAGGCGCCGGTCAGGTTGACATCCAGCATCTGCTGCCACTGCTCCTGCTTGTAGCGCTGGAGCTGGCCGCCGTTGAAGATGCCGGCGTTGTTGAAGAGCACGTCGAGCCTGCCGAACTCGGCGAGGGTGAACGCGACCGCGCTGCGCCAGTCCGCGTCGCTGGTCACGTCGAGGTGGACGTACCGGGCGGCGCTCTGCCCGAACCCCTGGCACAGCTCAGCGGCGAGCGCTGCGCCCTCGTCGTCGAGGAGGTCGCCGATCACGACCCTGGCACCTTCGGCAACCAGCTGTCGGGCGCTGGCGCCGCCGATGTTGCGCGCCCCGCCGCTGATCAGCACGACCTTGTTGTCCACACGTCCCATGCGGGAGAAGATAACATCGTTTTCCGCACGGTAGAACACGTTCCACCTCTGCGTCCGGAACCGTCGGACGCCCTGTCGAGAAGAGCACCGCATGCCGATTCGAGTCGCCCAGGTCGCCACCGGAAACGCCGGCATGCTGACCCTGCGTCAGCTGATCAACGACCCCCGGTTCGAGCTGGTGGCGGTCAGCACCTCGACCCCGGAGAAGGTCGGCAAGGACGCCGGCGAGCTGGCCGGCCTCGACGTCGTCACCGGCATCACCGCCGTCGCTGACCTCGACGCCCTGATCGCGGCCTCGCCCGCCTGCGTCGTCTACTGCGCGATGGGAGACACCCGACCGGTGGAAGCGACCAACGACGTCCGCAGGATCCTCGAGGCAGGCATCGACGTGGTGGGATCGGCCCCCGGGACCCTGCAGTTTCCCTGGGGCACCATGCCGGACAAGGTGATCGAGAAGGTCGAGGCATCGGCACGGGCAGGCGCGGCTTCGCTCTACGTCACCGGCGTCGACCCCGGCTTCGCCAGCGACCTGGTGCCGCTCGCCCTGGCCAGCACCTGCCAGCGGATCGAGCAGATCCGGTGCTACGAGCTTGCGGACTACGCGACGTACGACGGCGCCGAGGTGATGTTCGATCTGATGGGCTTCGGCCACCCGGTCGACTCGACCCCGATGCTGTTCCTGCCCGGGGTCCTCGGTCTGGCCTGGGGTACGGCGATCCGGATGATGGCCCAGGGCCTGGGCATCGAGATCGACGAGATCGTCGAGTTCTGGGAGGCCGAACCGGCACCGGAGACCTACGAGATCGCCGCGGGCACGATCGAGAAGGGCACCATCGCCGCTCTGCACTTCTCCATCAGCGGGATGGCCGAGGGACACCCCGCCATCGTCGTCGAGCACGTCACCCGCACCCGCGACGACCTGCGCCCCGACTGGGCCCGACCGGCACACGGCGGCGGCTCCTACCGGATCGAGATCACCGGCGAGCCGAGCTACGTCGTCGACGTCGTCCCCAGCAGCGAGCACGGCGACCACAACCACGCGGCGATCGTTGCGGCCTGCGGCCGGATCGTGAACGCCATCCCGGACGTGATCGCCGCCGAACCCGGGATCCGCACCACCCTGGACCTGCCGCTGCCGACCGGGCACGGCACCTACGTCGGGCCGACGGCATGAGCCCCCGACCGCTGCGGGTGGTGCAGTGGACCACCGGGAACGTGGCTCGCAAGACGCTGCGCAGCGTGCTCGCCAGGCCGGATCTGCAGCTGGTCGGGTGCTACGCCTGGAGCCCCGAGAAGGTCGGCCAGGACGCCGCGACGCTCTGCAGGCTCGAGGAGCCGTGCGGCGTCGCGGCGACCGACGACGTGGACGCCCTGCTCGCGCTCGAACCGGACTGCATCCTCTACACCCCGCTGCACCCGGACGTCGACGAACTCGCCCGAATCCTGCGCGCCGGCGTCAACGTGGTGACCACGGCCGAGTTCCTCACCGGGCACAGCCTCGGCGAGGACGCCCGGGCGACGCTGGAGGACGCCGCGGTCGAGGGCGGAGCCAGCCTGTTCGGCAGTGGCATGAACCCTGGGTTCGCCCAACTTCTCGGCGCCGTCGCGACCGGCCTCTGCTCCGAGGTCCGCAGCATCACGATGCACGAGTCTGTCGACGTCAGCAGCTTCGCGGCCGACTCCAACATGGACGGTATGGGCTGGGGGCGACCCCTGGGCGATCCGGGCCACGCCGACGACGTCAGCGCCGCCTCGGTGGTGTTCGCCGACGGGGTGCACATGCTTGCCGGCACCCTGGGGATCGAGCTCGACGAAATCGTCAGCCGCGTCGGCTTCGCCGCCGCGAAGACCGACCTCGCCCTGCCCGGCCGTCCGATCGCCGCCGGCACGATGGCCGGCCTGGACCTCCGGTACGTCGGGATCCTCGACGGCCGGGAGGTGCTCGACCTGCATCAGCGCTGGGTGATGAGCCACGACCTCGAACCCCCGATGCCGGTCGAGCACGGCTACAAGATCGAGGTCGACGGCTCCCCGCAGGTCACCCTGACGCTCGGCCTGATGCCCGACCAACCGCTGGAGACCCTCACGGTCGAGGACATGCACGGCATCGGGATGACTATCACCGGGATGCCGGTCGTCAACGCCGTCCGGCACGTCGTGGCCGCCCGGCCGGGCATCATCACCTACGCCGATCTCCCGGTGCCGACCGGTCCCGTCCTCACCCCTCGACTGACCTCGTAACCGTCGGGTAGGCACGTCGTTGAGGATTTCTGAAGCATGATGTAAAGGCCGCAGCGAACGCCGACCGGTTCATCCTGCCCACTTCCGGGAGTGACTTATGGCGCAGTTCGTCACCACCTCGTCCAGCACCGACGTCTTCACGTTGAAGATCACCGGCGAGGTGGACATCGCCGCGAAGGACGAAATGGTCGCCGCGACCGAGACCTGTCTCGACAGCCCGTCCACGACGATCGAGGTCGACATCGGTGGCGTCACGTTCATCGACTCCAGCGGCCTGGGCGCCCTGGTCCGGTTGCGGAACGAGGCCGGCTTACGGCGCAAGCGCGTCGTCGTGACCAACGCGCCCGCCTCCGTCACGCGCCTGTTCGAGGTGACCGGACTGGTGGGGGTCTTCGAGACCCGGACGGACGGATGACGGCGTGCCCGCGACGTCCACCCGTTTAGCCGCCATGCCGACCTCGCCCGAGGACAGCACCGGAACGAGCACCTCCGCCGAGGCCGCCGAGGCGGCCACTGAACGACGGGTGCTGGCCTCCCACCCGAGGCGGCCCCGGCACCCGCGCCGGGCAGCGGCGCTGATCGCAGCGTTCTGCCTCACCCTGACCGGGCTCGCCACCACTGCCGCCGCCCGGGTCGACGAGAGTTCCGAGCAACGCCTTCTCGACGTCCAGACCAAGCAGGCCGCCGCGGTGCTGTCGACCGCGATCCGGCTGATCCAGGAGCCGCTCAGCACAGCCCTGAGCATCCAACGCGTCGCGGACGTTCGGGATGAGACGGCGGCCTTCAGCCGCCTGATGACGGCGTACGTCGGCGAGGGCCGGCAATTCACCTCTGCCTCACTGTGGAAGCTCGACAACGACTCGATGACCCGTCTCGTCAGCATCGGCGCCCCCCCGGCCCTGAAGGCCAACCAGCCCGCCACGCTGGAATACCTGCGCTCCTCGATCGACAGCCCCACGTTCACCGTCGAGTCCGTCAGCGCCGGCGACCAGGACCGGATCGCGTACGCGGTAGGTGACGCGGTGACCGACTACGTGGTGTACGCCGAGCGCGCCATCCCGGCCGACCGGCGCGCCCCGGTCGACCGGGAATCGGCCTTCGCCGCACTCGACTACGCGATCTACCTCGGCCCCACGAAGAACCTCCAAACGCTGTCCACCACCAACGTCGACCCGAGTACCCTGCCGCTCTCCGGCACCACCGCCGAGGTCGCCGTGCCCTTCGGCGACACCGTGCTGACCATGGTCACCGAGCCGCGCGGGCACCTGGGTTCCCCCCTGGGCGCGCGCCTGCCCGCCTTGTTGCTGATCGGCGGCCTCCTGATCTCCGGGTTCGCCACCCGGACCGGCTACCAGCTGGTCAGGCGACGCCAGGAGGCCGAGGCGAGCACCGCGACCATCACCGATCTGTATGAGCAGGTGGAGAGCCTCTACGGCCAGGAGCACGAACTCTCCGAGCGGCTCCAGCGGGCCCTGCTGCCGCACGCGAACCCGGTGATCCCCCACCTGCAGATCGCCTCCGAGTACGTCGCCGGAGCCCACGGCGTGGACATCGGTGGTGACTGGTACAGCATGATCGCGCTCGGCGAGGACCGGTTCGGCTTCGTCGTCGGCGACGTCTCGGGCCGCGGCATCGACTCGGTCGCGGTGATGGCGCACGCGCGCTTCACCCTGCGTGCCTACCTCTGGAACGGCGACAGTCCCTCGGACGCGCTGGAGAAGTGCTCGCACCAGTTCGACATCGCCGTCGACGGACACCTCACGACCGCGATCGTCGGCGTCGGCAACTGGCGCACCGGCGAGGTCACGATCGCCAGCGCCGGCCATCCCGCTCCCCTGCTGATCACCGACGGCACCCTCGAGTACGTCGAGGTGCGACCGGGCCGCCCGTTGGGGGTCGGGGTGTCGACCTACGAGTGCACGACCTTCACGATGGAGCCGGGTTCGACCCTGTTCAACTTCACTGACGGTCTGGTCGAGCGGCGGACCGAGGACATCGACACCGGCCTGGCCCGACTCGCGAGCACGGTCGGGACTGTCGTGGAGAAGTCCGTCGACGACCTGGTCGCCCATGCAGTGCACACCCTGCGGTGCGAGGACGCATCCGACGACATCGCGGTCCTGGCACTGCGCTGGCAGCCATCCTCAGAGGCACGGTTCCACGGCGACCAGCGCGCTCCCGCCGGCGCGCGGTCCTTCGTCGCCGACCAACTCCCTGCCCTGGTCGGCACGGACGGGGGGCCGCTGTGCGACGACGTCGTCCTGATCGTCAGCGAGCTGGTCACGAACGCCGTCCGCGCTGGCGCCGGGACCGTCGACGTCCAGCTGCAGTCGACCCCAGGGCGCTTGGACCTCCGGGTCTCCGACGACGCGACCGGCTGGCCGACGCCGCGCGGCGCGAGCGCCGCGGACCCCGACGGCCGCGGACTGGCGATCGTCGAGCTGCTTACCGACCGCTGGGACGCCGTCCCGAGGAACCCGGGAAAGACCGTCACCGCGACCTGGTTCTGCTGAGGGGTTGACGCCGCACCCCTTCGTTCATACATTCGTGCACGCTTTGTATGAATCATCTACGAGGCGCTCGCCGACATGATGCGGAACTCCCGTGTCCTGACCGGGCCGGTCCGGTTCAAGGGTCAACTCCGCGCTCGGTCGGACCCGGGTCCCCTTCACTTCGACGCGCAGCAGGACCCGCCCGGCACCGACGCCCGGAGCAACCACCCGTGAGCACCCGAGCCTGGACGGAGCAATCCGATGAGTGCGACCTGTGAGGAGGCGGCCGAGAAGGTCACCCGCGACCTCGGCTTCGACTGCCACGACGTCAGCCCGGTCGCCTCGGTGAGCAACCCGTTCGACCTGACCAACTGGACGATGCCGGTCCTCGAGCTGGCGATCGTCGCCGGCGCTGTCTTCGCCCTCGTCCACGCCGTACGGCGGCTGCGCGCCGGGGACCCGATCAACCTCGCGCTCTGGTTCGCGTCCCTGGTCTATCTCTTCGTCACCGAGCCGCCGCTGTACTTCCCGGAGTGGTTCGGCCTGGACGAGCAGTACGGCTTCATCTTCGCCCACAACATCTTCTCGGTGCAGTTCATGTGGGACCGGCTGCCGCTCTACATCATCGCGATCTACCCGGCGCTGAGCCAGCTGGCCTACGAGGTCGTCCGGGTGCTCGGGATCTTCCGGTACCGCGGTGCGCTGGTGGGATCGGTCGCGGTCGCCTTCGTCTGCCAGGTCTTCTACGAGATCTTCGACCATCTGGGGCCCCAGCTGCAGTGGTGGGCCTGGAACGACGCCAACACCGACGTCAACCACCCCGCCCTGGCCTCGGTGCCGATGAACAGCATGCTGCTCTTCGCCTCCGTCTCGTTCGGGGTGATGACCTATCTGGTCGTCCGTCTGGCCGGGTCGCGGAGCCCCGACGGTGGGCCGCGACGCGGGTGGTCGCTGACCTGGCGAGTCCTCCTCGCCGGCGTCCTCACTCCCCCTGCGATGGGCCTGTTCGGGATCCCGTCCGGCGCCTTCGGCGGGGAGACCCCGAACGTCGAGGCGCAGGCCTGGATCCTCGGCGTCGAGCTCGGCCTGGTGTGGTTGGCCGGTGCCTGGATCCTGATCACCCACGTACGCCGCCGCGGGAGCGAGGAGCCGGAGCCGATGACCCCGTTCGCGCGGATCTACCCGGCGGTTTACCTGGGCGCGATGGCCGTGCTCTGGATCGGGGCACTCCCGGACTTCCTCGACGCGACCGACGGCGTCACCCCGGACGGCCACCCGATCGGCAGCGGTCTCTACACGATCGCCTGCTTCACCGGCGCCATCATCGTCCTGGTCGTGCTGCACACCGGGCGGCGACGCGCTCCGGTCCCGGTCGGCTGAGGTCCGCGTGGGTCACCACGGCTGGCAGGGCGACCCGCCCCGGACCGAGGAGGAGGCGCGGCAGCGGATCATCACTGCCGCGGGACCCTGCCTCGAGCAGTTCGGCCCGGCCGAGTCGCGGCGCCACGTCCGCGACCGCCTTCGCGGTCGGGTTCGACATCCTGCGCCGGCTCCCGGTGGACTGGTCGGAGATCGGCGTGCAGGACGACGGGCTCGAGAGCCTCGCCGAGATCCTGATGCGGCTGTTCGTCTCGTTCCTGGAGTCCCCGCCCGATCCACCGCGCTCAGAGGACGAGCTCCGGAGGCTCGTCCGCCGCTGGCTGGGGCCCGCGCTCACCCTGAGGGCGTGACCGACGTCCCCGGAGAACTCAGGCTTCCGGTGCCAGCGGCAGCTTCCGGGCGCTCACGAACCGGCGCAGCGTCCCCTCGACCGGGTCGGTGAACTCCAGCTCGCTCGCGAGCAGCTGCAGTGGACGGCTGAAGTCGTCCAGAGAGATATCCCGCACGTCGGGGTAGAGCGGGTCGTCGACGATGGGGATCCCAAGACCGCTGAGGTGCAGCCGCAGCTGGTGGGTGCGTCCGGTGATCGGCGAGAGCTTGTAGACGCCGAGCATCCCGTGCCGCGACTCTGCCCGGATCACGGTCTCGGCGTTGACCGGCGCCCCCGGGACGACCTCGGCCTGGAGCACACCGCGCTCCTTCTGGATGTGGTTGCGCACCGTCATCGGCGAGGTCAGGTCCGCTCGCCACCGCGCCATCGCCCGGTAGGTCTTGCGCACCTCACCCCGCTCGAACATCTCCTGGTAGGCGCCGCGCCACTTCTGCTCGGTCGCGAGCATCAGCACCCCGGAGGTGACCCGGTCCAGCCGGTGCAGCGGCGAGAGCTCGGGGAGGTCGAGCTCCGTGCGGAGCCGGACGACGACGCTCTGCTGGACGTGCTGCCCGCGCGGGATCGTGGACAGGAAGGCAGGCTTGTCGACCACCACGATCCGCTCGTCGCGATACAGCACCGGCATCTCGCCGGGAACCGTGACCTCGTCCCGCAGGTCCCGGTGGAACCAGACGAAGGTGTGCGGCGTGTACGGATCGTGCTCGCGGACGACGCCGGCGTCGTCGTAGACGAAGCGCTCCTCGGCCAGCATCTGCGCGACATCGACGCGTTCGGGGAACCGGTGGAGCAGCCACGCACCCATCGTCGGCCACGGGTCGGCGCTCCTCCGGTCACGGTCGGGCGTACGGACCCAGGCGGCGTTGAGGCCGTGGCGCGGTGGCAAGGGTGATCGGGGGGGCATCTGTCGATGTTAGGCGTAGCGGCGCCCCGCGACCTCATTGCCTGGGTCTCGACAGGATCGACCACCGTCGTCGATCCTGTCGAGACCCTCGCTGGTCGAGCCTGTCGAGACCCTCGTGAGAGGATTCGACCCGCGGCTCAGAGGATGTAGAGCATCTCCTGGTACGTCGGCAGCGGCCACAGGTCGTCGGCCACCAGGCTCTCCAACGTGTCGGCCGCGGATCGGACGGCGTCCATCGCCGGAAGCACCACGTCGCGGGTGTAGGTGGCCTCGGCCAGCGCGTCGTGGGGCAACTCCGCGTCCAGGACGTCCTTCAGCACCACCAGGCCCGCACGCAGGTCGGCGAGCGGGGCCGAGACCGTGTGCAGCGTGCTCAAGTCAGCCTCCACCCCGGCAGCCTTGAGGGCGGCGACGTTGCCGGCCAGCTCGGTCTGGTAGCGGACCGCCGCCGGCAGCACGACCGTGGTGCCGAGCTCGAGGATCGACCGCGCCTCGACCCCGACGCTGTTGACATACTGCTCCAGCCCGATCTCGTAGCGCGAGTGCATCTCGGGGTCGGTGAAGACCTTGTAGGTGGAGAACAGCTCGATCGCCTCGGGCGAGATCAGCTCGGGGAGCGCATCGACGGTGGTGCCCAGGTTCTTCAGCCCGCGCTGCTCCGCCTCCACCTGCCACTCGTCGGAGTAGCCGTTGCCGTTGAAGATGACCGCACCGTGGTTGCTGACGATCTCGGCGAGCACGTCCTGGACCGCCTCGTTGAAGTCGGTGCCGGCAGCGAGCTTCTCGTCGAGGAAGGTCGCGATGTAATCCATCGCCTCGGCCATGATCGTGTTGATCACGACCATCGGCGCGGCGACGGTCTGCATCGAGCCCGGCGCGCGGAACTCGAACCGGTTGCCGGTGAAGGCGAACGGGCTGGTCCGGTTCCGGTCGCCCGGGTCCTGGCCGAGCGGCGGCAGGGTGTCGACGCCGACCAGCAGGGTGCCCTTCTCCTTCGACCGGGTCGCGCCGCCCTTGGCGATCTGGTCGAAGACGTCCGCGAGCTGGTCGCCGAGGAAGATCGAGATGATCGCCGGCGGCGCCTCGTTGGCGCCGAGGCGGTGGTCGTTGCTGGCCGACGCGACCGAGCTGCGCAGCAGCCCGCCGTACCGGTGCACCGCGCGGATGACGGCGCCGCAGAACACCAGGAACTGGGCGTTGTCGTGCGGGTTGTCGCCGGGCAGCAGCAGATTGCCCTGGGCGCTGTTGCCGATCGAGAAGTTCACGTGCTTGCCCGAGCCGTTGACCCCGGCGAACGGCTTCTCGTGGAAGAGGCACTCCATTCCGTGCTTCTGAGCGACGGACTTGAAGATGGTCATCAGCAGCTGCTGGTGGTCCGAGGCGACGTTCGCGCGCTCGAACATCGGGGCCACCTCGAACTGCCCCGGAGCCACCTCGTTGTGCCGGGTCTTGGCCGGGATACCGAGCTTGAAGAGCTCCCGCTCGGTGTCCATCATGAACCCGAGCACCCGCTCGGGGATCGCGCCGAAGTAGTGGTCGTCGAACTCCTGGCCCTTGGGCGGCTTGTGGCCGAACAAGGTGCGCCCCGCGTTGAGCAGGTCGGGACGGGCCAGGAAGAAGTGCCGGTCGACCAGGAAGTACTCCTGCTCGGGGCCGCAGTAGGCGACGACCCGGTCCGGGGTGTGCCCGAAGTGGGTCAGGATCCGCTGGGCCTGCTCGGACATCGCCTGCTCGGAGCGCAGCAGCGGAGTCTTGTGGTCCAGGGCCTCGCCGGTCATCGAGACGAAGACGGTCGGGATGCAGAGCGTGTTGCCGTTCGGGTTCTCCAGCACGTACGCCGGGCTCATCACGTCCCAGCCGGTGTACCCGCGCGCCTCGAAGGTGTTGCGCAGGCCGCCGTTCGGGAAGCTGGAGGCGTCCGGCTCACCCTGGATCAGCGTCTTGCCGGAGAACTCCGCCAGCGCCGAGCCGTCACCGGCGGGCTCGAGGAACGAGTCGTGCTTCTCCGCGGTCAGGCCGGTCAACGGGTAGAAGACGTGCGCGTAGTGGGTAGCGCCCTTCTCCATCGCCCAGTCCTTCATCGCGCTGGCGACGGCGTCGGCGACCAGCGGGTCGAGCGGCTCGGAGCGCTCGATCGTCGCGATCACGGACTTGAACACCGACTTCGGCAACCGCCGCTGCATCACCTGCACGCTGAAGACGTTCTCGCCGAAGATGTCCCCCGGCGTCTCGTCGAGCGCGAAGCTCGCCTTCGGAGGCACATATGCCTCGACGTCTTTGATGGCCTGCAGTCGGACGTTGTTGCCGCTCAAGGAGCACCTCTGGGTGAACTAGGTTGCCTACGACGCCCGGTACGGCGCCTCCGGCGAACCTAGGCGAACCTGATTCCCGGGCCGTCTCCGGAATGTTTCCGGGGTGTGAACCGTCACGTGCTGAAGATCACGTCGGCGATCACGTCGCCGAGCTCGGGGCCCGCGTCCTCCTGCAGGAAGTGGCCGCCGGAGAGCATCCGGTGCCGCTGGCCGCGGGCTCCGGGTACCCGTTCGGCGAAGACCTCGGCCCAGCCACGCGTGGCCGGGTCCCCGTCGGAGTAGCAGGTGACGAAGGGGCCGGCGAACTCCTCGAGCGCCCGCATCGTCTGCCGACCGATCCGGGCGCCGACGTCGTTGCGGGTCAACGGGAGCAGGGCGATCATCTGCCGCAGTCCCGCGGTGTACTCGGGCGCCGGGAACGGCGCGTCGTACGCCGCCAGCACCTCCGCCGGGAGCGGAACGACGGTGGCGGCACCGACGAAGTCACTCGCCCGGAGCTCGGGAGCACGCTGGGTGTGGAGCAGGTAGTCGAGCAGACCTTCCTCGATCACGACCCGGGACTCCCCCTCGCCGTGCACGGCCCAGGTGAGCCTCCCCGCGAGACCCGGGTCGGCGGTGTGCAGGATCGTGTTCGCCGCCACCACCCGGGCGAAGCGGTCCGGCTCGGCGGCCAGGACGCTGAACCCGATCGGGCCGCCCCAGTCCTGCGCAACGAGGGTCACCTCGCGCAGGTCGAGACCGAGGACCAGGGACCGGATCCAGGCGATGTGCCGGGCGAAGGTGTAGTCGGTGCGAAGAGCCGGTTTGTCGGAGCGCCCGAACCCGATGTTGTCCGGTGCGATCACCCGGACCCCCCGGTCGACCAGCACCGGGATCACCGACCGGTACAGGTAGGACCACGTCGGCTGGCCGTGCAGCAGCAGGGCTACCGGACCGTCGACGGGACCCTCGTCCAGGTAGTGCATCCGCAGCGGCGCCACGCCCTCCGCGGCGACCTCGGCGTACCGGGGCTTGAACGGGTAGCCGGGCAGGTCGGCGAAGCGCGCCTCAGGCGTGCGAAGGACATCGGTCACGCGCGCCATTGTGCCCGCACGCCCGGACCGGCGTGATACCCCTGTTCCCGTGACCAACCGCGTGCAGGACCTGCTCGGCATCGAGATCCCGATCGTCCAGGCCCCGATGACCTTCATCGCCAACGCCGCCCTCGCGGTGGCTGTCTCCGAGGCCGGCGGGATGGGGGTCATCGAGACCCTCTCGCCCCAGGGCCGCGCCGATCTCGCGCGGGTCCGGGACCTGACCTCCAAGCCGGTCGGAGCGAACCTGATGATCCAGGGCTGGAAGCACGACCCCTCGATCGTCGAGGTGATCGCGGAGGCGGGGATCGACTACGTCGCCACCTCGGCCGGTGACCCTGCCCTGTTCGCCGACCGGTTGCACGACGCCGGGATGACCGTCTTCCACGTCGTCGGCTCGCTGCGGGCGGCGATGAAGGCCGTCGACGCGGGCGTCGACGGCCTGGTCGTCGAAGGCGTCGAGGGCGGCGGGTTCAAGGGGGCTCTCGGGGCCTCCACGATGGTGCTGCTCCCCCTGGTCGCCTCCCGCACCGAACTGCCGATCATCGCCGCAGGCGGTGTCTGCGACGCCCAGTCGATGGCGGCGGCGTTCGTCCTCGGCGCCGAGGGGGTCCAGATGGGCACCCGGATGCTCGCCACCTCCGAAGCGGTCGTCCACCAACACTTCAAGGACGCGATCGTCTCAGCGGATGACGCCAGCACCGTGCTGCTCAGCGTGCCGGGCAACCCGACCATGCGGGTGCTCCGCAACGAGCTCACCGAGGCCTCTGCTGCCGGAGCCCTGGGGCCGAAGCTGCTGGACCGGATCACCGACCTCTACTTCGACGGCGAGATGAACGCCAGCGTCGCCAATACCGGGCAGGCGTCGGCCCGCATCGAGGAGGTCCTCCCGGTCGCCCGGTTGATCGACCAGATGTGGTCGGGCTGCACGGCAGCGCTCGATGCCGGCCGCGCGCGGCTCGGCTAGCCCCCGCCCAAGAGGACGCGTTCGACCAGCCTGTTGGGCGTGCCGAAGCGGTGCCCGGTGACGCTGATCGCCTGCTCGACCAGGAACGGGAGCATCTCGATCCGGCCGGCCTCAGTCACCGGGTGGTCGTGCACCGCGAGGTCCGGTCGACCACCCGCGGCGATCAGCACGGGGCCGGCCGACCCCCCGACCAGCCGTATCCGTCCGCGCACCTCGTACACGCGGACGAGCCACTCGGGCTCCGCCTCCACCCGGACGTCGATCCCGCGCTCGGTGAGGAACCGGGCGAGCCCACCGGGCAGGGCGACCGCCGTCGAGACGCTGAGCCCCGCGCCCGCTGCCAGCCCAGCGCCGAGCACGCGGACGAGATCTGCGTGCGAGCCGGGCCCGGCGAGGCGGACCAGCACCGGCACCGGCACGTACCTGAGGAGATTCTGCTCGACCGCCAGGTCCGAGACGTCCCGGCGCACGCCGAACTCCTCCGCCCAGACGGCAGTGTCGCTGCGGAAGGCGCGCGTCAGGAAGCCGTCGTCCTCGACCCCGGCCGTCCCCGCAGCGGCGAGCAGCGCAGCGACCGGCGCGGGGAGCGGCACCTCCGCAGCGGTTGCCGCGGTCCGTCGCCAGCCACCGAGGCCGACCAGGTAGTTCGGCCCTCCGGCCTTGAAGCCCGTCCCGACGGCCGACTTCTTCCACCCCCCGAACGGCTGGCGTCGGACGATCGCGCCGGTGATCCCGCGGTTGACGTAGAGGTTGCCGCTGCGCACGGAGGCGAGCCATCCGGCCACGTCGTCCGGGTCGAGCGAGTGCAGCCCGGCGGTGAGGCCGAAGTCCACGCCGTTCTGCAGGGCGACAGCCTCCTCCAGGGTGGCGGCGGTCATCACCCCGAGGACGGGACCGAAGAACTCGGTCCGGTGCACGACGGAGCCGGGGGCGACCCCGGTCCGGACGCCCGGGCTCCACAGCCGGCCGTCGGCGTCGAGGCGCTGGGGCTCGACGAGCCAGGACTCCCCCGGAGCCAGCGTCGTCAGTGCCTCCAGGAGCTTGCCGCGGGCCGGTTCGATGAGGGGCCCGACCTGGCTCGTCGGGTCCTCGGGCCAGCCGACGCGCAACGACGTCACCGCGTCGACGAGCTGGGCACGGAACCGGCGCGAGCTGGCGACCGAACCGATCAGGATCACCAACGAGGCGGCGGAGCACTTCTGCCCGGCGTGACCGAAGGCCGAGTGGGCGACGTCCTTCGCGGCCAGGTCCAGGTCCGCGCTGGGCATCACCACGATCGCGTTCTTACCACTGGTCTCGGCGAGCAGCGGGAGGTCCGGGCGGAACGTCCGGAAGAGCTCGGCGGTCTCGTAGGCACCGGTGAGGATCACCCGGTCGACGCGTGGATCGGCGATCAGCCTGCTCCCGAGACCGTCCTCATCCAGGACAGCCAGGCGCAGGACCCCCCGCGGCACCCCGGCCGCCCACAGCGTCTCGGCCAGGACCGCGCTGCACAGCACGGCCTGCGGGGCCGGCTTCAGGACGACGGCCGACCCGGCGGCGAGCGAAGCCAGGACCGACCCTGCCGGGATCGCTACCGGGAAGTTCCAGGGCGGGGTCACGACGGTCAGCCGGACCGGCTCGAAGGCCGCGCCGTCGACGGTGTCGAGGAGCCGGGCGCTCTGGGCGTAGTACCGGGCGAAGTCGACCGCCTCGGAGACCTCCGGATCGGCCTGGTCGAGGGTCTTGCCTGCCTCGGCGGCCATCACCTCGATCAGGTCGGCGCGCCGGACCTCGAGGGCGTAGGACGCCTGCTCCAGGACTGCGGCCCGGTCCGCGCCGGTGCGCGCCGACCAGTCCGCTCCCTCCGCGAGGGCCGAGGCCAGGACGGCGTCCAGCCCGGCGGACGTTGTCACCGTGTTGTCCTCCCGCGTGCGCACACCGAGGGTCGAGGACGGTACCCGGGCGAGGATCTCGCGCGCCCACCGGCGGTTCCCGGCCAGCGACGGATCGGTGTCCGGCGTGTTCGCGAAGCCTGCATCGGGAGGCGCCGGCGGGTCCCGCCGGTCCTGGGTGCGGTTCGGGGACGGCACGAGATCGTCCACGGCGGCCAACGAGGTCCGGAACCGCTGCTCCTCGCGGGCGAACAGCGCGTCGCTGTGCTGCAGCTCGAAGACGGCCGACATGAAGTTCTCCTGGCTGGCGCCCTCCTCCAGGCGCCGGACCAGGTAGGCGATCGCGACGTCGAACTCGCCCGGGTGCACGACCGGGGTGTAGAGCAGCAGGCTGCCCACCTCGCGACGGACGACCTCGGCCTGCTGCGGCGCCATCCCCAGGAGCATCTCGACGTCGATCCCGGCCCGGACGCCGCGGCGGCCGGCGAGCAGCCAGGCGAACGCCACGTCGAACAGGTTGTGGCCGGCGACCCCGACCCGCAGGTTCTCGATCCGGGCCGGCTGCAGGGCGTAGTCGAGCACGCGCTTGTAGTTCGTGTCGGTCTCGGACTTGCTCGCCCAGGTCGCCAGCGGCCACCCGTGCAACTCCGCGTCGACGCGCTCCATCGGCAGGTTGGCGCCCTTGACTACCCGCACTTTCACCGGGGCTCCGCCGTCGGCCCGGCGCGCCGCTGCCCAGTCCTGCAGCTGTGCCATCGCCGCCAGGGCGTCCGGCAGGTAGGCCTGCAGGACGATCCCGGCCTCGAGGCCGCGCAGGTGCGGCTGGTCGAGGACCGCGATGAAGACGGCAAGGGTCAGGTCCAGGTCGTGGTACTCCTCCATGTCGAGGTTCACGAACTTCGGGACCCGGGCGGAGGCCGCGACGTCGAAGAGCGGTGTCAGGCGCCGTACGACGTCCGCGACGGCCTCGTCGAACGCCCACGGCGAGTGCGGGGCGACGGTCGAGGACACCTTGATCGAGACGTAGTCGACGTCGTCGCGCCCGAGCAGGTCGATCGTCCCTGCCAGCCGGCGGGCCGCCTCGCGCTCGCCGAGGACCGCCTCGCCGAGCAGGTTCACGTTGAGCCGGGCACCGCTGCGGCGGATCCTCGCGATCGAGCGGCCCAGCCGCCGGTCGGAGGCGTCGACGATGAGGTGGCCGACCATCGACCGCAACGCCCGACGGGCCAGGGGCACCACCAGCCGCGGCACCCGCGGTGCGGCGGCACCGCCGAGGCGGACCGCGGACCGCAGGTGCCAGGGCAGGAAACGGGGCACGTCCCGGGCGAGCACGGCGAAGTTCCGGGCGGCGACGTCGGCGTCCTCCGGACGGATCACGCCGTCGATGAACCCCACCGCGAACGGGAGGCCGACCGGGTCCTTGAGCAGACCGGCCAGCTGCGCGCCCGCCTTGTCGACCGGGATCTCTGCGGACTCACGGAGCCAGCGGCGGACCAGCTGCACCGTCTCGTCGGCGAGCTCGGGCAGCGGCAGGTCCGACCGGTCAGGCACTGGGGACGCGCGTGGTCGCTGTGGTCGCGAAGGTGAACAGGTCCTTGGGGTCGACCGGGTCCGCGACCAGCTCGAGCTGGGCGTAGAAGTCGGTGTCCTCGACGGCCTGGTAGGTGTAGCGCAGCGCGGCGAAGTCCTCGACCGCGAACCCCACCGAATCGAAGACGGTGATGTCCCTCGGCCCGGTGCGACCGGTGCTGGACCCTTCGATCACCTCCCACAGCTCGGTGACCTCGGAGTCCGGGGCGAGCTGCTGGATCTCGCCCTCGATCCGGGTCTGCGGGGTGTACTCCACGAACACCCGGCTGCGGGTCAGGATGGCAGCCTCGAGCTCGGTCTTGCCGGGACAGTCACCACCGATGGCGTTGATGTGCACGCCCTCGGCGACCATCGCGTCGGTGAGCACCGTGGCGTTGACCTTGTCCGCCGTACAGGTCGTGATGATGTCCGCCCCGGTGGTCGCGTCGGCTGCGCCGGTCGCCTCGTGGACCGTGAACCCGAGCGCGCGGGCGTTGCGGGCGAACTTGGCCGTCGCGGCCGGGTCGGTGTCCCACACCCGCAGCGCGTTGATGCCCAGCAGCGCCCGGAAACCGAGGGCCTGGAACTCCGCCTGCGACCCGGCGCCGATCATGCCCATCACCGCGGAGTCCGGACGCGCGAGGTGGCGGGCGGCCATCGCCGAGGTTGCCGCCGTCCGCAGGGCAGTCATGATCGTCATCTCGGCGACGAAGACCGGGTACCCGGTCGCGACGTCGGCGAGCATCCCGAACGCGGTCACCGTCTGCAGACCGCCGAGCGGGTTGTTGGGGTGCCCGTTGACGTACTTGAAACCGAACGTGCGTCCGTCGCTGGTCGGCATCAGCTCGATCACCCCGGTGGCGGAGTGCGAGGCGATCCGGGCGGACTTCTCGAACTCGCGCCAGCGCCGGAAGTCGTCCTCCACGAACCCGGCCATCTCGGCGATGATCGCCTCCACACCCCGGCTCGACACCCAGCGGATCATGTTCGGTACGTCGACGAACCTGACCGCGCCCATCAGCGGTTTTCCTGGCCGTTCCGGGGTCGTGTCATGTCCTCGACGGTACTCCCGAAATGTTCGGTTCGTGAACATCCGCCGGGCGCGTCCGGCGGAGTCTCCGGCGGGTTGCGACGTAGCCGCGCCAGACCGTGATCCCGACGGTCAGCGACGCGAGCGCCGCCAGGAGCTGGTGGTCCTGCTCGAGGTGCGGGTAGACGTGCCAGTGGGTCAGGTAGATGAAGAGGGACGCCGAGGCGATCAGGGTGACCAGACGGTCCAGCGGACGTGGGACCAGCACCGCCGGGATCCAGAGCAGGGCGAGGATGCCGGCGATCACCACCAGCTCGCGCGGCTGGTTCTCGGGGAAGAAACCGACCACGGTGAGAGGTACGACGAGGGTGACCAGCCACCGCTGCCGACGGGTCCGGGCCGCCTGGACCAGCCAGCCGAGAGCCACCAGCCAGACGGTCCGTTCCAAGGAGTAACGGGCCAGGGTGGTCGCCGGTTCGTGTTGGACGAGCTCGCGGAGCACCAGGGTGAGAGCCAGCGCCACCAGGGCAGCGGCGAACGGGAACCGGGCGATCAGACGACCGGTCGGCAGGGCGACCAGCACCAGCAGCGCGACCGTCGACCATGTCGCCGTCTCGAGGAACCACAGCTGCCAGTCCAGTGCCCAGACGTCGGGGCCGAGCACGTTGTTCAGCAGCAGCACCGTGGGCCAGTCGTAGGTACGCAGCAGCAGTGCCGTCACCCCGACGACCAGGACCCCGGGGATCACCAGCTCCCGGACCGATCGCCCCAGGGCCCGGATCCGGGTCGAGCGTGCAGGCGCGGTGAGACTGAACCGGGCGACCGCGAACCCGTAGAGGGCGAGCAGGGTGTGGGCGCCGCCCATCAGGTTCCAGAGCTCGGTGTGCGAGCCGACCACGAAGGTGATCGCCAGCGCCCGCAGGAAGACCGGCATCTCCAGCAGGGCCCAGCGACGACGGCGCCGGACGCGCAGCGCGGCGAGCTCCGTGACCGTCCGGTGCGGCCAGTCGGCCGGCACCTCGCCGAGCAGGCGCTCGAGCCGGACGAACGTCTCGACGTAGGACAGCGAGTCCCCGCCGAGGCCGACGAAGGTCTCGTCGTCGCCGACCTCGCGTCCGAAGACCCCGGCGTACGCCGCGCGGACGTCGACGGGTTCCGGCAGGGCCGGGACCGTCCCGATCTCGGTCAGCGCCGCGTAGTCGACCTTCCCGCTGGACGTGCGCGGGAACTCGTCGACCTGCTGGACCGTGACCGCGTGCGCGGGAAGACAGTGCTCGGCGACCAGCAGACCGGCCACCCGACCGACCTCGACGGGGTCGAGGACGAACGCGCGCAGCTGCTCGTCGCCGGCGACCAGCCGGGCCCGGACGTGGTGCTCGGCGAGCAGCCGCTCGGCGTGGTCGAGGTCGAGCCGGACCCCGTACAGTTTGGCGATCCGGTTGCAGCGACCCGTGATCTCGAAGAGACCGTCGTCGTGCTGGCGGGCCAGGTCCCCGGTGCGGAGCTCGGTCACGGTCCGGCCGAGAGCCAGGTCCGCCGGGGTCTCGGCGTACCCGAGCATCACGTTGGCGCCCGAGTAGACGAGCTCGCCGTCGCGTCGTCCCGAGCCTGCCGAAGGGTCGATCCGCAGTTCGCCGCCCTCGATCGGGATCCCGATACAGTCAGGGCGGGCGGCGGCGAGGTGCGGGGGCAGGTAGGCCATCCGGGCGGTGGCCTCGGTCTGGCCGTACATCACGAAGAGCTCGGCGCCGCGGGCCGTGGCACGCTCCGCGATCGCGCGGACGCGGCTCGGCTCCATCCGTCCCCCTGCCTGGAGGACCTGCCGCAGACCCGGTGCGGCGAGCCAGTCGACCCCGGCACGTTCGAGCAGCTCGAAGGTGTACGGCACGCCGGCGATCGAGGTCGCTCCGGCCGCCGCGAAGTCGTCCCAGAACCCCGGGTCGACCACCGAGGACCCGGTCAGCCACAGGCTGCCGCCGGCGACGAGGTGGCTGTTCACGACCGAGAGGCCGAAGCAGTACTGGAACGGCAACGTGGTCGCCGCGCGGCTGGTGGCTCCGAGCCCGAGGTAGCCGACGATCGCGGTCGCGTTCGCGAGGAGGTTCTCGCGGGACAACCGCACCAGCTTGGGGGTGCCCGTCGACCCGGAGGTGCCGAGCAGCACCGCGAGCTCCGGGTGCAGCTCGTGTGCGCTCCGCTCGTGCCGGACGTCGAGCGACCAGCCGCCACCGCGCGTCACGCACACGTCCGGGTCGTAGGAGGCGACCAACCGCTCGTGGTGCCGTCGCGCCGCCTCGCCGTCGAGCGCCGGGGCCAGGAGCACGGGGTGCTGCCCGCGGAGGGCTGCGAGGTAGGTGACCAGCGGTTCCAGAGCGGGGGCGCACTCCAGCAGGACCAGCCGGCGGGCGCTGCCCAGCTCGGCGCACCGCCGCGCGACGAGCCCGTCCAGCTCGGTGTAGGTGAGGACCCGGTCACCGTCGAGGATCGCGGTGGCCGTCCCGAAGCGGGCCAGGTCGAAGAGCGGATCGGCGACCGGGGTGTGCAGCACGGTCATCCGCTCACCGGGAACGCCCGCCCCGGTCCCTCCACCAGGACCCCCACGACGTCGCCGGCCACCGGCGTACGGGACGAGGGCCCGCGGGCGGTCAGGGTGGTCCCGTCGGCCAGCGCGAACGTGACCACCACCTGGGCACCGTAGAAGCCGACGTCGGAGACGGTCGCGCGGACCTCGGCGGCCTCGGGCCCGACCAGGACCACCTGCTCCGGCCGGACCAGCAGCCGGACCGGACCGTCGGGCGCCGCGACCGGGATCTGACCCAGCGCGCAGCGTGCCCGTCCGCCGACGACGACGGCGTCCACCATGGACGCACCGCCGACGAACTCGGCGGTGGCGACGTCGATCGGTCGTTCGTAGAGCCCCGCCGGGGTGTCGACCTGCACGAAGACACCCGCCCGCATCACCGCGACCCGGTCGGCCAGCGAGAGCGCCTCGCCCTGGTCGTGGGTGACGATCAGGGCCGTCGCGCCCGCGTGCCGCAGCACCCGGGTCACCGCCTTGCCTGCCGAGATCCGGAGAGAGGCATCCAGGGACGAGAACGGCTCGTCGAGCAGGATCACCCGGGGGGACGGAGCCAGTGCGCGGGCGATGGCAACCCGCTGCTGCTGGCCGCCGGAGAGCTCGTGCGGCTGCCGGGTCGCCAGCGACGCCGGCAGCTCGGCCAGGTCGAGGAGCTCGGCCAGGCGCGCCGCGCTCCGCTCACGACGCGGTAGGCCGAACTGGATGTTGCCGGCCACGTCGAGGTGCGGGAACAGTGCTCCCTCCTGCGGCACGTAGCCGACGCCGCGCTTCTCCGGGGCGACCGCGACGGTGCCGTCCTCGACGACGCGCTCGCCCAACCGGACCGTCCCGGCGTCGGCCCGGACGAAGCCGGCGATGATCCGCAGCAGCGTCGTCTTGCCGCAGCCGGATGCGCCGAGCACCGCGGCGATGGACCCGTCCGGGACGGTGAGGTCGACCTGGTTCAGGACCGGCTGGTCGCCGTACGCCTTGCTGACTCCTGCGATGGTCACGGCGCTCATCGGGTCACCTCCGGGGGGCGGACCTGCCGCGACAGGATCACGGTGGCAGGCAGAGCGGCGAGGATCAGCAGCAGGGCGTAGGGCGCCGCAGCGCCGTACCTGACCGAGGACGAGTTCGCCCAGAACTTCGTCGCCAGGGTGTCGGTCCCGATCGGCGAGAGCAGCAGCGTCGCGGTGAGCTCGGTGCTGATCGCCAGGAACACCAGCGCGGCGCCGGCGCCGATCCCCGGGCTGACCAGCGGCAGGGTGACCCGACGGAAGGTCCGCGAGGCCGATTCGCCGAGGCTGCGCGAGACCTCGTCGAGCACCACCGGCGCGTGCTCCAGCGAGCTCCGGACGCTGACCAGCGCCCGCGGCAGGAACAGGATGGCGTAGGCGAGCAGGAGTACCGGGAGGGTCTGGTACAGCGCCGGGACGACCCGGATCGACACCGTGATCAGGGCGAGCGCCACGACGATCCCCGGCAGCGCGTTCGCGATGTACGCCGAGCGCTCCAGCACCGTGCTGGCGGCGCTGCGGCGCCGGACGACCAGCCACGCCAGCGGCATCGCCATCAGGGTGGTCAGCACCGCCCCGGCGGCCGCGAGGCCGAGGGTGCTGGCCAGGGCGCCGAGGAGCTCCCCGACCGGGAAGTCGGTCGAGGACCCGACCGCGAGCCAGTGACCGAGCGCGTAGGTCGGCACTCCCAGCGCCAGCGCCACGACACCGGTCAGACCGAGAAGAGCGACCGGGGTCCACCGACCGAGCGCGACTGGTTCGGGACGGCGGCCCGTGCCCCGGCCGACCCGCGCCAGCCGACGCCCGCCGCGTGCGATCAGCTCCCCGAGCAGCAGCAGGACGCAGAGCATCACCAGCACCCCGGAGAGGACGGTGCCGGCGTTGCTGGAGAACGCCGACTGGTACTGCCCGAAGATCGCCGTGGTGAAGGTCGGGTACGCCAGCAGCTGCAGCGCGCCGAACTCGGCGAGCACGTGCAGGCCGACCAGCAGCGCACCGCCGAGGACGGCGGGGAGCAGACGCGGCAGGGCTGCGGTGAAGAAGGCCCGGAGCCGGGAGCGCCCCAGCGAACGGGCGACCTCCTCCGGCGCGGCCTCGAGCGTGGCCAGTGCACCGACCACGGGCAGGTAGACCAGGGGGTAGTAGGACAGCGAGACCACCAGCACGGCGCCGGCGTAGGACTGCACCCCGCTGGTCAGCGAGACCCAGCCGTAGGAGTTGACGAACGCCGGCACCGCCAGCGGCGCGGAGAGCAGTGCGTGCCACCACCCACGACCGATCAGGTCGGTGCGGCTGACCAGCACTGCCGTCGCGACACCGAGCACCGTGGTGATCACGACGGTGGCGACCAGCAGCTTGAGGGTGTTGCCGAGGAGCTCGCCGACGCGCGGACGCCACAACAACGACCCGAGCTCCCCGGGTCCCATCGCCACGGTCGCGACCACGATGTACCCCAACGGGATCAGCGCCAGGACCACGACGATCAGGCCGGTCATCAGCAGCGGGGACGCCTGCCGACGAGCGGTCGCGAGCATCACAGGATGTCGGCGTCCTGCATCAGCTCGACGACCTTGGCGCTGTCGAGGTCGGAGATCCCGACCTCGGGAGGCGCCAGCTCGGAGAGCGGCCTGACCTCGCGCCCGAGCGGAGCCTCGGGGTTGAGCGTGTACTCCAGCGCATAGCTGTCGGCGATGATCTGCTGCCCCTCGGCACTGGTCAGGAAGTCTAAGAACTTCGCCGCGTTCTCGGGGTGCTCTCCGTTGGTGAGGATGCCGGCACCGGAGGTGCTGATGAAGGCGCCCGGGTCCTGGTCGCCGAAGAAGTGCAGCGCGGTGTCGTCGCTGTTCTCGCCGGACTCCTCCTGGTCGCGGTACCAGTAGTAGTGGTAGATGATCCCGGTCGCGGTGTCGCCGTTGTTGACCGAGCGCATCACCACGTTGTTGCCGTCGTACTGGGCGCCGTTGGCCTTGAGGCCGGCGAGCCAGGTCCGGGTTGCCTCCTCGCCCTCGAGCTCCAGGACACCGGCGACGATCGCCTGGAAGTCGGCACCGGTCGGCGAGAAGGAGACCTTCCCCCTCCACTCCGGGTCGGCCAGGTCGAGGATCGATGCAGGCAGGTCAGCCTCGTCGACCTGGTCGGTGTTGTAGACCAGCACGGTCGACCGCGCCGCAAAACCCGTCCACTTGCCGCTCACCGGCCGGTACCGGGCCGGGATGCGCTCCAGAACGCCCGGGTCCAGGGTGGTGAACAAGCCGGCGTTCTCGACCAGGGCCATCGCCGGGGAGTTCTCGGTCAGGAAGACGTCGGCCAGGGAGCTCTCACCCTCGGCGACCAGGGTGTTGGCGAGGTCGAGGTCCTTGGCGTTGCGCAGCTCGACCTTGATCCCGGTCTTCTCGGTGAACTTCTTCGCCACGTCGACGATCAGCTCCTCGTGCTGGGCGTTGTAGACGACGAGGGAGTTCTTGTCGTCGCCGCAGGACGCGAGCAGCGGGAGGGCGAGAGCGACGGCCGCGATCACGGCAGCGGCGCGCAGGGGACGGAGACGGGCGAGCACGGGAGGACCTTCCGTAGTGATAAGGGTCGGCTAACCTTACCTGACTCATCTGGCGCCCACCTAGGGCCCGCCGGTGTGACCGTCCTCGCGCTCCGATCGCGCCGCCCCCGGGCGCCGGTGGGAATGACAACAGGGTAATTCGCCACGACTTCTGACCACTTGTCCGAAAATCCTGCGCACTTCAGGAGACTCACGTCACAGTGGCCCCATGACACGACGTGCGTGGGGCTCGTCGCTCATCGGCATACTGCTTCTCGCCGTGAGCATGGTGCCCGGATCCGCTTCCGCCCGGACCAGCGATATCACGGTCAGCACCCGGACCACCGCGTCCGGATCGACCGCGGTGTACCGCGACGAGATCACCCGGCTGATCAACCAGCGCCGGGTGAAGATCGGCTGCCAGCCGCTGGTGGCGAACTACTACCTCTTCAACGCGGCGTACAAGCACAACACCCGGATGATGGCGGCGAACAAGCTCTCTCATCAGCTGCCCGGCGAGTCCGGCCTCGGCGCCCGGGTCACCGCCGCCGGCTACACCGGCTGGCGGATGCTGGCCGAGAACCTTGCGTTCGGCGCGACCACCGCGTCCGGCACGTACACCCTGTGGATGAACAGCGCCCCGCACCGGGCCAACATCGAGAACTGCAGGTACAAGGACCTCGGCCTCGCCGTCGGGTTCAAGAACGGACGCCCCTGGGTCACGGGCGACTTCGGCCGTCGCGGCTGATCGAGCGGGCCCAGCACCGGTCGACGTGACAGGCTGCGCAGCGTGAGCCCCTCGGTACGCCGCGCCACCCGCCACGCAACGGCAGCGCTCGCGACCCTGGTCGTCCGGGTGCTGGCGCGGCTGCGGCCCCAGCACTGGTGCCCGCCCGGGATCACCCTGAGGCTGTTCCGACTCTCCTCCGAACCCGGGACGGCGATCGTCGCGGCCGACGTCCGTCGGCACCGACCGGCAACGGGCTGGACCACCCGCACCGACTTGGTCCACTCCCCCGGCTCCGGGCGCGACGGAACCTTCGACCTGGTCCTGCCCGACGGGCCCGGACCGCATCCGCTGGTGGTCTGGGTGCACGGCGGCGGCTGGCACTTCGGGGACAAGTCCGACGTGACGCCGTACCTCGAGCACCTCGCGGTGCGCGGGTACGCCGGCGCCGCGGTCAACTTCCCCCGCGCACCGGGAGCCCGGTACCCGGCGGCTCCGCGCGCCGTCAACGCCGCGGTCGGCCACCTGATCGCGCACGCGGCGTCGTACGGACTGGACCCGGGACGGGTGGTGCTGGCGGGCGACTCCGCCGGAGCCCAGGTCGCGGCGGAGCTGGCGGTCCTGACATCCAGCCCGGCGTACGCGGCCCGCACGACGCTCACCCCGACCCTGGCCCCCGAGCAGCTCCGCGGCGCCTTGTGCTTCTGCGGGATCTTCGACCCGGAGCGGCTCGACGACTCGAGCCGGATCTTCGCCGCAGCGCTGGAGTCGGCGATGTGGTCGGTGACCGGCAGACGCGACTGGAGGTCGACCGAGGCGTGCGACCTGATGTCGGTGGTCCGGCACGTGACGGCGGACTTTCCGCCGACGTTCCTCGCTGCCGGCAACGCCGATCCGCTGACCCGGCGGCAGTCGCCGCCGATGGCCGACCGGCTCCGCACGCTCGGCGTCCCGGTGCACGAGCACCTGCCCGGCGACGCGCCGCTCCACCACGAGTTCCAATTCCGCCTCGGTACGGCGGCCGGTGCCGAGGCGCTCGAACGCGCCGTGGGTTTCCTCGACGAGGTCACTTCCATTTCTCATTGAGTCCTCTATGATTCCTCTTCGAGCCCCCGCGCCCGCGGGCGACCGACCAGGAGAAGACGTCATGCGCAATGGCATCGTGCTGTTCACCAGCGACCGTGGAATCACCCCCGCCCAGGCCGCGAAGGCCGCCGAGGACGCCGGGTTCGACACCCTCTACGTGCCCGAGCACACCCACATCCCGGTCAAGCGCGACGCCGCGCACCCCGGCACCGGCGACGAGACCCTCCCCGACGACCGCTACACCCGAACCCTCGACCCGTGGATCTCGCTGGCCACGGCAGCCGCGGTGACCAGCACGATCCGGCTCTCCACCGCCGTCGCGCTCCCGGTCGAGTCCGACCCGATCACCCTGGCGAAGACGATCGCCACCCTCGACCACCTCTCCGGCGGCCGGGTCACCGTCGGCGCCGGCTTCGGCTGGAACACCGACGAGCTCAGCGACCACCACGTGCCCGCCAACAAGCGCCGCACGGTCCTGCGCGAGTACCTCGAGGCGATGCGGGCGCTCTGGACCCAGGAAGAGGCGTCGTACGACGGCGAGTTCGTGCAGTTCGGTGCTTCGTGGGCATGGCCGAAACCCGCCCAGGCGCACGTGCCCGTGATCATCGGCGCCGGCGCCGGCCCGAAGACCTTCGCCTGGATCGCAGCCAACGCCGACGGCTGGATGACCACCCCCATCGAGTCCGACATCCCGACCAAGGTCGCCGCCCTGAAGCAGGCCTGGGCCGACGCCGGCCGCGACGGCTCCCCCGAGATCCACGTGCTGATCGCGATGAAGCCGTCCCCCGAGGACCTGGCCGCGTGGGCCGAGTGCGGCGTCACCGAGCTCATCTGGGGCCTGCCCGACAAGGACGCCGACGAGGTCATCGCCTTCATCGGCCGCCACGGCCAGCGTCTCGGGCTGAGCTGACGAACCGACCGATGACCTCGGACCCGTCGTCGGGTGCACCGACCAACCTGAGCGCGCAGAGCCCCCTGAGCGCCAAGGGCACCCGGCTGAACAAGCGCGGCCTGGAGACCCGCCAGGCGCTTCTTCGGGCTGCCGTGGACTGCCTGTCCCACGGAGGTCCGGAATCGGTCAGTGCCAGCCTGGTAGCGCGGGAGGCCGGCGTCACCTGGGGCACGGTCCAGCACCAGTTCGGCGACGTGGACGGCCTCTGGGCCGCGGTCCTGGAGTACGTGCTCACCGACCGGATCACGCTGCAGCCGGACCTGCCCCCAGCCTCGCGGCTCGCTGATCGCGTCGATGCGATCATCGCCCTGCTCTGGACCGCGATGGACCTGCCGGCGTCCCGGGCGATCCACAACCTCAGGATCGCGCTGCCCCGGCAGCGCGACGAGCTGGAAGCGGCGTACCCCGGGACCGCTCGGGCGATCGCACGCTGGGACCAGGCCTGGACCGAGCTGGTCGAGCACGCCTTCGACGACTACGACCTGGACCCCACCCGGATCGCGCGGGTCCGCAGCCTGCTCCCCGGCGCGATGCGCGGTCTGCACAACGAGCAGTACCTCAGCAGCTACACGGACTCCGCCGAGGCCCGGTTGGGCCTGAGTGAAGCGATCATCAGCTACCTCGAGAAAGGCCCGTCATGACCGAGCACAACGCGCCCGAGAACCCGCCGGCGTTCGACGTGGTGGTCGTCGGTTCCGGCGGCGGTGCCCTGACGGCCGCCTTCCTGGCCCAGAAGCACGGGCTGCGGACCGTGGTCGTGGAGAAGACCGACTACGTCGGCGGGACCTCGGCGTACTCGGGCGGCGCCTGCTGGCTTCCCGGCTCGGCGGTCCAGCAGCGGGCGAACATCGCCGACTCGACCGACTCCGCGCGCGACTACCTCGGTGCGCTCCTCGTCGATCCCGACGTCGCGAAGGTCGAGGCGTTCCTCGCCGAGGCGCCGCGCCTCGTGGCCGAGCTCGAGGCGGACGACGCGTTCGCCTTCGAGTGGCTGCCCTTCCCGGAGTACTACGACGCCCCCGGCCGGGTCAGCTGGGGCCGCTCGATCCAGCCGTCCAACATCAAGCGCGCCGACCTGCCGGTCGAGATCGCTGCCCTGGTCCGCCCGCCGGTCGAGCTCGACCGCGCCGGCCTGCCCGGACGGAACACGCTCTCGGGCGGTCAGTCCCTGATAGCCCGGTTGCTGCTCGGCTTCACCCGGGACGGCGGCACCGTCCTGACCGGGCACGCCGTCGACGAGCTCCTCACCACCGACGGCCGGGTCACCGGGGTCGTCGCCCAGACAGCCGACAGCCGGGTCACCATCCAGGCCGGACGGGGCGTGATCGTCGCCGCGGGCGGGTTCGAGCACAACCAGCAGTGGCGCACGGCGTACGGCGTCCCGGGCGACTCGGCCTGGTCGATGGCGCCGGACGGCACCAACACCGGCGAGCCGATCGCAGCCGCCCAGGCGATCGGCGCCGCCACCGATCTGCTGGACCAGGGCTGGTTCTGCCCTGGCCTGGAGCACCCGGACGGTCACGGCTCGTTCACCCTCGGCTTCCGCAGCGGCGTCATCGTCGACTCCTCCGGCAACCGCTACGCCAACGAGTGCCTGCCCTACGACCGGTTTGGCCGCGAGATGGCCCGGGTCACCTCAGGGCCGGCGAACCGGATCCCGTCGTGGTTCGTCTTCGACTCCCGCGAGGGCGGACGGCTCCCGGCCATCGCGATGCCCGAGGGTGACCCCGCGGCCCACCTCGCCGCCGGCACCTGGGTCCGCGCCGAGAGCCTCGACGAGCTCGCGAGACAGCTCGGGCTGACCGACCTGGTCGCCACGGTCGACCGTTTCAACGGCTTCTGCGAGACCGGCGTCGACGACGACTTCGGCCGGGGCACCGACGAGTACGACACCTTCTTCGCCGGTGGTGAGGGCCCCAACAAAGCGCTGGTGGGCGTGAGTCAGGGCCCGTTCTACGCAGCCCGCTTCGTGCTCTCCGATCTCGGCACCAAGGGCGGCATCGTCACCGACGAAGCCGGGCGCGCGCTGCGCGAGGACGGCACCGTCCTCGAGGGCTTGTACGCCACCAGCAACTCCGCTGCGAACGCTTTCGGGGCTTTCTACCCGGGTCCGGGCGCTCCCCTCGGGACGGCGATGGTTTTTGGCTCGTTGGCGGTCCAGACCATCATCGGCTGACATCCCACTCAATTCGGATATCTCCCCTTGCGTCCCGTGCGTTCGCGCAGATTGCCCGACTATGGGCGAGCGGAACTAGTCACAAAGGGCCATGTCACGCGGCCTGCTCGGTCGTTGTTACCTGGACACGTCTACGCCACTTCTCATCTTGGGAGCAACCCTTGAGCTCACGTCCCTGGCGGATTTCCGCCACCCTCGTCGCAGCGGGAGCCCTGGTGCTCGGCACCGTCCCCGCGTTCGCCGACAAGCTCGTCCAGGACGTCAATGCGACCGGCAACAACGCGGTCACCTGGGCAGGCGTGGACGTCACGACGACCATCAACTTCCAGGTCGACGCGTCCCACGGCGGAGCCGCGTGCGAGCTCTCCGCCGCGACGCCGGCTCGCTACGCAGTGAACCTCACGAACCCGGCGCCGGGCCAGACTGCGGCCACCGTGACCAGCGACGTCAGCTCGGTCAACTTCACCGCGTGCGGCGTCAACTACCCGGTCACCTTCACCGTGAAGAGCCTCGGGAAGAAGGAAGTCAGCCTAACCAGGACCAGCGGGGTCACCCTGAACACGGGCGGCTCGGCGTTCACCATCACGTCGACGGCCCCCGCGGCCAACACGGCTCCGACCGTGACCGTCGGCGGCGTCACAGCGACGTCGTACGAGTTCGGTGCGGTCCCGGCCGCGGTCTGCAACGTCACCGACGCCGAGGACACCAGCGAGAGCGCTTCGCCCTCGCTGAGCGCGATCACCGGCCCGCTGGCGTCGTACGGGCTCGGCTCGCAGACGGCGACCTGCTCCTACACCGACACCGGCACCCCCGCCCTGTCCGACAGCGACGAAGTCACGTACACGATCGTCGACACCACCGACCCGGTCCTGACCTCCCCGGGCGACCGGACGATCGAGGCCACCGGTCCTGGTGGCGCAGTCGAGACGTTCTCGGCAAGCGCGACCGACGCGGTCAACGGCGTCTCAGTCGAGTGCACCCCTGCCTCGGGCTCGACCTTCCCGCTCGGCGGTACGGTGGTGACCTGCACCGCGACCGACGTCTCCGGCAACACCGACTCCGCGTCGTTCACCGTCACGGTCGAGGACACCGGAGTGCCGAGCATCACCGCCCCCGACGACATCACGGGGGTGGAGGCGACCGGCCCCGACGGTGCCGTCGTGACCTTCGACGACCCGGTCGTGAGCGACCTCGTCGACACCACCCTGACGCCGACCTGCGACCCGGTTTCCGGGTCGACCTTCGCGCTGGGCGAGACCGAGGTCGAGTGCACCGTCTCCGACGACTCCGGCAACACCTCGACCGCGTGGTTCACCATCGAGGTTGTCGACACCACGCCGCCCGCGATCGAGGACAAGGCGGACGTGACCGAGGAGGCGACTGGTCCTGACGGCGCAGCCGTGATCTTCACGAAGCCGACGGCCTCCGACATCGTCAGCGGGGCCACCGAGGTCATCTGCGACGCCGAGTCGGGCGACACCTTCGCCCTGGGCGAGACCACGGTCAGCTGTTCCTCCACGGACGAGGCCGGGCGCACCGGGTACAACTCGTTCAAGGTCGTCGTCGTGGACACCACGGACCCCGTGCTCGACGCCCAGGCCGACATCACGGCTGAGGCGACCGGTCCCGGTGGCGCCAACGTCAGCTACGACACCCCGGGGGCGACCGACCTGGTCGACACCGACGTCCTCGTCGGCTGCATCCCGTCGAGCGGCGTGTTCGTGGCTCTCGACGGCAGCCAGGAGGTCACCTGTACCGCGACCGACGACTCCGGCAACTTCGCGCAGAGCACCTTCACGCTTCTCGTGGTCGACACCACCACCCCAACGCTGACCGTCCCGGCGAACATCACCGCGTCGGCCACGTCGGCCGCTGGAGCGACCGTGTCCTACTCGGCCACCGCCACCGACATCGTCGACGGCGACGTCACCCCGGTCTGCACGCCGGCCAGCGGCAGCACGTTCGCACCGGGGACCACGACGGTCTCCTGCACGGCGGCCGACGTCCGTGGTAACACCAGCGATGCGCAGACGTTCACCGTGACGGTGTCGTTCGCGTTCAACGGGTTCTTCGCCCCGGTGGACAACGGCGGCGTGCTGAACACCATCAAGGGTGGTCAGTCGGTCCCGATGAAGTGGTCGATCCCGAACGGCTCGGGCGGCTTCATCTCCAGCCTGGCTGTGGTCTCCAAGGTCGGGCAGGTGCAGTTCACCTGCACCGCCACTGCACCGACGGACGACATCGAGGCGACCAGCACCGGCGGCACCTCGCTGCGGTACGACACGACTGCCAACCAGTACATCTACAACTGGCAGTCCCCGAAGGGCGCAGGCAACTGCTACAAGGTCACGGTCCACCTGACCGATGGCAGTGCCAAGTCCGCGCTGTTCAAGACGAAGTGAGCTAACGCTCAGCTCGGCACGACGTGAGCCGCCCAGGGGTCTGCCCCCCGGGCGGCTCGCTCGTCTCTAGGCTGACCCCATGAAGCTCAGCACCCAGGCCTTCCTGACCGTCCTCAAGGCGCACCAGGCCGTCTACGAGCACAGTCGTGGGCTGGTCGGGCACCGTCTCCTGCTGATGCCGACGCTCCTGCTCCGCACCACCGGCCGCAAGTCCGGTCTTACCCGGACCAACGCGCTCGTCTACGGGCGCGACGGCGGTCGCTACCTGGTCTGCGCTTCCAACGGCGGCCACCACCTGCCGCCGGCCTGGGCCCTGAACGCCGAGGCCCACCAGCACGTCGAGATCCAGGTCGGCGTGAAGAAGATGCCCGCGGCCGCGACCTTCCTGCGGCCGGGCGATGCCGACTACGAGCGGCTGTTCGCGATCTGCAACACGGCCAACAAGGGCCAGTTCGCGGCGTACCAGAAGAAGACGGACCGGCCGTTGCCGGTGATCGTGCTGACCCCGACCGTCTGACAGTCCGCGGTCAGCCCGCCAGGAGCACCAGCGACCCGAGGGAGACCAGCCAGCTGACGAAGCTGCCGACCAGGAAGTACTCGGTGACCTCGTCGATCGACGGCTCGGACGGGTCGTCGCGCTTGGACTGCAGCTCGGGGAACCGGAGCAGACCCTTGGCAGCGATCACGACGCTCGCCGCGGTGAGGTTGCCGGCGATGCCGAGGCCGACGATGACCAGGCGCTCCATCGGTCCGAGCAGCCGACCGCCCTTGAGCGTCCGGGTGGCGTCGTGGCTCGCGCCGCGGGCCGGGTCGACCGTGCCGGTGGCGCGCAGCACCAACCGCACGATCACATTGCCGGTGGACAGCTGCACCAGCAGGACCCCGAGCAGCAGCAGCGCCCGGTCGACCTCGAGGCCGGCCAGGACACCGAACGGGTTCTCGTCGAGCCAGCGCTGCGCCTCGCCGCCGCCGGGGTTCGCCAGCGGCGAGAATGCGACCGCGGCCGTCAGCGAGGCACCGAGCACGGCCAGCGGCAGCCACGCCCGGTCACGACCGAAGCCGTGCCGGACGGTCTGGCCCCAGGTCACCACCACGGCAGCGATCACGCCCAGAGCGACCAGGTCGCGGGCAGCGGTGAGGTCGGACACCAGGCCCAGTACGACGACCGCGGCTGCTCCCAGGCACTCCGGCGCCACCTTCACCGGACGCGCGGAGTGGAGCAGGTCGGCGATCCCGAGACCGATGAGCAGCAACGCGAGCCAGCTCATCGCACCGCCCCGAGCAGCTCGTCGGTCACGACCAGCGCTGCCAGCCCGTCACGACGGATGCGCTGGGAGACGGCTGAGGCGGACACACCTTCGGCCTCGGCGATCTCACGCTGGCTCATGCCGTTCATCAGATCACGCAGCACCCCCCACGACCTCGGCGACGCGGCGGCGAGCAGAGCGTCGCGGCTGGCGAGCGCGGCGTTGACCGCCGCCGGGTCGGGCCCGTCAGCGCTCTCCGCCGCTCGTCGGTACGCCGTCCGCAGCGACCGGGCAGCGCCCTGGGCCTGCTTGCCCGCGACGGCGCCGATCGCCTCCCGCGCGGCCCACCAGCCCGGACCGTCCTCGACCCGGGGTTCGCTGCTCAGCACGGTGGTCGCTCCCCAGCCGATCCCGTGCCGGAGGTCGAACGCGGGCGCAACGAGGAGGCGGACGCGCAGAGCCGCGACCAGTGCCTCGCCCACGGAGGCGAACCCACCCTGGTACTCGTCGCCGAGGGTGATCCGGAGCGGTACCACCGGCTTGCAGCGATCGTTCACCGTCTCGATGGCAGCGAGCAGGCTCTCGTGCAGACCAGCCCGGTCGGGGGCCTCACGGGACCCGACCACGTCACCGATGACTGTCGCCATTGCCTTCAGAGGTGCCATAGGAAGATATTACCTTATGTTTCGAGATCTGAAGGTAATAGTTTCAGTCAATCGCCGGTGACCCGGCCGCGGAGCTGCTTGGTCTGCCCGCGCTGCTTCTTCGCCTCGACCCGGCGGCGCTGCGAGGACCGGCTCGGCTTGGTCGGGCGACGGGGAGGCGGGGGCGGCGCCACGGCCGCCCGGAGGATCACCAGCAGCCGTTCGCGCGCCGCCACGCGGTTGCGCAGCTGGGAGCGGTGCTCCGAGGCGGCCACCGCGACCGGACCCGGATCGAGCGCCGCCAGGATCCGACGCCGTTGCGGCTCGGTGAACGCGATCGAGCCGGCCGGATCGAAGAGGAGCTCGACGCGGCTGTCGCTGGTGTTGACCGACTGACCGCCCGGACCCGGGGACCGCGAGAAGCGCTCGACCAGCTCCCCCGCCGGGATCGTCGTCCCGCTCGGCAGCCCGGGGCCCGGCGGCACCGCCAGGTCGCGGCCCGGACCCGAATCCGGCCCGACCACCTCAGCCGCCCCAGAAGATCCGGTCGACCACACCGTGCGCGAGCCGGGTCGAGCGCTGGTAGTCGTTGATCATCGCGGTCATCTCCCCCGGCCCGTAACCGAGCACCTTGGCTACGGCGGCGCGCTCCCGGGGGTCGTTCGGGATCTGGTCCGAGGACCGGCCACGGACCAGGACGGTCGCATTGCGGGCCCGGCTCGCCAACATCCATGCCGCCCGCAGCAGGTCGGCATCCTCGGCGGCGATCAGCTCGTGCTTCACCGCCGCGTCTAGCGCCTCGAGGGTCTTGGTCGTCCGCAGGTCAGCGATCGTGCCGGCGTACTGGAGCTGGAGCACCTGGATGGTCCACTCGACGTCGGCGAGCCCGCCGCGCCCGAGCTTGAAGTGCATGGCAGGGTCGGCGCCGCGCGGCATCCGCTCGTCCTCGATCCGCGCCTTGATCCGACGGATCTCGACGAGGTCGTCGGAGCTGAGCCCACCCTTGGGGAAACGCAGCGGGTCGATCAGGGCCAGGAACCGGTCGCGCAGGCCGGCGTCGCCGGCCACCGGCTCGGCCCGGAGCAGCGCCTGGGCCTCCCAGACCTCCGACCACTTCGCGTAGTAGGCGGCGAACGAGTCGAGCGTCCGCACCATCGGACCGCCCTTGCCCTCGGGGCGCAGGTCCGCGTCCACCGCGAGCGGCGGGTCCGAGGCGGGGAGGGCGAGCAGACGTCGCAGCTCGTTGATCACGGCCTTGGCCATGCTGCTGGCCTGCTCCGGATCGGCTCCGGGGAGCGGCTCGTGCACGAACATCACGTCGGCGTCGCTGCCGTAACCCATCTCGTAGCCGCCGTAGCGGCCCATCGCGATGATCGCCAACCGGGTCGGCAGCTGCTTACCGCGCTCGCGCTCGACCGCCTCGGTCGCCACCACCAAGGAAGCCTCGAGCGTCGCGTCTGTCAGGTCGGAGAGCGCGTAACCGACCTCGGCCACGCCGAACGGGACGCACAGGTCAGCAGCACTGATCCGCAGCAGCTCGCGCCGCCGGATAGCCCGGACGCTCCGGATGGCCTCCTCGGCATCGCCCCGACGGGCGGCGTTCGCGAGCATCTCGGACTGAATCACGTCGCGGCTCAACGGTTTCAACCCGGCGTCGCCGCCGAGGATCTTGACGCCCTCCGGCTCACGCTCGAGGAGGTCGGTCGCGAACCGGCTCGTCGCCAGGACCTGCGCCAGGCGCTGCGCGGTCTCGCCCTCGTCCCGGAGCATCGTCAGGTACCAGGGGGTGCTGCCGAGAGCGTCGGAGATCCGCCGGAACCCGAAGAGACCGGCGTCCGGATCAGGAGCGTCGGCGAACCACTCCAGCAGCACCGGGAGCAGGGTCCGCTGGATCGCAGCGGTCCGGGAGACCCCGCTGGTCAGTGCCTCCAGGTGCCGCAGCGCGGCGTCCGGGTCGACGTACCCCAGCGCGGCCATCCGCTCCTTGGCGGCGTCCGTCGTCAGTCGCGCACCGTCGCCCGGGATCCGGGCGACCGCAGCGAGCAGCGGCCGGTAGAAGAGCTTCTCGTGCAGCCGACGCGCCTCCCGCCGGTGGTGACGCCACTCCTTGTCGAGCTCGTCGACCGGGTTGCGCAAGTGCCCCAGCGACCGGCCGAGTCGACGCAGCGCCGCCACGTCCTCCGGTACGACGTGGGTGCGGCGCAGCTGGTAGAGCTGGATCCGGTGCTCGAAGGTGCGCAGGAACGAGTACGCCTCGTGCATCGAGCGGCCGTCGTCCCGGCCGATGTACCCGCCCCGGGTCAGGTCGGACAGGGCGCTCAACGTCGCGGGAGCACGGACCGCGGCATCGGCGCGTCCGTGCACCAGCTGCAGCAGCTGTACGGCGAACTCGACGTCGCGCAGTCCCCCGGCACCGAGCTTGAGCTGCCGGCGCGCCTCGTGGGCGGGGATGTGCTCGAGCACCCGTCGTCGCATCGACTGCACGTCGTCGACGAAGCCCTCTCGTTCGGCGGCGGTCCACACCATGGGACCGATCGTCTCGACGTACGAGCGCCCGAGCTCGAGGTCGCCGGCCACCGGTCGCGCCTTGAGGAGCGCCTGGAACTCCCAGGTCTTGGCCCAGCGCTCGTAGTACCCGCGGTGGCTCGCCAGCGTCCGGACCAGCGGGCCGTTCTTGCCCTCAGGACGCAAGTTCGCGTCCACCGGCCAGATCGTGCCCTCGGCGGTCTGGTCACCGCACACCTGGATCAGGGCTGAGGCGAGCTGGGTCGCGACCCGGAGCGCCTTCTGCTCGTCGACCTCCGTCTCCCCGTCGACGGTCCCCGAAGAGCCGGGCGTCGAGGCGTCCCGAGGGGCGGCCACGAAGATGACGTCGACGTCGCTGACGTAGTTGAGCTCGTGACCGCCGCACTTGCCCATCGCGATGACAGCCAGCCGGCAGCACCCCGCATCGTCGCCCACCTTGGCGCGGGCGACGGCAAGCGCAGCGTCCAGCGTGCCTGCGGCCAGGTCGGCCAGCTCGGCTGCGACGTCGTCGACCGACACATGGTGGGCCAGGTCGCGGCTGGCCAGGCGCAGCAGGACCCGGCGGTACTCGACCCGCAGGGCGTCCACGGCCTCGGCGTACCCGAGCGTGGAGACCGGCTCGTGCACGCCGGGGTCCGCGCCGACGGACGCCATCAATCCGGCCCGGACGGCGTACGCCGGGGGGCGGGTGGATCCCAGGGTCGGGTCGCGGAGCTCGTGCCACTGCTCGGGGTGGCGGACCAGGTGGTCCCCGAGCGCCTCGCTCATCCCCAGCACGCTCAGCAGCCGCATCGCGGTGCCCTCGTCGTCCGCGAGCGCCTGGATCAGCACCTCGCGGTCGGGAGCAACGTCGGCGAGGCGCAGCAGCGCGTCGAGGGCCTGGTCCGGATCGGCGGTCAGACCGAGGATGGCAACGACCGAGGAAGCCGGTGGGCCCAGCTCGGCCAACCGGCCGGCCGCGACATCGGTGTCCTGGAAGCCGAGCCGTGCCAGGTTGCCCGCGGACAGGAGGTGAGAGCCCTCGCGAGGCGTCATGGCCTAGATGACCGGAAGCATCCGGTCACGCTCGAAGGCGGAGACCTGACCGCGGTACTCCTCCCACTCCTTGCGCTTGTTGCGCAGGAAGAAGTCGTACACGTGCTCGCCCAGGGTGTCGGCCAGCAGTTCGGAGCGCTCGGCGACCGCGATCGCGTCGTGCAGGCTCTTCGGGAGCTGCTCCAGACCGAGGGCCTGACGCTCGCGATCGGTGAGCGACCACACGTCGTCCTCGGCCTCACGCGGAAGCTCGTACTCGCCCTGAAGGCCCTTCATCCCGGCAGCGAGCACCACGGCGAACGCCAGGTAGGGGTTGCAGGCGGCATCGATCGTCCGGAGCTCGATCCGGGTCGACTGACCCTTGTTCGGCTTGTACATCGGCACCCGAACCATCGCCGAGCGGTTGTTGTGCCCCCACGAGATGTACGACGGCGCCTCGCCGCCACCGATGAGCCGCTTGTAGGAGTTGACCCACTGGTTGGTCACGGCCGTGATCTCCGCGGCGTGGTGCAGGATGCCGGCGATGAAGTGCCGCCCGGTCTTGGAGAGCTGGTACTCGGCGCCGCCCTCGAAGAACGCGTTCCGGTCGCCCTCGAACAGCGAGACGTGCGTGTGCATGCCGGACCCGGGGTGCTCGGTGAACGGCTTGGGCATGAAGCTGGCCCAGACGCCCTGGCTCAGCGCGACCTCCCGGACGACGGTGCGGAACGTCATGATGTTGTCCGCGGTCGAAAGCGCGTCGGCGTACCGGAGGTCGATCTCCTGCTGGCCCGGGCCGCCCTCGTGGTGGCTGAACTCGACCGAGATGCCCATCGACTCGAGCATCGTGATCGCCTCGCGACGGAAGTCCGAGCCGTAGCTCTGCGAGGTGTGGTCGAAGTAGCCGCTCTGGTCGACCGGGACCGGGATCGTGCCGGTCTCGGGCTGGCCCTTGAACAGGTAGAACTCGATCTCGGGGTGGGTGTAGAAGGTGAAACCCTGCTCCGCGGCGGACTGCAGGGTCCGCTTCAGCACGTAGCGCGGGTCGGCGTACGACGCGGACCCGTCGGGCATGGTGATGTCGCAGAACATCCGTGCGGTCGAGGGTCCGTCGACGCGGTCACGCCAGGGCAGGATCTGGAAGGTCGAGGGGTCGGGGCGGGCCAGCATGTCGGCCTCGGTGACGCGAGCGAAACCCTCGATCGCGGAGCCGTCGAACCCGATGCCCTCGGTGAAGGCGCCCTCGAGCTCGGCGGGCGCGATCGCCACCGACTTCAGGTAGCCGAGCACGTCGGTGAACCACAACCGCACGAAGCGGACGTCGCGCTCTTCGAGAGCGCGGAGCACGAAGTCTTCCTGCTTACCCATGGGGCAACTCTAGGGGTTGGACCCGGGGTTCTGATGAGGGGCCGGAGAACGGTCCGTCGAGGCTCAGGAGACGTCCTTGCCGAGGGCCCGTCTGATCCAGGCCAGCAGGCCGGCCGGTCTGCCGTTCTGCACGTAGCCGCCCGCGATCGCGCCGCCGAGCCCGCCGGTCATCGCGCCGGTCGCGGCCCCCGAGATCGTGGCGTAGCAGGTCCCGCAGACGGGCTGGCCCAGCGGTGAGTAGAGCGACCCGTCGCGACGCTTGGCACTGCATTTGGAGCAACGTTCCATGGCTCAGTCCTTCTGTCGTGGTCGCGAGCCCGAGCACCGCAACCAGGTCAGCGAAGGTAACAACGAGGAACTTCGAGGACAAACAGTTGTCCACAGGGTCGCCCGTCAGTCCGGGACGTTCTCCAGCTCGGCCAACCACGCGCGCGCGTTGGCGTCCGACGGCATCCGCCAGTCACCGCGCGGGGACAACGAGCCGCCGGCCGAGACCTTGGGGCCGTTCGGCATCGCAGAGCGCTTGAACTGGCTGAACCCGAAGAACCGGTTCACGAAGACGCCCAGCCACTTCTTGATCGTGGGCAGGTCGTACGCGTGCCGACGGTCGTCGGGGTAGCCCGGGGGCCAGGAGCCGAGGGAGGCGTCCGCCCACGCGTGCCGGGCGAGGAAGGCGATCTTGCTCGGCCGGAAGCCGTACCGCAGCACGAAGTAGAGCGTGAAGTCCTGGAGCGCGTAGGGCCCGATCGTCGCCTCGGTGCTCTGCGGCGTCTCCCCTTCCTGGGTCGGGACCAGCTCAGGGGTGATCTCCTGGGCGACGATCTCGAGCAGGACGTCGTCGACCTCGGCATCGCTCGGACCCTCGTGGAACTGCTCCGACGACACCACCCACCGGATCAGGTGCTGGATCAGCGTCTTCGGTACGCCGGCGTTGACGGTGTAGTGCGACATCTGGTCGCCGACGCCGTACGTGCACCAGCCGAGGGCGAGCTCGGAGAGGTCGCCGGTGCCGAGCACGATCCCGCCGCGGTGATTGGCGATCCGGAACAGGTAGTCGGTGCGCAGGCCGGCCTGGACGTTCTCGAAGGTGATGTCGTAGACCTGCGCACCGTCGGCGTAGGGATGGCCGAGGTCCTCGAGCATCTGCCGGGCTGCCGGCTTGATGTCGAGCTCCTCGAAGCTGACCCCGAGCGCCTTGCAGAGTCGGGTCGCGTTGTTCTTGGTGTAGTCGGTGGTCGCGAAGCCCGGCATCGTGAAGGCGAGGATGTCGCTGCGCGGACGGCCGAGCCGGTCCATCGCCTTGGCCGCGACGATCAACGCGTGCGTCGAGTCCAGACCGCCGGAGACGCCGATGACGATCTTCGGTTGCCCGATGGCACGTAGGCGCTGCTCGAGCCCGGAGACCTGGATGTTGTAGGCCTCGTAGCAGTCGAGAGCCAGCCGGTCCTCGTCGTTGGGGACGAACGGGAACCGGTCGATCTCGCGGAGCAGCCCGATGTCGCCGCTGGGCGGCTGGAGCTCGAAGCCGTAGCGGCGGTGCGAAGCGCCGTCCTGACCCTCGCCCTGCCGGCGGGAAACGCGCCGGTTGTCCTCGAAGGTTCCCTGGCGGAGCCGTTCCTGGCGGATCCGGTCGAGGTCGACGTCGACGACGGTCCGGCGCGCACCGTCGGGGAAACGCTCCGTCTCCCCCAGCAGCTCTCCGCACTCGTAGACCATGGTCTGGCCGTCCCAGGACAGGTCGGTGCTCGACTCCCCTTCCCCGGCTGCCGCGTACAGGTAGGCCGCGAGGCACCGCTGGCTGGCGCTGCGCACCAGCAGCCGCCGGTCCTCGGCCCGGGAGACGGTGATCGGGCTTCCCGAGAGGTTGGCAAGGACGGTCGCACCCGCGAGCGCTGCGGAGGCGCTCGGCGGGATGGGGACCCACATGTCCTCACAGATCTCGACGTGCAGCGCGAGACCGGGCACGTCGGTGGCTTCGAAGATCAGGTCGGGACCGAACGGCTGCACCTCGCCGAGGAGGTCGATGCCCTCGCCGAACTCGTCGGCGCCGGACGCATAGTGCCGGGCCTCGTAGAACTCCCGGTACGTCGGCAGGTGCCCCTTCGGAACGACCCCGAGGATCGTGCCCCGGTGGATGACCACCGCACAGTTGTAGAGCCGGTTCCCCTTGAGCAACGGCGCGCCGACGACGAACACCGGACCAAGACCCTCGCTCGCCTCGACCAGGTCGGCGAGCGCGGACTCGACCGCGTCCAGGACGACGTCCTGCATCACCAGGTCGTCGATCGCGTAGCCGGTCAGGCACAGCTCGGGGAAGACGGCGACCGCGACCCCCTCCTCGTGGCACTCCCGGACCTGGTCGAGCACGTGCGCGGCGTTGGTCGCAGGGTCCGCGATCGCCACCGGGATCGTGCAGGCGGCAACCCGCGCGAAGCCGTGTGCGTAACAGGAGTCGAAGTCCACCCCACCAGTCTCGCGGATCACAGCCGAAAAGGTCGAGTCGCCGGGGGTCGCGCCATCATCGACCCCGCCCGGATCCGGCAGACTGGATCTCGTGACTGGCATCGCCGACCTCCCCGAACCGCCCTACACCACGGTGGTGTTCAGCAACCTGCGGACCGAGGGCGACCACGGCTACGCGGTGATGGGCGCCCGGATGCAGGAACTGGCGCGGGAGCAGCCCGGCTACCTCGGCTACGAGTCCGCGCGGGACGAGAGTGGTCTCGGGATCACCGTTTCCTACTGGGTCGACGATGCGTCCGCACAGGCGTGGAAGCAGGTCCACGAGCATGCCGTCGCGCAGCAGCGGGGTCAGGACACCTGGTACTCCGACTACCAGGTCCGGGTCGCGACGGTGCACCGGTCCTACGGACCGCCGGCTCCGTGAGCGTCGTCGCGCTCACCACCGACCGCCTGCTGCTCCGCCAGTGGGAGGACGACGACCTGCTCCCGTTCGCCGCGCTCTGCGCCGACCCGGAGGTGATGCAGCACTTCCCGGCTCCACTGACGTCGGAACAGGCCGCTGACCTGGTCGGCCGTCACCGGGCATTGCTGGACGCGGGAGAGCCCGGGCTCTTCGCGGTCGAGGTCGAGGAGACCGGGGACTTCATCGGTTTCGTCGGCCTCGCGGCACCGTCGTTCACCGCTCCCTTCACCCCCTGCGTGGAGATCGGCTGGCGCCTGGCCCGTACGTCGTGGGGGCAGGGTTTTGCGACGGAGGCCGGTCGTGCGGTCCTTGAGCACGGCTTCACCACTCTCGGCCTGAACGAGGTCGTCTCCTTCACCGCCCGGGACAACCTGCGCTCCCGCGCGGTGATGGAGCGGCTCGGGATGACCCGCGACCCGTCCGAGGACTTCGGGCACCCGGCCCTCGAACCGGGCGACCCGCTCCGGCCACACGTGCTCTACCGACGGATGCGGTGATGAGCGACACAGGGTCAAAAGGGTCCGGACAGGGCTAGCGTTGTCCGTGGTCCGTGGACTCCGTCAGGGAGCCGCGAGAGCAGGTGAGGACTCGACGATGAGTGAGCAGCAGAACCCCGAGACGGCCGCCCCCTACGGCACCGGTGCCGCCAGGCCCGCGGCCGATGCGGCCCCGCGCAAGCGGATCCGCACCCAGCACCTGCGGGAGATGAAGGAGCGCGGCGAGAAGTTCGCGATGCTGACGGCGTACGACATGTTCACCGCGGCCACCTTCGACGAGGCCGGCATCGAGGTGCTCCTCGTCGGCGACAGCGCCTCCAACAACGTGCTCGGGAACGAGACCTCGCTCCCCATCACCGTCGACGAGCTCATCCCGCTGACCCGGGCGGTCTCGCGTGCCGCGCACCACGCTCTGGTGGTCGGGGACCTTCCCTTCGGCTCCTACCAGCGGTCCCCCGAGCAGGCCTACGACACGGCGGTGCGCTTCATGAAGGAGGGCGGCGCCCACTGCGTGAAGCTCGAGGGGGGTCGGGAGATGACCGGCCAGATCGAGCTCCTCGCCCGGGGCGGCATCCCAGTGATGGCGCACATCGGCTTCACCCCGCAGAGCGAGCACGCCCTCGGCGGCTACCGCGTCCAGGGTCGGGGCGAGACCGCCCAGCGGGTGCTGGCCGACGCCAAGGCGATCGAGGCGGCCGGCGCGTTCGCCGTGGTGATGGAGATGGTGCCCGGCGACGTGGCAGCCGAGATCACCCGCGAGCTCACCATCCCCACCATCGGCATCGGCGCCGGCAACGGGTGCGACGGCCAGGTTCTCGTCTGGCAGGACGCGTTCGGTCTTCGGACCGGCAAGATGGCGCGCTTCGTCAAGCAGTACGCCGATCTGCACGGCGTCCTGCGCGACGCCGCCCGGGCGTACGCGGCCGACGTGAAGGCCGGGACCTTCCCCGGTCCCGAGCACACCTTCTGAGACCCGGCGGTCGTCGCGCCGGCCGGAAGCTGTTGACTTCACCTCAGGGTGAACTGAAACGCTGACCGCATGAGCACCCACGAGCACCACGCCGTCGACCACGAGCCCGACGCCGACCTCTACAGCCAGGAGACCTGGGACGCCCGCTACGCAGGCTCGACCCAGGTGTGGAGCGGCAACCCCAACCCCCGCCTCGTCGAGCAGGTCACCGGACTGACGCCCGGCACCGCCCTCGACGTCGGCGCCGGCGAAGGTGCGGACGCGGTCTGGCTCGCCGGTCAGGGCTGGCAGGTCACCGCGCTCGACGTCTCCGAGGTCGCCCTCGACAGGGTGTCCACGCACGCGGCCGGGGCCGCATTGAGCGACCGGGTGACCACCGTCCATCACGACCTGATGAGCGGCGCGGCCCTGCCCGGGACCTACGACCTGGTCTCGGCCCAGTTCTGGCACCCACCAGCGGCGGACCGCGGCCAGCACGTCACCCGGATCGGTGCCGCCGTCCGCCCCGGCGGGACCCTGCTGATCGTCGGCCACCACCCCGCCGACCTCACCACCGGCATGCGCAGCGGGCACGGACACGCCGAGCGGGTCTTCACCCCCGAGGAGATCGTGGCGCTGCTGCCCGAGGAGACCTGGGACGTCCGCATCGCGGAGGCACAGACCCGCGCGGTGCCAGGAGAGGACGGACGGGTGACGCTGACCGACACCGTCGTCCGCGCCCGGCGGCGTTGACCGCGAGCGTACGCTCGAAGGCATGCGTCGTCCCGGAGTTCTCGTCGTCGCCCTGGCCGTTCTCGGTGCCCTGGTGGTCCCGACCACGAACCGGGTGCTCGCGGCCGATGACGCCGCTGCTGCTGTCATCCCCGAGCTGACCGTCACCGAACAGGTCACCGGCCTGACGATCCCCTGGGACGTCCAGGTACTGCCGAAGGGCCGACTGCTGATCGGCGAGCGCAGCGGCCGGCTGGTCACGTGGAAGGCCGGCGTCACGAGGCGGGTGACTCTCCCGACGCGGATCTGGGCTTCCGGCGAGACCGGGCTGATGGGCCTCGCGGTCGACCCGAAGTTCGTCGAGAACCGCCGGATCTACACCTGTGCCGGCGGTTACAAGGCCTCCGGCGGCAACGACATCCGGGTGCAGGTCTGGCGGATGAGCTTCGACTACACGGCCGTCAGCCCGGTCAAGACGCTGCTCAGCGGGTTCCCGGTCACCTCGGGGCGTCACGGCGGCTGCCGGCTGCTGATCGGCACCGGCGGCTCCCTGGTCGTCGGGACCGGCGACGCCGCGGTCGGCACCAACCCCCAGAACCTGAGCTCGTACGGCGGCAAGACGCTCCGACTCAACCGGGTCAGCGGCGCCCCGTGGCCGTCGAACCGCTGGGTGACGTCGTCTTCGAAGGTCGCGCGCTACATGTTCACCTACGGCCACCGCAACGTGCAGGGCCTGGCCCAGCGCGGCGACGGGTCCTACTGGTCGGTCGAGCACGGGAGTGACCGCGACGACGAGGTGAACAAGATCCTCAACGGCGGGAACTACGGCTGGAACCCGGTCCCGGGCTACAACGAAACCGTGCCGATGACCGACCACTCCCTGCCCGGCACGCAGGTCAGCGCGCGCTGGAGCTCGGGCGACCCGACCCTGGCGACCTCGGGAGCCACCTTCGTCTCGGGCTACCAGTGGGGCGACTTGCGCGGCACGCTGGCTGTTGCGGCCCTGAAGGCGAACCGACTCGTCTTCATGAAGTTCGACACGAACGGAAAGCTGCTGTGGACCCGCTCCCCCGGGGTCCTGCAGGGGTTCGGACGGCTGCGCGCGGTCACCCGCGACGTCAACGGCGACCTCCTGGTGACCACCTCGAACGGGTCGGACGACTCGGTCCTGCGGGTCCACCCGCAGTAGCTGCCCTACAGGGAGGCGATCAGGACCACGGCCAGCCAGAGCAGGAAGGCGCCGACGCCCAGGCCGATCACGGCGCGGGGCTTCGGCAGGAACCACCGGGTCCCCTGCACGACCATCAGCACCCAGACCAGGAACATCCCGATCGCAGCCCACCACCCGTAGGTGGGGATCGAGGCGAAGATCAGGAACGGGGTGCACGACAGCATGCACATCCCGATGAAGGAGTCGCGGTAGACGCGGATGTCCTTGATCCGACCACCCTCCGGCGGTCCTGGCTGCTCGGTCACCCTTGCTCCTCCGGCTTGTCGTTCCAGTCCGGGTCGTTGTCCCACTCGTCGTTGCGCTCGGCCACCCGGTCGAGCGCGCTGCCGGCTGCCTCGGCGGTCGGGTAGGGCCCGAGACGGTCCTGGTTACGACAGCCCTGCATGCCCTCGACCTCGTGATGGGTCAGGCAGAACCAGTACTCGTCCATGACACCGCTCCCTCCCGTGGCTTCGCCGGCCACCCAGTACCCGCGAGGATTCCCGCTAGGCCCGAAACTACACTCGCCGACGTGAGCCCCGTTGAAGCAGGCACCCTCTCGCCCCGTCGCCACGTACCGGCGCACATCCCGCGACCCGAGTACGTCGACCAGCCGGCGCCGGAACGGTTCACCGGCTCCGAGGTCAAGGACGCCGAGACGATCGAGCGGATGCGGGTCGCGGGCCGGATCGCCGCGCAGGCTCTGGCCGAGGTGGGCCGGAACGTCGTACCCGGGACCACCCACGACGAGCTCGACCGGATCGGGCACGAGTTCCTCCTCGACCACGACGCCTACCCCTCGACCCTGGGCTACCGCGGCTTCCCCAAGTCCTTGTGCACCAGTGCGAACGAGGTGGTCTGCCACGGCATCCCGGACAGCAGGGTCGTCGAGGAAGGAGACATCGTCAACATCGACATCACCGCCTTCATCGGAGGAGTCCACGGCGACACCAACGCCACCTTCCTGACCCCCGGGGTCAGCCAGGAGGTGCGCGACCTGGTCGAGCGCACCGAGGAGGCGCTGCGCCGGGCGGTCCAGGCGGTCAAGCCGGGTCGGCAGCTCAACGTGATCGGACGGGTGATCGAGGCCTACGCCAAGCGGTTCGGGTACGGCGTCGTCCGGGAGTTCACCGGGCACGGCATCGGAACGGCGTTCCACTCCGGCCTGATCGTCGCGCACTTCGACGACCCCGAGCACGACACGCTGATCACCCCCGGGATGACCTTCACGATCGAGCCCATGCTCAACCTCGGCACCCACGAGTGGGAGATGTGGGACGACGCATGGACGGTCGTGACCAGGGACCGGCAGTTCTCGGCCCAGTTCGAGCACACGCTCCTGGTCACCGAGACCGGCGCCGAGATCCTGACCCTGCCCTAGTCGGACCGACCCTGGTCGAGGACACCGGCGAGCCGCTCGACGCGCAGCACCGCGAGCTCGTGCTCCGGGTCTCCCGACATCGCGGCGGCCAGCCGCAGGTGCGGGATCGCGTCGGCGTACCTCGACTGACGCTCGAGCACCCGACCCAGCGCGAATCGGACCCAGTCGTCGCCGGGGTTCTCCTCGACCAGCGACCGCAGCTCCGCCTCGGCGCGGACGAGCTGGACCCGGAGGAAGTACGCCCAGGCCCTCAGGGTCCGCATCCCGGTGTTCGCCGGGTCCGCGGCCAGGGCCGGAGCGAGCACCTCGAGCGCCTCGACGGGGGAGCGCCGACCGAGCAGGTCGTAGGCGACCCGGTACGCCGAGGTCGGGTCCTGCTGCCCCGGGAACACCACTGCGGGTGCGCGCAGCTCGAACACGTCGTCCATACCCGGTCAACGAATGAAGCAGCGGGGGGATTCCGCACGGCCGATATCGGGGTCGACCTGCGCCACGCCTACGCGTCGACCTTCGCGAACACCATCGCGTCCATGTTCCACCAACCGCGCAGGTTGATGATCAGGTGGTCCTCGTTGAGCGTGTAGCTGAAGACGCCGCGCACGTGACTGGTCAGGCCGTCCTCGAACGCGCTGTGCAAGGTCAGGATGTGCGCCACCTCGAGCTCGGAGGACGACGGGAAGGTCTCCTCGCACTCGACCCGGAGGTTGTTGGTCGCGATGTTCTTGTCGAAGAACGCCTCGACCGCGGCCTTGCCGCGCACGCCCTTCCCGTCCTCGTTCGTGATGGCGACGCCGATCGGGTCCTCGATCACGATGTCGTCGGCCATCAGCGCGAGCCAGCCCTCCTTGTCGCGTGCCTGGACGCAGCGCCAGGACGCCTGCGAGGCGGCGAGTGCGGGGGTAACGGCGGTCTGCTCGGACACGGGGACTCCTCGTTCGATGGCGCCGGACTCCCGGCGGCGTGTGCTCGCCCAAGACTTTCATAGAGGGCTTGATGAAACAACGGGTGTCGGTGCGACGCCTCCCGCGCGGCTCGGAGCCGTGTCGATCACGAACGGGCCACGGCGAACGCCGGAGCCCCTCGGGAAGTACCCAGGTGCGCACGGGGAGCGAACGCGTCAGTCCTGGACGTCCGGGTCCTTCCACGTACGGCGACCACTGATCCGCATCTCGCGCAGCCGCTCGCGGCGGGCCTGCGCGCGCTCCCCGCGGAGCCGCGCCATCGTCGCGTCCGCCTGGCGCTGGGCGGAGTTTCCCGACACGACCCGTCGACCGTGCATGGTCGCCCCCGGGTCGTCGTCCTCGAACCAGCCTCGCTCCGACATGGCTCTACGGTACGTAACGGTGGAGGACTCACCCAAAGACGGTCTAGAGAACCCGACTACTCGCAGTAGTCGCAGGTGCCCGTGACGGAGAGCTGGGTGAAGCAGGACGAGCACAGCCGGGCGACCGGCTCCGGCCGCGTCCGGGCGGTCGACGCCGTCTTCCGGGGAGCCGGGGAGCTCGTGCTGCCGGACCGGGTCCGTGCGGGAGCTGCCCGCGGGCGGTCGAGGTCGGCCCGGGAAGCAAGCGTGAACCCGAGGTCGACGAGCACCCTGAGCGAGCTCGCGGTCACCTCGTCGGGACCGAGGTAGTCACCGGTCGCCTTGCCGTGGGCGTAGCCGAGCAACGCTCGGGCGTCGTACCGCTTTCCCCGGACGACCACCACCTCGTCACCAGGTCCGTCGAACCCGAGGCCCACCAGGAAGGGCCCGGCACCCTGCAGGTCGTGATCGCGGATCGCGGTCAGGACGTTGACACGGCTCACCCGAGCAAGATTGTGCACAGGCCGAAGCCTAGCCGTGCATCCGTTCACGGCACGCGGCCCGTCTCCGAGGTACCTGAAGGACCACACGCTGGAACCCGTCACCTTGTCCAAAGCGACCTCGCTGTGTGGCGATCTGCGAGCCGGGTAGCTGCGAACTGAGCGACGAGAAGTGGAATCCGATGGACGACGACCGCTACTGGCGTGAGTGGCTTGATCGCGGTGAGGTGAGGAGCCGGCGGTCGCGTGCCCGCTCGGTCGGACTCATGCCTGCGGCTGAGACAGTTGATCGCAGGCGGTGACGGCATCGGCTGCGCTCAATGCGCAGGCATCGGCTCCCACGAGGGCTACCAGGTCGGGAGCGACCGCGAACGGGCGACCACCGACGAGTACCTTGACTTCGCGTGTGCGCGGATCGGCTCGCACCGTCGCGATCATTGCGCTGACCGCCGCGATCTGGCTCGGCATCGATGCAGAGATCGCTAGGACGACTGCCTGGTGTTCGGCGAGGCTGTCCACGACCTGCTCGGGAGTCGCGGGGCCGAGGTACTTGGTGTCCCAACCTTCGCACTGGAGCAGGTCCACGACCATGCGCAGCCCGACTTGATGAAGGCTTCCCGGAGCCTCAGCCGCTACGAGGCGACGGGTGGTCGCGGTACCCGCGAACAGGGAGGGATAGAGGTCGGTCAACACCATCTGAGTGACGGCAGTGCAGTAGTGCTCCTGAGCGATGGAGATCTCGCCTATCTGCCAACGCCGGCCGATCTCGCGCTGAGCTGATTCGAGGACGTCGACAAGAACCTCGCGGAGGCTGATGCCGTGCCGTCGAGCATCTAGAACCAGAGCACGAGCGTCTTCGCTTCGCCCCTGCAGGATCAACGCCAGGTAGCCCCGCGCCAGAGCACCGAATTCTCCCGGAGTCGGATCCGCCGGAGCCGACCACGTGGTCAGCTCCAGTGCGCGGTTGAGGAAGTCTTCCGCCGATCGACCATCCCGCTCAGATAGTCGACTGCTCAACAGACCCCTGGCCGTTGCGACCGCTTCATGGGGAGGGCGATGTCCCGGGGCCAGTACCTCGACGCGGGAAGCCGCGTAACTGAGGAAGTCGGCCAAGATCGCGGGTTGACCGACTGCGAGCGCGGCGTCGAAGGTCTTCACACCATCTTCAGCAAGGGCCGCGAGTTCGAGGCTGTCGGGCAACTCAAAAATCCCGAGCACCTCCGCGGCGACCACCCCCGGGGTCGTGCCCAGGGACGCCAAGCACGAAGAGTCCCATTTATCCATCTTCTGATACTAGTCGGGACCTTCCACCTGCAGGAGAGCCGAAAGTCCCCAAGACAACGGGTCAGGGGGCACCGAGCGCTCCCCCACAACATCCGGACAGCCACCATCGCGTGGTCCCCCGGTCGACATCCGCCATGGCGGATCTAGAGGACGGCGCCCGAGGCACCGCTCCTGAACCCGGGTGGAGCGGCAGCTCGGCCGCACTAGCCGGCCCATCCATCGCCTGCCCGGACTGGTGTGAGCGAACTGACCACTTGGCAGGGGTGCTGTGTTGCTCAGACTATTCGAGTGTTGTCACGAGTCGGTCGAGTGAGGATGTCGAAGCCTCGTTCTAGGCGCTCCCTGGACGTGAAATCGGTCATGCGAACGTCGAGCCCTGATGAGCGAAGTGCAAGGCGGCGAGGCAGCCCGGCGGGCAATGCCCCCCTGATTTTCTCGGCTGCATCGTCTTCCATTTGGTCCCCACTCCCCACACCACTTGTTGTTTCGACTTTCTCCTACAACTGGCTCGTGCGAACGGGCCAAAGGTCCCGATCCGGGACTCCACTCGGCACCTTTCGGCCACCTACGAGGTGAAGGAAGGGGCTGCTGCTACGCCATCAAATGGATCTACGAGTGCGACCCATGCAGTGAACGCGACGTGACACCCCCGATGGCCCTGCCCCCGTCGATTGGGCAGCCCCGTCGAGACAAGGCATCCCTGCTCCTCGAGGTGCCGCCCATGGGCCGACAACCACTCGCCCGCAGAGCGTCGACGCGGGTCAGGAGATTCGCCCGGCTCCGAGCGCTCAATCCGGGAGGACCACCGGGTCGTACTCGGTCGCGGCACGTGCTCCCGGACTCCAGCCCGAGATTGGTTGGCGGCTGGCATTCAAGGCCCCCACCTATACTTCACGACGCGTTCGCCGCCCGAAGCCGTGAGGATGACGCTCTCACCGCGCTTCGGGAAGTCCTCCGGGCTCTGGAAGAGCCGGCGGCCCCCTTTACGTAGTAGTAGATGTCCTGTTCGAGATCGCCGAAAGCACTCTTCGGGTCGCGGACGTAACCGGTCCTGTATGACAGTACGGAGGCGGAATTCTCCAGTACGGACCCCGGGACTTCCCTCGGTGCTCTTGACCTTTCGCAGCGTGCAGTGAAACGTCGGCGCTCATGCCGGACAGATGGGGATGTGGAATCTGTGCGTGATCTGCAGCGGGGCAGCCGTGAGGAACGGTTCACCGCGCTCGTTACCTTGGTGTCCCAGTCTTTGCGCAAATATGTCGGACGCCGCACCGATCCGGATACGGCGCAAGACGTCCTCGCTGAGGCGCTTGTGGTGCTGTGGCGACGCCTGGAGGACGTCCCCACAGACAACCCCCTTCCGTGGTGCTATGCGGTGACCCGCGGCTGCCTGGCGAACGCCACACGTGCCGCACACCGGCAGCGGCGCCTGGTGGAGCGCCTCACCCTGGTCCAGGCTCGGGAGTCCTTCGAGCCGGTGTTGGACGATGCGGACCTGTACGACGCGCTCGGACGTCTATCGGATCAGGACCGAGAACTGGTCCGGCTGTGGGCCTGGGAGCAGCTCGCCCCTCAAGAGATCGCAGTCGTTCTCGGTGTGACACCCAACGCTGCACGCATCCGGCTGCATCGCGCCCGCGCCAAGCTGGGTCAGCTTCTCGAAAGCGGAAATGTTTCCGGCACATCCGGACAGGAACAGGTGACAGAGAGGAGGCCAGGATGAACGACGAGCAACGCCCCGACGAGGCGGAGGCAAGGCTGATGCGACGGATGCGGAACGCTGATCCCGCGCGGACATTCGACACGGCCGACTCGTGGATGCCTGACCTAATGGAGGCCGCGATGAGCACAATCCCTGTGGAGCCCAAGTCCCGTTCCCGCCGCTGGGCGCCAGCAATGGCAGCAGCCGCAGCACTCGCCGTGATCGGGGTCGGGGTCGGCGCCTTCCTGGGCGGCGACGACCCGGCAGGCACCCCCGAGCCGGTCGTGACCACGCTCGCACTGCCCGTTGGCAGCGGTACGAGCATGAACTCCTGCGTCCCCTTCGACGTGCAGTTTCTGCGGGACATGCCCGTCGCCTTCTCCGGCAGCGCGACCGAGGTCAGCGACGACGGCGTCACCCTCGAGGTCGACCGCTGGTACAAGGGCGGCGACGCCGACGTCGTGCGGCTCACGAACTACGACCTCAGCACGGTGTCCCTCGACGGGTTCACCTTCGATCAGGGCGACCGCTATCTGATCACTGCCACCGAAGGCACCATCAACTTCTGTGGCTTCTCCGGGCCTTGGACCCAGGACCTCGCTGACGCCTTCGATAAGGCCTTCCTTCCGTGACCGAGTGAAACCGGCACCCGTGAACCGCGTGTAAGTGTTCGTGGTGGCTGGCCCGGGGCTGGCTGGCAGGGTTGGCGGCGGTCTCCCGGATCGGTCGTGACTCATGAATCGCCTGACCCCTTCGGGGTGTCTTGGCCGGGATCTGTCCGTCAGGTTCGGGGGCCGGCGTCGACCCTGGCCCACCACGATGGCTTGATGAGAAGCATGTCCAACCAGTGCCGCTGAAACAGTTCTGGCTGTGACCCGTTACAGGCCTGCCTCGTAGTGACTTCATTCCCGGGCCGACGTCGGCAACGACGCCATCCCCGTTGAAGTGAAGGAGACATCGCAGTGCCCAGTGTGACAAACAAGAGCGCCCAGATCACCCCGGACGAGCGCCCGGTGACGGTCGCGCAGTCCTACCGGTTCGTGGTCGGGGTCGAAGGGGCCTTGGTTGGCAATCGTTGGCACTAGTGGCCTGACCTGCGCGGATGCAGTTTCGCTCAGTGGCGACCGTTGAGCGTTCGTGAACATCTTGCGGACTTTTTGCGGACTGGACCGTCACGGTCCTTCGACACGCTACTCGCCGAGTCCGCTTTCTCATGAAGCCCGTCGAGGTCGGCGAAACCGAAGGATTCAGGCGCTGTTTGGCGGGCCTTGGCCAGGAGAAGCACCAGTTGTGGCGCACCTCCCCTCGGCCCTCCCAACGCTGCCGATGCCGCGTCCTCGGTGGGCACGACGGGAAGTTCTATCAACATGGTCGTGCCCGCGGGCGAGGTATCGTCGATCTGGATGCTGCCGCCCAGACACCGGGCGAGGTTGGCCGCGATGGCGAGCCCGGTGCCGGCGCCCGGGACCTCGTTCCGGACCGCCGACGGCGTTCGGTACAGGCGCTCGAAGATCCTGCCCGGCTAGTCGCCGTCGATCCCCGCTCCGGTATCGGCACCTCGACGCGAGCCTTCTCACCGTCGACCTCCAGGCTCAAACGTGCCCCCTCCACCTCGCGGAGTGAACTTGAAAGCATCCCCGAGGACAACCTCGAGCAGCTTGGTGACGCGCCCGGGTTCGCCCTGCACCACGACGGGCTCGTCGGGGAGGATCGCGGTGAACGAGACTCCTGACCTGGCAGCCGACAGCCGCCCCTTGCACCCAATCGCCCTCACGACCACCGGGGCGCGACCGGGAGCCCGCCGGCCAAGGACCCGTCGCGCTTTCTCGCCGGGGCGCTCTTCCGCCGACACACGACCTGAAAAATCCCCGCGACACATCCGCTCGTCCCTGGGAGCCCGGCACCGCCAGATTCGTTCAGACGGGCAATACGGACCAGGTATCGCCGGGTCTGCCAGAACGCGACCGTAGACTCTGCTGCGGGATGACGGCCGAAGGAGCTCAGCGTGCACACCATCTGTGACGTAGACGGACTGGAAACCACGGTCGGTCGCCAACCGCTGGCCGCCCTGATGAAGTCGATCGCCGAACTCGACGACCACTGCTCGGCGATACTCGCGCACTCGACTGCGGCGGTGACGATGCACCTGGACCGCGAAGGCCTCATTCGTGCCGGGGTCGTGGGCGGACAAGCGGGGTTCGCCTCCTCCGATGGAGTCAGCCACCTAGCCTTCGAAAGCCCCACGGCGCGCCCTGAGGTCGGCTCAGCGGCAGCACTGCTCTTCCTCATCCCGGGATGGCGCGAGTCTCTGCGCATCAATGGGCGGATCGATGACACAGGCCTGGTGGTCGACGAGGCGTTTGTGCATTGCGGCAAAGCGATGATCCGCTCGGAGTTCTGGGCCTCGCCCGAAGTCACGAACGGTAGCCACGAGACCAGCGAGTCCGACCGGATCGACGACGCCCAACAGGCGTTCCTGTCAACGGCGCCGTTCGCCGTGATCGGATCCTGCGACAAGGACGGGCGAGCCGACGCCAGCCCCAAGGGGGATCCTGCCGGTTTCCTGTCTGTGCTCGACGACCGCACCCTGGCTCTGCCCGACCGGCCAGGCAATCGTCGCACCGACACCTTTCACAACCTGCTCGAACGCCCGGCGGTCACTGTTCTGGCCATGAGTCCAGGCGACGACCGCGTTCTCGAGATCCGGGGTCAGGCTCGGTTGACCACCGAGCCGGAGCTGCTGGCCACGATGGCGGTCCAGAACCAGGTCCCGAAGCTAGCACTGGTCGTCGACGTGGATCACAGTTCCCTGCGGGTCAGCGATGCAGTGCACAACGCCGCCTTGTGGAACCCCGCTACTCACATCTCGGAGGGCGCCCTGCCACGCGCGGCCAAGATCTGGGCCGACCACGTCAAGAGCAGCGACCGTGGGGGGCTCGCCGCCAAAGCGGTGCGCACCGGCGTCACTGAGGCTGCGGTGCGGGCCGGGATCGCCGTGGACTACCGCCGGAACCTCTACTGATGGTCACCGAACCCTAGAAATGAATCAGCCCGGACCCACCTTCGTGGGTCCGGGCTGGTTCGATGTCCTGAGACGTTGATGCTGGTAGGGCCTCGTTCCGGTCTGACTCTTCCTGAGACTGGCTTCGTGCCTTGGTGATGACCCGTCGGCCGGAGCGAGGCGCTATTGAGGGAGCCGCCCAGGCGGACATGACCTCATAGGAGCCTGGGTCAAGACCCCCGTCAACGTCCTGTCTGCCCGCCCGGTCGGTTTGCCGATCCGACGAGGGAAAGGGCAACACCATCATGAACGCACCAAACGCGGCTGTCATCGGCGGCGTCGATACGCACTCCGAAACTCACCACGCGGCCGTGATCGATATCAACGGCAGGCACCTGGGGGATGCACAGTTCCCCGCGACGCCGGCCGGTTACGCCGCTCTGGGTGCATTCCTGTCCACGTTCGGCGTCGTTGTCCGCGTCGGGATCGAAGGCACGGGCTCCTACGGCGCTGGCTTGTTCCGCCATGGCAACCGGTTCTACGGGCCGTTGACCGGGATTGCTCCCGGCGAGGTCGCGGTCCTGACCATGACCCTGGCCGGGCGACTGACCCTGCCGACCGGCGTGATGGTCCTGTACGCCGACCTGGAGTCGTTCACGTTGATGACCCCTGAGGGGCACATGTTCGCTGGCTGGATCAAGTTCAGCGCGACCGACACCGCCGAGCACACCGTCGCCAGGCGCAGGTACTGATGCGGGCTAGCGACCCGATCTTCGAGATGGGCCTGACCTTCGGCGGGCACAAGCAGGAGGACGTCTTCTGGCAGCACACGCTGACCGCGGTCGCCGCCCACTTCGGACACGACGGGGACGTGGAGACCGCCGTGGTCTGCGTCGACCCCAAGCGCCAGTGGAAGAGGTGGAGCAACGTGTTCAGGAGCTCCGCGATCAGCTCGACGTTCTACATGTTGGGAGCCCCCGGCCGCGGCGTGAAGCGGCTGTTCGCCAGGTCCGGGTGAAAACCTCCCTCGCCCGCGCCGGCTGGTACGTCGTCGCGCACGGGGCGCTGATGGTCGGCTACCTGGTGATCGCCTCCACCGCCGGTGGCGGCTACGAACGAAAGCTCGAGGCCGCGGCCTCGCGTGAGGTCATCGGCGTGAACGCTATCGCGGCGTCATCCATGGCCGAGGCCGTCCACGCGTTCCCGATCTACCACCTGATCAGCGATCTCTACCTGCTGCTTCCCCGGGTCGCGGTGCTTCTCGGAGCAGCGTCCGTGCGGGCGCTCGGCGGGAGCCTGGGTCGACTCTCTTGGTGGTCGGCCCGGGCAAGGCTCGTCGTGTGGTGGACCTTCATGGTGCTGAACCTCGGCTTCTACGCCGCCCCCGATTCGCTCCCGCCGGTGGTGCGCAACCTGAACGTCCTCGCCGTGCCGTTGCTGACGGCCATGTCCGTCCTGGTCGCACTCTCCGTCGCAATGGCAGGTGAGGCGGTGCGCTCAGCCGGTGTCGCCCGGATAGCTGGGCGGCTCGCATCGACTGTCGCCGGCGTGGTGACAGGACTTTTTGCCGTCACTCCGGTGGCAAGCAACTGCGAGGAACCCGTCCCGCCGATCGTGGCCGTCATCCCGGCAGTAATCTTGGGCATCGCGCTGGTGCGCGGTGGACGGGTGATGATCCCGGCTTGACGTGACGCACGATCGTCATCCTTCAGAACCGGGTCCTTTCCAGATCGATCCCCTAGCCGCAGCCGAGGCGATCGGATAGGTACTCCGATTGGCAGACGCCAACCTAACCCGGGCGATTGAGCGACAGACGAGGCCGCGGTCCCGTCTGGGTCAAGATGGTCGCTGTCGTCCGACGACCGCACCCGCGAAGCGATCGACTCGGTGCTCGGCTCAGCAACGGCGGCAGGTGCGGACGCCAGCGAACGGTGATCCTGCGGACAATCTGCGGACCGCGACCCCGCTGATCCTGCTCCGCTACAGATCAGAGCCCGGGTGCGGATGGGCTGGCTCATAGGCCGGGGAGTGGCCCCGCATACAGGGACTGGTTGGCAATCATTGGTACTAGTGCCCTGACCTGCACAGATACTGTTTCGCCTAGTGGCAACCGTTGGGCGTTCGTGAACATCTTGCGGACTTTTTGCGGACTGGATCGCATCGGAGTCGACCTTGATGTCGATCTCGCTTGCGCCAACCAACTCTACCGCTCAGCAAGTGCTTCCAAGGGTCGCCTGGAGATGTCGAAACGATGAACGTGGATGTCCGACGCGGCTTCCAACGTTGGATGCTGGTGGCCGTTGGTGACTATTTTTGGCTCTGCCGTTGCCCCAGCGTTGCCCCGTTTGAAGCCTCCCCTCGATGTGATCGTGGGCTCAGCTCCCATGCGGGCGCGCCTGTCAGCTCGACGCCCCTTGGTATTCAGTTGCAACCTGTCGCAGGATCTCTCGTTCCGGCATCGGCAAGTACGAACTGTGCGACCTGGCCGCCATTGCCTCGGAACTCGGCATGTCCAGGACGCGTGACGATCAGATGGCCTGCTGTTGGATCGTCCCAGCCATCAGGTGGGTTGTGATCGCCTAGCGGCGGATCAGCGAGCCAGAGCCGACCATTGACGGTCAGACTCAGGACACCGCAGTGAGTCCGCACCGAAGCCGGCCCCTCGATCACACCTGGACTGGTCACGATCGTCGACGGCTCCACCACCTTCTCGACATCGGACGGAGTCTGATTGCCGCACGCGGCCAGAAGCATCAGCGCTGGCGTTGCCACCCAACGTAAGCCTCTTGTCATCTCCGCCTCCGTCAAGCCTAATCAACTCTCACGATGGCAGGTCGGCCTCCCGGTCGTCCACCAGTCGAGGTCTGCGAGGCTCTTGCCATGTCGCATTCCCATGCTCATCACTCGCGCCGCTCACATGTTCCTGCCAACCCGGTGGCTCGGATAGCACTTCTGGTGTTCCTTGGGGTCTGGGCTCTCGCCACGATCGTCGGGGCGGTGGTCCTGTTCCCGAGTTCGGATGCGAAGGATCGGCCGAAGGCGGACTTCGCGGCCCCCGGTGTCACGTTTCCCTCAGCCCGTGTCGACGAAGTCCATCCGACTTGTCAGGATCAGCCCGAGACCTCAGGCGAGGCGCCGTCCAAGTGCGCCGAGATGGTGGTGACCCTTGACTCCGAAACAGCCGACGGGCAGCAGCTCACGGTGCAGATTCCACCGGAGGTGGCCCGATCCGGCCTGCGCAGCGGTGACCGTGTGGAACTGCAGCACCTGCCCAGCCAGGGCGACCTTCCGGGGAGCTACCAGTATTTCGGGGTCAAGCGCGGGCACTCCGTGCTCTTGATGACGATTCTGTTCATCGTGGTGGTCACCGCAGTCGCACGCGCACGCGGACTCCTAGCAGTCTTGGGGCTGGGGGTCGCCGGGATCGTGGTCGTGAAGTTCATGCTGCCGGCGCTACTTCAAGGCCATTCGGGTGTCGGAGTCGCCATCGTCGCGTCGTCGATGATCATGTTCGTGGTCCTCTACCTTGCCCACGGGGTCTCGATTCGGACGAGCGCTGCGCTGGCAGGGACCCTGCTCGGTGTCGGCCTCACAGCGTTCCTTGCCCAAGCGGCCGTGGGGGGCGCGCGCCTGTCAGGTATCGGGAACGAGGAAGGCGGAATCCTCAGTGCCCAACTCGACCTGAACTTTCAAGGGCTCCTGACTTGCGCGATCATCGTGGCGTCGCTCGGGATCTTGAACGACGTCACGATCACCCAGGTTTCTGCAACCTGGGAGTTACGTGAAGCGGCGCCGGACATGTCGCGACGGGCCCTGTTCAGCAGCGGCATGCGGATCGGCCGTGATCACATCGCCTCGACGATCTACACCATCGTCTTCGCGTACACCGGCGCTGCGTTGTCGATTCTGCTGCTCCTAGAGCTTTATGACCGTCCCTGGCTCGCCCTCCTCAGTTCCGAGGCCATCGGCGAAGAAGTCATCCGTGTTCTCGCTGGAGCAATCGGCTTGGTCATGGCAGTTCCCATCACCACACTGATCGCGGTTGCCACGACCGCCGGTCCGTCATCACGCAGAGCTTCGAGCTGAACACCGGGACGACTACATCGCCGGTTGAACTTAGACCGAGCTAACACGCCTCGCTGACACCGGCCAGATAGGCGGGCGCTCAAGCGGTTCGTCTCCCCGCTAGGCGAAACGTGTCGGGTCTTGGGCGAAGGAAACGACGCATTCCATCGAACAGAACCAGTAGAGAAAGCCCGAGTGGGTCAACCGTCCAGCCGACTTAGCATGATCAACGAGCATTCGGCATACCGGATCCACGGAGTGCTCTGAAGAGGCTTTTTGAAGTCCGAGGTCCCATAGTGCGACTCTGTCGGCCACGTTCTTCAGCACGAAATCACCAAGCGGCTGGGTGGTGAATCCAAGATCGCTTGCGACCCCAGCCACGGTGCTTGTTGCTACAACTTGGCCGCCCGCGGCCTGAGCAGCAACACGGGCCGCAAGGTTGACGGCTGCGCCGAAGAAGTCGCCGTCCCGTTCGACCGCCGGACCATGGTTGAGCCCCACCCGGGCGACGGGATACAAGTCTTGTGCGAAACAGGCGGCCAAGATGCCGCCTACCAACCCTAGGGCGCCCTCAGGCTCGGGCGAGGCGAGGAGCACGGCGTCTCCGATTGACTTAACGAGCCTGTCGCCCGCTCCGAGTTGCCCGCGAACTAGACCGGCGAATCCCACCGCCAGATCTGCTGCATGTTCGTCGCCGTGAGATTCGGTCAAGGCGGTGAAGCCGGCCAGGTCGACCATCGTGAAGGTCCACTCGGTGCTCCCGGTCCCCATGAGCACCAACCTAGCCGCAACTCATCCCGGCCAGGATGACGGCGACAAGCCGATGAACCGACGCCTGCGAAGGCGCGCTGCTGGCTGATCTGATCGCGTGAAGACAGTAGGTGGCAAGCTCGGCTGTCGGCACGTCGTCACGGATGCGGCCCGCGCCCACCGAATCGGTGATGAGTCCTTGGATCAGCACGCGAAGTTGCTGCTGAGCCTCTACGAGGTGCTCGCCCTGGTGCAAAAGTGCCACGATGCCGCCGTCTTGGGACTGACGGGTCATGAACGCGAAGGCGGTCAGCACCTCTTCCAACTGCTGAGTGACGTCGGCGTTCTGGTCGCGAATCTCTGTGAGTTTTCGCAGGTGGTCGCCGACTTGGCGCTCGTGCCAGGCAGTGAGGATCGAATCCACATCGGGGAAGTACTTGTACAGGGTCGCCCGGCCGATTCCTGCACGGTTCGCAACCTCGGTCATCGTCACCGACGAGAGTCCACGTTCGGCGACCAGTGCCGCGGTCACGTCGAGAGTCGCGTCACGAATCGCAGCACGATGACCATCGACAGTTTCGCTCCACAGCTTCGGCATGATTCAAGGATGACATAGCGCCGTCCTGTGAACACTTCGTATTTACAGTGACGTTATGTATCGTTAAATGAGTTCGTTCGAACCCGATCCCTAGGAGATGCCGATGACTGTCACCACGACGTGTAAGCGTTGCCGCCAACCGATCGTCGCGACTGACGAGGATGACCTCGTCGCTCAGGTCCAGGCCCATGCTCGTGATCACGGCGGCGCTCGCGGTACTCACATCCCGACGCGGGAGCACATCCTGGGCCACTTCCGTAGACAAGAGTCCGACGAAAGCTGAACAAGTAGCCCCCGAGACGACGAGACCCGTGAAAGCGGAAATCAGGGGGTCAAGGTCCTCAAGGGCTGTGACTATCGGCCCTGCTGCGAGCGACCCGAACCGAACGATGCTCATGTCAGTCGAGTGAAGAGGTGAACGGCGATGGGCAGTGGAAATGATGGCCAGGGTTGGACTATGGGCGACGGCATGGGTTGGGGTGGCTGGTTGATGATGAGCATTTTGATCGTCATGTGCCTCGCATTCGTCGGTGGCCTGCTCTACGTGCTCCTCCGAGGCTCGCAGTTTGGCGCCACTCATGACGTCGGGAACCGCGCAGTTGATCCGAACCGTTCGGTTGCCGAGCGGACTCTCGATGAACGCTTTGCGCGCGGAGAGATCGATCAGCCTGAGTACCACCAACGCAAGGGAGCACTACGCACCGGGTAGCCCCCACGCGAAGCCAGTCGGCATGCCCCCAAGGCGGGGCCGGTACGATCGCTATCGTGACGGCCCTCAGGCATTTGTCGACCAACGCGCGGCGCGCGTTGTGGGTCGGCGGCCTGCTCGTGGTCCTCGTCGGGTTGTTCGGCATGCACGGCCTCAACGCCGAAGGCGTCGACGGCATGGCCTCGACCGCTCATTCCGGGATGGTCGAGTCCTCGATGGTCGCAGGAGAACTCGCAACACTGGTCCACAGTGCGGGCGACGCTGATCATGTCGGCCCGGCGATCACTACGGTCACGACCGGCGCCGTTACCGATATGGACATGGGCCACCTGTGCCTTGCTGTCCTCGTCGGGTCGCTGATCACGTTGCTCCTGCGCCGCCGCTCCCCCTCGCGCGCCATGTCGCTCGTGGCGACTCCCGGGGTCAGGGAACCAGCCGGTCACTTCCGCGCACCTGATCCGCCCAGCTTGATCGCGTTGTCGATTCTGCGCTGCTGAGAAACACCAGCGGACCACTGGGAACAGCCCAGCCCGGTCCGCCGGTGACCAGCACGCCCATTTCGTCAACAACATCAGGAGACACGACCTATATGAAGCGAACCCTCAGCTCCATCACCCTCGCCCTCGTCGCCGCAGCGTTCCTTGCTGGCTGCGGCAGCAGTTCGAACACACCAAGCAGCACCAACGTTGCCTTCAATACCGCCGACGTAACATTCGTCCAGTCGATGATCCCCCACCACGAACAGGCCGTCGTCATGGCCAAGATGGCCACGTCGCGAGCCTCCTCGACAGCGGTCAAGCAGGTGGCCGCCAAAATCGAAGCTGCCCAGGCACCCGAGATCACCGAAATGACCGGCTGGCTGAAGGCCTGGGGCAAGGACACCGGATCCGGCTCATCGGGCCACGACATGAGTGACATGGGCGGGAACGCCATGCCCGGCATGATGAGCGACACCGACATGGCGACGCTGGCAAAGTCCAACGGATCGGCGTTCGACCAGATGTTCCTGACGATGATGATCCGCCACCACCAGGGAGCAATCGACATGGCCAAGACCGAACAGATGGACGGAAAGAGCCCCGACGCGATCAGGCTCGCCAAGCAGATCGCGGCCGCTCAGACGGCCGAGATCACCCTCATGACGTCACTGCTCAACTCCTTGCCCTAACCGCGACTTGTGACAGGTACTACCCGGCCACCCTCTGGTGGTCGGGTAGTACCGGCAACACGCTTTCGATACGACCCCCAAGTGACTACTGGCGCGGAGTCCTGGGACCTTCAGCCCTAATCGAAACCACTGGGCTAGGTCACGCTGGTCGTGTCGGGCTCTCCTACGACCAGATACCAAGGGACCTGAGATGAAGAGAAACAGCTATCCCCTTTACGCGCTCATCGCGGCCGGCGTTGTTGGGCTCGCGCTGTGGGCCGGGATGCCCGCGGTCTACCTGCTCGTCCTGGCCTGCCCGGCAATGATGTTCTTCATGATGCGCGGAATGAACTCCGGCCAGACTCAGCGCCCCACCGAGGACGTCAAGCACGACCACTCAACCCCGCGGTCACCCAACCCATCAGACCGGTCGAACTGACGACCCTAGGCGATGTACGCCACCTTGACCTGATACCCCAGGGGGGTATGTTAGTTTCATGGACTCTGCACCGAACGCGACGTTGCCGGACACGAAAGATCCTGTGTGCGGGATGACTGTCGACCCCCACGCCGCGGTTCACAGCGCCATCCACGACGGGCAGGCCTTCACGTTCTGTTCGGACACCTGCCAGGCAAAGTTCGAGGCCGACCCGGTGCGCTACCTGACCTCACCGATGGAGCACCACGGCGCAGCTGCCGCGCCACCTCAGACCAGCGACGACGCAACCGAGTACACCTGTCCGATGCACCCCGAGATTCGACAGCCCTCCCCTGGCGCCTGCCCCATCTGTGGAATGGCGCTCGAACCCGTGACCGTCACCGCTGACTCTGGGCCGAGCCCTGAGCTGGATGACATGACCCGACGGTTCTGGGTCGCCCTGACGTTCGCGGTGCCGGTCCTCATCCTCGGGATGGGTGCAGACCTCGTGCCGGCCATCCACGACGCGATCAACCCCAGAGCATCTACCTGGATTCAGCTCGTGCTCGCGACCCCTGCCGTCTTGTGGGCTGGGTGGCCGTTCTTCCAGCGTGGCTGGACCTCGGTGCGGACCATGAAGCTCAACATGTTCACGCTGATCGCGATGGGCACCGGGGTCGCCTGGCTGTTCAGCGTCATTGCGACCGTGGCCCCACAGATCTTCCCTGACTCGTTCCGGATGGACGGCGCGGTTGATGTCTACTTCGAGGCCGCTGCGGTCATCACGACCCTGGTCCTTCTCGGACAGGTCCTCGAACTCCGCGCCCGCGAGCAGACCTCTGGTGCGATCCGCGCGCTTCTCGACCTCACCCCTAAAATCGCGCATCGGATCAAGGCGGACGGAACAGAAGAGGAAGTCACCCTCGACCTTGTCCAGATCGGAGATCGCCTGCGAGTGCGCCCCGGAGAGAAGGTCCCGGTCGACGCGATCGTCGAGGAAGGACGGTCCTCCCTCGATGAAGCCCTGGTGACCGGCGAGTCGATGCCCGTGACCAAGAACGTCGGCGACACCGTGATCGGGGGAACCCTCAACCAGACCGGGTCGCTGGTCGTGCGCGCCGACAAGATCGGGCGCGACACCATGCTTGCCCGGATTGTGCAGATGGTCGCCGAGGCGCAACGTTCACGTGCCCCGATCCAGCGAATGGCAGATCGAGTCGCAGCCTGGTTCGTACCTGTCGTGATCCTTGCCGCGATACTCGCGTTCGTCGTCTGGGCAACGGTCGGGCCCGACCCACGCCTGGCACACGCATTGATCGTGGCCGTCGCCGTTCTGATCATCGCCTGCCCCTGTGCGCTTGGCCTTGCCACCCCGGTTTCGATCATGGTCGGCGTGGGACGCGGAGCCGGCCTCGGCGTGTTGATTAAGAACGCAGAATCGCTCGAGCTGATGGAGAAGGTCGACACGCTCGTCGTGGACAAGACCGGCACCTTGACCGAAGGACGCCCCTCGGTCACCCGGGTCGTCCCCTCCGCCGGGTTCGACGCTGACGACCTTCTACGTATCGCTGCCGGGGTCGAACGCGCCTCCGAGCACCCACTGGGCCAAGCGATCGTGAACGCAGCCACCACAGCTGGACTCGCCATCCCCGACGTCGTCGACTTCGACTCCCCGACCGGCAAGGGAGCCGTCGGCACCGTCGAAGGTCGCCGAGTCCTCATCGGCAGCGCCGCCTACCTCCTCAGCGAAGGAGTAGATGCCAGCCCCCTGACCGCCGAGGCAGACAAACTCCGTGCCGACGGAGCCACGGCGATCTTCATGAGCCTCGACGCACAACTCGCCGGAATCTTTGCCATCGCAGACCCGATCAAGACAAACACCCCCGAAGCGATCAAGGCCCTTCGAGATGAAGGCATCGAAATCGTCATGCTCACCGGAGACAACCGGGTCACCGCCGATGCCATCGGACGTCAACTCGGCATCGACCGCATCGAGGCCGACGTACTTCCCGACCAGAAAAGTGACATCGTCAAACGACTCCGCGAACAAGGTCGGGTCGTTGCCATGGCAGGCGACGGCGTCAACGACGCCCCCGCACTCGCAGCAGCCGACGTTGGACTCGCCATGAGCTCCGGGACCGACGTCGCCATGGAGTCCGCTGGGATCACCCTCCTCAAGGGAGACCTCACCGGAATCGTCCGAGCCCGCAAACTCTCGCAAGCAACCATGTCGAACATCCGACAGAACCTCGTATTTGCATTCATCTACAACGTCGCCGGAATCCCCATCGCCGCCGGCATCCTCTACCCGACGTTCGGGCTACTCCTCTCACCGATGATCGCCGCGGCAGCCATGGCGCTGTCCTCGGTCAGCGTCATCAGCAACGCCCTACGACTGCGCGCCAGGCACCTGTGAACCCAGGATCGGGATCTCATCAGAAATACTTGTGGCCACAGATAGGTTCCAGCCTGTGAGCAAAACACTGATCACACTCATCGCGGTTGCATTGGTGCTCGTGGTGACAGGTTGCGGAGCCTCGGGCAACGAGCGTGCAGCCACACGGATCGCTGAAAATGGTGACCGAATCAACCAGGCCGACATAGATTTCGCGACTGACCTGATCGTACTCAACGCCCAGTCACTGCAACTCGTCGATTTGATTCGTGAGCACTCGACATCGGGACAACTGACCGAAGTCGGAGAGCGGATCCTCGAAGATCTCTCGATACAGACTGAGCAACTCGTCTCATGGCTCAGCGATTGGGGAATCACGATCCCTGAGACGCCCCTCGACCACGCGAACGGCGGGCATTCAGATGGCGAGGATCATGGCGGCGGCATGACACTCACAGGCGATGAGATGCCCGGCATTTTGAGCAGCGACCAAGTTGACATCCTCGAGAAGCTGGACGGGGATGCCTTTGACCAGAAATGGATTGACCTCGTAGTCAGCCAACGCCAAGGCGCAATCAAAATCGCCAACCAAGTCACCCGCCTAGGCGAATTCGAACCACTCCTTCGCGTTGCCCGCACCACCGCGGGTGAGCAGCGCGCGACAATCGAGATCCTCACGGCGCCGTAACGCAACTCTGACCGCGCCCGACACGCCCATTCAAGGGCTCGGCACAATGTTCGGACGTGCGCAAGACGAGTTGCAGAAGCAGGTCGACATCCAAAACGATTGTCGACCTGCTCTCGTAAGCGGACCTGAGAGGATTACGGACCCCGATCTCCTCCAACGGGCGGAGTGCTGACGATCAACGCCGCTCGACCTCCGATTGCTTGACATGGTTGGCCGATACTGATCGCGAAGATCCCTGCTCTTGCAAGTCGCCGAAGTGCTCTTATCGACCTTCCTATTCTTCGGCACCCATGCTACGAAGGACGTAGATGGGCCGCCCCGGTTGGGGCGGCCCACGCGGCATTTCTAGGGGTCCGTTTGTTATCGACGGACGTCGTTGAGGCGGTGGTCTGGGTGCATGGCGGAGTGAAGTTCTACCGCGGGGCAGCTCGTGCCGCGCGTGCTTATGTCGAGGCTGATCGGTCCCGGGCAGATGACTACTACCTTGGCGAAGGCACCGGTGTCGCGGCCCGGCTCACTGCCAGTTCGGATGGTCCTGTCGTGGATGCGGGTTCGATGGACGGGGAGACCTACGAGCAGTGGGTTGCGGGCATCGACGTCGAGACCGGTGACAAGAAGGGTCGGGTCCGCGACGACGGTAACGCGCTGCGGTTCGTCGAGGTCACTGTGAACGGTCCGAAGACGTGGTCGTTGGCCGCTGCTCTACATCCGGAGATCTCGGCCGCGTTAGATGCCGCGCAGGACAAGGCTGCCGCAGAGATTGTCGGCTGGGTTGCCCAGCACGCCACGACCAGGGTTGGGCCGCGGGGCCGTCAGGTACAGGTGCCGGTCGAGAAGATTGAAGCGGCGGTGATCCGGCACTACACGTCGCGGGCTGGTGACCCGCATCGTCATCTTCATTTGCAGATCAACGCCCGGGTCTGGGCTGCCGGTGCGTGGCGGGGGCTGCACTCGATCGGGGTCCGGGACTCGATTGCGGCGATCAACGGGATCGGACACGCCGCGGTTGCTGCTGACCCCGAGTTCCGTGCCGTCCTCGCCCAGCACGGGTTCACGCAGGACGCCAAGTCCGGGGAGATCAGCGAACTCGCCCCCTACGTCGGCGCGTTCAGTGCTCGCACCGCGCAGATCCGTCGCAACGTCGACCGATACGAGGCCGAATGGCGCACCGAGCATCCGGGCCAGGAGCCAGGGCCGCGACTCCGGGCGGCCTGGGATCGGCGGGCGTGGGCGCAAGCGCGTCCCGACAAGATCGTGCCCCGCGACGGTGCTGAACTGGTCGCCAGGTGGAACCAGGAACTCCGCGACCTCGGCTACCAGGACCCCGACCACCCAGCGTTGTTGGAGGCGACCCAAGCGGGCTGGATCAACCGCGACGGTGCGGCTGAATGGGCGGTCTCTCAGCTCGGTGCGAAGAGGTCGGCGTGGAACGCGGCCGATATCCGCGGCGAGATCGAGGTGATGTTGGCCCAGGAAGGGCTGGTCGCCGAGGCGGCAGTGCGGATCGAGCTCGTCGAGGACGTCACCGCGCGTGCGATCTGCAGGTGCACTCCCCTGCTCTTGGGGCCCAATGTGCCCGAGCATGTTCGTGCATTGACCTCACCCCAGGTCCTGGACGTCGAGGCCGAGATCATCCAGCGCTTGGCAGGGCGCGCAGCGCAGCCTGCCCGACGGTCGCGGGTCGACGATCGTGGGCTCAGGCTGATGGGCCCAACCCACGCAGCTGTGGTCGGTGCCCTGGCTGGCGATGGACGGTTGTTGGTCGTTGAGGGTGCAGCCGGAGCCGGCAAGACCTCCGCCCTTCGGGCCACCCAGACAGAGCTGGCCAGTCAAGGGCATCGACTGGTGGTGGTGACCCCGACGTTGAAGGCCGCCGAAGTTGCCGCGGCGGAGACAGGTGCCGAGGGACATTCGGCCGCGTGGCTGATCTATCAACACGGCTGGCGCTGGAACGACCAAGGCCACTGGGTCCGCAGACCCGATCCCACACCCGCAATGGGGGCGCGGCTGCGGCCCGGTGATCTGCTGCTTGTCGACGAAGCCGGAATGCTCGACCAAGACACCGCCCGCGCCCTGTTGCAGATCGCAGATGAGACCGGTGCCCGGGTCGCGTTCGTAGGCGACCGCCACCAGCTCCCCGCCGTGGGCCGGGGAGGGGTTCTCGACCACGCCGTGGCCTGGGCCCACCCCACCGCAGTCGTCTCGATGAACACAGTGCACCGGTTCACCGATCGCGACTACGCAGCCCTGTCCCTGCGGATGCGGACCGGGAAAGACCCAGCAGGAGTCTTCGACCAACTCAACCGACGCGGGCTGATCATCGTCCACTCCTCCGAAGCCGAGCGAACCTCCGTACTCGCCGAAGCCGGTGCAGCGGGTGACCTGGTGATCGCAGACCGGCGAGAACAAGTAGCCGACCTCAACGCAGCCATCCGCGACCAACGCGACGAGCGCCACCAGCGCCATGAGCCCGACGCGGTGGTGACGACCGCAGGCGGGGAGCGGATCGGGCTCGGGGACCGGGTCGCCACCCGCCGCAACGACCCCGACCTGCAGGTCGCGAACCGGCAGACCTGGACCGTGACCGGGATCGGTGATGACGGCAGCCTCACCCTCCACAGTCGCGACCACGGACACGGCCGTGACCGGCAGATCCCCGCCGATTACGCATCACGGTTCGTGGAACTTGCCTACGCGACCACCGTCCACGGCGCCCAAGGCACCACCGTTGAGCGTGCTCATGTTGCGATCAGCGACACCACCGGAGCAGCCGCGGCCTACGTCGCGATGACCCGCGGTCGCGAAACCAACGTCGCTCACCTCGTCGCCGAAAGCACCGAGGACGCCCGCAAGCAGTGGGCCGAGGTGTTCAGCCGGGACCGTGCGGACGTCGGACCAGCGAACGCACGACAGCAGGCCGCCGAGGCGATCGACCGCTACGGCCCCAACAGGCCTGAGACGCGCCGCCAGCCGGTACCCCCACCTGCCCCAACCCCCGTGTCACCGTCAATCCAGAGCCGCGAGCTTGGCCTTTAACCGCTCGTCCTTCCACCTCTGGCGCCAGCCCTTCTTCAATGGCCACGGAACCCCGATCTCCTTCGCAATCCAGGCGTTGAGCCCACCTGGATCGAGGAGCGGCCCATCTTGTGTCCCGGTGGCCGCGTCGATCAGCGGCTGCCACGCCGTACGGACCACCTCGGGAAGGTTCAACCGAGGCCACGCCTGAATCAACAGGACCCCGTCAACCGAGCCCTCAATCATCGGTGCCGAGCCATGTCGGAGGACCAACTCGTAGTACTCGATCCGCTCAGCCTCATTCGCCAGGTCCCAGATCCGAATCTCCTGGTCCCAATCAGCATGGACCGCGGGTTGGAACACGTATTTCCACGCCTGGACGCGCGCCAAGCAAACGGGAATCGGCACCGACCACAACCGGTGCGGCACCTCGAAGCTACTGCCGTCGGGATGATCGAAAGACTTCCAGAAGACAATCGGCCTGACCGCGAGCTGCGAGTCAGCAGCCTGCAGGAGCCGCTCGACGACATCAAGGGTCGGCGACTTCTTCCGTGACTCGTACTCCGAGACCGACGACTGCTGGGTCCTGGCCCAGTCCGCCAGCTGACGCTGCGACATACCGGCCGCTTTGCGGGCCACCTCGATCACCGTCTTT
>JBKJIR010000041.1:0-22225 GCA_046598495.1 Marmoricola sp. | reverse complement strand
CCGTAGAGGGGGGGCACCGAGTCGACCGCGAAGACGATGTCGGTCATGAGCACGGCGCCGACCACGAGGGCGAGCGGGGTGAGCGCGCGCCTGCCTCCCTCGACGACCGTCATCCGGGTGCCGCGGTAGTCGTCAGTGACCGGCATGAGTTTGCGCATCAGACGGACCGAGCGCATCGCATCGATGTCCACGGCGTGCTCCTGCTGCCCGGCGAGGGCGCCCTTGAGGAGTTTGGCGCCGGTGAGCAGCAGGATCGCGCCGAAGATGAGGAACACGAAGTTGAACGCCGACAGGGCGGCCGCCCCGAGGGCGATGAAGATGCCGCGCAGCACGAGCGCCCCGATAATGCCGAACAGCAGCACCCGCTGCTGCAGCACCTTCGGAACCGCGAACGCCGTCAGCAGCAGCATGAAGACGAAGAGGTTGTCGACGCTGAGGCTCTTCTCGACGATGTAGCCGGTGTAGTAGTTGACGCCGTTCTCGGTGCCGTGGTTGGTGAGCACGTACACGCCGAACGCGAGCGGCAAGGCGATGTAGAAGACCGACCACAAGGCGGCCTCCTTCATCGAGACCTCGTGCGGCTTGCGGGTCGCGATGAAGTCGACGACGAGCAGCAGGAGGACACCAGCGATGGTGACGCCCCACAGGGTGGGGGTACCAATGGTCTCGATGGCCATCGGGCTCACCGCGGGCAGGGACAGTGAAGACACGAAGAACTCCTCAAGCTGGAACGCTTGAGGTCTCCCTCACCGCCAGGACTGACGGCCTCCCCCCGGGGAACCGATGACGGTTCCGTAGTGACCGGGAGAGAGTCTCGAGGTACTCCCCTCAACAGGGAGAATAGCGCCGCCAGAAACCAAACACAACCGGACAGGTCGACTTTGCGCACGACGCCGAGTCACCCGGAGCCAGCGACCAACTCCAAGTGTTTCGTCACCCACGCGTGCCAACAGCCGTGGGGCTCGCTTCCGACTACGAGAACTGTATGGCGCCGAGGGTGACCGTGGCCGTAGCGGCGGGCAGAGCGGCCTGGGCGTGAACTCCGGCGGCTGCTGTGAAACAGGTCGGATGCGCAATCTTGGCGCCTTCCCGTGTTCGACCTTTGGGTGACTAATGCCCGGCCCGGGATCGACCAAAGGTTCTCGCGGGGATCGATGTGGCGTTGCTCGGATCTTGTGCGACCTCTGTACGGCGCATGTTGCGCGACGTATCGCGGTCTGGCCCTTCCTCCGAACCGTGCCTGGCGCCGGAGGAGTGGTCTGCCCGTGGTTGGGGTGTCAGGACCGGTGTCTCCCTGGGCGCTAATGCGCCGGATGGGCTCACGGGTTGCAGTGGGGGCAGTCCTTCGGATCTGCCCGCTTCCCGTCATCAGCGATCGGGCGGGTGTGGCGGTAGGAACAGGATCGGCAGGTCCAGCGCTGCGCCGTAGGTAGCTGGGTGGGCGTGCCGCACCATGTGCACGGTAGTCCTCGCTCGAGCGCGGTGATGGAGAATCCGGGTGCTTGGCATGCGGGGCAGCGAGAATTCAGGTTGGCCAGTAGGTCGGTTACCGCCATCCGAATCGACGCCTGCCGGGTGGGGTTTCGGTGTGCCCGCATGTCGGTTTCGACGTAGGCCGTGTCGGAGTTCCGGAGGAGTTCAGTCACGACGTTCTTGAGCTCCCTAGTGTCCGCGATGTCCTTAGTGATGCTTTCGGGGTCCTGGGGTGAGCGGCGCACGACCACGCCGTGCTCGGGAAATCCGACTAGGTCGGCGAAGCTGAGGGCTTCTTCGATGCTGGTGATGGTCTGGTCGCGCATGTTGGTCTCGATGGTGTGATGCCACCCGTGGACCTCGTGGTTGTGTGCGAGGTCGAGGAACAGAATTAGCTCAACATTTCGCGGTATGAAGGGGACTTCGGGGTGAGGTGCGAAGCTGCCCTCACTTGCGATGCCGAGGTCGCAACCGGTTGCCGCTAGCGCGGCCGCCAGTTTCGCCCGGGCTGCGCTTACCTGGTCACCCGCCCGGGGAATCTCGCGGGTGAAGGTACCGAACCGGTCGGTGTCGAAGTCACACGGTACGACCACCTCGACTTCGAGCTGTTGGGCAAGGATCGGCCCGATCACCCTCTCCTTGTGGTGCATGGTGGCGATGACGAGGCGTCTTCCCCGCAGTTGGGTCCTACCCGAGGTCAAGGACGAGCCGACCGGTCGTGGTCCCTGCGAGCACGTCGAGGACCAGAGAGGGGACCTTGTTCAGCGGATGGGTGCTGAGCATCTCCTCCCATCGCGTCTGGAACAGGTCGCTGGAGAGTCGTTGCCACAAGTGCTCTCGGGAGTCGCCGGGAAGGTCGGCGGCGTTGACCCCAAGAAGTGAGATGCCCCGCAGGATGAAGGGCAACACAGTCGTGGGGAGATGGTTGCCTGCGGCGTTGCCGAAGGCCACAACGGTCCCTTCGGGTTGGGTGGTGCTGAGCAACCAGCCGAGCGGTTCACCCCCTACGCAGTCGATGCCGCCGGCCCAGCGTGCGGCCCTGAGGGGGCGAGCATCACTGAGACGTGGGCGGTCCTCAACGGCGGTGGCGCCGAGGCTGAGCAGCAGGGTCCGGGCGGTCTCGGATCCGGTGAAGGCGATGACGTCGTAGCCGAGGCTGGCGAGCATGGCGACTGCTTGGATCCCAGAGGCACCCGAGGCGCCGGTGACGGCCACCGGACCATCGCTGGGAAGCACCCCGGCGCCTTGGAGGCGGTCGACTGCTAGGGCTGCGGTCACTCCCGCGGTGCCGATCCCCATCGCCTCGACGGTTCCGATGCTGGACGGCAGGTGGTCCAGCCAGTCGGCCGGCACCCGCAGCAGCTCGCTCCACCCGCCGTCGTGGTGCTCGCCCAGGCCGTGCCCGGTGACCACAACCCGATCGCCGGGCAAGAAGCGGGAGTCGGCGGAACTCAGCACCTCACCGGCCGCGTCGATACCGAGCGTCAAGGGGACCCGCCGCACGATCTTCCCGCGTCCGGAGGCCGCCAAGGCGTCCTTGTAGTTGATGCCGGAGTGGCGCACGCGAACCAACACCTCACCCCACGAGGTCAACGGATCCAGGGGGGTCTGCACCATCCGCAACGCCCCATCGCGCCCAGGATCGTGACCGGGACCTGGACCGTCAAGGCGGATCATGCGGCTCATGAGGTGAGCGTCTCGAACGGTGTCGGCCGAGGAGCTCATCGTGGACCTACCTTCTCGGGCTGAGGCACCCGCAGGCTCTGCCACTGGAGGGTCGGTTGGAGCTCCACGATGGTCTCGTCTTGCACGGCGACCAGGCGCATCCACTCGTTGGCGATCAGGTTGTGCAGCGTCGGGCTCTGCGAGATGGCTCGCACGATGTGCTCGGGATCGCCCTCGATGACCACTAGGTGGCGGCTGGGGACGTGGACGGAGTTGTGACTTCGATCCGGCGCGGGATGAGCTGGGTCGACGGCGAACGTGGCCTGCCACGGCAAGCCCATCCTTAGGTCCCCGTGGGCTCCGGTGATGACCCCGACGTCGCCCACGACATTGTGGGTGGTTTTGTCACCAGCTCCGAGCACGCCGGGGGCTGCGCTGGAGAACCAGTATTGCGACGCGATCCACTGACTCACGATCACCGGTGCGTTGAGCAGTTGGGTCAGCACTGTGCCGTCGCGGTCGGTCTCCCGGTCGTAGGAGTGAAGGAACACCCGGCCGCCGAGATTGGCCCGTCGCGTCAGGTCGCGTGTTCCCACGATGATCGCCGCACAGCCCGTCAGTCCCCACTCCGGCATGGGCTCGGCCCAGTCCGCGGCACGGTTGGACACGTTGCGGACTCTGCGGGCCCTGCCGTGATCAGGCAGTGTCAGCGATCGCTCCGCGGCGACTGCAGGACCCGCGGTGAGGAAGTCGGACTGAACCAAGGCGGCCGCTGTTTGGTCCTCAGCGGTGAGGGTGATGAGGATAATCTCGTCGGTCGTCGTGTCGTGCTGTGCGGCCAGAGCTCTGGTGCTGGCAGGGATGGCGATGCCCCGGTCGGCTAGGACGGCTCGCACCTCGGGGTCGTTGAGCACCCCGGCCATGGCGATGGAGTTGAGCAGACCGGGGTTGCCCCCGCAGGCGCCGCAGTCGTACGCCGAGACGTAGGCGTTGTTCTCGGTCGTCGATCCGTGGGCAACCAGCGCTAGGACCGGCGCGAAGCCGTCTGTGAGTCCGATTGCTCGCAGCATCCCTTCGGCGGCTGCTGCCCGTTGGGCCAGGTCGAGGGGCTCGCGGGGGTCGGCCAACTCCTGCAGCGACACCTTCGGTCGAGTCTGGAGGGGATCAGATGCCGCCACTACAACACCGACGGTGTGCCAGCGGCGGGGTGCCAGCGTGCCGGCCAGTGCGGAGAAGAAGGCCCCCAGACCGCCGGCTTCGGCCGCCGCGAAGGCCACCCCTGGGCGCGCGCTGACCCGGGTGGCCACCCGTACCGTGCCGGCGAGCCAGCTGATGTCGTTGTCGTGGTCGTCGACCTCGATGGCGACCGTCGGCGTCACGATCACCGGGCACTGGTCGAAGGACATCCCGTCGGGGTGATGACTGCGGGCCAGGAGCCCGAAGAACCCGGCGAACCCGAAGGTCTCGTGGCGCCCCACCGCCTCCAGGTGCCGCCGGAACCGCTCCGATCGCACGTCTATGCACCACACCGACTGACACACGGGCTCCGTGGACAGTTCCAGGCCCTCGCCGGTGCCCTCACTTCCGGCGACCGGATCACCCAGGTGACCGCACAGCCGGTCGCGCTCGCTGATGTCGAGTGCGTGCTGCCAGACCTGGGACAGGACGTTGCGGCCTGCCTGTTCAACGGCTTCCTGGCCGGTGGGCCTGGGCGGGGAGATCTCCAGTCCGCGGGCGCCGTCGAGGACCGCGTACGCCAGCCGCAGCGCGACAAGCTCCAGCAACGGGCCGGCAGTGCCGCACCGGCGGGCCCTCCATTGAGCATGGGCCGCCCAGCCCGGCCCTGAGGCGAGCAGCCGGGTCACGATCATGAAGGCGTCCTCAACCGAACGGTCGCACCGTGTGAGCAACTCCGCGATCGCCTCAGCAGGGTCCTCGGGCAGCGAGCGGACGAACTGCGCCAGACCTCCACGGCGCACAGCGACATCAAATCCTCGGTGCCCGAAACTCTCTTTCCACAGCCGCCACGGCCCGCGCAGGTCCCCGTGGGAATCCTCTGCCTGATGCCAGGCTCGGGCACTCCACACGTGGGCGTGCGCCATGGGTGTAGCCAGCGGGTCGGTGTGCCCCCGAAGGAGGACTGCCTCCTGAGGCGTCGCGGAGAGGTGCGCTTCGGTGATGGCCAACACTCCGTCCGCGCCTGGGGCCGCGGTTGCGACGGGTGCGATGGGGGCCAGAATCGAGGCGTGCTGCTCTGCAGCTGCTTGCAGGGCGCTGGTCGTGATGACGCCGTCGTGGTACAGATCCAGGAACCATTGCAACGAGGGTCGTAACGAGCTGCCGTAGAAGCGTTCAGCCATCAAGACCGCGGTGTCGAAGGGGAGGAACTCCAACTGCGCGAGCGGGTTGGCCGCCACGGTCGAGCGCAATGGCCACGCGGGGCTCACCAGCCTTCCGGCGATCTCCACCGTGTTGCGCACATCCGCCACGCAGACCTGGCGGTCGATCTGCGGCAACGGCACCGGCACAGGCGTTGGCGGAGGGGGTCCGGCCAGTCGGGCTCCCGGGGTAAGCGAGGTGCCCGAAACCAACGTTGCCACCGGATGGCTGCTTTCGAGCCGGACCCGTGGGCCGAAGACGGCCAGCACGATCACCATCGCCAAAGCAGTGACTGCCAATGGGGCAGTCCACCAATGGTCAGCGTGCACGAGCCCTGCACCGGTCGTCAGCTGGTGGTCCCAGAGGAGGGCCGCGGCGACGTAGGCCCCGGTGGCTACACCACCGAGGACAGCGATGAAGCCGCGGACATGCTTGCGGGTGCGTTCCAAGACGGCCGCCTCACGACCTACGAAGGTTGCGGCCACCAACCCAAGACCGGCGACCAGCAGCATGCCCGGCGAAGCGGTGACCTCGCCTGCGGCAACGACACCGGTCACAGCCAGCACCGGAATGACGGCCAGCGCCCAGGCCGCAACCGAGTCCGCGGCGGTGGGTGCCTGACGGACCGTAGGCTCCCGTCGGGCGCGCGCCACGGCGCCGCCAGCGCGTAGGAAATGCCACGCCTTCCAGGCTCCGTGCCCCATCAGGTGCAGCAACGCGGCAGCAGGCACACCGACCCCGACCTGGATAGCCATCCAGCCCATCTGGGCCGAGGTCGAGGCGGCGAGCCGTCCCTTGATGTCAGGTCGGATGCGTTGCTCTAGCGAGCACCACCCGACCGTGGCGACCCCGAAGAGTCCCAACGCGAGCAGCACCAGAGGCTGCGCACTGAGAAGCGGCCACTGCAACACGGCCACGATCCCAGTCGCGTTGACGATGCCTGCGTGCAACAGCGCCGAGACCGGCGAGGGCGCCTCTGCGGTCTCGGGGAGCCACCGGTGGAAGGGCACCATCGCCGAACGCACCAGGCAGGCAGCAACCAGCAGCGCAGCCACCACCAACCCGCCGCCTGAACCCAGCGACTGCGCTGAGTCGCTGCCATCGAGGGCCAAGCCACCGATGGCGGACGCCACAACCGCCAGCCACATCAAGGCACTGGCACCCAGCATCCAGGTCAAGACCAACCGTCCGGCCCGGCGGGCCGACTCGTGTCCGGCATGGGCCACCAGCCCAGCGATGGCGACACCGCTGACCGTCCAACCCAGAGCCAGGGTGACCAAGTTGCCTGCCATCACCATCACCGCTAGCGATGCAGTGATCATCAGGCACAGTGCGCCGAAACGTGCAAGCCGCTGCTGGCCTCGCAGGTTGACCGCACAGTAGCGGGTCACCAGCCACATCAGCACTGCGATGTAGGTCAGGAGCGCGAGATTGAGGCCCCCGGCCTCGAACTCCAGCCAGCCGTTCCCCCACGAGCCGAAGTGCCGACCCGCAAGGACAGAACCCAGGCCCATCATGCCGGCCACCAGCACGCCGATCGCGACCAACCGGGCTGCAACAAGAATTTTCATAGGCAATGAATTACCGGCATTCCAGTTCCGCTGTCAAATGACTGTGACCACACACACATCCATGTCGTCTACGCTTACCCGGTGGACAACAAGGTGCCCGGATGGACGTTCTTGAGCAATCACGGACATGTTCTCGTTCTCGTAGCGAGGGAGCCTGGGATCCGGTTGAGCGAGCTCGGCGCGCGCGTCGGGATCACCGAGCGATCGGCCCGCGGCATCCTGCGCGACCTCGAGGACTCGGGTTATCTAACGCGTGCCAAGGTCGGTAGGCGCAACCAATACCAAGTGCACCCAGAAGGACCCCTACGCCACCCCGAGGAGTCGACGGCGCTAGTCGCCGACCTGCTGCAGGTTTTTCTCCCCGCTCCTACGCGTGGGCTATCTGCGCGCTGACCTTGACGTCGTCGGGTCCGCCACCGCCATCAACGGGATGATCCTAGGCTCCGCGTCGAGGCAATCCGTACACCGGATCCGGGCACCCTCGCAAGCCTGAATGACGCGATCATACGACTCATGCACGACGGCATCTCGCCGTAAGACGCCAAACCTCGGGATGTCCCACTCGTCAACCAACAACCTGGGTCGATGAACAATGTCGACTCGACAGCGGAGCGGCCTTGCTTGGCTCCAGCAAGGAAACTCAGGTGTCGACTTGATGGACCTGAGTGGATACGACCCCTTGGACCGACGGGCGCACGGGCCGCTATCGCGCACTGAGAGCCCCGGTCGATTGCACCGCGAGCGCTGCGGGTTAGAAATGCCCGAATCGCCTCCTTTGAACTGTCAAAGGACCTCGAAGTATTGAATGATGTTGAACATCGACGTCACCGAGAATCTCGCCTCAATAGGCCCTCCAACACTCAAGAACATCGCTGCAAATTGTCGGCACGCATGCTACGAAGGACGTAGATGGGCCGCCCCGGTTGGGGCGGCCCGAACCGCGTTTTCGGGCCGATGGTTGGTTGTGGTTGGACATGCATGGTGGCGTCAAGGTGTACCGAGGAGCGGCTGCGGCAGCCCGGCACTATGTCGAGGCCGACCGTTCGCGCGCCGATGACTACTACCTGGCCGAGGGCAGCGGTCTGGCACGCCGTTTCAGTGCCTCACCGGACACGCCGGTTGAGGACCTCGGGATTCTCGACGGGGACCGTTGCGAGCAGTGGGTCGCCGGCCACGACCCCGAGTCCGGCACGGCGCGCGGTCGGCTCCGGCAAGACGGCAACGCGGTGCGGTTCGTGGAGATCACGGTCAATGGTCCGAAGACCTGGTCGCTCGCAGCCGCGTTGAATCCCGAAGTCGCTGCCGCGTACGACGCGGCCCAGGACCGCGCCGCAGCGCAGGTGATCGGCTGGGTTGCCGGGCACGCGACCACGCGGGTCGGGCCGCGGGGGCGGCAGGTCCAAGTCCCGGTCGAGCGGATCGAGGCGGTCACGGTGCGGCACTACACCTCGCGGGCCGGGGATCCGCACCGGCACCTGCATCTCCAGGTCAATGCTCGGGTTTTCGCCGAAGACACCTGGCGGGGTCTTCACACCGTCGGGTTCCGCGACAGCATTGAGGCACTCAACGGCATCGGGCACGCCGCGATGGCCACCGACCCCGAGTTCCGCGCAGCCCTGGTCGCCGCCGGGTTCACCTTCGACCCGGCATCGGGCGAGATCCGCGAGCTCGCCCCGTATGCCGGGAACTTCAGTGCCCGGGCTGCGCAGATCGCGCGAAGTATCGACCGGTATGAAGCCGAGTGGCGGCAGGCAAACCCTGGGCAGGAGCCGGGGCCGGTGCTGCGGCAAGTCTGGGATCGTCGGGCATGGAAGCAGGCACGACCGGACAAGGTCGTGCCCACCGATGGCGCCGAGCTCATCCAGAGATGGAACGAAGAGCTGCGCGCGCTGGGTTACCGCGACCCGAGCCCACCGGTGCCGGTCGCGACCGGTCTTTTGGTCGGTCCTCGGGCTGGTGCTCTCGACCGTGACCCGGGGGTCGAGGCGGTCCTGGTCCGTCTCGGTGCTCGTCGGTCGGCGTGGAACGCGGCCGATGTCCGTGGCGAGGTCGAGAAGTGGATCGCAGCAACCGGGCTGGTCGCCGAGGCCGCGGTGAGGATCGAGCTGGCCGAAGACCTCACCGCCCGCGCCTTGGCCGACTGCACTCCCCTGCTGCGACGGGCCGACGTTCCCGAGCACGTCCGCTCCCTCAGCTCCGACCACGTCCTCGGCGTCGAAGCCGACATCATCACCCGACTCGCCCACCGGACCAGCAGCACGGCGCGACGCCGGCCGCTGCTGACCGAAGCACTCGAAGGGGCCCAGAAGACCGCGGCGGAGACCCTCGTCGGCACCAGCGACCTCGTGGTGATCGAGGGCGCAGCGGGAGCGGGCAAGACCACCACCCTGAAGGCCGCCGCCGAGACAGCTCGGGCCTACGGCAGCCGGATGGTCGTGGTGACACCGACACGCAAGGCGGCGCAGGTTGCTTCCCGCGAAATCGGTGTCCCGGCGACCTCTGTCGCCTGGCTGGTCCACCAGCACGGGTTCCGCTGGGACGAAGACGGGCGTCGGACTCGCGTCGCCCCAGGGTCAGGCTCAGGGCCCGAGCCAGCGGCTGTGCTTCGTCCTGGCGACCGCTTGGTAGTCGACGAGGCCGGGATGCTCGACCAGGACTCCGCGCTCGCGTTGCTTACCGTTGCCGACGAAGCGGGCGCGCGGGTCGCGCTGGTCGGGGACCGCCACCAGCTCCCCGCCGTTGGTCGTGGCGGTGTCCTGGACCTGGCCCACCGCTGGGCAAACCCGGATGCGGTCGTCTCCCTCGATGTGGTCCACCGGTTCAGCGACCCCGAGTACGCTGCCATCACCCTGGCGATGCGCACCGGCTCCCACACCTACCCAAATGGGCCGGGCCGTGAGCTAGACGGTGAGGTTCCTGGTGAGGTGCCTGGTGAGCGTCTCAGTGAGGTCTTCGGTGCCCTGGTCGCCCGGGACCAGATCCGGATCTACGCGTCCGAGGCCGAGCGCACCCAGGCACTGGCCGAATTGGCCGCTGCCCAACATCTGGCGGGACGAACAGAGTTCCTGATGATCGCCGACACCCGCGAGCAGACCGCCGCCCTCAACGGTGCAATCCGCGACCGACTCGTCGCAACCGATCAGGTCGATGACCGGAGCGCGATCACCAACGGGCTCGGTGAGCGGATCGGTGTCGGGGACCGGGTCGCCACCAGACACAACAACCGGCACCTTGGCGTGGCCAACCGCGACACCTGGACGGTCAGCGCGGTCAGCGCGGTCAGCGCGGTCAGCGCGGTCAGCGCGGTCAGCGCGGTCAGCGCGGTCAGCGCGGTCAGCGACATTCAAATCGCCCTTCAAAGTCAACACGGTGAGGCCCGTTCGGTGCCACTCGCCTACGCCGAGAAGCACGTGGAGCTCGCCTACGCCACCACCGTCTACGGCGCCCAAGGCGAAACCACCAGCGTTGGACATCTGGTGCTTGGGGAGCACACAAGCGCCGCCTCGGCCTACGTCGGGATGACCCGCGGCCGCGACAACAACATCGCTCACATCGTCGCCACCGACCTCGACGACGCCCATCGCCAGTGGGACGGAACGTTCTCCCGCGACCGTACCGACCTCGGACCAGCGGTCGCCGCTCAGCGTGCTGCCGAGGGCATCGAACGCTACGGCCCCAACCGACCCCAACGACCGGCCTACCCCGGCGCCCGCCGGGCACCACGGATACCGCCACCGACCCGACGCGAGAACCCGCCCTACACGCGACCCTCCACCCCGAGCCGAGGGATCAGCCGATGACCCACCAGCCGGCGCCCATCAGCGATTTCGGGGCCACACAAGTGTGGTCCGCGAAAATCTTCTCGGACTTTCGGAGGGGCGGTCTCCTGACCTGCACAAACACCAAAACTCGATGGTGTGCCCGTCCCCGCCCGTCCTGGGACGGGCGGCCCCCAGGACGGGCGCGAATTGGTGCCCCCCATCAGGCAGATTGAGTTGGCGATGTCCACTCGCACCAGGCAATGCGCTTGATGTTCAAGCACCGCCAACATCACCATCAAAGGGAGGACCACGATGAGCACCTACCGCACCGTCGAAACACCCCACGAACACGACGAACTGATGAGCATCAAGGAAGTCGCCACCGTCCTCCGGGTCCCCGAAGCCACCCTGCGCTACTGGCGCCACCTCGGCGCCGGCCCCCACAGCTTCCGAATCGGCCGCTCCGTGCGCTACTGGCGCAGCGAAGTCCTCCAATGGCTCGAAAAGCAGTCTGCGCGTCCACAGACTTCCCGCTAAGGCTCGCGATTGTCGATGCGAAGACGCACCATGGAAGAGAGTTAGGGGAAGGAACCGACATGGCTGGGAATGTGGCCAAACGACCCAACGGCAAGTGGCGGGCGCGTTATCGCGACGAAGCCGGCAGGGAGCACTCGCGACACTTCGACCGCAAGATCGACGCCCAGCGATGGCTCGATGAAGTCACCACATCGGTCGTGACGGGCAACTACGTCGACCCCAAGGCCGGGAGGATCACCTTCGAACGCTTCTATGCGAGCTGGGCACCACGTCAGGTGTGGGTCCCATCGACGAGGCAGAACGCAGACCTGGCGACCGGCTCGGTCCCCTTCGCTGACCTGCCGCTGAAGTCGATCCGGCGATCACATGTCGAGAGGTGGGTGAAAGCGATCAGCAGTGAGCTTGCGCCGACCACGGTCAAGACGCGTTACGTCATCGTCCGCTCGGTGTTCCGTGCAGCCGTCGCAGACAGGATCATCGCGAGCGACCCGAGCGAGGGCATCACGCTCCCCCGGCGTCGGAAACAGGAAGCGGCGATGGCGATCCCGATCCTCGCCGAGGTCGGCCGTCTGGTCGCAAACGCCGACAGCGAACGTGTCTCGACCCGGAGGGGATTCCGCGCATACGTCGCGTTGTGCGCGTTCGCAGGTCTCCGCAAGGGCGAGGCGGCGGCGGTCCAGGTGAGCGATATCGACTTCCTTCGCCGTCAACTCAAAGTCTCCCGCCAACTCCAGCGCGACGGGAACGGCTACTCAATCCGGCCCCCGAAGTATGGGTCAGAGCGAGTCGTCTACCTGCCCGACGAGCTGATCATCATCCTCAGCGAGCACGTCGCAGCCCACGTCAGCGAGAGCGAGCCAGACCGGTGGCTGTTCACAGTCGGGCACGACCCTCTCTACGACAACGCGATCACGTGGCGCTGGCGGGCGACCCGCAACGCAGCGAAACTCCCACATGTTCGCCTTCACGACTTGCGCCATTTCTACGCCTCCGGCTTGATCGCCGCGGGCTGCGACGTCGTGACCGTCCAGCGGGCGCTGGGCCATGCGACTGCGACGACCACGCTCAACACCTACAGCCACCTGTGGCCGACCGCCGAGGATCGCACGCGGACGGCAGCGAGCGATCTCATGCGTGAAGCTCTCGGTATTTCTGCGGACTCTGTGCGGACTGCGGGTCCCTAAACCCCAGCTGACCTGGGCAAACGTGCCCGATCAGTAGTACCAGGGGTACGGCGACCAGTCCGGGTCGCGCTTCTCCAGGAACTGGTCGCGGCCCTCCTGGGCCTCGTCGGTCATGTACGCCAGCCGGGTGGTCTCGCCGGCGAAGAGCTGCTGGCCGACAAGGCCGTCGTCGATCAGGTTGAACGAGTACTTGAGCATCCGCTGGGCGGTGGGGCTCTTGCCGTTGATGATCCGGCCCCACTCCAGGCCGGTCTTCTCCAGCTCGGCGTGCGGGACGGCGCGGTTGACCGCGCCCATCCGGACACCGTCCTCGGCGGAGTACTCAGCACCCAGGAAGAAGATCTCGCGGGCGATCTTCTGCCCGACCTGGCGCGCCAGGTACGCCGACCCGAACCCCCCGTCGAAGGAACCCACGTCGGCGTCGGTCTGCTTGAAGCGGCCGTGCTCGAGCGAGGCCAGGGTGAGGTCGCTGACCACGTGCAGCGAGTGTCCGCCGCCGGCGGCCCAGCCGTTGACCAGGCTGATCACGACCTTCGGCATGAACCGGATGATCCGCTGGCACTCCAGGATGTGCAGCCGGGCCATCTTGGCTTGGTCGATGGGGTTGGGCGGCGCTCCCGCGTCAAGGTGTCCCTCGGTCTCGTACTGGTATCCCGCCTTACCCCGGATCCGCTGGTCACCACCGGTGCAGAAGGCGTGCTTGCCGTTCTTGACGCTCGGTCCGTTACCGGTCAGCAGCACGCAGCCCACGTCGCCCCAGGTGCGAGCGTGCTCGAGGGTGCGCAGCAGCTCGTCGACGGTGTGCGGTCGGAACGCATTGAGCACGTCCGGGCGGTCGAAGGCGATCCGGACGGTGCCGTGGGCCTTCGCGCGGTGGTAGGTGAGGTCCGTCAGGTCCTCGAACCCGGGGACGTCGTCCCAGTCGGCCGGGTCGAAGATGTCGCTCACGCCGTCCAGTGCACTCATGGGGGGAATCTATCCGTGCGGGTTCCGACGGGCTCCACCAGCGGGGTTCCGACAGGCTCCACCAGCGGTGGTTGAGCCTGTCGAAACCCGTGTCCGGAATCGAGCGGCCGTGCCGGGCGTTGTACCGGTATGACACTTCAAGGCGAGTACGTCCCGAGCAAGGCACAGTGGGTCCGCGACCAGGTCGCTGCGTTCGAAGCCTCCAACGGCGCTGAGGCGAACACCTTGCGGGGCGGCCCGCACCCGATCGTCGTGGTCACCTCGGTCGGCGCCAAGTCCGGCAACCTGCGCAAGAACCCGGTGATGCGGGTTGAGCGCGACGGCAAGTACGTCGCGATCGCGTCCAAGGGCGGGGCCGACGACCAGCCCGAGTGGTACTACAACCTCGTCGCCAACCCCGAGGTGGACCTGCAGGACGGACCGGTGCGGAAGACCTACCGCCCCCGCGTCCTGAGCGGCACCGAGCGCGCCGACTGGTGGGAGCACGCGGTCAGCACCTGGTCGACGTACGCGTCGTACCAGGAGAAGACCGAGCGGGAGATCCCGGTGTTCCTGCTCGAGCCGATCGACTGAGGCGACTACGCGTTCCGGCGCAGGGACGCGGCCATCGCCACCAGGTGAGCGAGACGGGCGATCTCGGAGTCCAGGAACTCCGGACCGCCGCGACGTCCGACGACGACGAGCTCGTCGGCGTTCAGGGGCGAGGCTGCCACCACCAGGTCGGACCAGGCCTCCGGGACCTCGATCCGGAACGCCTTCTCCAGGTTCGCCGGCCACACCACGTCCAGCGGGACGTCGGTGGGGGCGGCCGGGGTGGCGTGCTGGATCTTGGCGCCGTTGCCCTCCCGGGTCATGTGCACGCCCCAGTCGACCCGGAACACGTCCGGCACGGCGTCGACCAGCGTGCCGACCGCGGTCGCCGGGTCCTGGGTCATCGACTCGACCGCCTCGAGGTCGAGGAAGAGATTCCCGCCGGCGGCGTACCGGGAGATCCAGAGGACCCGGACGCCGTCCAGCGACGTACAGGCCGAGACGATGCTGTCCGGCATCACGCCGTGGTCGGGGGTGATGAACACGTCGTCGATGGCGAAGCCGCCGTCCGGGTCCTTGCCGACGATCTCGATCGCCTCGATGTTCGCCCCGGAGGCACCGATGGCGCTCGCCAGCCGACCCAGGGAACCCGGGACGTCCGGAAGCTCGACGCGCATCAGGTACGACATGACCTCAACCTACTGAACCCGGGTTACCGGTGGATTTCGTCTCACCCGCGCCTCAGCGGACCAGGCGGAGGTTGAAATCGGCCGTACCGAACGTCCCCATCAGGCGTACCCAGAGGGGCAGCCACATCTCCAGGCCGCGGGCGGCGTCCAGGGTCTCGAACTCGATGATGTCGCTCCAGCCCAGGTCGACCAGCAGCGCGTGGACCACGCCCCGCGCGCCGGCGTCGTCGCCCGCCACGAAGATGGAGGTCGGCTCCCCGAGCCTGCCGGGATCGACCATCACGGCTCCGTTGACGGTGTTCAGCGACTTCACGACCCGGGCCTCGGGGTGGGCGCGCTGGATCTGCTCGGCGAGGCTGTCGGTGTCCTTGACGCTCAGGGTCGGCGGGAAGCCGGCGGAGAAGTCCAACGGGTTCGCGATGTCGAGCAGGACCTTCCCGTCCAGGTCGACCTCCGCGAGCGCGGCGAGGCTGACCTGCCCGCCGGTCGCGTTGACCACCAGGTCCGCGCCGACCGCCGCGTCGGCGTACGAGGCGAGATCGCCGCCGTCCGCCCACTCCGGGCGGGCCCGGGTCGCCTCGGGGTCGCGGGTCCCGGTGACGACGTCGTGACCGATCCGGCGGAACCCGGCGGCGAGGGCGCGGCCGGCCGCACCGGTGCCGATGACTGCGATCTTCATGGGCCTGACTCTAGGCCGCACGCGACCCGGGCGGGGTGGGGTCGCCCTCCTAGGCTCGGGGAATGACGTCTGTGCTCTGGTTCCGCCGCGACCTCCGCCTGGCCGACCACCCGGCGCTCACCGAGGCCGCTGCCGACGGGCCTGTCGTCGGTCTCTTCGTGATCGATCCCGTGCTCTGGTCCCGCGGCGACGGCGCCCGGCGCGCCTGGGTGGCGGCGTCGGTGCAGGCACTGGCCGAGGAGACCGGTGGGCGGCTGGTCGTCCGGTACGGCGACCCGGCGACCGTCGTGCCGCAGGTCGCTGCCGAGAACGGCGCGACGCGGGTGCACATCACCCGCGAGACCACGCCGTACGGCGTGGCACGCGACCAGCGGGTCGCCACGGCCCTCGACGAGGCCGGTATCGGGCGCGAGGGCACCGGGACGCCGTACGCCGTCGACCCGGGCAGCCTCACCACCCAGGCAGGCGGTCCGTTCCAGGTCTTCACCCCGTTCTCCCGGGCCTGGCGCGAGCACGGCTGGGCCGAGCCGCTCCCCGTTCCCGACATCACCTGGGTCGAGGGCCCCGGCGACCCGGGGGCCGCAGCGCTGCTGGACGAGGCTGCGGCGGGCGCGGCGGCCGGGATGCCGGAGCCCGGGACGGCGGCCGCGCTGGAGCGGTGGCGGGTCTTCGTGGACGGCGCTCTCGCGGACTACCCGGACGACCGTGACAAGCCGGGGGTGGACGGGACCTCCCGGATGTCGCCCTACCTCAAGATCGGGTCGGTGCACCCGCGCCAACTGCTCGCGGGGCTCCCCGAGGACGACGGGACCCGGAAGGCCAGCCAGAAGTACGCGAGCGAGATCGCGTGGCGGGAGTTCTACGCCGACGTGCTCTGGCACCGCCCGGACTCGGCGTGGGCGGACCTGCGTCCGCTGCAGATCCCGTACGACGAGGACCCCGACGCCCTCCAGGCCTGGCAGGAGGGCCGCACCGGCTACCCGATCGTGGACGCCGGGATGCGCCAGCTGCTGCACGAGGGCTGGATGCACAACCGGGTCCGGATGATCACCGCGAGCTTCCTGACCAAGGACCTGCACGCCTGGTGGCCCGTCGGCGCCACCTGGTTCCTGGACCGGCTCGTCGACGGCGACCTCGCCTCGAACAACCACGGCTGGCAATGGGTGGCCGGCACCGGCACCGACGCATCGCCGTACTTCCGGGTCTTCAACCCGATCACCCAGGGCAAGAAGTTCGATCCCGACGGGGACTACGTCCGCCGCTGGATCCCTGAGCTGGCGCACCTGCCGGGCGCCACCGTGCACGAGCCGTGGACGCACCCGCAGGGGTACGAGGCCGACTACCCGCGGCCGCTGGTCGAGCACGACGTCGAGCGCAAGGTCGCGTTGCAGCGGTACGAAGAACGCCCCCGTTGAGCGCCGACCATCAGGGGCGTTCGGCGGGAGTCGGTCAGAAGCCGAGGTCGCGGCCGATGAGCTCCTTCATGAGCTCGTTCGAGCCGGCCCAGATCTTGGTGACCCGGGCGTCGCGCCAGGCCCGCGCGACCCGGTACTCGTTCATGTAGCCGTAGCCGCCGTGGATCTGGACGCAGTGGTCGATGACCTCGTTCTGGACCTGCGAGGTCCAGTACTTCGCTTTCGCCGCGTCGGTCGCGGTGAGCTTCCCCTTCGTGTGCGCGAGCACGCACTGGTCGAGCCAGGACTCGGTGACCTCGATCTTGGTGACCTGCTCGGCGAGGAGGAACTTGTTCCATTGGAAGTTGCCGATCGCCTGGCCGAACGCCTTGCGGTCGTGGGCGTACTGGACCGTCTCGGCCAGGATCTGCTTGGCGTGCGCGATGTTGGCGATCGCGCAGTTCAGGCGCTCCTGGGGGAGGAACTGCATCATCGAGATGAACCCGGTGTCGAGCGGCCCGATCAGGTCGTCGTTGCTGACCCGGACGTCGGTGAAGGAGAGCTCGGCGGTGTCGGACTCGGGCTGGCCGACCTTGTCGAGCTTGCGGCCCAGCGAGAAGCCCGGCGCCGAGGTGTCGACGCCGAAGAGCGAGATGCCCTTCGCCTTCTTCTCCGGCGCCGTGCGGGCCGCGACGACCACCAGGTCGGCGCTGAAGCCGTTGGTGATGAACGTCTTCGAGCCGTTGATCACCCAGTCGTCGCCGTCCCGGACGGCGGTGGTCTTCAGGTTGGCGAGGTCCGAGCCGACGCTGGGCTCGGTCATCCCGATGGCGCCGAGGATCTCGCCGCTCGCGTAGCCCGGGAGCCAGCGCTTGCGCTGCTCGTCGGAGGTCAGGCGCACCAGGTACGGCGCCACGACGTCGGCGTGGATGCCGACGCAGCTGGCGAGCGCCATGTTGACCTTCGCCATCTCCTCGGTGAGCACCGCGTTGAACCGGTAGTCACCGGCCTCGGAGCCGCCGTACTCCTCGGGGATCTCCAGGCCGAGGAAGCCCTGCTTGCCCGCGGCGAGCCAGAACTCGCGCGGCAGGGCGTGCGCCTCGGCGTGCTCCTCGACGTGCGGCACCACCTCGCGGTCGAGGAACTCCTTGACGGAGGCGCGGAAGGCTTCGTGGTCGTCGTCATAGAGGGTGCGTTCCATGCCGGGCATCGTAGATCGCCGGCCTACTGGCCGGTAAGGAGCGTCGGTTGACGGGTTCCGACAGGCTGGACCAACGGCTGGTTGAGCCTGTCGAGACCTACGGCTGCGCGGCGATCCGGGCGGTCAGGCCCGAGGCCCGCTGCACCCGGCGTCCGACCGCGGCGCGCAACGCCTCGGGGGTCCCGACGACCGTTACGGACTCCTTCGCGCGGGTGACCGCAGTGTAGAAGAGCTCCCGGGTCAGCAGCGCCGAGTCCTCCCCGGGCAGGATCACCGTCACCGCCCGGGCTTCGGAGCCCTGGCTCTTGTGCACCGTCATCGCGAACACGGTCTCGATGCCCGACAGCCTCGTCGGGGCGAACAGCTTGGTCTCGTTTCCGGTCCGGACCACGACCCGTAACCGGCCCTCCGGCATCCGCACCACCACCCCGATGTCGCCGTTGGAGACGCCGAGTCCACGGTCGTTCGCGGTCAGCAGGACCGGGCGGCCGGCGTACCACTCGTCGAGGTGGGCGAACCCGGCACGCTCGGCGACCAGGTGCTCGATCTGCCGGTTCCAGGTGCCGACGCCGTACGGGCCCTCGCGGTGCGCGCAGAGCAGCCGGTGCTCGTCGAGGAGCGCGGTGATGCTCTCGCGGTCGGCGCCATCGTCGAAGGCCAGCGCTCGCCGGGTGATCTCGGAGGCGGCGTCGGCGATGGAGGTGCGCACCTGTGCCATTGCGGCGTCGTCGGCCGGGTCGACCAGCCGGACTGCCGGGGACCCGGAGCCGAGGAGCGCGACGGCACGGTCGGCGTCGCCCTCGCGGAGAGCCTCGGCCAGGGCGTCCAGGTCGGCCCCGGCTGCGCCGTCCTTCGTCCGGTGGGTCTCGGTCAGCCGGACCACCGGGCCGCCTTGTTCCTGGGTGGCTTCGCGGCCCTCGAAGCCGTTGACCAGGTCGGCGAGCACGGCCCCGGCCTCGACCGAGGCGAGCTGGTCCGGGTCGCCGACCAGGACCAGCCGGGTGCTGGGCCGGACGGCCTCGAGCAGCCGCGCCATCTGGGTCAGCGAGACCATCGAGACCTCGTCGACCACGATCAGGTCGTAGGGCAGCGGGTTGGCGCGGTGGTGCCGGAACCTTGTCCCGCTCTCCGGGCGCCAGCCGAGCAGCCGGTGCAGCGTGCTCGCGGTCAGGCCGGCGAGCCGGGCCCGGTCGACCGGGTCCAGGGTCGCGGCCTCGCGGGCCACCGACTCGCCCAGCCGCGCGGAGGCCTTACCGGTCGGGGCCGCGAGCGCGATCCGCGGCGCCCGGCCCGTGCTGGCTTCCAGTTGTTCGGCCACGAGTGCGACGGTGCGCGCGACCGAGGCCGTCTTCCCGGTGCCGGGACCACCGGTGATGATCGTCGTCCACCCGCGCGCGGTCGCCAGCGCCGCTGCCTGCTGCTGCTCCCACCCGGTGGTGAAGAGCCGCGCGAGGGCCGCCTCCAGCACGGCTTCGTCGAGCTCGGGAGCGGATCGGCGTACCCGGGCGAACAGGTCGTCGCAGACCTGGCGCTCCTCGCGCCAATGCCGGTCGAGGTAGAGCAGCGTCCTGTCGAGTCGCAGCACGCCCGCCTCGGTCAGCGCGCTCGCCGCCACGGCCGCGGTCCAGCCCTCGGCGCCCGGCCACGGCAACGGCTCGGTGGCGTCCGTCGGCTGCACGGCGATCGTGGCGAGGTCGACGCAGACCGCGCCGAGGCGCGCCGCCCGCACCGTCAGCGCCACCGCCAGCAGGACGTCGTCGGCGGTCTCGCCGCCGAGAGCGCCGAGCCGCCGGGCGACGTGCACGTCGGCCGCCTCGAGGACGCCGGCGCGGTTGAAGTCGCCGAGGACGCCGTCGGCGCGCCGCGCGATCCGACGGTCGTGGGGCCCGAGCGGCGGGCGCTCGGCCGGCGAGGCGGTCATCGGTCCACGCTCCCGTCGAGGAGGGCCGAGAGCTCCAGGATCAGCGCGGCCGGCGGCCGCCAGGAGAAGACCCCGCACGGAACCCCGTCGACCACCGGGGTGTCCGGGCCGACCATCCCGCGCACGTACAGGTAGAGCACCCCTCCGAGGTGCACCTCCGGGTCGTATCCGGCCAACCGCCAGCGCAGGAACCGGTGCAGGACCACCGAGTAGAGCAGCGCCTGGAGAGGGTAGTGCGAGTGCAGCATCGCCGCAGTCACCTTCTCCGGCGTGTAGTCCCACGCGGTGAGTGCGCGCCCGGGCTCACCCAGGCTGTTGGTCTTGTAATCGACGACCACGAACCGCGGCCCGGCCTCGCCGTGCACCCGGAGCACGACGTCGATGGAGCCGCTGAGGTAGCCGCGCAGCACCTGCTCGCCGAGGACCGGGGTCTCCAGCCGCTCGGCGTACCCGCGCACCGGGTCGTCAGCCGGCAGGTGCCGACGCAGGGCCGCGGCGAACGCCGCGAGCGGCAACCCGCGGTCGTGATCTACGACCGTATCCCCGCCGCCCATCGGGATCTCGAAGTCGAGCTCGCGCAGCCGGTCCTCGAAGCCGATCTCGGCCAGGGTCAGACCGTCGGCGAGGGGTCCGAGGGACGAGTGCTGCATCGGCAGCAGCGCCTCGGCGAGCTGCTCGCTGGTCGCCTCGACCGACCACCAGCGCCGCTCCTCCTCCACCCGGGTGAGGAGTTCGGCGCGGAGGTCGACGGCCTGAGGGTCGGCGTGCTCGAGGACCGCGTGCACCAGCGACCCGAACGTGGCGCCCGCGGTCAGGCCGTCCATCGGGGAGACCAGGTCGTCGGTCGGGAAATCGGCCACCGGCGTCGGCACCTCCGAGGTCTCCGGCTCGTCCTCGTCAAGGGTGCCGGGCGTCTCGGGCTCGCTCTGGAGCTGCGGACCCGCCTGCTCCTCGGCCCGGATCAGGCCGCTGTACGACGTACGCCGCCAGGTGGTGTCGACGACGCGGTCGAACGGCCGCGCCGTCAACGCGTCCGGGGCAGCCGGGAGGACGACCGTCCCGGGGTCGACGACGCTCGGCTCGAGCCGGAACGCACCGAGCGAGGCCCAACGGCCGAGCACCTCGTCGGCCTCGTCGTCGGTCGCCCCGATGGCGGCGCGTTCGGGCACCTCGGCCTCGCCGGCGACGCGCCCGAAGAGCAGTCGGGTCAGCGCGCCGTTCGGGGCGTTGTACGTCGGGGCCCACCAGGCGACCACCTGCGACTTGGCCCGGGTCAGCGCGACGTACGCGAGGCGCAGCTCCTCCTGGGCTTCCTCCTGACGGGCCAGCGCCTTGGCCCGCGCACTGTCGGCCACGTCGAGGCAGCGCTCGTCGCCCTCGTGGTACGCGTGCACCGTCGGCCAGTCCTTCACCGCGCGGTCGAAGAGCTGAGGGAGGTAGACGACCGGGTACTCCAGGCCCTTGGCTCCGTGCACGGTGACGAACTGGACCGCCTTGGTGTCGACGTCGAGCCGCCGCCGCCGGGAGTCGTTGCGGTTGCCCTCCTCGATCGCATCGCGCAGCCAGCCGAGGAGGCCAGCGATGCCCAGGCTCTGCTGCGAGGCGGCGCGGTGCAGGAGCTGACCGACGTGGTTCAGGTCGGTCAGCAGGCGCTCGCCGCCCGCCTGGGCGAGGACCCGGGCCGACAGCCCGGCCGCCGACGCGGCGCTGTGCACGGCGGCCACACCGCGGGAGCGGAGCAGGTCGACCCAGCTGCGGACGCGTTCGGCGAGCTCGTCGGTGAAGTCGTCACCACCGCGGAGCAGGTCATCGGGGGTGGTCGGGAAGAACGGGGTCAGCGCGGCGGCCCGGATCCGCCCCGGAAGCTGCGGCTTCTCCATCGCCTCGAGCAGCCGCAGCCAGTGCTGCGCCGCGGCACCGACCATCACGCTCTCCGCCGAGTTGATCACCGAGGGGATCCCGCGTCGGGCGAGCTGGGCCTGGATCCGGGGCGCGTCGTCCTTCACCGAGTGCATCAGGACGGCGATGTCACCCGGGTCCAGCGGCCGGCCGTCGAAGGTCACCCCGTCGTTCAGCTGACGGGCGATGTCCCCGGCGAGGTCCGCGGCGATCCGGTCGCGGACCTTGCCGATGTTGATCGTGCCGGACTTGGTCAGCGAGAAGCCGTCGCGGCGCACCTGGCGCAGCCGGACCCCGCCGCCGACCGAGAGCCGGGACCGGGCGTGCCCCGGAGCCGCCGTGACCTCGTGCACCTCGATCCGCTCGTGGCCGAGG
>JBKJIR010000037.1:0-5140 GCA_046598495.1 Marmoricola sp. | reverse complement strand
GGTCACGCCGACTACATCAAGAACATGATCACCGGTGCGGCCCAGATGGACGGCGCGATCCTCGTGGTCGCCGCCACCGACGGTCCCATGCCGCAGACGCGTGAGCACGTGCTGCTCGCTCGCCAGGTCGGCGTGCCGGCTCTGGTCGTGGCGCTCAACAAGTGCGACATGGTCGACGACGAGGAGCTCATTGAGCTCGTCGAGATGGAGGTGCGCGAGCTCCTCTCCGAGTACGACTACGACGGCGACGACATCCCGGTCGTCCGGGTGGCTGCCTTCCCGGCGCTGCAGGGCGACGCCAAGTGGGGCGAGTCGATCCTCGAGCTGATGAACGCGGTCGACGAGTCGATCCCGCAGCCCGAGCGTGAGACGGACAAGCCGTTCCTTATGCCGGTCGAGGACGTCTTCACGATCACCGGTCGTGGCACCGTCATCACCGGTCGTATCGAGCGCGGCATCGTCAAGGTCAACGAGGAGGTCGAGATCATCGGCATCCGCGAGACCTCGCAGAAGTCGACGGTCACCGGCGTGGAGATGTTCCGCAAGCTCCTCGACGAGGGCCAGGCGGGCGAGAACGTCGGTCTGCTGCTCCGTGGCACCAAGCGCGAGGACGTCGAGCGCGGCATGGTCGTCATCAAGCCGGGCACCACGACCCCGCACACCGAGTTCGAGGCGTCGGTCTACATCCTCTCCAAGGAGGAGGGCGGCCGTCACACGCCGTTCTTCAACAACTACCGGCCGCAGTTCTACTTCCGGACCACCGATGTGACCGGCGTCGTCACCCTCCCCGAGGGTCGCGACATGGTCATGCCGGGCGACAACACCGACATGTCGGTCGTGCTGATCCAGCCGATCGCCATGGAGGACGGTCTGAAGTTCGCCATCCGTGAGGGTGGCCGCACGGTGGGCGCCGGCCGCGTCACCAAGATCACCAAGTGAACTAACGCTTCACACAGAACGGCCCCGGACCTCGAGTCCGGGGCCGTTCTGCTTCCCCCTACGATCGTCGGGTGACCGACCCCGAGCTCAGCGCCGCCGCCGTCGACGTTGCAGCGGCCCGCCTGGAGGGCGTCGTACGACGGACGCCGCTGGAGGTCAGCGAACGGCTCAGCGCCGCCCTGGGGGCCCCGGTGCTGCTCAAGCGCGAGGACCAGCAACCGGTCCGGTCCTACAAGATCCGGGGAGCGCACCACCTGATCAGCAGCCTGAGCGCCGAGGAGCAGGCCCGCGGCGTGGTCTGCGCGAGCGCCGGCAACCACGGCCAGGGCGTGGCGCACAGCTGCGCCGAACTCGGCATCGGAGCGCGGGTCTACGTGCCGGGCAGCACGCCCCGGCAGAAGCGGCAGCGCATCCTGGCGCTCGGAGCCGGGCGGGTGGAGCTCATCGTCGCCGGCAGCACGTACGACGAGGCCGAGACAGCTGCCCTCGCGGACGCCGCAGCGACCGGGGCCGTCCGGGTGCACCCGTTCGACGACCCACGCACGATCCTGGGCCAGGGCACGGTGGCCCGCGAGCTCGTGGGGCAGACGGACCGGGCGCTGCACACGGTGCTGGTGCCGGTGGGGGGCGGCGGACTGATCGCCGGGATGGCGCTGTGGCTCCGCGAGCACCGGCCGGACACCCGGATCGTCGGCGTCGAGCCGGCAGGCGCCCCCAGCATGACCGCCGCGCTCGCCGCCGGCCGGCCGGTGCGCCTGGAGGAGTTCGACGGCTTCGTGGACGGCGCCGCGGTCGGGACCGTGGGCGCGCTGACCTTCCCGCTGGTGCGCGACCTGGTCGACGAGGTGGTCACGGTGGACGAGGGTGCTGTCTGTACCGAGATGCTCGAGCTCTACCAGGTCGAGGGCATCATCGCCGAGCCTGCCGGGGCGCTGGCCAGCACGGCCGTCCGGTCGCTCGCCGGCACGGTCCCGGCCGGGCAGGCGGTGGTCTGCATCCTCTCGGGCGGCAACAACGACGTCAGCCGGTACGCCGAGATCGTCGAGCGGTCGCTGATCCACGAGGGCCTGCGGCACTACTTCCTGGTGACCTTCCCCCAGGAGCCGGGCGCGTTGCGGCACTTCCTGGACGACGTACTCAGCGAGACCGAGGACATCGTGGTCTTCGAGTACGTGAAGAAGAACAACCGGGAGACGGGCCCGGCGCTGGTCGGCGTCGAGCTCGACCAGCCGACGGATCTCGGTCCGCTGCTGAGGCGGATGGGCGCCAGTCCGCTGCACATCGAGCCGGTCCCGCCGGGATCTCCGCTCTTCGCCTTCCTGACCTGACCGGCGGCAGCGGCGACCCGGCGGCCACGTACCCTTCTCGTCGTGGCTGAGACGAGCAATCCCTCCCGACCGCACCTGCGGTTCACCGACGAGGGACGCCGGATGCGGGAGGTTCTCACCTACTCGCGGCGCGGCAGCCGGTTCATGCCGTCCCAGCAGGAGTCCTGGGACGCGCACCACGCAGGCTGGGTGATCCCCGAGGCGGCCGTGGACGAGCCCGGGTTCTCCCTCGGGACCTGGTTCGGCCGCGAGGCCCCGCTGGTGGTCGAGATCGGCTCCGGCATCGGCGAGGCGACCGCAGCGCTGGCGGCCCGGCGTCCGGAGGTGAACGTGCTGGCCCTGGAGGTCTGGCGTCCGGGGGTGGCCCACACCCTCGGGCTCCTGCACGAGGCAGGCGCGGCGAACGTCCGCCTGCTCGGGGTGGACGCCGTCTGGTCCCTCGAGCACCTGGTCGAACCGGGCGGACTCGAGGAGCTGTGGACCTTCTTCCCGGACCCGTGGCCCAAGACCCGGCACCACAAGCGCCGGCTGGTCGGCGCCGGCTTCGCCCGCTTGGCGGCCTCACGGCTCCGTCCGGGCGGTAGTTGGCGGCTGGCCACCGACTGGGCCGCGTACGCCGAGCGGATGATCGAGGTCCTTGACGCCGAACCGGCCCTGGAGGGCGGCCGGGTGGAGCGTTGGGCGGACCGGCCGGTGACCAAGTTCGAGCGCAAGGGGCTGGCGGTCGACCGCGAGATCACCGACCTGCAGTACCGCCGCCGCCTCTGAACGGGCTCGCTCAACCCGCTCGCGGTGAGGACCGACTCGTTCCTCGTCGGTCGGCAGGCTCGGTTTCGACCCGCCCGTCGCGGGTTCGCAGGCTCACCCGCGGGCTCGCTCAACCCGCTCGCGGTGACGACCGACTCGTTCCTCGTCGGTCGGCAGGCTCGCGGATTTGGCGCTGCGGGGGATCTCTGCCAAGATAGTCCGGTTGCTCCGGCGGGATTGCCGGGGCGCGGACATTGACTACTGAACAGGTTCTCCTGGCCCTCTGCTGAAGGGGGCGTTGTGGTCGCGTGTCTGTGCCGCACCTGGAGATCCCGTTCCGCCCGACCCCCGTCGGGCACACCCCGAGAACAACGGCCCACAAGGTCGAGCGAGGTCCTGCGCGTCACCATGAGCGCGACACGCCCGACCGCGGGGGTCGGGGACCTGAGCGTGCCGGCACCTGCGGCAGGCCCGGTTCATCAGGTTGGGAGCAGGGCGGACCGTCTCACCGAGACGGGACGAGACAAGTCGTGAGACGAGAAGCGAAGGACGCGTGATGGCGGGACAGAAGATCCGCATCAGGCTCAAGGCCTATGACCACGAGGTGATCGACACCTCGGCTCGGAAGATCGTGGACACCGTGACCCGTACGGGTGCGAAGGTGGCTGGCCCCGTGCCGCTGCCGACGGAGAAGAACGTTTTCTGCGTCATCCGCTCGCCCCACAAGTACAAGGACTCCCGCGAGCACTTCGAGATGCGCACCCACAAGCGTCTCATTGACATTATCGACCCCACGCCGAAGACGGTCGACTCGCTGATGCGACTCGATCTGCCTGCCGGTGTCGACATCGAGATCAAGCTCTGAGGTCTGATATGAGCACTTTGGAACGAAACGTGAAGGGCCTGCTGGGCACGAAGCTCGGCATGACTCAGTTCTGGGACGAGAACAACAAGGTCGTCCCCGTCACCGTGATCGCGGCCGCGACCAACGTCGTGACCCAGGTCCGCCAGCCGGAGATCGATGGGTACAACGCCATCCAGGTCGGCTTCGGCGAGATCGAGGCCCGCAAGGTCAACAAGCCTGACGCCGGACACTTCGCCAAGGCTGGCGTCAGCCCCCGGCGCCACGTCGTCGAGATCCGCACCGCCGACGCCGCGTCCTACTCCATCGGTCAGGAGCTCAGCGCCGAGCTGTTCGCTGCGGGTGAAGAGATCGACGTGACTGGCACCAGCAAGGGCAAGGGCTTCGCAGGGGTCATGAAGCGCCACGGTTTCCATGGTGTCGGCGCCTCGCACGGTGCCCACCGCAACCACCGCAAGCCTGGTTCCATCGGTGCCTGCGCCACGCCTGGCCGAGTTTTCAAGGGCACGCGCATGGCCGGCCGGATGGGTAGCGACACCGTCACCACGCAAAACATCACGGTGCACGCCATCGACGCCGAGAAGGGCCTGATCATGCTCAAGGGTGCCGTCCCCGGCCCCAAGGGCGGTCTCGTGATCCTCCGCTCGGCCGCCAAGAAGACGGAGGTCTGAAATATGGCTGTCAAGACCCTCAAGGTCGACTTTCCGGCCGCGATCTTCGACGTCGAGGTCAACGTCCCGTTGATCCACCAGGTCGTCGTTGCTCAGCAGGCCGCTGCTCGTCAGGGCACGCACTCCACCAAGCGTCGCGGCGAGGTCCGCGGTGGTGGACGCAAGCCCCACAAGCAGAAGGGCACCGGCCGCGCCCGTCAGGGCTCGACCCGCGCTCCGCAGTTCGTCGGCGGTGGTGTGGTCCACGGCCCCAAGCCGCGCGACTACAGCGAGCGGACCCCGAAGAAGATGAAGGCTGCCGCCCTGCGCGGTGCCCTCTCTGACCGGGCCCGCAGCGAGCGCATCCACGTCGTTGACGCCTTCATCGTCGGTGACAAGCCGTCGACCAGGACTGCCCTGGCCGCGCTGACCACCCTCAGTGAGCGAGTCCGCTTCCTGGTGGTGCTCGAGCGGAGCGACACCGTCACCTGGCTCTCGCTGCGCAACGCGCCGCAGGTGCACATCGTGGCTGTCGACCAGCTCAACACCTACGACGTGCTCGCGTGTGACGACCTCGTCTTCACCCGCGGCGCCTACGACGCCTTCGTGGGCGG
>JBKJIR010000061.1:0-10884 GCA_046598495.1 Marmoricola sp. | reverse complement strand
TGGGGCGAACCCTTCAGGGCAGGCGTCTTGTTCTTCGACACCTTGTCCTGGCGGCCCTTGCGGACCAACTGGTTAATGGTGGGCACCGGGTGGTTCCCTTTCATGTTGACTATCTGTGCCCGACGCTCTGCCGGGCACGGTGATGTAGCTCAGTGCTGTGGTGCTGACAGGTCTCCCTGAGGGGCGAACTGCTGGGCGCGGCCTCGCGGGCACGCTCAAAGGCCTGGGAATGCCCAGACACAAGGATTGAGATTACTCGGTGCCGGTCCGGGGGTCAAAACGCGAGGAACGCCCCTCGCGGCCCGATGGCGAACGTTCATGCCCGGTTGGCCTCCCGGCCAGCACCACCGGTCATCCTCGGCCCATGGCGGAGCGGTTCGTGGCACTCGGCGACTCGTTCACCGAAGGGGTCGGGGACTGGGACGAGCGGTACCCCAACGGCGTACGGGGCTGGGCGGACCGGGTGGCCCGCCAGCTGGCGAAGGTCGACCCCGACACCGAGTACGTGAACCTCGCGCTGCGCAGCCGGGTCCTGGACAACGTGGTCGAGCACCAGGTCGACGCCGCGATCGCCCTGGAACCGACCCTGGTCTCGTTCTTCGCGGGCGGGAACGACATCCTCCAGATCCGGATCGACATGGAGGACGTGCTCGCTCGGTACGAGAAGGCCGTCGCCCGATTGGCGGGGACCGGGGCCCGGGTCCTGCTCTTCACCAGCTACGACCTGCGGCTCTCCCCGCTGCTCGAGCCGCTCCGGGTGCGCAACAACCAGTTCAACCGCCGGGTCCGCGAGGTCGCCCTCACCTACGACGCCCTGCTCGTCGACCACTGGGCGATGCGGGCCTTCTCCCACCCCCGGATGTGGGAGCCCGACCGGCTCCACATGTCCCGCCACGGGCACCGCTACCTGGCCGCCGCTGTGCTGAAGACGCTTCAGGTCGATCACACGATCACCCTGCGGGACCTCGGCTCGATCCCGCCGCGGACCTGGCGCGAGGCGCTCTCCGACGAGGTCGACTGGTGGCAGGGGTGGGTCCGGCCGATGCTCGGCCGGCGCTGGCGCAACCAGCCCCTCGGCGCCGCCCTGACGCCCAAGTGGCCCGAGCCGGTGCACCCGGCCCAGGGGCTCAAGCGGCCGACCTGAGGCGACCGGGTCAGGGCCGCGGACCGCGGCCGAACAGTTCCGCGAGGTGCAGCGCCCGTACGCCGGCCAGGTCGGCCAGCTGGACCCGGCAGGACATCCCGTCGGCGAGGACGACGGCCGTCTCGCTCGCCGCGCGCACCGCGGGGAGCAGGGAGTGCTCGGCGATCGCGACACTGGTCTCGTAGTGCCCCTGCTCGACGCCGAAGTTGCCGGCGAGGCCGCAGCAGCCACCGAGCCGGGTCACGCTCGCGCCGGAGGCGGCCAGGAGCGCCAGGTCCTTCTCGAAACCGAGCACGCTGGCGTGGTGGCAGTGCGGCTGGACCACGACCTCGGTCCCGCTCAGGTCAGGCGGTTCCCACCGGCCCCGAGCACGGGCATCGGTGAGGAACTCCGCCAACGTGCGCATCCCGGCGGCGACCGCCGCAGCCCGCTCGTGCAGCTCCGGGTCGGAGGCGAGCAGCTCGGCGGCGTCGCTGCGCAGGCTCGCCAGGCAGCTGGGCTCGAGCCCGATGACGGGTACCCCGCTGGCGGCGTACGGGTACAGCGTCTGCACCGAGGCCCCGAGGATCTTGCGGGCCTGGTCCAGCTGCCCGGTGGTGACCCAGGTCAGGGCGCAGCAGGCGCGTTCCGGGATGATCCTGGCCTCGATGCCCGCCGCCGCGAAGAGGTCCAGCGCGGCCCGGCCGGTCTCGACGGCGAAGTGGTCGGTGAAGGAGTCCGCCCAGATCCAGACGTCCGGGGTGCTCGCCGGGCGGACCCGGGACGGGTCGGCGTAGGAGCGCAGCCGCCGCGGGCTGAACGTGGGCAGGCTCCTGCGGGAGTCGATCCCGGCGACCTTCTTCGCCAGCGCCGCGAGCACGGCGGACCGGAGCATCCGGTTGGCGACCGCAGGCGGGGTGATCGCCGCCCAGCGCGGGAGCCGGCCGAGCGCGTAGTGCGACCGGGGTCGGCGCTTCCCGGCGTACTGCTCGTGCAGGACCTGGGACTTGTAGGTGGCCATGTCGACCCCGGTCGGGCAGTCGCGGGCGCAGCCCTTGCAGGACAGGCAGAGGTCGAGCGCGTCGTGGACGGCGGGGTCGGTGGCGGCGAGCCTGCCGACCACGACGTCCTGGAGCACCCGGGCCCGGCCGCGGGTGCTGTCCTTCTCCTCGCGGGTGGCCAGGTACGACGGGCACATCACGCCGCCGGCGGCGGTGCTGTGGGCCAGGCACTTGCCGACCCCGGTGCACCGGTGGACCTCCCCAAAGAGGTCCGCGAGCGGTCCGGTCGGCACCGCAGCCAGGCGCAGCGACGCGTCGAACGGGTCAGGGTCGACCAGCACCCCCGGGTTGAGGATGTTGCGCGGGTCGAGCGCGTGCTTGACCGCTGCCATCAGCCCGAGCGCCTCGGCCGAGTACATCCGCCCGAGCAGCTCGGAGCGGGCCCTGCCGTCGCCGTGCTCGCCGCTCATCGACCCGCCGTAGGACGCGACCAGGTCGGCCGCCGCCTCGGTGAACGAGCGGAACCGCGCCCGACCACCCGGGTCGGTGAGCTCGAAGTCGATCCGGGCGTGCACGCAGCCGTCGCCGAAGTGTCCGTAGGGAACGGCGTCGAGTCCCGACGCGGTGAGCAGGTCCTCGAAGTCGCGCAGGTAGGCGCCGAGCCGCTCCGGCGGGACCGCGGCGTCCTCCCAGCCCGAGTGCGCCGGCCGGCCCAGCGACCGGGCCGCCAGACCGGCACCGTCCTCGCGGATCCGCCACAGCGCCGCCTGCTCGGCGACGTCGGTGACGACCCTGCTCGGAGCGTCCACCGCTGCCGCGACCGCGGTTGCGGCGGCAGCGGTCTGCTCGGCGGTCGACCCGGTCACCTCGACGAACAACCAGCCACGTCCCGCCGGGAGGACCGGAACCGCGCTCACGAGATCGGTGATGCGGTGGTCGAGGCCCTCGCAGGCGGTGAGCATCCCCTCGAGGCCCTCCCCCGCAGCCAGGACGGCCGGCACCGCGTCGGCCGCGGACGCCATCGCGTCGAAACCGAGAACGACCAGGGCCCGGTACGGCGCGTCCTCGACGAGCCGCACGGTCGCTTCCAGAACGACCCCGAGGGTGCCCTCGCTGCCGACCAGGAACCGCGAGAAGGAGCGTCCGTTCTCGGGCAGCAGGTGCTCCAGGGAGTAGCCGGAGACCTGACGCCCGAACCGGCCGAACTCGGTGCGGACCAGGCCCAGGTTCGCGTCGACCAGCGGGTGCAGGCCCTCGAGCAGGGATGCCCGCGGTCGGGAAGGCTCCTCGAAACCGCGCAACCGGCGCTCCTCCGCGACCGAGAAGCCCCCCGAGTGCACCGCACCACCCGGACCAACCACCTCGCCGTCGGCCAGCGCGACCTTCAGGTCGAGCACGTTGTCGGCCGTCCGCCCGTAGCCGAGCGCGCGCGAACCGCAGGCGTTGTTGCCGATCATGCCCCCGACCGTGCAACGGGTGTGGGTCGAGGGGTCGGGACCGAACCGGAGCCCGTGCGGGTGCGCGGCGCGCTGGAGCGCGGCGTGCACGATGCCCGGTTGCACCGTGGCGGTCCGTGCCTCCGGGTCGATCCGAACCAGGCGGTTCAGGTGCCGGGTGGTGTCCACGACGATGCCCGGACCGATCGCGTTCCCGGCGATCGAGGTCCCTGCCCCGCGCAGGGTGAGGCTCCCGTCGAACTCCCGCGCCACCGCGAGCACGGCGAGGACGTCGTCCCCGTCCCGCGGGTGGACGACCACCTGCGGCGTGACCCGGTAGAGCGAGGCGTCGCTGGCGTAGAGGGACCGCGCCAGGGCGGAGTCGTCGACCTCCAGACCGGCCTGCCGGAGCGCCGGAACGATCCCTGCCGCGGCAGCGGAGGCGGGGTCAGGGGTCACCAGAGCTCCAGGGAACGCCCCAGGATCCCGGCGGCGTCCTCCTCGGTGACCTCGCGCGGCGCGGTCGCGAGCAGCCGCTGCTGCTGCATCGCTCCGGTGACCAGGTCGTCGACGTCGCCCTCGTCGTACCCCACGGCCCCCAGGCCGTTGGGGATCTCGATGTCCCGCATCAGGTCGGCCAGGACGGCGGGCAGCGCGTCGGGCCCGTCGTAGGAGTGGCCGGGCGCGAGCAGCGACGCGGCCCGGAGGTGCCGGTCCGGGCTGGAGGAGAAGGTCCACCGGAACGCTTCCGGGGCCGTCAACGAGACCGCCATCCCGTGCGGCACCATCGGTTCGTCGGCCGGGTACCCGGCCGGGTGGAAGTCCTTGACGCGGCCGGCGATCGGGTACGCGTTCGCGTGCGGGATGTGCACGCCCGCGTTGCCGAACCCGAGGCCGGCCATGGTCGCGGCGAGCGCCATCTGCTCGCGGGCGGCCGCGTCGTCGCCGTGGTGGACCGCACGCCGGAACGAGGTCGAGAGCAGCGTCATCGCCTGCTCGGACCAGAGGTCGGAGATCGGGTTCGCACCGCAGTACGGGACCCGCTGCTCCGGGGCCTTGCGGTCGTAGGAGGTGAAGGAGCGCGCGGTGTAGGACTCCAGGGCGTGGCAGAGGATGTCCATCCCGGCCGCCGCGGTGACGCCGGCGGGCTGGCTCATCGTCAGCGCCGGGTCGACCACCGCCAGGGTGGGCCGGAGGCGGGCGTGGCTGATCCCGGTCTTCACCTTCAGGGCGAGGACGTCGAGCACGCAGATCGTCGTCGACTCGGCCCCGGTGCCGGTGGTCGTCGGTACGGCGACCAGCGGCTTCAGCGCGTTCTTCGGCGCCCGCGCCCGACCGACCGGAGCATTGATGTAGTCCATCAGCTCCCCGTCGTTGGTGGTCATCAGGTTGACCGCCTTCGCGGTGTCGATCGTCGACCCGCCGCCCACCGCGACGTAGGCGTCCCAGGGGCCCGTGTGCCGGGCGAAGTCGATGGCCGCAGTGAAGCTGGCGTCGGTCGGCTCGACGTGCACTCCGTCGAAGACCACCGCCTCGATCCCGAACGGCGCCATCTGCTCGGCGACCCGCTGCGGGTGACCCGTGGCGGCGACACCGGGATCGGTCAGCACCAGGACCCGGCGCACGGCGTACTGGCTCAGGTCGTAGCCGATCTCGTCGGACGCGCCCACGCCGAACTTCAGCCCCGGAGCACCGTAGGTGAAGACCGTCTCGCTCCCCGTGGTCGCACTCATGGCGCAGACGCTAACGCGTACCGCACAACCTCGGTGACCTCCACCGCGCCGGACTCGATGTCGGCGACCCGGATCCAGGCCACCCCGTCGGTGGTCCCCCCGCTCTCGACGACCACCGGGGCGACGTCCGCCGGGACCGTGACCGCGAAGATCAGGTTGACGGCGTGGAAGTCCTCGTGCCGGCCGCTCGGCGCGGTCCCGGTCAGGTGCAGGTCGTGCACGCCGAGCAGCTCACCGACCTCGGCGGGCAGCCCGGTCTCCTCCTGCATCTCCCGGGCAAGGGCCGCCGCCGGGCGCTCGCCGTGGTCGACGCCGCCGCCGGGCAGCGTCCACTGACCCGTCTCCACGGCGTACCGGCTGAGGCGGGTCAGCAGGATCTCCTCGCCCCGCCGTACGAGGGCCTTGGCCGCGAGCCGCTGGACCCGCGTCGCGTCGTGCTCCTCGATGGCGGTCCGGACCCAGCCCACCACCGGCACGGCACCGCTCAGCACGTCGACCATCGGCACCCACCGGGCGTCGACCGTCGAACCGTCCTCCTCCACGACCCGTGGCTCCGGGCTGTCCACGGGAGCCCAGCCCTCGAAGACCATCCGGAGGGAGTGCATGTCCGTGGCGCCGCCGGAGGACGTGCTGAAGCGGGAGGCGTGCCGACGGGCCGAGTCGATCCAGGCCCGGTCGCCGACCTCCACCTCGAGCCCGGTCTCCTCGTAAACCTCCCGGACCACCGCGTCGCGCGGGTCCTCCCCGAAGTCGATCCCGCCACCGGGCAGTGTCCACTGCTCCCCCTGGACCAGGTACGGCGCCAGCCGGGAGAGCAGGATCGCGTCGTCGCGGAGGATCACCGCGTACGCCGCGACCCGCTGACGGCGAGGTAGATCACTCCCCGCGGATGCTTCGGATCCCGGTTCGGAGGGTACGTCGGACACATGACGACTCTACGCAGGCCGGTCCTCGAACGGGTCCAGGCCCCGGCGCAGACCGGCCGCGTCCGGGACCCGCTGTTCGACAACGCCAAGATGATCCTGATCGTCCTGGTCGTCGTCGGACACACCTGGTCGCAGCTGCCGGAGAGCACCGCCGTTGTCTGGGCTTACGACTTCCTGTACTCCTGGCACATGCCGGCCTTCGTGATCGTGACCGGCTACCTGTCCCGCTCGATGGCCTGGGAGCCGGCCCGGATCTGGGCCCTGGTGACGACCCTGGCCGTGCCGTACGTGATCTTCGAGGCCGCGCTGACCTTCGTGCACGTCCGCTTCGGCGGTGCCGAGGTCAACGACTTCCTGCTGGTCCCGCACTCCCCGATGTGGTTCCTGGTCGCCCTGATCGGGTGGCGGCTGCTGACCCCGGTCTTCCTCCGGATCCCTCGCGCCCCGGCGATCGGGGCAGCCGTGGTGCTGAGCCTGCTGGCCGGGCTGACGACACAGGAGATCCTGGCGTTCCCCCGCATCCTCGGCTTCCTGCCGTTCTTCGTCCTCGGCCTGCACCTGCGACGCAGTGACTGGGACACCCTGCGCCGCTGCGTCCCGGTGCCCGTCGCGTTGGCGGTCCTCGGCGTGCTGTTCGTCCTGGCCCGACGCACCGACGACTTCTTCGTCACGTCCTGGTTCCACTACGACACCGCGTACGCCACGCTCGACATCGGGGTCGGGGAGGGCATGGTCACCCGGCTCGTGGTCCTCGCGATCGGCCTGGTCGGGTCCGTGGCGTTCTTCGCCCTCGTGCCGCGCTCGCACAGCTGGCTGACCGTGCTCGGCGCCGCGACCATGGTCGTCTACCTCTTCCACGACTTCGCCGTCCTCGCGATGACCTACTCGGCGTACCCGGCCTGGGCCGAGGACCACCTGCTGCCGGCGCTCGCGCTGAGCACCGGAGCAGCCGTCCTGGTCGGGCTGGCGCTCGCCACCCCACCCGTCGCCGGCTTCCTCAACCGGTTCGCGGATCCGGTCGGGTACCTCCAGCAGCGCCGGGATCCGGGCCCCAGGTCGGGCTGACAGCGCTGCTCGGCAGGACGTCGTGCTCCGCGGACTGCGCCCGGGTGGGCGCCTGGCCGCCCAGGTGCGCCGGGTACCACCGGGCGATCTCCTCGGGACGCGGCCGGTGCTCGGGCAAGGACTGGAGCTCCTCGAGGAGCTCGGTCAGCCGGGCTCCCAGCACTTCGGTCTCCCGGGTCACGTCGGCGTCCCGAGCGACCCGGAGCGGAGGACCGAACAGGACGTCCACCCGCCGGCCCCGGGTCAGGTCCGGGCGCGGCTCCGGGATGCCGACCGTCGCGATCCGCTGGGCGCCCCACATCGCGACGGGCACGATCGGCGCACCGGTGTCCCGGGCCAGCGCGACTGCGCCGGGCATCAGGGACCGGACGGTGAAGGAGTAGCTGATCCCGGCCTCGGGGAAGATGCCCAGGGCCTCACCCGAGCGGAGCAGGCGGCGCGCCCGGAAGTAGGCCGCCGCCGGGACCGCACGGTCGACCGGAACATGCTGCATCCGGTTCATCGCCCACGCGACCGGACCGGGCAGCCAGACGTCGTACCGGGCCAGGAAGCGCAGGTAACGTCCCCGACGGACGGCCGCCTTCTCCAGGATCACGAAGTCCAGGTACGACGCGTGCGTACAGGCGAGGATCACCGGACCGGTCCGCGGGACGTGCTCGTCACCGCGCACCCGGACCCGGACCCCGAGCAGAGCCAGCACCACGCGACCCAGACCGTTGACGCACCGGTAGACGATGTCCATGCCCCGCCTCCCTGGTCGTGACCCGACGATACCGTCGCGCTCGGGAGATATTCGGCTCCGACCCGTCAACCGGATGGCCGCCCGGCGCCTGTGAGGTCCGGTACAGCACCGCCTCGTCAGCTGAACGGCGGCCGGTGGTCCAGCTTCACCGAACGACGTCCGGCCCAGCGCCAGACCCGTGCCGAGCGGTCGCGGTCCTCGTCGGTCACCAGGTTGCCCATCCACCGCAGGGCCAGGGTCATCATCCAGTCCGAGCGCATCCCGATCGGACCGAGGGCCCGCAGCGCGCTCGGGACGGTGACGATGCCCGCCAGCCGGCGAGCGATCGAGAACGACTCCCCGTAGTGCTCCCGGAGCAGCGCCGGCCAGGCCACGGCAAGATCTTCGTCGAGGACGTCGATGAGCAGGCGGCCGGTCTCCAAGCCGTAGTCGATGCCCTCGCCGTTCAACGGGTTCACGCAGGCAGCAGCGTCCCCGATCAGCGCCCAGTTCGGTCCGGCCACGTTCGAGACGGCCCCGCCCATCGGCAACAGGGCCGAGGTCGGCATGCGGAGGTCACCGGAGAGCTGGAAGTCCTCGCGGCGCTGCTCGGCGTAGTGCTTCATCAGGGGGCGGAGAGCGACCTCGGCCGGACGTTTCGCGGTCGCGAGCGTGCCGACACCGAGGTTCACCGAGCCGTCGCCGAGCGGGAAGATCCAGCCGTACCCGGAGAGGATCTCGTTCTTCTCGCCACGCAGCTCGAGGTGCGAGCTGATCCACGGGTCCTCGGACATGCCCGAGTCGACGTACGAGCGGCCGGCAACGCCGTACACGGTGTCGCGGTGCCACTCCCGGCCGAGCACCTTGCCGAGGCCGGAGCGGACGCCGTCCGCGACGACCAACCGGTTGCAGGCGATCTCGAACCGTTCCACCCCCTCGGGCCCGGTCCGTTCGAAGACCACCGCGGCCACCGAAGCGCCCTCGCGGCGTACGTCGACCGCGCGGGCGCCGTCGATCGCGGTGGCGCCGGACTTGATCGCGGTGGTGCGGAGGTGGTCGTCGAGCTCGGTACGCGCCACAGCGGACCCGTACGCCGGAAGACCCGTTCCGTCCTTGCCGGGGCCGGGCCACGGCAGCAGCAGCGTCTGCCCGAAGCCGTGCGCCCGGAGACCGATGTTGACGGTGTGCGCGCGGAGCCAGTCGTCGAGCCCGAGCCGGCCGAGCTCGCTGATCGCCCGCGGCGTCAGGCCGTCGCCGCAGGTCTTGTCCCGCGGGAAGACCGCAGCGTCGACGAGCACGGTGTCCCGCCCGGCCCGGGCAGCCCAGGCGGCCGCGGAGGATCCGGCAGGACCGGCACCGACGACGAGGACGTCGGTGCGGGTGGGGACGAGAGTGCTCACCCCTCCAGTGTCCCAGGGCGCCCCAGCCCGCCTCGACGCGGTCCGGAACCAGGCCGGTAACGGCCGGCTAGACCCAGATCGCGGCTGGGATGCCGTCGCCGAAGACCTCCGGTGGGTCGGGGAACGAGGCGGTCTCCCCCTGGACGTGCCGCACGGCGGTCCAAGCGGCAGCGCAGGCGTCGAGGAGGTCGTCCTCGGCGAACCCGGCACCGCTGAACCAGGCCGGCGCGACGATGCCCACCCGGGCGAGCGCCTCGCGCCGCAGCGCCACCCCCTCCGGGGTCCGCTTCGCGACCAGGATCGGCTCCCCCGCCATCCGGGCGAAGCACAGCTCCGGGTGCACCTCGATGACCCGGCCACCGGCTCCGTTGCGGACCCAGGCGTCGACCTGGAGAATCTTCGGCCCCAGCGCCCAGGCCTGCGCACTCGCGCTGCTCGCGCCGTCGGTGGCCGCGAGGTTCGCCTCCCGACCGTCGGCGTAGGTCTCCGCCAGGTACGCCGCACGGGTCAGGGTCGGGAATACCGAGGAGCCCTTCCCCGGCAGCTCCTTGCGGGCCAGCACGTCCGCCTGACGAGGGCCGGAGTCGGGCAGCCCGATCGGGATGTCGATCGCCACCACCAGGGGGACGGCGCTCTCCCGGACGTGCTCGACCAGCGCGTCGATGGTGGCACTGACGTGCACGGTCACCCGGCCGTCGGGACGCAGGAGCGCGCCGACCCAGCCGGCCACGCAGGCATCGACCCCGAGCACCGGGGCGGGCGGGTGCAGCACCGGCGTCGCTGTGCCGGACTGGCCGAGGGAGACGAGCTCGGCGGTGAGGAACTCGATCATCTCGGCCTCGCCGTGCTCCGCCACCGCGCGCCCGACTGCGTCCCGGAGCTCGTGGCGCCAGTCGTCGGTGGTCATGGGTCGATCATGCCGCGAGTACGGACCTTGCGCACCTCACCGGGTTTCGAGACGGCGAAGGCCCCGCGAGCGAGCTCGCGGGGCCTTCGTCACCTGGGTCTTGCACCAGGACTTCGCAGCGCTCAGTTCTGGTAGGAACCGAAGTCGAAGTCGTCGAGCGCGACAGTCTGGTTCCCCGGCGTACCGAAGTCGTAGCTGCCGTAGGAGTCGTACCCGGTGACCGAGTACGCCGCAGCGCGGGCCTCCTCGGTCGGCTCCACCCGGATGTTGCGGTACCGCTCGAGGCCGGTGCCCGCCGGGATCAGCTTGCCGATGATCACGTTCTCCTTCAGGCCGCGCAGCGAGTCGGACTTGCCGTTGATCGCCGCGTCGGTGAGCACCCGGGTGGTCTCCTGGAAGGAGGCTGCCGAGAGCCACGACTCGGTCGCCAGCGAGGCCTTCGTGATGCCCATGAGCTCCGCACGACCCGAGGCCGGCTTGTTGCCCTCGGTGACCACGCGACGGTTCTCCTCCTCGTACCGGACCCGGTCGACCAGGTCGGAGGGGAGCAGCTTGGTGTCGCCGGACTCGAT
>JBKJIR010000026.1:0-97106 GCA_046598495.1 Marmoricola sp. | reverse complement strand
CATGATCAATCTCGAAACCCCCAAGAAGGTCCGCCCGCTCATCGACCAGGCCCACCAGGTCGCGATGAACATGCTGCGCCCGATCTCCCGCAAGTACGACGAGGCCGAGCACGAGTACCCCAAGGAACTCGACATGCTCGCCGCCATGATCGACGGCCTCTCCGACTCCGGCGCCTCCGAGGGCGCCGGCGCCGCCGGAGTTCGTCGCGATGACGGGGACGGCGACAAGGCCAACAAGAACGGCGCCAACCTCGCCTCGGTGCTCTCCGTCCTGGAGATGTGCTGGGGCGACGTGGGACTGCTGCTCTCGATGCCCCGCCAGGGCCTCGGCAACTCCGCCATCGCCTCGGTGGCGACCGACGAGCAGCTCGAGCGCTTCAAGGGCACCTGGGCAGCGATGGCGATCACCGAGCCGGCGTTCGGGTCGGACTCGGCCGCGGTCAGCACCACCGCGGTCAAGGACGGCGACGAGTACGTCATCAACGGCGAGAAGATCTACGTGACCTCGGGCGAACGCGCTGACAGCGTCGTGGTCTGGGCGACCCTGGACAAGTCCCTCGGGCGCGCCGCGATCAAGTCCTTCGTGGTCACCAAGGGCACGCCCGGCATGCGGGTCGAGCGCCTCGAGCACAAGCTCGGGATCCGCGCCTCCGACACGGCCGTGATCATCTTCGAGAACTGCCGGGTGCCGGCCGCGAACCTGCTCGGTTCGGAGGAGATCGACACCAAGCAGGGCTTCGCCGGCGCGATGGCGACCTTCGACAACACCCGCCCGCTGGTGGCCGCGATGGCCGTCGGCTGCGCTCGGGCATCGCTCGACCTGACCCGGGACATCCTGAAGCAGGCCGGCATCGAGGTCGACTACGACCGTCCGGTGCTCAGCCAGTCGGCTGCAGCGGCCACCTTCCTTCAGCTCGAGGCGGACTGGGAGGCGGCGTACCTGCTGACCCTGCAGTCGGCCTGGATGGCGGACAACCGGAAGCCGAACTCGATGGAGGCCTCGATGGCCAAGGCCAAGGCCGGCCGGATGGGCAGCGACGTCACCCTGCGCTGCGTCGAGCTCGCCGGCACCCTGGGCTACTCCGAGGCGGACCTGCTCGAGAAGTGGGGCCGCGACTCCAAGATCCTCGACATCTTCGAGGGCACCCAGCAGATCCAGCAGCTCATCGTGGCCCGCCGGGTCCTCGGCCTGACCTCGGCCGAGCTCAAGTGAGGCTGTGAACCTGCGCGAGGGCGCTCCGACCACGTCTGGTCGGAGCGCCCTTCGCCGTTCTCCGGTGTGAACCGCTCGACGGTAGATTCGTGGCCGTGCGCTTCCTCCACTCCGGGCCTGACGACGACGGCCGCCCTGCCCACGACCTGACCTACGACGACGTCTTCATGGTGCCGCGCCGCTCCGCGGTCGCCTCCCGGTACGACGTCGACCTGTCCTCGGCCGACGGCACCGGCACGACGATCCCGCTGGTGGTCGCCAACATGACTGCCGTCTCCGGGCGCCGGATGGCCGAGACGTTGGCCCGGCGCGGCGGACTGGCGGTGCTGCCGCAGGACATCCCGCTCGACGTCGTCGCCGAGGTCGTGGCCTGGCTCAAGACCCGGCATCCGGTCTTCGAGACCCCGATCACGCTGTCTCCTCACGAGACCGTGAGCGACGCGCTCGCACTGCTCCCCAAACGCGCCCACCGGGCAGCGGTCGTGATCGAGGACGGCCGACCGGTCGGCATCGTGACCGAGGCGGACTGCCAGGGGGTCGACCGGTTCACCCAGGTCGGACAGGTGATGACCACCGACATGGTGACCCTCTCCGACATCGTGGAGCCACGCACGGCCTTCGACACCCTGGCCGCGACCCGGCACCGGCTGGCTCCGGTGGTCGATCCCGCGGGCAGGCTGGTCGGGCTGCTCACCCGGACGGGTGCGCTGCGTTCGACGATCTACGCCCCGTCACTGGACGCCGACGGGCGCCTGCGGGTGGCAGCCGCGATCGGGGTCAACGGCGACGTCGCGGCCAAGACCGAGCGACTGGTCGAGATCGGGGTGGACACCCTCGTGGTGGACACCGCGCACGGGCACCAGGACCGGATGGTCGACGCCTTGCGGGCGGTACGGAGCGTGCGGCACACCCTTCCGGTGGTGGCCGGGAACGTGGTGGCTGCCGAAGGAGTCCACGATCTCGTCGATGCCGGGGCCGACATCATCAAGGTCGGCGTCGGCCCGGGCGCGATGTGCACCACCCGGATGATGACCGGAGTGGGCCGGCCCCAGTTCAGCGCCGTCCTCGAGTGCGCCGAGGCCGCCCGCGAGCACGGCAAGCACGTCTGGGCCGACGGAGGTGTCCGGCACCCGCGCGACGTCGCGCTCGCCCTGGCCGCGGGTGCGTCCCAGGTGATGATCGGGTCCTGGTTCGCCGGCACTTACGAGTCACCGGGGGACCTGCAACGCAGCGCCGACGGCCGTGCCTACAAGGAGAGCTTCGGCATGGCCTCGGCGCGCGCGGTCGCGAACCGGACGACCAGCGACGACGCCTTCGAGCGTGCCCGGAAGGGGCTCTACGAGGAGGGGATCTCGTCCTCGCGGATGTTCCTGGACCCGGCCCGTCCCGGGGTCGAGGACCTGATCGACGAGATCTGCTCGGGGGTCCGGTCGGCGGCCACCTATGCCGGGGCCCACGACCTGGCTGAGTTCTCCGGCCGTGCGGTGATCGGCGTGCAGTCGGCGGCCGGGTACGCCGAGGGTCGACCGCTCCCCGGCGGTTGGTGAGGGTCCTCGTGGGCGACAACGTCCTGGTCGTCGCCGCCACCCGCGCGGAAGCGGCGTACGTGCCGGAAGGCGTCCCGCTGGTGATCACGGGAATGGGCAAGACCCCCGCCGCGATCGAGACGACCCGAGCGCTGCTGGCCTACGGCGACACCACCGGCCTGACCGTGGTGAACCTCGGCACCGCCGGCGCGCTGCGCGACGAGTACGTCGGGCTCTTCCGGCCGAGCGTCGTGCTCAACCACGACCTGAGTGCGGACGCGATCCGCGCCCTGGGCCACGAACCGGAGGAACGGATCGAGCTGACCACCGGGGACGGCACCGTGCTGGCCTCCGGCGACGTCTTCGTCACCGATCCTCTGGTCCGGGCCGCGCTGGCCGCGCGGGCGGAGCTCGTCGACATGGAGGCCTACGGCGTGGCACTCGCCTGTCGCAGGCTCGGGGTCGATCTGGAGGTGGTCAAGCACGTCTCCGACAACGCCGACGCGGCTGCGTTCGATTGGCCGACGCTGGTCGACGCGAGTGGGAAGGTGCTGGGCGCGTGGCTGCTCGAACGGCTAGGCTCGGTCTCATGAAGACCCGACTCAACTGCCCCTGCGGTGAGTACATCACCGGTTCGACCGAGGACGAGCTCGTCGAGAACGTCCAGGCGCACCTGAAGGCCGAGCACGAAGGTCGCGAGTACGACCGCGAGGCCATCCTGTTCATGGCCACCTGACCTCTCCGGTCGGCCGATCAGGTCGTTGGCGCCGTCCCAGAACCGCTAGGTGTTCCGGGCGCTCGTCGACCGGCCGAGCTGCCGGACCTCCTCGTCCATCATCGGCAGGAGTCGCGGCACCTCCCTCAGGGTGCTCCGGTCACCCAGGGCGGAGCTCACCAGGTTGCGGCGGGCCCGGATGAGTCCGACCCAGCCCGGGACGTAGACCCGTCGCTTCCGCTTCACGACGCCCTTGACGAAGGCGTCCACGCACGCGTCGACGGTCGTGGTCTGGTTCAGTGGCGGCGGGAGCTTGCTGATCATCTCGTCGAACGCCTTCAGGTCCTTGCGCGCGTCCTGGACGAGCGGGGTGTCGATCCACGACATGTGCGCGACGCCGACGGCGACCCCGCGGTGGGCCACCTCCAGGCGCAGGGCGTTGGCGAAGTGCTCGACGCCGGCCTTGCTCGCGTTGTACGCCGCCAGTCCGGGCGCGGGTGCGAACGCGGCGAGCGAGGAGACCACCAGGACGTAGCCCTTCCGCTCGAACAACGCCGGGAGGGCGGCGCGGACGGTGTGGAAGACACCGAGGACGTTGATGTCCAGGACCCGCCGAAATGTGGCCGGGTCGACTCCCAGGACCGATCCGTAGCTGGCGATGCCGGCGTTCGCGACGACCACGTCGATCCCGCCGAACTTCTCGATCCCGGCGGCGACGGCGGCCTCCATCGACGGCAGGTCGGTCACGTCGGCGACGACCGCCAGCACCGTGTCCGGCCCGAGCTCAGCGGCCAGCTCGTCCAGGGGCGGCTGATCGACGTCGGTCAGGATCAACTTCCCGCCCTGGGCCGCAATGCTGCGGGCGGTGGCCGCCCCGATGCCGCGGGCACCTCCGGTGATCAGGACGACTTTGTTCTTCAGGCGCGACATGCTGCCTCCGGGGGCTGGTGCGGTAGCTGACCCGCTCAACCTAGCGGCGCACACCGGCGCTGGACATCGTGCGAGGTGCCGGTCGGGCCCCGCCGGGGGAGGCGCGAGGACCAGGTGACGCGGTTCCTAGACTTTGCACCATGAGCATCCTCGCTGTCCCGATCGCCCGCCTCGACGGAACGCCCACCACCCTCGCGGAACTGACCGGCGGGAAGCCCGCACTGCTGGTGAACGTGGCCAGCAAGTGCGGGCTCACCCCCCAGTACGGCGGCCTCGAGCGGCTGCAGGAGACGTACGCCGCCCGCGGGTTCACCGTCATCGGGTTCCCGTGCAACCAGTTCTTCGGCCAGGAACCGGGCTCCGGTGAGGAGATCGCCGAGTTCTGCTCGGCGACGTACGGCGTCACCTTCCCGCTGACCGAGAAGATCGAGGTCAACGGGGAGGACCGGCACCCGATCTACCGGGAGATGGTCACCGTGGCGAACGAGACCGGCGCCGCCGGCGACGTCACCTGGAACTTCGAGAAGTTCGTGATCAGCGCCGACGGCACGGTCGTGGCCCGCTTCAGCCCCCAGGTCGAGCCCGAGGACGCACGCGTGGTGGCCGCGGTCGAGGCTCTGATCGTCTGATCGCGGGCACCACGCGTGCTCAGGCCATCGCCGCGATCTTGTGACTGATGTGGTCCATCACCTCGCCGTGCTCCGCCTGCGGGCTGAACATGATCAGCTCGGCGTCGTTCTCCACCAGGACGGTGTGTCCGGCCGGCCAGTAGAAGACCTCGCCACCGGTCACCCGCTCGGTGCTGTCGTCGACGTAGGTGACCAGCACCCGACCGCTGATCAGGTAGCCCCAGTGCTCGGAATGGCACGCGTCGTCCTTCAGGCCTGCGAGCAGCGGCGCCAGGTCGGTGCCGGTCGCCAGCGAGAAGTACTCGACCCCGAAGGTGCCCTCGGGCTCACCGAATCCCGGGAGCTGGCGGGCGGTGGCGCCCGGGACGTCCAGACGGACGGGGATGTCGTTCTTGGGCAGGTGCATGGAGGTTCCTTCCAGAGGGTGCTGCGCGGGAGGTGCTGTCATCTGCTGAGGCGTGACAACGCGTGTCACAATGCGACAGTGGTAGCCACCCCGCCCCTCCCGGTCGGCCTGGAGGAGCGCGCCCAGACCGCCTACGCGGCCGGGGACCTCGAGGGCGCGATCGCGAGCTGGGAGCAGCTCCACACGCTGCGCCTGGGCAGCGGCGACGTCCCGGGAGCAGCGCAGGCAGCGGCCATGGTGGCCACCCACCTGCTCATCGACACCGGACTCATGGCGCCCGTCCGGGGTTGGTTGCGCCGTGCGGAACGGCTGCTGGAGCCGCTGGGCGAGACTCCGCTGCACGCCATGCTCGCCGCGGTGCGCGGCTACGAACGGCTCTTCTCCGGCGATGTCGAAGAGGCTGCGTACTGGTCGACCCAGGCAGTCGTGCTGGGGGAGCGCCACAACCAACCGGACGCAGCGGTGATCGGCCAGACCTGCGCTGCGCGCCTGGCTCTCCTCGGTGGCGACCTCGACGGAGGCCTGGCCCAGCTCGACGAGGTCGGAGCCCGGCTGATGGCGGGCGACGCGAACGACCTGGTCACCGGGATGATGCTCTGCGAGGTCGTCTGCGCGGCCCAGGGACTCGCCATGCACGATCTCGCCCAGGAGTGGACCGACGTGATGGAGGCCTGGCGGCACCGGTCCGGTTTCGGTGGTCTGCACGGTCGCTGCCGCGTGCACCGTGCCGAGCTCCTCCGCATCTCCGGTCCCGCGGATGCGGCAGAGACCGAGGCACTCGGTGCCTGTGCCGACCTGCGGCCCTGGATGCGCCGCGAGTACGGATGGCCCTTGGTCGAGCTCGGAACGATCCGGCTGCGGCGCGGCGACCTGGCTGGTGCCGAGGCGTCGTTCGAGGAAGCCACCGCGCACGCCTGGTGCCCGCAGCCGGGTCTGGCGCTGACCCACCTGGCCCGGGGCCGGACGGGAACGGCCGCCGCGATGATCGCCGAGGCGATCGCGCACCCGCTGGAGATCCCGTGGAAGGAACGACCGCCGTTCGGCGATCTCCGGCTGGCACCCTTGCTCTACGCCCAGGGCGAGATCGCGCTGGCCGGCGCGGACACTGAGGCGGCTCGTTCCGCTGCGGACCGTCTTACCGGTATCGCGACCCGGTTCCCCAGCCAGTCCCTCCGGGCAATGGCCACCATCACCCGGGCCCGCGCCGACCTCATCGCCGGTGACCTCGACTCCGCACGGACGCTGGCCCAGGAGGCCCTGGCGCTCTGGGCCGACGTCGAAGCTCCGTACGACTCGGCCGCGGCGCGGACCGTGCTCGCGCAGGTGCACACGGCGGCCGGCGCCGAGGCACTGGCGCGTGCGGAGTGGGCCACGGCGCGGCAGGTCTTCGCGGGGTTCGGTGCGCAGGGCCGGGTGGAAGAGATCACCGCCCTGCTGCATCGGGACGAGCCGGCGAACGCCGCAGCTTCCGCCCCCGGCGTCGACGGCTCGTTCGTCCTGCGCAACGGGCTCCGTTGCATCCGGTACGGCAGCTCCGAAATCGCCGTCCCCGATCTCAAAGGATTCCGGTACCTCGAACGCCTGCTCGCGGACCCGGGCCGTGAGTTCCACGTGCTCGATCTGGTCTCGCTGGACCAGGGGGACGCCGAGGAACGACGCGAAGTCCCGCCCCAGGCGGGCATCCCGGTCCTCGACGACGAGGCCCGCGATGCGTACCGTCGCCAGCTCGCCGACGTGGAGGCAGACATCGAGGAGGCCAGGGCCAACAACGACCTCGGTCGGCAGGAGCTCGCCGAGCACGATCGCGACTACCTCGTCGCAGCGCTCAGCAGTGCGCTCGGCCTCGCGGGCCGGGCCCGTACGACGGGCAGCACGGCGGAGCGCGCACGGACGAGTGTGGCCCGTTCGCTGCGCTACGCGCTGCAGCGGCTCGAGGAGGCGAACCCGGTGATCGCGGGCCACCTGGACCGGGCGCTGAAGACCGGGACCTACTGCTCCTACCACCCGGATCCGCTGACGCCGGTGCGCTGGTCGACGGGGGAGTAGAGCCTCAGCCCGGGAGGATCACCTTGAAGACGTCGCCGCGCCGCATCGTCTCGACGGCCCGTTTCGCCCAGAAACGGTCGAGGTCCACGCCGCCGACCCGCTGCAGCCGGGCGTGGAGCTTGTCGATCGCGATCTCGACGTCCTCGTCCGCGGTGCTGAGCACGACCTCGTTGACGATGTCGCTGACCTGCCGGCCGATCCGGGCACGGCGCTTCGCGTCCGCGGGGGTGGGCTTGCTCCTGGGCATCGGGCCTCGTCAGGTCGGTGGTGGTCGTGGGTTCGGAAACGAAAGAACCCCAGGGCGTTGACCTGGGGTTTTTCGAAGAACTCGTGGTGTCCGAGGGGGGACTTGAACCCCCACGTCCGTTAAAGGACACTAGCACCTCAAGCTAGCGCGTCTGCCATTCCGCCACTCGGACGAGCGGGCGCAACACTAGCAAAGCAAGTGCCCGGGTTCCGAATCGGGGTCGCGGCCGCGAGCACTAGTCTCGCGGCATGGAGGGTCCACCGTCGTCCGAGATCTGGGCGCGTGCGTCGATGACCGGCTCACGGTTCCGGATCGACTACCCGGCGGTCCCGGAGCAGGAGCCGGCGTACGTCGAGGGCCTGCTCGCCGGTGCCGCCGAGGTCGACATCACCCCGCCTCCCGGGATGCCCAAGGCGGGACACTCCAAGAACGCGCAGGACGGGACGGGGTTCCGGACGCGGCTCAAGGTCCGGGTCGTCCATCTGCGCCAGGGCACCAGCTCGGTCGCGCTGGTCGCGCTCGACCTCCTCGCCGGCTCGGCATTGCTCCAGCAGGCGGTCGCGGCTGCCATCGCGGACACCGACGTCCCGTTGTCGGGGATCTTCCTCGCCGCGACGCACACCCACGCCGGTCCCGGCCAGTACAGCGGCAGCGCCTTCTACAACGACTGGGCCTCGAACCGACCGGGCTTCGACCCGGAGTACGCCGCCTTCCTGGTCGACCGGATCTCCGCCGCGGTCCGCGAAGCCGTGACCACCCGGCGCCCGGCCACGGCGGCGATCGGGTGCACCGAGGTGTACGGGCTGACCCGCAACCGGTCCCTGGGGGCGTTCGTCCGCAACCCCGAGGCGGCTGACCGGCGCATCGAGGACCACCGCAAGTACGCCGCCGTCGACCCGCGGCTGCACCTGCTGCGGGTCGACGACACCGGCGGGCCGTTGGCCTCGTTCAGCTGGTTCTCGATCCACGGAACCGGGATCAGTCACCACGATCCGTCGTACAACGCCGATGTCTGGGCCTACGTCAACGGCGAGCTGGCGGACCGGGTCGCCGCGGCGACAGGGAGACGTCCAGTCAGCGGGGCCGTCGTCGCCTCCCACGGAGACATGACCCCTGCGGTCCGGCCCGGGATGCTGGTCTTCCCGGAGGCGGAGCGGGTGGGGCGCGGAATCGGTACCGCTGCCGCTGCGCTGCACGCGCAGCTGGCCGTCGAGCTGAACACCGGTTTCGCCGTGGGCGCTCGCCTCGACCAGATCGACCTCGACACCGACCCCGTGGTCGACGGGATCAGGCTGGCTTCGCCGCGGATCGGCTGGGCCAAGACCGCCGGAGCAGCCGAGAACACCACCCCGGTCCTGCACCTGGTGCCCCCGTTCAAGGCCGGCTTCGGCAGGCGGCGGCCGAAGGGGCCGCACGGCGAGAAGCGGATCGCCGGCACCGAGCTGTTGCATCCGGTCCTCGTCGGCCGTCCCGCGGAGTTCCCGCGGGTCCTTCCGGTCCACCTGCTCCTGATCGGGGACCGCGCCGTGGTGGGGCTGCCCTTCGAGACGACCGTCGAGGCGGGCCGTCGGATCGGGGCTGCGGTGGTCGCCTCCGCTCTCCCGGTCGAGCACGCGTTCGTCTCGTCCCTGGTCGACGATCACTGCGACTACCTGACGACGCCGGAGGAGTACTCGGCCCAGTACTACGAGGGCGCGTCGACGCTCTTCGGGCCGCAGCAGCAGGCCTGGGTGGCCGGAGCGGCACGGCGCGTGGCTGAGGACCTTGCTGCCGGGGCGGCGCCGGTTCCGCTCGCACGCTCCTTCGACTTCGGGCTGCACCGGTACCTGCCTCGGCCCACCGGCATCGCCGCCGCGCGGGAGGCACAGCAGGTTCGGTTCGTCGAGGCGACCCCGAGCGAGGACCCGTACTGGGAGCAGACCTGGACCGACGTCGCGCCCGGCGACCTGTCCTGGCACGACCCGATGGTCCGGGTGGAGGTCGAGTCGGAGGCGGGCTGGTCGCCTGCGGCGTACGACGGCCGCCCGGTCGACGACCAAGGCTGGCGGCTCGGCGTCACCTACCTCGGCGCCGCCCGGGGACGGCACACCTACGCCGCCCGGTGGTACGCCCCGCCCCTCGGCCGGCCGCTCCGGCACCGGTTCGTGCTGGTGGTCAACGCAGGACAGCCCGAGCTGGCCGGCCCAACGTTCGACTGACTACTCGCCGAACGTGGCGGTCACCAACGACCGAGGTCTCGGGCATGAGCTGATCTGCTTGTCCTCGACGAGGGTGGGGCAGACTGGGCCCATGCCCGCAGAGACTCCCGGCTACGACCCCGCCGCCGAGGTGGTCGACATCTGCAGCGACCTGATCGCGATCGACACCTCCAACTACGGGGACGGATCCGGACCGGGGGAGCGCAAGGCTGCCGAGCACGTCGCCGCGCTCCTGGACGAGGTCGGCATCGCCGTCGAGGTCGTCGAGTCCGCTCCGGGCCGGACCTCCGTGATCGGGCGCTTGGGCGGCGACGTCGGCGAACCGGTCCTGCTGCACGGCCACCTCGACGTCGTCCCGGCTGCCGCCGCCGACTGGTCCGTGCCCCCGTTCGCCGGCGAGGTCCACGACGGCGTCGACGGACCCTGCGTCTGGGGTCGGGGCGCCGTGGACATGAAGGACTTCGACGCCATGCTGCTCTCCAGCGTGCGTGCCCGGGCTCGCGCCGGTGTCGTCCCGACCCGTCCTTTGGTGCTCTGCTTCACCGCGGACGAGGAGGCAGGCGGCGCCCAGGGCGCGGGCTACCTGACCCGGGAGCACCGGGACCTGATCGAGGACTGCACCGTCGCGATCGGTGAGGTCGGTGGCTTCAGCACCACCGTCCGCGGACGACGGGTCTACCTGATCGAGGCCGCGGAGAAGGGGATGGCCTGGCTCCGACTGACCGCCCGCGGGAACGCCGGGCACGGGTCGATGGTGCACGCCGACAACGCCGTCACCCGGCTCGCCACCGCTGTCGCGCGGATCGGCCAGCACACCTGGCCCGTCCGTCTCACCCCCACGATGGAGGTCCTGCTCGCTGCGGTGGCCGACCTTGCCGGGACCGAGGCCACTCCCCAGAACGCGGAGAGCCTGGTCGAGGAGTTCGGGTCGGCCGCCCGGATGCTCGGGGCCGTCATCCGGAACACCGCGAACCCGACGATGCTCGCAGCCGGGTACAAGGTCAACGTCGTCCCCGGCGAGGCGACGGCGCGGGTCGACGGTCGGTTCCTGCCCGGCTACGAGGACGAGTTTTGGGACACCCTCACCGCCCTCGCCGGCCCGGACATCGAGATCACGCGGGACGTGCACATGGGCGCCCTGGAAAACCCGTACGACGGCCCGGTCGCCGCCGCGATGACGGCGTCGCTGCTGGCCGAGGACCCGGACGCCATCGTCGCGCCGTACCTGATGAGCGGCGGCACCGACGCGAAGTACTGGGCCGACCTCGGGATGACCTGCTTCGGGTTCACCCCGTTGCGACTGCCCGAGGACCTGGACTTCACCGCGCTCTTCCACGGCGTCGACGAACGGGTCCCGGTGGAGTCGCTGGAGTTCGGCGCGCGCGTCTTCGACGACTTCCTCGGCAGGCTCTAGCGCCGGGGGGTGGGGGGGCGGGCGAACGCCTAACTCCAGGCGAACCACATCGGCTGCTGCCGGATGATCTTCCGGCGCAGCACCACCCGTCGGGTCCCGTCCGCGGTGATCCGGACGCGGTCGAGCTCCCAGCCGTCGGACTCGGCGAGGTGGGCGAGCATCCGGGTGACCACGTTCCGGGAGAACTCCCGGGAGAGCAGCATCTGGTCGTACTCGTACTCCACCCCGGGGCGCAACGCGCGACGCGCGCGCTGCTTGGCCGAGCTCACCGCTCGTCCGCCGGTTCGAGGGTGGAGACGTCGTCGAGGGCGGCGACGATCTCAGTGGGGAGCTCGCACTCCTCGACCAAGAGCGAGGCCTTGAGCTGCTCCGCGGTCCGCGCACCGACGATCGGCGCAGTGACTCCCGGTCGGTCCCGGACCCAGGCGAGGGCGACCTCCAGCGGGGTCCAGCCCAGCCCTTCGCCGGCGCGGGCAACTGCCTCGACCACGCGCTGGGAACGGTCGTCGAGGTGTTTGCCTACGAACGAGGCGAAGTGCGGCGAGGCTGCGCGCGAGTCTGCTGGCGTCCCGGTGCGGTACTTGCCGGTCAGGACGCCGCGACCGAGCGGCGACCACGGCAGGATGCCGAGACCGAGGGCCTGCGCAGCCGGTACGACCTCGGCCTCGACGCCGCGGCTGAGCAGCGAGTACTCGACCTGGTTCGAGGCGAGGACGGCGCGTCCGGGGACGGCCTGCTGCCACGTCGCCGCCTGGGCCGACTGCCAGCCGGTGTAGTTGGAGACGCCGACGTACCGGGTCCGGCCGCTGGAGACGGCGTGATCCAGGGCGGAGAGTGTCTCTTCGAGAGGGGCTCCGTCGGCCCAGGTGTGCACCTGCCACAGGTCGACGTGGTCGACGCCGAGACGTCGGAGCGAGTCGTCGAGGTTGTCGAGCAGGAAGCCCCGCGAGACGTTGGTCTGACGCTCGCCGCGGCGATGGGCGATCCCGGCTTTCGTTGCCAGCACGATCTCCTCGCGAGGGACCACGTCACCGAGCAGCGAGCCGATCACCCGCTCGGAGTCACCGTTCGCGTAGCCGGCAGCGGTGTCGAGCAACGTGCCGCCGGCCTCGACGAAGGAGACCAGTTGGTCGCGGGCCTCGTGCTCGTCGGTGTCGCGGCCCCAGGTCATCGTGCCGAGCCCCAGGCGCGAGACCTTCAGACCGGTGCTACCGAGCTGCCGCTGCTGCATGGGAGGAGGCTATCGAGCAGGACCACGAGCCGACGGAGCGACTCACCGGAGCGAGCCCGTAGGCTTCCGCTCGTGATCGACTTCCTCAAGGCCGTGTTCCTCGGCACCTTGCAGGGCCTGACGGAGTTCCTGCCGATTTCCAGCAGCGCGCACCTGCGGATCTTCCCGGAGCTCTTCGGGTGGGACGATCCGGGCGCTGCCTTCACCGCGGTGATCCAGATCGGCACCGAGCTGGCCGTGCTCATCTACTTCCGCCACGACATCTGGCGCATCGCCAGCATGTGGGTGCGCTCGCTGTTCCGACCGGAGTACCGAGGGCACATCGACGCCAGGATGGGCTGGTACGTGATCATCGGCTCGATGCCGATCGTCTTCCTCGGGATCCTGCTCAAGGACGTCATCGAGAACGACTTCCGCAACCTCTGGGTGATCGGCACGACGTTGATCGTCCTGGGTGTCGTGCTGGGTGTCGCCGACCGGATCAGCCGCGACAACCGGGCCCTGGGCTCGCTCGGGCTCCGCGACGCGGTCCTGATGGGCGGCGCGCAGGCGCTGGCACTGATCCCCGGGGTCTCCCGGTCCGGCGCGACCATCTCGATGGGTCGGTTCCTGGGATTCGAGCGCGAGGCCGCGACCCGCTTCGCGTTCCTGCTCGCGATCCCGGCCGTGGTGGGCGCCGGGCTCTTCGAGCTCAAGGAGATCCCGAACGGGGCGAACAGCTACGGCTGGGGCCCGACGATCACCGCGACGGTGGTCGCCTTCGTCGTCGGCTACGCCTCGATCGCCTGGTTGCTGCGGTACGTGTCGACCAAGTCCTACCTGCCGTTCGTGATCTACCGGGTCCTGCTGGGAGCGGGCGTCCTGGTCCTGGTCGCCACCGGCGTCATGACGGCCTGAGCCTCAGAGCCAGCCAGAACGCCGCGCGAGGATCCAGACCGCCCACGAGCTGAGCGCCATCAGCAGCAGCGAGAGCGGGTAGCCCAGCACCCAGCTGAGCTCGGGCATGTGCGTGAAGTTCATCCCGTAGACGCCGGCGACCAGGGTCGGCGCCGCAATCATCCCGACGACCGCCGAGATCGTGCGCATGTCGTCGTTCTGCTGGATGCTGATCTGCGCCAGGTGCGCCTCGAACGCGGCGCTCAGCAGCGTCTCGAGGCTCTCCATGGTCTCCGCGACCCGAGTCAGGTGGTCCGCGACGTCACGGAAGTACGGTGCGGCCTCGGCGTCGATCCCGCGCACGGCGCCGGTCGAGAACCGGTTCACCGGGTCCCGGAGCGGGAGCACCGCCCGCCGCATCTCGGCGAGCTCGCGCTTGAGCACGTAGATCCGGGCGGAGTCGTTCGTGCGCTGCGCGGCGAAGACCGAGGCCTCGACCTCGTCGACGTCGATGACCAGCGAGGTGGCGACCTCCTGGTAGGCGTCGACCACCTGGTCGCACACGGCGTAGACGACGGCGGACGGGCCGTGCGCGAGCACCGCCTGCATCCCCTCCAGCGCAACGCGGGCATCGTGGAGACCGCCGCCGGCACCGTGGCGCACGGTGACCACGAAGTTCTCGCCGATGAACATGTTGATCTCGCCCGTCTCCACGGCGTCGTCCTCGTCGACGTACCAGAGCGTCTTCAGGCTGAGGAACAGCGAGTCGTCGTACCGCTCGAGCTTCGGGCGCTGGTGGGCCATCAATGCGTCCTCGACGGCGAGCTCGTGGAGGTCGTAGAGGACGGCGACCGCCGCGAGCTCCTCCTCGGTCGGCTCGTGCAGGCCGACCCAGACGAAGTCGCCGGGGTCGGTGGCCCGGGAGCGGACACCTTCCAGGTCTGCGGCCGCCGTACCGCAGTCGACCCGGACGCCTTGGCGGTAGAGCGCGTTGTCGACGATCACGCCCTCAGATTAGGTTGGCGGGTGCCCGCGCGGGCGCAGGCTCGCCCTCGGTAGTCTCCACACGTGGCAACCGTGATCCTGGCCCGGCACGGCCGAACCTCAGCGAACGCGACCGGCATCCTGGCCGGGCGTACGCCGGGCATCGACCTGGACGACCTCGGCACCCAGCAGGCGACCTCCGCGGCTGCCCGGCTGGAGGGGCTGACCATCGCGGCCGCCTTCACCAGTCCGCTGGAGCGGTGCCGGCAGACCTCGACGCTGCTGCTGCGAGGCACCGGGGTGAAAGCGCGGGTCGAGCGCGGGCTCAACGAGTGCGACTACGGCGACTGGTCCGGCAAGGCCATGAAGGTCCTGGTCAAGGAGGACCTCTGGAAGGTGGTCCAAGCCCATCCGGCCGGCGTCCGCTTCCCGGGCGGTGAGTCGATGGCGGAGATGTCGGCGCGCGCCGTCGCCGCCGTCCGTGGGTGCGACCTGGGGGTCTCGGCAGAGCACGGCGACAACGCCGTCTGGCTCGCCGTGGGACACGGAGACATCATCAAAGCCGTCCTCGCGGACGCCCTCGGCATGCACCTGGATGCCTTTCAACGCATCGTTGTCGACCCGGCGAGCCTGTCGGTGATCCGGTACACCCCGCGACGTTCGTACGTCCTCGCGATGAACACGACCGCGGGTTCATTGGCGCACCTGGCCAGTGCCGCGGAGAAGCCGGAGGAGAAGCTCGGTGGGGGCTCCGGACCGGTTCCGGCCACACCGTAGGCTCGGAGACATGGCGCCCCTCGTCCACCGCTTCGACCCGCCCGAGCGCTTCATCGCCGGCACCGTGGGCGAACCAGGTCAGCGTGCCTTCTTCCTCCAGGCGCGGTCGGGCACCCGGGTCACCAGCGTCGCGCTGGAGAAGCAGCAGGTCCAGATCCTGGGGGAGCGGGTCGACGAGCTGCTCGACGAGTTGATGGGCGCCGGCGGAGTCGCCACGCTGATCCCGGCGGTGACGCCGGTGGAGCAGATCGACACCGCAGCGCTGGACCAGCCGATCGTCGAGGAGTTCCGCGCCGGCACGATCACCCTCTCCTGGGACGGCGAGGACGAACGCGTGGTGATCGAGGTTTTCCCGGTCGTCGAGGTCGTCGAGGTCGCCGTCCCGATCGAGGCGGACGAGGACGACCTGGTCGACCTCTCCATCGAAGAGCCGGAGCCGGAGGAGCTCTTCGTCGTCCGGCTGACCCCGGCTCAGGCCCGGGTCTTCGCGACCAGGGCGGCCTCGGTCGTCGTCGCAGGTCGGCCCTCCTGCCAGTTCTGCGCCGGTCCGGTGGATCCCGCCGGCCACCTCTGCCCGCGCGCCAACGGTTTCCGGCGTACCCGGGGCTGACCGGTGACCCCGGAGAGCGGAGCCGACCAGCTCCCGACCGCCGAGCTCCTCGCTACCGGCGAGCTCACCGTGCTCGGCCGGATCATGCCCGCCTCCAACCACACCTACCTCTGCCGGCTCGGGGTCGAGGAGGACGCCCCTCGGGCCGTCTACAAGCCCGTTGCCGGTGAACGACCGCTCTGGGACTTCCAGGAGGGCACCCTTGCTGCCCGCGAGTACGCCGCCTTCCTGGTCTCCGAGGCGCTGGGCTGGTCCGTCGTACCGCCGACGTTGCTGCGGGAGGGCCCGTCCGGGCCCGGGATGGTGCAGCTCTGGTGCGAGCCCGATGCCGGGCAGAGCCCCGTCGACATCGTCGAGCAGGGCGCCCTGCCCCCGGGCATGCTGCACGTGGTCGATGCGACCGACAACCGGGACCGCCCGGTGATGCTGGTCCACGAGGACTCCGCGGAACTCCGCCGGATGGCCTTGTTCGACCTGGTCGCCAACAACACCGACCGCAAGGGCGGACACGTGCTGGCGATGGCAGACGGGCACCGGTACGGCGTCGACCACGGCGTCTGCTTCCACGTCGACGACAAGCTCAGGACGGTGCTCTGGGGCTGGGCCGGGCGGCCCCTGACCAGCGACGAGCGCGCTGACCTCGAACGTCTGGAAGCGGCGTTCGAGGACGGCCCGCTCGTCGAGCTCGACCGCCTGATCACCCGCGACGAGGTCGCGATCACGCGCCGGCGGATCGCGCGACTGCTGCGTGCGGGCGCCTTCCCGGATCCCGGACCCGGGTGGCCGTCGCTCCCGTGGCCGGCGTTCTGAACCACTTCGTTACTGTTCGCTCCATGCGTGCCTGGTCAGCTCCCGTCGTCCCCGGTCTCCGTGCGGGCGGCCCCCGGGTCCGGGTCCACGACTCGGCCGGTGGCGGACTGGTCGACGTCACGCCGCCGTCCGGAACCGCACGTCTCTACGTCTGCGGGATCACGCCGTACGACGCCACCCACCTGGGCCACGCCGCGACCTACGTCGCCTTCGACCTGTTGAATCGGGCCTGGCGCAGTGCGGGTCACGCGGTCCGCTACGTGCAGAACGTCACCGACGTCGACGATCCGCTGATCGAGCGGGCCCGAGCCACCGGCGAGGACTGGGCCGGGCTGGCCGAGCGCGAGACCGAGCTGTTCCGCAACGATATGGAAGCGCTCCGGGTGCTTCCGCCGGATCTCTACGTCGGCGCCGTCGAGTCCATTCCCCTGGTGGTCGCGATGATCCAGGAGCTCCGGGGACGGGGCAGCGTCTACGAAGTCCCGGCACCGGTGGCTGACCGAGCGGCCGACCTGTACTTCTCGGTCCACGACGACCCGACCTTCGGTGCCGTCTCCGGGTGGGACACCGAGGAGATGCTGCGGGTCTTCCCCGAACGCGGCGGCGACCCGACGCGGCCCGGCAAGCGCGACCCGCTGGACTGCCTGCTCTGGCAGGCCGAACGCCCGGACGACCCGGCCTGGGACTCCCCGCTCGGTCGTGGGCGTCCCGGCTGGCACATCGAGTGCTCGGCGATCGCGCGGGAGCACCTCGGCAGCGAGTTCGAGGTCCAGGGCGGCGGCAGCGACCTCGTCTTCCCGCACCACGAGATGAGTGCCGCGGAGGCCCACGTGGCCGAGCCGGGGGCGCGGTTCGCCCGGGTCTACGTGCACGCCGGGATGGTGGGCCTCGACGGCGAGAAGATGTCGAAGTCCAAGGGGAACCTGGAGCTCGTCTCCCGGTTGCGCGATTCAGGGGTCGACCCGATGGCGATCCGGCTGGCCCTGCTCGGTCACCACTACCGGTCCGACTGGGAGTGGAAGGCCGGCGACATCACCAACGCGGTGACGCTGCTCGGCAGGCTCCGCGACGCCGTCACCGCTCCGGCGGGTGCCGCGTCGGGTCCGGTGGTGGACACCGTCCTGGAAGCGCTCGCCACCGATCTCGACGCCCCGCGAGCGCTGCGGGCGCTGCAGCAGTGGGCGGACCGGTCGCTGGGTGACGCGTCGGAGCCGGGCGCGGGGGAGACCATCCGGGCGCTGGCGGACGCCGCCCTCGGCGTGGCGCTCTGAGGGTCCTCAGGCTCAGACGGGACCGTCGTCCGGGTTCTCGCGACGCTTGAGGTAGCGCTCGAACTCCCGCGCGATCGCGTCCCCGCTGGCTTCGGGCAGGTCGGCGGTGTCCTTCGACTCCTCGAGGCTGCGCACGTACTCGGCGACGTCCTCGTCCTCCTCGGCGAGTTCGGCCACCCCGCGCTCCCAGGCCCGGCTCTCCTCGGGCAGGTCGCCCAGCGGGATCGTGACCTCGAGCAGGTCCTCGACCTGGGTGAGCAGCGCCAACGTGCCCTTCGGGCAGGGCGGCTGGGGCAGGTAGTGCGGCACCGCGGCCCAGAACGACACTGCCGGGATGTCCATCCGGGCGCAGGCGTCCTGGAGGACACCGACGATCCCGGTCGGTCCCTCGTACGTCGACGGTTCCAGCTTCAACCGGTCGTCCAGGTCCAGCTCGGTCGCGGTGCCCGTGACCGGGATCGGTCGGGTGTGCGGCGTCTCGGCCAGCAGCGCGCCGAGGGTGACCACCTGCGCCACCTCGAGCCCGTCCGCGGCGGCGAGGAGCTCTCCGCAGAAGGCCCGCCACCGCATGTTCGGCTCGATGCCGCGCAGCAGCACGACGTCCCGGTGGGCACCCGGGGGCCGGGCGACGTACAGGTGCGTGGTCGGCCAGGTGATCCGACGCATACCCTCGTCGTTGGTCCCGACGAGCGGTCGGTTGACCTGGAAGTCGTAGTAGTCCTCCGGGTCGATCGCGGCCACCAGCTCGGCGTCCCAGACCTCGATCAGGTGGTCAACCACCCCGGACGCTGCGCCGGCAGCGTCGTTCCAGCCCTCGAACGCGCAGATCATCACCGGGTTGACCAACGGGTTCACGGCCTCGATCTCGATCACGTGCCGAGCCTACGCGTACGCGCGGAGCCGCAAGGCGCTTGCTCCGTCGCTGGCGGGACCAGCGCGCCGAGAAGAGGAGCGACGAGCATCAAGCGCCCGGGCGTACCGCCGCCACGATGAGAAATCACCCGGGAACCGCGCGCCAGCACGTAGACTTCTCCGGTCGAGAGGCGTTGCAACGGGTTCCCGCCCACCAGTTCGGGACCCGCCACGCTCGACAGTGAGCAAGGACGCCTTCCGCTATCGGAAGGAACGTACGTGAACGCCTGGGAGCCGCACCTCCGCCCCGACTGCACGGAGGAGTTGACCCGCGCCCTGACCGAGCGGATCCTGGTCATCGACGGGGCGATGGGAACGGCGATCCAGCGTGACCGGCCGGACGAGGCGGGCTACCGCGGGGAGCGGTTCGCCGACTGGCCGAGCGACGTCCAGGGCAACAACGACCTGCTCACGCTGACCCAGCCGGAGATCATCGCAGGGATCCACCGGGAGTACCTCGAGGCCGGCGCGGACATAATCGAGACCAACACCTTCAACGCGAACTCGGTCTCGCTCTCCGACTACGGAATGGAGGAGCTGGCCTACGAGCTCAACTACGCCGGGGCGGCGCTGGCACGGGTGGAGTGCGATGCCCTGAGCACCCCGGAGAAGCCCCGCTACGTGGCCGGGGCCCTGGGTCCCACGACCCGGACCGCGTCCATCTCGCCCGACGTCAACGACCCCGGGGCCCGCAACGTCTCCTACGACCAACTGGTGACGGCGTACCTGGAGGCGGCCAACGGTCTGGTCGACGGCGGCTCGGACATCATCTTCATCGAGACCATCTTCGACTCCCTCAACGCCAAGGCGGCGATCTTCGCCGTCGAGACCCTCTTCGAGGAGCGCGGCCGCCGGTGGCCGGTCGTGATCTCCGGGACCATCACCGACGCGTCGGGACGGACCCTGTCGGGCCAGGTCACCGAGGCGTTCTGGAACGCCGTCCGGCACGCGAAGCCGATCGCGGTCGGGCTCAACTGCGCCCTCGGCGCTCCCGAGATGCGGCCGTACCTGGCCGAGATGGCGCGGATCGCCGACACCTTCGTCTCCGCCTACCCGAACGCCGGCCTGCCGAACGCGTTCGGGGAGTACGACGAGTCCCCCGAGCGCCAGGCGGGTTACCTCGCCGAGTTCGCCGAAGCCGGCCTGCTCAACCTGGTCGGCGGCTGCTGCGGTACGACGCCCGCCCACATCGCCGAGATCGCCAGGGTCGTCGATGGCAGGCCCGGTCGGGTCGTGCCGGAGCTCCCGGTCGCCACCCGCCTGTCCGGCCTGGAGCCGCTGAACATCACCGAGGACTCGCTCTTCGTCAACATCGGCGAGCGCACCAACATCACCGGATCGGCACGGTTCCGTAACCTGATCAAGGCCGAGGACTACGACACCGCCCTGACCGTCGCCCTGCAGCAGGTCGAGGTCGGTGCGCAGGTGATCGACATCAACATGGACGAAGGCATGATCGACGGCGTCGCCGCGATGGACCGGTTCACCAAGCTCGTCGCCGCCGAGCCCGACATCAGCCGGGTCCCGGTGATGGTCGACTCCTCGAAGTGGGAGGTCATCGAGGCCGGTCTGAAGAACATCCAGGGCAAGCCGATCGTCAACTCCATCTCCATGAAGGAGGGCGAGGAGAAGTTCGTCCGAGAGGCCCGGCTCTGCCGCAAGTACGGCGCTGCGGTGGTCGTGATGGCGTTCGACGAGCAGGGCCAGGCCGACAACCTGGAGCGCCGCAAGGAGATCTGCGGCCGCGCCTACCGGATCCTGACCGAGGAGGTCGGGTTCCCGGCGGAGGACATCATCTTCGACCCGAACTGCTTCGCGCTGGCCACCGGCATCGAGGAGCACGCGACGTACGGGATCGACTTCATCGAGGCCTGTGCCTGGATCAAGGAGAACCTGCCGGGCGTGCACATCTCCGGCGGCATCTCGAACGTCTCCTTCTCCTTCCGCGGCAACAACCCGGTCCGCGAGGCGATCCACGCGGTCTTCCTGTTCCACGCGATCAAGGCGGGGCTGGACATGGGCATCGTCAACGCCGGCGCCCTGGTGCCCTACGACGAGATCGACCCCGAGCTCCGCGACCGGATCGAGGACGTCGTCCTGAACCGTCGCGAGGACGCGGCCGAGCGGCTGCTCGAGATCGCCGAGGCCCACCGCGGTAGCGGCGAGGTCGCGGACGTGGTCGCCGCCGAGTGGCGCAGCCTGCCGGTCCGTGAGCGGATCACGCACGCCCTGGTCAAGGGCATGGATGCCGACGTCGAGGCCGACACCGAGGAACTGCGCGCAGAGATCGCGGCTGCCGGCGGTCGTCCGATCGAGGTCATCGAGGGTCCGCTGATGGACGGGATGAACGTCGTCGGGGACCTGTTCGGCGCGGGCAAGATGTTCCTGCCCCAGGTAGTGAAGTCAGCGCGGGTCATGAAGAAGGCTGTCGCCTACCTGCTCCCGTACATCGAGGCGGAGAAGCAGCCCGGCGACGTCGAGACCACCAACGGCACCATCGTGATGGCGACCGTGAAGGGCGACGTGCACGACATCGGCAAGAACATCGTCGGGGTGGTGCTGCAGTGCAACAACTACACCGTCATCGACATGGGCGTGATGGTCCCGGCGCAGAAGATCCTGGACAAGGCCAAGGAGGTCAACGCCGACATCATCGGGTTGTCCGGTCTGATCACGCCGTCGCTGGACGAGATGGTGAACTTCGCTGTCGAGATGGAGCGCCAGGGCCTGGAGATCCCGCTGCTGATCGGCGGCGCCACGACGTCGCGGGCGCACACGGCCGTCAAGGTCTCGCCGCGGCGTACGGGTCCGGTGGTCTGGGTCAAGGACGCCTCGCGCTCGGTGCCCGTGGCGGCGGCGTTGCTCTCCGACGAGCAGCGCCCCGCGTTGCTGGAGGCGACCGCGGCCGACTACGCGAGCCTGCGTGAACGGCACGCGCAGAAGAGCGAGCGACCGACCCTGACCCTGGAGAAGGCCCGGGCCAACCGGACGCCGATCGACTGGGAGGGCTACCAGCCGCCGGTGCCGGCGCGCAGCGGGATCACCGTCTTCAGCGACTACGACATCGCCGAGCTGCGCGAGTACATCGACTGGCAGCCGTTCTTCAACGCCTGGGAGATGAAGGGCAAGTTCCCCGACATCCTGAACAACCCGGTCTCGGGGGACGCGGCCCGCAAGCTCTACGACGACGGCCAGGACATGCTCGACCGGCTGATCAAGGAGAAGTGGCTGACCGCCAACGGCGTCATCGGCTTCTTCCCGGCCAGCGCTGTCGGGGACGACATCGAGGTCTACGCCGACGAAGAGCGCACCGAGGTGCTCCAGGTCCTGCGCAACCTGCGCCAGCAGGGGGAGCACCGGGACGGGATCCCCAATCGGTCGCTGGGCGACTTCGTGGCGCCGAAGGCAACCCAGCTCGAGGATTACGTCGGAGCCTTCGCGGTCACCGCCGGGCTGGGCAGCCAGGACAAGATCGTCGAGTTCAAGGCGGACCACGACGACTACAGCGCGATCCTGCTGGAGTCCTTGGCCGACCGGCTCGCCGAGGCGTTCGCCGAACGGCTGCACGAGCGGGTCCGCAAGGAGTTCTGGGGCTACCAGCCGGACGAGGAGCTGGACAACGAGGCCCTGATCGGGGAGAAGTACGTCGGCATCCGCCCGGCGCCTGGCTACCCGGCCTGCCCCGAGCACACCGAGAAGCAGACGCTCTGGGAGCTGCTCGACGTGAACGCGAACACCGGGATCGAGCTCACCGAGTCGATGGCGATGTGGCCGGGCGCGGCCGTCAGCGGCTGGTACTTCTCGCACCCCCAGTCCCAGTACTTCGTCGTCGGACGCCTGGCCCAGGACCAGGTGGCGGACTACGCGACCCGGAAGGGCTGGACGCTCAAGGAGGCCGAGCGCTGGTTGGGGCCGAACCTGGGTTACAACCCCGAGGACTGAGCGTGCTGCCCGCCGCCGTCCTCTGGGACATGGACGGCACCCTGGTCGACACCGAGCCGTACTGGATCGAGGTCGAGTTCGCCCTGGTCGCCGAGTACGGTGGCACCTGGAGCATGGAGCACGCCCTCAACCTGGTCGGTAACGACCTGCTGGTCTCGGGGGAGTACCTCCGCGAGCACGGCGGCATCGACCTGCCTGCCGCGGAGATCGTCGACCTGCTCCTGGACGGCGTCGTCGCCCGGGTCAGGGAGAACGTCCCGTGGCGTCCCGGCGCCGTGGAGCTGCTGGCCGAGCTCGGCGCAGCCGGTACGCCGTGCGGGCTGGTCACGATGTCCTACGAACGCTTCGTCGCGCCGGTGCTGGACGCGTTGCCGCCCGGGACGTTCGCGACCGTCGTCACCGGGGACCGGGTCACCGTCGGCAAGCCGCATCCGGAGCCCTACCTGCGGGCTGCGGCCGAGCTCGGGGTCCGCGCCGAGGACTGCCTGGCGATCGAGGACTCCAACACCGGGGCCAAGTCAGCCGAGGCTGCCGGGTGCACGGTGCTGGTCGTGCCGAACCACGTGCCGGTCCTGGAGGGGGAGCGCCGCGTCTTCGTCGACACTCTGGCCGGGCTCCGCGCCGACCAGCTCGGCGGGCTCCTCCTGCGCTGACGATGCGGCCGGCAGCGCGGGATCCGGCAGCGGCAGCACCGTGCCGCCGTACTCGGGGCAGTGCGCCTGGAAGCTGCACCAGGTGCACCCCCTGCCCTTGCTGGGGAGCCAGTCGCCGGTCTCGTGGGCCAGTGCGACGGCCCGCCAGAGCGCCTCCAATTGACGCTCGGTGGCCAGCAGGTCCTGCTCGTCGGGCCGGTAGCTGAGCGTCTCGGTGTTGCCGAGGTAGATCAGCCGGAGGATCGCCGGGATCACGCCACGGGTGCGCCAGAGAACCAGGGCGTAGAAACGCATCTGGAAGAGCGCGGTCGCCTCGTACTGCTCGGTGCTCGATCTCCCCGTCTTGTAGTCGACCACGCGGATCGCGCCGTCGCCGGCGACGTCGATCCGGTCTACCACGCCGCGCAGCAGCAGCCCCGAGTCGAGCAGCGTCTCGACGTAGAGCTCCCGCTCCGCCGGCTCGAGCCGACGCGGGTCCTCCAGGTCGAAGTAGCGACGCAGGACGCTCCGGCAGGAGTCGAACCACACCGCCGGGTCGGCTGTCTCGGCCAGTTCGCCAGACTCCGGACGGTCGGCGAGGACCGCCTCCCAGGCGCCGGGCACCAGCGTGTCCGCGTTCTCCGGGGTCCGTTCGGCTGCCGGGAGGTCGAAGAGGTCTTCGAGCACCTTGTGCACCAGGGTGCCGCGGACGGCTGCCGCCGACGGAGGTTCGGGAAGGCGGTCGATCGTCCGGTACCGGTAGAGGAGGGCGCAGTTCTTGAAGTCTGCCGCCCGGCTGGGGGAGAGGGCGCCGAGAACCCGGACACCGTCGACCTTGGTGCCCTGGCGTGCCTGCTCTGCCGGGTCCGTCATGCGCCGACCCTAGGGTCTGCCGGGGACACTTCGGCCACGCCCTAGTCTTTCCCCGTGAGCCACGCCGACCCGCCTGCCGTGAAGCCTCCTCCGGGCAGCGTCCGGATCGGGAGCCTGGTCGGGGTCCCGGTCTACGTCCGGGCCTCGTGGGTCGTGGTCGCGGTGATCATCGCGATCATCCTCGAGCCGCGGGTCGACCAGGTCCAGCCGGGCCTGGGCGCCGGCAAGTACGTCGCCGGCTTCGGTTTCGCGGTGCTGCTCTACCTCTCGATCCTGCTGCACGAGCTCTCCCACGCGGTGATGGCGAAGCGGGTGGGTCTGCGGGTCCGCTCGATCAGCCTCCAGTTCCTCGGCGGCACCACCGAGATCGAGGGCGAGGCGAGGACGGCTGGCCAGGAGTTCAAGATCGCGGTGGTCGGTCCGCTGACCTCGATCGCTGTCGGCCTCGCCGCTCTCGGGCTGCTGGGGTTAGACCCGGACGGCCTGCTCCGCCTCGCCATCGAGGGGCTCGCGGGCGCCAACCTCGTGGTGGGCGTCCTGAACCTGATCCCCGGTCTCCCGCTCGACGGAGGCCGGGTGCTCCGCGCCGCCGTCTGGCAGGCGCGCGGCAACATGCACCAGGGCACCATCGTGGCCGCCTGGGGCGGCCGGATCACCGCGGTCATAGCCCTGATGTGGCCGGCGCTCGCGCAAGCCTTCTTCGACGTCGAGCCCGATCTCTTCGACTACCTCTTCGCCTTCGTCATCGGTGCGTTCCTGTGGTCCGGGGCGACGGCGTCGATGATGAACGCCCGGATCCGGCGTCGTCTCCCCGCGCTCAAGGCCCGGGCACTCGCCCGTCGCGCGCTCACGGTCCCGGGGGACCTCCCTGTCTCTGAAGCGGTACGACGCGCCCAGGAGGCTTCCGCCGGGGGCATCGTGGTGACCTCCACGGAGGGGAGCCTCGTCGGCGTCGTCAATGAGGCTGCCCTACTCTCGGTCCCGGAGGAGCGGCGCCCCTGGGTCCCGGTGAGCTCGGTGGCCCGGTCCCTGCACGAGGGATTGGTCCTGCCGGCCGACACCGCGGGGGAGGAGCTGATCCTGGCGATGGCCCGGAACCCTTCCACCGAGTACGCCCTGGTCGAGCCGGACGGGTCCCTGTACGGACTGCTCGCCACCGCCGACGTAGACGCCGCCTTCGAAGCAGGAGCACGAAAATGACCGACCCGGACGACCAGACCGCCCCTGATCCGATCGAGGATCCGGCCTGGTCCGGGGTGAGCCGTGGACCGCTCCGCCCCGGCGAGTGGGTCCGTCTGGTCGACGGCAAGGGACGCCGGCACAACATCTGCCTCGAGGCAGGCAAGTCGTTCCACACCAACCGCGGCGGGATCGAGCACGACGACCTGATCGGGCGGGAGGAGGGCTTCACCCTCACCTCGACCTCCGGTGGGGAGTACCTGGTCTTCCGGCCGATGCTGAGCGAGTTCGTCGTCTCGATGCCGCGCGGCGCGGCGGTCGTCTACCCCAAGGACGCTGCCCAGATCGTCGCGATGGCGGACATCTTCCCGGGCGCTCGGGTGGTCGAGGCCGGGGTCGGCTCCGGAGCGTTGACCTGTTCGCTGCTCCGGGCCGTCGGACCGACCGGCCGCGTCTCGTCGTACGAGCGCCGGGAGGAGTTCGCCGACGTCGCCCGCAAGAACGTGACCCAGTTCTTCGGCGGCGACCACCCGGCGTGGACCTTGACCGTCGGGGATCTCGTCACCGCCCTCCCGGACCACGACGGCCCCGGCACCGTGGACCGCATCGTGCTGGACATGCTCGCTCCGTGGGAGTGCGTCGACGCGGTCGCCGAGGTGCTGGTGCCCGGCGGGGTCGTGGTCGCCTACGTCGCCACCACCACCCAGCTGGGGAAGACCGTCGAGACGCTGCGCGCCCACGGCGAGTTCACCGAGCCGCAGCCCTGGGAGACCCTGGTCCGGGAGTGGCACGTCGAGGGTCTTGCCATCCGCCCGAGCCACAAGATGAACGGCCACACTGGCTTCCTGGTGACCGCTCGCCGGATGGCCCCGGGCAACCCGGCACCCCGGAAGAAGCGACGTCCGGCGCCCGGCGCGTACGGCGAGGACTACACCGGCCCGCGCCCCGGGGACGTCGTCGAGGAGCAGGCCGCGGCGCTCGACTCCTGAGGGGCCGGCGATATTCGTCCGGCATTTCTCCTACAGGGAGACCAACACGTGACGAATCTCCTGAGCAAGGAGTAGTTGTCGCAGGTAGGGTCGAATCAACGAATGCTCCTCGAGGAGGGTGGGTCCGATGACAAGCGCAGGCGCTGAAGGACAGGACACCGCGCAGTTGTTGAGCCAGCTCTCGTACCTGGAGGCTGAGGTCGGCGACCTGCGGCGCCGCCTCGCGGACGCGCCCGAGGGCTCCCGCCAGCTCGACCAGCGCCTCATCGACACCCAGCGCTCCCTGGCCGCGGTCACCGCGCAGAACGAGCGGCTCGCCAGCACCTTGCGCGAGGCCCGGGACCAGATCCTGACGCTCAAGGAAGAGGTCGACCGGCTGGCCCAGCCCCCGACCGGCTTCGGCACCTTCCTGGCCCGCAACGACGACGACTCGGTCGACGTCTTCACCGGTGGTCGCAAGCTCCGGGTGACCGTGAGTCCTGCCGTCGACGTGGACACCCTGACCAAGGGTCAGGAGGTCATGCTCAACGAAGCGCTCAACGTCGTCGCGGCCCTCGAGTTCGAGGAGATCGGTGAGGTGGTGATGTTCAAGGAGCTGCTCGCCGACGGCGAGCGCGCGCTGATCATCGCGAACGCCGACGAGGAGCGCGTCGTCCGTCTCGCGGAACCGCTGCGGAGCGAGAAGCTGCGCGCCGGCGACTCGCTGCTGCTCGACGGCCGTTCGGGCTACGTCTACGAGAAGGTCCCGAAGTCCGAGGTCGAGGAGCTCGTCCTCGAAGAGGTCCCGGACATCGACTACAGCGACATCGGCGGTCTGGCCAGCCAGATCGACGCGATCCGCGACGCGGTGGAGCTCCCGTACCTGCATCCCGAGCTGTTCACCGAGCACCAGCTGAAGCCGCCGAAGGGAATCCTGCTCTACGGGCCTCCGGGGTGCGGCAAGACGCTGATCGCCAAGGCGGTCGCCAACTCGTTGGCCAAGAAGGTCGCCGCGCGCAACCAGGTCGATGGCGCCGGCCACGAGGCGAAGAGCTACTTCCTGAACATCAAGGGCCCCGAGCTGCTCAACAAGTACGTCGGTGAGACCGAGCGGCACATCCGCCTGGTCTTCCAGCGTGCCCGGGAGAAGGCCAGCGAAGGCACCCCGGTCATCGTGTTCTTCGACGAGATGGACTCGCTGTTCCGCACCCGGGGCTCGGGGGTCTCCTCGGACGTCGAGAACACCATCGTGCCGCAGCTGCTCAGCGAGATCGACGGTGTCGAGCTCCTCGAGAATGTCCTGGTCATCGGCGCCTCCAACCGCGAGGACATGATCGACCCGGCGATCCTGCGGCCCGGCCGCCTGGACGTGAAGATCAAGATCGAGCGCCCGGATGCCGAGTCGGCGCGCGACATCTTCTCCAAGTACCTGCTCCCGTCGCTGCCGCTGCACGCGGACGACCTCGCCGAGTTCGGCGGGGACCGGAACGGATGCGTGGCGGGGATGATCACCGCGACCGTCGAGCGGATGTACACCGAGACCGAGGAGAACCGCTTCCTCGAGGTGACCTACGCCAACGGCGACAAGGAGGTCCTCTACTTCAAGGACTTCAACTCGGGCGCGATGATCCAGAACATCGTGGACCGTGCGAAGAAGATGGCGATCAAGGATCTCCTGGACAACAACCAGAAGGGCCTCCGGGTCCAGCACATGCTGCAGGCGTGCGTCGACGAGTTCAAGGAGAACGAGGACCTCCCGAACACGACGAACCCCGACGACTGGGCGCGGATCTCCGGCAAGAAGGGCGAGCGAATCGTCTTCATCCGCACACTCATCACCGGCAAGCAGGGCACCGAGCCGGGTCGCTCCATCGACACCGTTGCGAACACCGGCCAGTACCTGTGACCTCAGCAACGCCGGTTGAGCCTGTCGAAACCCGGTGACGTGCGGGCAGACCCAGCACGGCTAGGGTTCGGCGCATGACAGTGCGGCGCATCATGGGAACCGAGACCGAGTTCGGCATCTCGGTCCAGGGGCAGCCGCATGCCAACCCGATGGTCGCCAGCACCCGGCTGGTCAACGCGTACGCGAGCGCGGAGGTGCACGTGCGCCGTGCCCGGTGGGACTTCGAGGAGGAGTCGCCTCTGCGTGACGCCCGCGGGTTCGACCTCGCCCGCGAGGTCGCCGATCCGAGCCAGCTGACCGACGAGGACCTGGGTCTCGCCAACGTCATCCTCACCAACGGCGCCCGCCTCTACGTCGATCACGCGCACCCGGAGTACTCCACCCCCGAGGTCACGAACCCCCTCGACGCCGTGAAGTGGGACAAGGCCGGGGAGCAGGTGGCTCTCGACGCCTGCCGGTTCGCCTCGGTGGTCGGCGAGCCCGACATCGTGCTCTACAAGAACAACACCGACAACAAGGGCGCGTCCTACGGCGCCCACGAGAACTACCTGATGAAGCGGTCGACCCCGTTCGCCGAGATCGTCCGCCACCTGATCCCGTTCTTCGTCTCGCGCCAGGTCGTCTGCGGCGCCGGCCGGGTCGGGATCGGTCAGGACGGCCGCGAGCACGGCTTCCAGATCTCCCAGCGGGCGGACTTCTTCGAGGTCGAGGTCGGGCTGGAGACGACCCTGAAGCGGCCGATCATCAACACCCGTGACGAGCCCCACGCCGACCCGGAGAAGTCCCGGCGTTTGCACGTCATCATCGGTGACGCGAACCTGTCCGAGATCTCGACCTACCTCAAGGTCGGTACGACGGCACTCGTGCTCGACATGATCGAGAGCCGGTTCATCACCGAGGACCTCACCGTGGCCCACTCGGTCACGTCGTTGCGCGCGGTCTCGCACGACCCGACCCTGCAGCACCTCCTCGAGCGTCCGGACGGGCGCACCCTGACGGCCGTCCAGCTGCAGTGGGAGTACTTCCACCTCGCGGCCGCCTACGTCGCCGACCGGTACGGCGACGACGTCGACCCCGACACCGCCGAGGTCCTGCGCCGCTGGGAGTCGGTGCTCACCCGCCTCGAGCGCGATCCCCGGGAGTGCGCCACCGAGCTCGACTGGGTCGCCAAGCTCAACCTCCTGGAGTCCTACCGCGACCGCGACGGCCTCGACTGGGCCGACGCGAAGCTGCACCTCGTCGACCTGCAGTACTCCGACATCCGTCCCGAGAAGGGCCTGTACCACCGGCTGGTCCGGCTCGGCCGGATGGAACGGCTGCTCACCGACGACGTCGTCACCGCGGCGATGCACGACCCGCCGGAGGACACCCGCGCCTACTTCCGGGGCCGGTGCCTGGACAAGTACCCGGACAGCATCGCGGCGGCCTCCTGGGACTCGGTGATCTTCGACCTCCCGAACTACGACTCGCTGCAGCGGGTGCCCACGATCGACCCGTGGCGGGGGAGCAAGGCGCACGTCGGGGAATTGATCGACCGCAGTGACACGGCTCTGGCCCTGTTCTCAGCGTTGACTCGCTAGGGTCGGAGTGAGCAGGGCGTCGGCGGGGATCGCCGGTGGGTGAGCGGAAGGGGAAGCGCATGGCACAGGAACAGAAGCAACCGCGTAAGTCGTCGGAGGCCGAGGAGGCCGTCGAGGAGACCACGGCGCCTGCAGCCAGCGTGTCCGAGCGCAAGGAACAGCTCGACGAGGACATCGACGCCATCCTCGACGAGATCGACGACGTGCTCGAGGTCAACGCCGAGGACTTCGTGAAGTCGTTCATCCAGAAGGGCGGCCAGTGAGCCCGGACTCGACGTCACGGGGCGTCGCGCGCCTCTCCGACGCGTTCCTCAGCCCTGGCACGTCCTCCTTCGCCGACTTCCTCGGTGAGGTCGCCCCGGAGCTGCTGCCCTCCGGTCGCCCCGCCCTGGTGGGCAACGCCGCCGATCTTGCCCCGCACGGAACCACCATCGTCGCGGCCACCTTCACCGACGGCGTGGTGATGGCCGGCGACCGGCGCGCCACGATGGGCCACGTGATCGCCCAGCGCGACATCGAGAAGGTCTTCCCGGCCGACGAGTTCTCCTGCGTCGGCATCGCGGGCACCGCGGGCCTCGCGGTGGAGATGGTCCGGCTCTTCCAGACCGAGCTCGAGCACTACGAGAAGATCGAGGGCAGCACGCTCTCCATGGACGGTAAGGCCAACCGGCTCTCCGCCCTGATCCGGAACAACCTGGCGCTCGCGATGCAGGGTCTCGCCGTGGTGCCGCTGTTCGCGGGTTACGACCACCTCGCCGGCCAGGGCCGGATCTTCAGCTACGACGTCACCGGCGGTCGCTACGAGGAGACGGCCTTCCACTCGGTCGGTTCCGGGTCGGTCTTCGCCCGTGGCTCGCTCAAGAAGCTCTACCGGGGCGACTTCAACGCCGAGGAGTGCGTCACGGCCGCCGTCCAGGCCCTGTACGACGCCGCCGACGACGACTCCGCGACCGGTGGCCCCGACCTGACCCGGCGCATCTTCCCGGTCGTCCACGTGATCACCGCCACCGGCCAGCAGCGGGTCCCCGAGGCCGAGGTGGCCGCGATCGCGGACCGCGTCGTCGCCGCCCGGATGCAGCGCCCCGACGGCCCGGCCGCGGCCCTGACCTGAGATGGAGACCGTGATCGTGACCGAGCGCAATGAGCCCCTTCGCCACAGCCATGCCGCCTGCTTGCCCGCGGCCGACGCGAAGCGAGGCCGCCCATCGTGACCGAGCGCAGCGAGGGCACCATGGAACACAGCCATGCCGCATGCGTGCGGGTGGCCGACGCGAAGCGAGGCCGCCCGTGAGTATGCCGTTCTACGTCTCGCCCGAACAGCTGATGAAGGACCGGGCAGACTTCGCCCGCAAGGGGATCGCGCGCGGTCGCTCGGTCGCTGTCGTCCAGTACGCCGACGGGGTCCTCTTCGTCTCCGAGAACCCGTCCCAGGCGCTGCACAAGGTCAGCGAGATCTACGACCGGATCGCCTTCGCCGCGGTCGGGCGCTACAACGAGTTCGAGAACCTGCGGATCGCCGGGGTGCGCCTCGCCGACCTGCGCGGGTACTCCTACGACCGTCGTGACGTCACGGGACGGGGGCTGGCCAACGCCTACGCGCAAACCCTCGGCACCATCTTCTCCTCGGGCGGCGAGAAGCCGTACGAGGTGGAGATCTTCGTCGCCGAGGTGGGTGACGAGCCTGCGGACGACCAGATCTACCGGTTGACCTACGACGGCCAGGTCGCCGACGAGCACGACACCGCGGCGATGGGCGGCGATGCCGAGGCGGTGGCGGCGTACCTGACCGAGCACTACACGGCCGGCCTCGATTTCGTGGCCGCCATCCGGCTCGCTGTCACCGCGCTCGGCCAGTCCGGTGGTGAGGGGCGCGTGATCCCTCCCGAGGACCTGGAGGTCGCCGTGCTGGACCGCAGTCGCGCCCAGCAGCGGAAGTTCCGTCGCCTCGATGCCGAATCGCTCTCTGGGATGCTCACCGAGGCATAGGCTCGCGGTGTGGACCGGCGAATCTTCGGTATCGAGAACGAGTACGGCGTCACCTGCACCTTCAAGGGGCAGCGGCGCCTCTCGCCGGACGAGGTCGCCCGCTACCTCTTCCGCAAGGTCGTCAGCTGGGGTCGGAGCAGCAACGTCTTCCTCCGCAACGGTGCCCGGCTCTACCTCGATGTCGGCAGCCACCCGGAGTACGCCACCCCGGAGTGCGACGACATCATCGACCTGGTCACCCACGACAAGGCGGGGGAGCGGATCCTCGAGGGTCTGCTGATCGATGCCGAGCGCCGCCTTCACGACGAGGGCATCGCCGGGGACGTCTCCCTGTTCAAGAACAACACCGACTCGGCCGGGAACTCCTACGGCTGCCACGAGAACTACCTGGTCAGCCGCAACGGGGAGTTCAGCAAGCTCGCCGACGTGCTGATCCCGTTCCTGGTGACCCGTCAGGTGATCGTCGGAGCGGGCAAGGTGATCCAGACCCCACGCGGGGCGTCTTACTCGCTGAGCCAGCGCGCCGAGCACATCTGGGAGGGCGTCTCCAGCGCCACCACCCGGTCCCGCCCGATCATCAACACCCGCGACGAACCGCACGCGGACGCCGAGCGCTTCCGCCGCCTGCACGTCATCGTCGGCGACTCGAACATGAGCGAGACCACCACCATGCTCAAGGTCGCGAGCTGCGACCTGGTCCTCCGGATGATCGAGGAGGGGGTGGTGATGCGCGACCTCACCATGGAGAACCCGATCCGGGCGATCCGGGAGATCTCGCACGACATGACCGGACGCAAGAAGGTGCTGCTGGCCAACGGTCGCGAGGCGAGCGTCCTGGAGATCCAGTCGGAGTACTTGTCCCGGGCGCGCGACTTCGTCGACCGCCGGGAGCTGCACACGCCGGTCATCGAGCGGTCCCTGGACCTGTGGGAGCGCGGGCTCAAGGCCGTCGAGTCCGGCGACCTCTCCCTGGTCGAGCGCGAGATCGACTGGGTGATCAAGTGGAAGCTGATCGACCGGTACCGCAGCCAGAACGACCTCTCCCTGGGCCACCCGCGCGTCGCCCAGCTGGACCTGGCCTACCACGACATCCACCGCGACCGCGGGCTCTACTACCTGTTGGAGAAGCGGGGCGCCGTCGCCCGGGTGACCAACGACCTCGATGTCTTCGCCGCGAAGTCGATCCCGCCGCAGACGACCCGCGCGCGTCTGCGTGGCGACTTCATCAAGCGCGCCCAGGAACGCCGTCGGGACTTCACCGTCGACTGGGTGCACCTCAAGCTGAACGACCAGGCCCAGCGCACGGTCCTGTGCAAGGACCCGTTCCGCTCCCACGACGAGCGCGTGGAGCGCCTCATTGAGGGGATGTAGGCCCGGAGGCGTCGCCGGCCTGCTCCTGGTCGCCGCCCTCTTGGCATCCGGGTGCTCGGGAGCCGTGGACGGTGAGTTCGTCGTCGTGGTGGACGTGGTCGCGGTAGCGCCCACCGACACGCTCGAGGCGGCCGAAAGGGCGGCAGCGGCCGGCCCCGACGGGATCCCCGCCGTGGTCGTGTCCGAGGGCGAACCGGTCCGGATCGACTTCGGTGCGGCCGTGGAACCCGACGACCTGGTCGTCGTACCGCTGATCGCGGGAACCGGGCCGCCGGTACGCCAGCACAGCCTGCTCCGTCTGGACGTGCTCGGCCAGGCCTGGGGGAGCAGCGTCCTTTTCGAGGACACCTACTTCAAGGAACCGGTCCTGCTGCCGGTGGGCACCGAGGGCGCGGTCCCGGCCTGGGACCAGGCCCTCGTGGGCCTGCGTCGGGGGACCCGCGTGCTGGTCATCGCCCCGGCCGCACAGGCCCGCGCGCCGGGGTCGCCGGGCGTCCCTGCTCGTGCGACCATCGCCTGGGTCATCGACATCCTGGGGGTCAGTTGAGAGAAGGGGCGGCGTGACAGCATCGAAGTCGGAGCGGCTGATGAACCTGGTCATCATGCTGCTCGTCTCCCGGAACTACGTGACCAAGGAACGCATCCGCGAGGTCATCGAGGGCTACCAGGGCTCCGAGGACGAGGCCTTCGAGAAGATGTTCGAGCGGGACAAGGCCGAGCTACGCAACCTCGGCATCCCGTTGGAGCTCGGCAGCGTCGACAAGTTCTTCGACGACGAGCAGGGCTACCGGATCGCCCGGGACGCCTTCGAGCTCCCCGACCTCGACCTGGAGCCGGACGAGGTGGCCGTCCTCGGCCTCGCTGCCCGGGTCTGGCAGCACGCCGGGCTGGCGTCCGCCACCTCCAGCGCGTTGGTCAAGCTCCGTGCGGCCGGGCACGACGTCGACCGCGACGCCCTCGACGTGCTGCAACCGCGGGTTGGCGCCGAGGAGCCGGCCTTCGATGCGATGTGGGCCGCCACGATCAGTCGGACACCGGTCCGGTTCGCCTACCGCAGGCCGGCCGACGACACCGATACCGTCCGGCACCTCGAGCCGTGGGGCGTCGTGACCTCCCGGGAACGCTGGTACGTCGTGGGTCTGGACCGGGACCGCGGCGAACCGCGGATGTTCCGGCTCAGCCGGATCCAGGGCGACGTGGCGAACGACGGGAGACCCGGGGAGTTCACCGTGCCCGAGGGCACTGACATCCGGGCACTGACGTCGCGTCTCGCGCCCGCGCGGCCGACCATGGAAGCCACGGTCCTCGCCCGCCAGGGAAGCGCCGTGCTGCTCCGTCGTCGTGCCCGCCTCACCGAGACCGAAGTACCCGGTCCGGACACCGAAACCGGGTGGGACCGCCTGAGAGTGCCGATGTACTCCTACGACGAGATGGCCGGTGACGTCCTCTCCTACTTCGGCGACGTCGTCGCCGAAGCCCCGGTCGAGCTCCGCGAGCGGGTCATCCGCCACCTCCAGTCCCTGGTCGGGGACCGCACGTGATCGGCGCCTCGACCCGGGACCAGCTGACCCGCCTGCTCACCTTGGCGCCGTACCTCCAGACCCGGGGCGCGGTCCCGCTCGCCGAGGTCGCCGCGGACTTCGGCGTCTCCCGCGATCAGATCCTCCGCGACCTGCGGGTCCTGTACATGTGCGGCCTCCCGGGTTTCGGGCCGGCCGACCTGATCGACATCAACGTCGAGTCCCTCCTGGAGGACCCGGACGGGCTCGTCCGGATCGACAACGCTGAGTTCCTGGCACGGCCGCTCCGGCTCGGCAGCAACGAGGCCTCGGCACTGATCGTCGCCCTGAGGGCCCTGCTCGACTCGAGCGCAGAGGCCTCCCGTGAGGTCGTGGAACGGACGCTCGCGAAGCTGGAGGCCGCGACCGAGGCAGGCTCGATGCCGCTGGTCGATGTCCAGCTCCACGCCCAGGGTCCGGACCTCCAGCGGACGTCGCGTGCTCTGGCCCGGGCCGTCGCGGAGGACCGCCAGGCCCGGATCGGGTACCTGGTACCCAGCCGGGACGAGAGCACCGTGCGCGTGGTCGACCCCATCGCGGTGCTCCAGCGCGACGGCAAGAGCTACCTGGACGCCTGGTGCCACCTGGCCGACGACCGCCGGCTCTTCCGCGTGGACCGGATCAGCGAGGTCGAGGTGCTCGACACAGCGCGCGCGGTCCCCGACCTGACGCCGCGGGACCTCGGCGAGGGACTGTTCGAGGCCGGACCCGACGACCTCCTCGTGCGGGTCCACCTCAGCCCGGAGATGCGTTGGTTCTCCGAGCACTACCCGGTCCTGAGCGTCCGGAACGCCGCGGACGGCAGCCAGGAGGTCACCCTGGCCGTCACCGACGAGCGCTGGCTGTTGCGGCTGGGCGTGCGTTTCGGACAGGGCCTGACCATCGTGGAGCCCGCGAGCCTGGATGAACGTTTGCGAACACTTGCCGCCGGCGCGCTCCGGTTGCAACAGGGCACGGCGTAGCATGGGGACGTCGTCGTCGCCACTCGTTGAAAAGGAACCCTGATGAACCCCTTGGTCGCCGGTCTGGGAACGCCCGAGCTGCTGATCATCTTCGCGGTCATCGTGCTTCTGTTCGGCGCTGCGAAGCTGCCGGACCTCGCTCGCAACAGCGGCCGCGCGCTGCGGATCTTCAAGTCCGAGACCAAGAGCTTGATGGACGACGACGACGACAAGAAGACGCCCGAGCAGCTCGAGATCGAACGGCGCGAAGGCACCGAGCGTCCCAACACCGCCGACTGACCGGTGGCGATCGTTGGCGTCCTCGGCGCGTTCCGGGGCAAGCCAGTACGTCCTACCGGGCCGGACGGCCAGATGGCACTCGCCGATCACTTCCGAGAGCTCCGCGCCCGGTTGCTGAAGGCGACCGTCGCCCTGGTCGCCGCGACCATCGTGAGCTTCTTCTTCTACGAGCAGCTCATCAACCTGATTACCGGCCCCTACAACGATGCCGTCGCGATGCTCAACAAGGAGGACGCGGAGAACACGGAGATCTTCGTCTCCGGCATCGGCGGCGGGCTGATGATCCAGCTCAAGCTCTGCGCCCTGAGCGGCGTGATCGCGAGCAGCCCCGTCTGGCTCTACCAGCTCTGGGCGTTCCTCGTTCCCGGTCTGAAGCGCAGCGAACGGCGCTGGACGATGGTTTTCGTCGTGATCGCCGGGCCGCTCTTCGGTGCCGGGGTCGCCCTGGGCTACTACGTGCTGCCCAAGGGCATCCAGGTCCTGATCCAGTTCACCCCGGACAACATGCAGAACCTGAACGACTTCAACGACTTCTTCTCCTTCACCACCCGGATGCTGCTCGTCTTCGGCATCGCGCTGGAGATCCCGTTCTTCGTGGTGCTGCTCAACCTGGCCGGCGTGATCAGCGGCAAGACCCTCGGTCGGCACCGCCCGTGGATCGTGCTGGGCACCTTCATCTTCGCCGCGGTGGCCACCCCGTCGACCGACCCGTTCGCGATGCTGGTCCTCGCGCTGACGATGCTGCCGCTCTTCATCGTGGCCGAGCTGATCGCCCGTCTGGTCGACCGTCGGCGGCTGCAGACCGCGACCGGCACCGATGCCTGGGACGACGACACGGCATCACCGCTCTGAGCGGACGGGCAGACGGCTAGGGTTCACCTGTGCGCACGGAGATCGCAGTCCTGACCAATCCGACCTCGGGCAAGGGCAGAGGCGTCCAGGTCGGGGACGTCGTCATCCCACGGCTGACTGATGCCGGGTACGACGTCCGGTCACTCACCGGGCGCGACGCCGACGAGGCCCTGGACCTGGCACGCGGGGTCGTCGCGGACGGCATCGAGACGCTCGTGGTGATCGGTGGCGACGGCATGGTCCACCTGGCGGCGCAGGCGCTCGCGGGCTCGGGAACCCGTCTGGGCCTGGTGCCGGCCGGGACCGGGAACGACGTGGCCCGCGCTCTCGGCGTACCGCGCAAGGACCCTGCCGCGGCTGCTGACGTGATCATCGGCGCCAAGGAGCGCTCGATCGACCTCGCCCGGATCGGCCACCGGTACTACGTCACCGTGCTGGCTGCAGGGTTCGACGCCATCGTCAACGAACGCGCCAACGAGATGACCTGGCCGAAGGGCCAGATGCGTTACAACCTCGCCACCCTCGCGGAGCTCCGGACCTTCAGCCCGATCCCGTACGTGCTCGAGGTCGACGGGGAGCAGCACCGCTTCGAGGCGATGATGGTCGCGGTCGGCAACACCTCGTCGTTCGGCGGCGGCATGCGGATCACCGAGGGCGCGGTCATGGATGACGGGCTCCTGGATGTCGTCGCGATCATGCCGATGTCGAAGCTCGAGCTCATCCGAACCTTCCCGAAGCTCTTCAACGGCACCCACGTCCAGCACCCGAAGTACCGGCACTTCTCCGGACGCACGATCACCGTGGCGGCGCCCGGGATCGTGGCGTACGCCGACGGCGAACGGATCGCCGCGCTCCCGCTCACCGTCGAGGTCGTTCCCCAGGCACTGCGCGTCCTGGTTCCATGACCGGTCCGACCCCCGCGGACGAGTCCAGCCCGGCAGAGAAGTACGGGCGGTTCCGGCGGAACCAGAAGCACCCCGAGCTGGCCGAGTTCGCCTCGCACTACGCCTTCGCGCTCGACGACTTCCAGCTCCGCGCCTGCCGTGTCCTCGAGGACGGCCACTCCGTGCTGGTCGCGGCACCGACCGGGTCCGGCAAGACGATCGTGGGGGAGTTCGCCGTCCACCTGGCCCTGTCCAGCGGCCGGAAGTGCTTCTACACCACGCCGATCAAGGCCCTCTCCAACCAGAAGTTCAACGACCTGGCCGAGCGCTACGGACCCGAGAACGTGGGGCTGCTGACCGGCGACAACAGCATCAACGGCGACGCCCCGGTCGTGGTGATGACCACCGAGGTCCTCCGGAACATGCTGTACGCCGGTTCGCGCGGGCTGACCGGTCTGGGCTTCGTGGTGATGGACGAGGTGCACTACCTGGCCGACCGCTCGCGCGGGGCGGTCTGGGAGGAAGTGATCATCCACCTCCCCGAGTCGGTCGCGGTGGCCTCGCTCTCGGCGACGGTGAGCAACGCCGAGGAGTTCGGTGAGTGGCTCGGCACGGTGCGCGGCGAGACTGTCACCATCGTCGAGGAGAAGCGGCCGGTCCCGCTGTACCAGCACGTGCTCGTCGGTCGGAAGATGTTCGACCTGTTCGAGGAGGGCACCGCCGCACCGGGCGAGGAGAAGGTCAACCCCGAGCTGCTCCGGGTCGCCCGCGACGACTACGCGAGCGGCCGGATGCGTGACCGTCGCGCCCCCAAGGGTTCCCGGGGTCGGACCGACAGCCGGTCCCGCCAGTCCGGCAACGGGCGCCGGGTCTGGGTGCCGAGCCGAGCCGACATGGTCGAGCAGCTCGATCGTGCGGGGTTGCTGCCCGCGATCGTCTTCATCTTCAGCCGGGTGGGCTGCGACGCTGCGGTCCAGCAGTGCCTGAACAGCAACCTGAAGCTGACCACCCCGGCAGAACGCGACGAGATCCTCGCCTTCGTCCAGGAGCACTGCTCGCATCTGCCTGACGAGGACCTGCAGGTGCTCGGCTACCACGAGTTCCTCGACGGGCTCACCCGCGGGATCGCCGCCCACCACGCGGGGATGCTACCCACCTTCAAGCAGTGCGTCGAGGAGCTGTTCCTCCGCGGGCTCTGCCGCGTGGTCTTCGCCACCGAGACCCTGGCGCTGGGCATCAACATGCCGGCGCGTTCGGTGGTGCTGGAGAAGCTCTCGAAGTGGAACGGCGAGACCCACGCCGACATCACCCCGGGGGAGTACACCCAGCTCACCGGCCGGGCCGGCCGGAGGGGCATAGACGTCGAGGGCCACGGCGTGGTGCTCTACCAACCGGGCCTGGAGCCGAAGTCGGTGGCCGGTCTGGCCTCGACCCGGACCTACCCGCTGAAGTCCTCCTTCGCGCCGTCGTACAACATGGCCGTCAACCTGGTGCACCAGTTCGGCCGGGAGCGTGCCCGCGAGCTCCTGGAGTCCTCCTTCGCGCAGTTCCAGGCCGACAAGGCCGTGGTCGGCCTGGCCCGCCAGCTCCGCAAGAGCGATGACGCCCTGGACGGTTACGCCGAGTCGGCGCGGTGCCACCTCGGCGACTTCAGCGAGTACGCCGGGCTCCGACGAGCGCTGTCCGACACGGAGACTGGACTGGCCAAGGCGCGCCGGTACGACCGCCGAGCCGAGGTGGTCGCCTCGTTGGAGGCACTGAAGCCGGGCGACGTGATCCAGGTCCCGACCGGCAAGTTCGCCGGGATGGCGGTGGTGATCGACCCGGGCCCCCAGAGCGACCGGGAAGGGCCCCGGCCCTACGTCCTGACCCAGGACCGGCACGCGCGCCGGCTCAGCATCGTCGATTTCCCGACCCCGGTGGCGCCGTTCACACGGATGAAGATCCCCCGGGCCTTCAACGGGCGGAACGCGCAGTCCCGCCGCGACCTGGCGACGACGCTGAAGATCAAGACGCACGGGTTCACCCTCCCGCCGGGCGCGGCCCGCGCCGAGCAGGAGCCGGGCTTGCCGGAGGGGTCGGCGCGCATCGAGGAGCTGCGCCGTCAGATCCGCCAGCACCCGTGTCACAACTGCCCCGATCGGGAGGACCACGCCCGGTGGATGGAGCGCTGGCACAAGCTCGACCGGGACTCGCGGACGCTGCGTCGCCGGATCGAGCAGCGCACGAACACGATCGCCCGGCAGTTCGACCGGGTCTGCGAGGTGCTGACCGCGCTGGAGTACCTCGACGGCGACACCGTCACCAAGCGCGGCAAGACCCTGATGCGGATCTACAACGAGATGGACCTGCTCACCGCCGAGTCGCTCCGGACCGGGCTGTGGAAGGACCTCGACCCCAGCCAGCTCGCGGCCGTGCTCTCGACGCTGGTCTTCGAGTCGCGGAAGGCCGACGACGCCGCGTCCCCCCGGATCCCGGGCGGGCCCGTCCGGGACGTGCTCAAGGAGATGGCCTCGCTCTGGGCCGACCTGGACACCCTGGAACGCGAGCACAAGCTCGACAAGCTCCGCGAGCCCGACTTCGGGTTCTGCTGGGCCGCGTTCCGGTGGGCGGAGGGCGACGACCTCGACGAGGTCCTCGACGTCACCGGGCTGGCCGCCGGCGACTTCGTGCGATGGATTAAGCAGCTGGTCGATCTCGCGGGCCAGGTCAGTGACGCGGCCGGCGATCCCGGTGTGCGCGACGCCGCTCGCGAGGTGGTCCTCCGGTTGCGGCGCGGGGTCGTCACCTACACCTCGGTCACCGACTGAGCCACCATCAGCGGTCCTCGCTAGGTTGTGCGCGTGAGATCCCTGATGCTGCTCGACACCGCGTCGCTCTACTTCCGAGCGTTCTACGGCGTCCCGGACAAGATCCGAGCACCCGACGGCACCCCGGTCAACGCGGTGCGAGGGCTGCTCGACTTCATCAGCAGGCTGGTGGAGGAGTACCAGCCCACCGACCTCGTCTGCTGCTGGGACAACGACTGGCGACCCCAGTGGCGGGTCGACCTGATCCCCAGCTACAAGTCGCACCGGGTCGAGGAAGAGGTGCCGGGCGGGTCTGACGTCGAGGAGGTGCCGGACCCGCTCCAGATCCAGATCCCGGTGATCCTCGAGGTCCTCGACGCCTTCGGGATCGTCGTCATCGGTGCTGACGGGTACGAGGCCGACGACGTGATCGCGACCCTCGCGACCGGTGCCGGGATGCCGGTCGAGATCGTCACCGGCGACCGGGACCTGTTCCAGCTCGTCGACGACGGCCTGGGCGTCCGGGTCCTGTACACGGCGCGGGGTGTCGGTCGCCACGAGCGGGTCACCGAGGCGGTCGTCCGGGAGAAGTACGACGTGGAGGCCCGGCAGTACGCCGACTTCGCCACCCTGCGGGGTGACAGCTCCGACGGCCTCCCGGGCGTCGCTGGTGTGGGGGAGAAGACGGCGGCAACCCTGCTCCAACGGTTCGGCACCATCGACGGCATCCGGGCCGCGGCACAGGACCCCGAGAGTGACCTGGCGCCCGGCCCCCGCCGCAAGATCCTCGACGCGGCCGACTACCTCGAGGTTGCGCCGACGGTGGTCGCCGTGGCGCGGGACATCGACCTCGGCGTACCCGACCTGACCCTGCCGCCGACGCCGCGGGACCCCGAGGTGCTGACCGTGCTGGCAGAACGGTGGGGCCTGGAGTCCCCGATCGCCAGGCTGGTCTCCACCATCACCGGATCCCGATGACGGGCAACCCTCAAGCGGCACTTCGAGCGTGTCCTGGCGGACACGCCGAGGACCCGATGTTTTTTCGTCGAATGTTCGTTTCCGCGTCACTCCGCTGACCTGCGATTCTGCAGCATCTGCGCAGGTCAACGACCAGTTGACAGGAAGGCTCCGGATGGATTGGGTTACCTCGTTCCTCCAGGCAGATCGTTTTGCATGCGAGCTTCGACATGAGGGTTAAAGCCTCGCCGGCCGCCGCGGTGCGGGTGGATCCCAACTGCTAGGTCGAAGCAGCGCAGCACGACGGGAGAACACGGGGGGAGTGCGGCGCCAGTAGACAACGGTCGTTCGGTGACAGCCAGTCATCGTCCGGGCGGTCCGAAGGTCCCGTTCCTCCCCCCGCCGCCTCTTGGCACCCCACGCGCAGCCGTGCCGGTCCTCCGGCTAGCGTGGAGCCCATGCTTGATCGGGTCGACCCTCCGCTCCGTGCCGGTGAGAGCGAATCGCTGCTGGCCTACCTCGACTACCACCGCGCCACGTTCCGCAACCGCGTGGACGGAGTGGACGCCGCGGGGCTCGCCTGCACCGTCGGCGTCTCCACGATGACCCTCGGCGGCATGATGAAACACCTCACCCTCGTCGAGGACCAGTGGTTCACGGTCGTCCTGCGCGGCCTGGCGCCCTCGCCGCCCTGGGACACGGTCGACTGGGACGACGACCCCGACTGGGAGTGGCGGACCGGCGCCCGCGAACCGGCCGCGGAGCTCTTCGCCACGTACGACGAGACGGTGGCCCGCAGCAACCGGATCATCACCGCGGCGCTCTCCGCCAACGGCGTGCACACCCTGTCGATGCGGGAGAGTCGCCACGATGGCCAGGGGCACTACAGCCTCCGTTGGATCCTGCTCCACATGATCGAGGAGTACGCGCGGCACAACGGGCACGCCGATCTCCTCCGCGAAACCATCGACGGGACGGTTGGCGAATGAGGGCGCGCTCCCCGTGGGGCCTGGTCTTCCTGGTGCTGCTCTTGGTACCGATCGCGGAGATCTACGTCCTGATCCAGGTCGGCCAGGTGATCGGGGTCTGGTGGACGATCCTGCTGCTGATCGCCGACAGCATCATCGGGTCCTGGCTCCTGCGACGGGAGGGTGGCCGCGCCTGGACCGCCCTGCGGGTCGCGCTGGCCGAGGGCAGGATGCCGGCCAAGGAGCTTGCGGACGGGATCCTGATCGTGATCGGCGGGACGCTGATGATCAGCCCCGGGTTCGTCACCGACGTCTTCGGCATGCTGGCGATCCTCCCGTTCACCCGTCCGGTCGGACGCCGGCTCCTCGCCGGCTTCATCACCCGCCGGCTCGCCCCCGGGATGACCGGTCCGGGCACGTGGACCGGGGGCAGGAATGCACAACGCCCCGGACCGTCGGGTGACGTGGTCCAGGGCGACGTGATCGATCCCGAGAACTGAGCCCGGGTCCGAGGGCTGCTGCGATCAGGCAGTAGCCTTCTTCTTGGACTTCTTCGCCGGCCGGTGCAGGTGCGCCGGTCCGATCTCTCCACCGCGCAGCAACTCGAGCCGCTCGGTGAGGATGTCCTCGAGTTCGCTGATCGAGCGCCGCTCCAGGAGCATGTCCCAGTGGGTGCGGGCGGGCTTCTCGACCTTCTGCTCCGGGAGGATCCCCGCGGTGCTGAGTCCCTCGGCGCCGCAGCGCGGGCACTCCCAGTTCGCCGGTACGTCGGCCTCGACGGACATGGTGATCTCGAACAGGTGACCCCGGGTGCACCGGTAGCCGACCTGCTGCCGCGCCGCGAACTCGATCCCGCGCTCGTCCTCGAAACTCTGGCCTCCGAGGCGTGCGCCTCGCAGAGTGCGGTCTCCCATGGAATCCTCCAACTGTTGCGGAGCGCCAGATCGTGGCGCCACCTCATGCGTACAACCTCTGGGACGCTCAAGCAAGTCGAACATGACGCCGAACGCCGTGCAGCGCCGGAGCGCCTGACCGTTCCCCCAACAGATCGTCAACGAACGGGACGTGCTGAGGATTCCCGGCGTGGACCTACGAGACCGGCCTCACAGGGGCCGATGGCTCAGGTGCGGGCCGGGAGCTCGTTCCCAGCCTCTCGTATCCCGCGCTCGGGGTCCAATCGCAGCAGGAAGAAGGCTCCGAGCACGAAGAACACGATCAGCGCGAGGATCGCGGGCCGGTAGGAGTCTGTGAGCTGGAACGTGACACCGAAGACCAGAGTCCCGAACCAGGACGTCCCGCGTTCCGCCGCGGCGTACAGCGCAAAGTACTCGCCCTCCCGTCCACGCGGGATCAGCAGGCTGAAGAACGACCGGGACAAGGCCTGGGTGCCACCCATGACCACGCCGATGGCGACGGCGACGAGCAGGAACAGTGCCACGTTCTTCTCCGGCAGGAACAGGGCCGCGACGACGATCCCCATCCAGCCGAAGGTGCCCCAGAGGATCAATCGGTAGGAGCCGTGCTTCGCCGCGAGGCGGCCGAAGAGCAGCGCACCGCCGAACGCCACGAACTGGATCAGCAGGATCGTGCCGATCAGGACCGAGGTGTCGAACTTCAGCTGCTTCTCGCCGTACGTGGACGCTGCGTAGATCACCGTTTGGATGCCGTCGTTGTAGAACAGGTAGGCCACCAGGAAGGTCAGCGTCATCGGGTAGTTGCGCAGGTCCTTCAAGGTCGCGAACAGCTGACCGAAGCTCTGCCGCACGACGTTGCCGCTCTCGGGCACGACGCCCTGCGGTTCGTAGTCACGGAGCTTGACGAACGGGATCACCGTGAAGGCCGCCCACCACACGGCCGCGGAGAGCAAGGAGATCCGCACCGACATCGACTGCGAGAGCCCGAAGGTGTCGTGGCCCAGGAACAGGACCAGGTTGAGGGCGAGCAGCACGCCGCCGCCGAGGTAGCCCCAGGCCCAGCCCCGGGAGGACGCACCGTCACGCTCGTCCGCTGTCGAGATGTCGACGAGGATCGCGTAGTAGCTGATCAACGAGCACCCGGCCAGGATGCTGGCCAGGACGACGGCCACCGCGCCGAGCTGCCAGTTGTCGTCGGCGAGGAAGAACAGCAGTGCCCCCGTCGCCGCGCCGGCCCACGCGTAGGCGGCCATGTGGCGCTTCTTGTGCGTCGAGCGGTCCACGAAGGAGCCGACGATCGGGAGCACGAAGGCGCTGCTGATCGTTGCGAAGCTGATCAGGTAGCTGGGCAGCGAGCCGGCCGCCAGGTTCAGGCCGAGGACCTCGACGGTCCGGGAGCAGGTCTCGTCCGCGTCGACGCACCCGGCGGCCTTCCCCGCAACGGTGATCATGTACGGCGCGAACATGACCGACAGGACCGTGGTGTAGAAGGCGGAGTTGGCCCAGTCGTACCAGTTCCAGGCATTCTGCTGCTGGCGCCGCTCGATCGGCCCGAGGTCGGCGATACCGACCGGACCGGCGGTCCCGGTGTCGTTGCTCATGAGTTCTCCCTCCAGAGTCCTCGCGCGAGGAGCAGGTCCTTGAGCAGGTCGGTGCGGTCGGTGATCAGGCCGTCCACGCCGAGGTCGAGCAGCTCAGCCATCTCAGCGGGGTCGTCGACCGTCCATACGTGGACCTGCGCCCCGGCGGCGTGGGCGCGGCGCACCAGGGTTCCGGTCACGATCGGGACCCGGCCGCGCCGGCGCGGCACCTGGAGCGCCGCGACCCGACCGCGGGTCAGGCGACGAGCCGCGCGCCCTGTCGGCGCGGCCAGGAAGAGCGCCACTTCGAGCGGGGAGGCCGAGGTCGCCACCCGACCACCAGTAAGGCGCCGGAACTCCTGGAGACGCCGGTGCGAGAACGACCCGACGCAGACGCTGTCGTGGCGGCCGGTCGCGTCCAGCAGGTCCGCGAGGACGGGGCCGGCACCGTTGGCCTTGAGGTCGATGTTGAAGCGGCAGTCCGGGAACTCCTCGAACAGGTCGGCAAGATTGGGGATCGGGTGAGCATCAGCGATCCGCGCCGCGAGGATGCTCTCGCGGGTCGCGCCGGCAACTGCGCCCCGTCCGTTGGTGACCCGATCCAGGACGTTGTCGTGGAAGGCGATCAGCCGGCCCCCGGCGGCGAGGTGGACGTCGGTCTCGAGGTACCGGTACCCGAGGTCCACGGCGTGGCTGAAGGCGTGCACAGTGTTCTCCAGACCACGGAGGTCCGGGTGCTCGGCGCCGCCTCGGTGGGCCATCGCGATCACCGACCCCGGCGGTTCGAGCACTGCGTCGAGGTAGACGAACCCTGTGCGTGGTCGAGTCATGACACCGGTCCTCCGCTCCCTCGGCACCAGTATTCACCGTCCGCGCCGATTCCGGGGCAAGTCGGGCACCGCGAATTGCCGCGTCGCTCCCGGGGGCGGCCCACGCGGGGGAGTACCGTCGGGACGTGGACGAGATGACCTGCCCCCAGTGCCAGGGGACCATGACCGCGCGCGTGTTCAGCCACCTGACCGTACGGCGGTGCGGCGACTGTTCGGGCGTCTTCCTAGCGCGGGCAGATCTCGGCGCACTCATCGAGGCGGAGAACGACTGGCACGCTCACCAGTCGGCGAACACGGCCGCCCTCCCACGGATCACGTCCGAGATGACCTCGGCCCCGGTCGCTCCCGAACGCAGCCGCGCCTACGTGGAGACGCTCTTCAAGGCCTGAGCGAAGCGCGGGTCCGGATCAGCGCAGGTCGGAGAAGGTCTCGATGCGGGCACCGAGCTGGTTGAGCCGCTCTGCCAGGTCCTCGTAGCCGCGGTTGATCACGTAGACCGACCGGAGCACCGACGTCCCCTTCGAGGCCATCATCGCGAGCAGGATCACCACGGCCGGCCGCAGTGCCGGTGGGCAGACGATCTCGGCGCCGGACCAGTGTGTCGGCCCGTCGATCATCACCCGGTGCGGGTCGAGCAGGGTGACCTTGCCGCCGAGCTTGCTGAGCTCGGTCAGGTAGATCGCCCGGTTCTCGTAGACCCAGTCGTGCAGCATCGTCTGGCCCTGGGCCACCGCGGCGATGACGGCGAAGAACGGCAGGTTGTCGATGTTTAGGCCCGGGAACGGCATCGGGTGGATCTTGTCGATGGGGGAGTGCAGCGGTGAGACAGCCGTGGTCAGGTCGACCAGGCGGGTGTGCCCGTTCGCCGCGCGGTACTCGGGCGAACGCCCGTAGCGGAACCCCATCTCCTCCAGGAGCGCCAGCTCGATCTCGAGGAACTCGATCGGAACGCGCTTGATGGTGATCTCCGACCCGGTCACGATGGCGGCGGCCAGCAGGGACATCGCCTCGATCGGGTCCTCGCTGGGGGAGTACTCGACGTCGACATCGATCTCGGCGCAGCCGGTGACGGTGAGCGTGGTCGAACCGATGCCTTCGATGACCACCCCGAGCTTCTGCAGGAAGAAGCAGAGGTCCTGGACCATGTAGTTGGGGCTGGCGTTCCGGATGACGGTGGTGCCGGCGTACAGGGCCGCGGCCATCAGGGCGTTCTCGGTCACCGTGTCGCCGCGTTCAGTCAGCACGATCGGTCGGAGCGGAGCGGCGTCGCGGGTCACCACCGCGTGGTAGCTGCCCTCGGTGGCCTTGACCTCGAGCCCGAAGTGGCGCAGGGCGGTCAGGTGCGGCTCCACGGTGCGGGTGCCGAGGTCGCAGCCGCCGGCGTACGGGAGCTCGAAGTCCTCGCTGCGGTGCAGCAGCGGCCCGAGGAACATGATGATCGACCGCGTACGCCGCGCCGCCTCGTCGTTGATCCCGGCGATGTCGAGCCGGGCCGGGGGCACGATCTCCAGGTCGTTGTCCTCGTTGAGCCACCGGGTGCGCACGCCCATGCTGGCGAGGACCTCCAGCAGCCGGTTGACCTCCTCGATCCGGGCGACCTTGCGCAGCGTGGTCCGCCCGTTGTTCAGGAGGGCGGCGCAGAGCAGCGCGACACCGGCGTTCTTGGAGGTCTTCACGTCGATGCTGCCCGAGAGCGTGGTCGGACCGGTCACCCGCAGGTGCACCGGCCCGGCGCCGATGCTGACGATCTGTTCGTCGAGGGCCTCGCCGATCCGCGCGATCATCTCCAAGGAGACGTTCTGGTGTCCGCGCTCGATCCGGTTGACGGCACTCTGACTCGTGCTGAGGGCATCGGCCAGCTGCTGCTGGGTCCAGCCGCGGTGGCGTCGGGCGCTGCGGATCAGCGTGCCGATCTGGGAGAGGTAGTCGGCAGTCACGCCGCGGACGCTATCTCAGATATGAGATGAAGCCAATGTGGGGCGCCCTGGCAGGATCGCACCATGCGAGTCACCACCATCCACGCGCCCGGGGACATCCGCCTCGAAGAACGCCCGGAACCGACCATCTCCGCTCCGACGGACGCTGTTATCAAGATCACCGCCGGCTGCATCTGCGGCTCCGACCTGTGGCCCTACCGCGGGGAGAATCCGATCACGGCCGGGTCCACCATCGGGCACGAGATGGTTGGTGTGATCGAGGAGGTCGGCTCGGAGGTCTCCTCGTTCGGGCCGGGTGACTTCGTGATCGTGCCGTTCTGCACCTGCGACAACACCTGTGCGCACTGCGCCAACGGCGCTCAGTCCGCCTGCACCAACGTTGGTTTCACCACCGGGGGCCAGGGGGAGTACGGCCTGGTCCAGCAGGCGGAGGGAAGCCTGGTGAAGACCGACGGCATGCCGGACGAGGCGTTGATCCCCTCCCTGCTCGCGCTCTCCGACGTCTTCCCGACCGGGTGGCACTGCGCGGTCTCCGCCCGGGTCAAGCCCGGCGACACGGTGGTTGTCGTGGGCGACGGCGCGGTGGGGCTGTGCGGCGTGCTCGCTGCTGTCCAGCTCGGCGCGGAGCGGGTGATCGCCATGTCCCGGCACGAGCCCCGCCAGGAGATTGCCCGGCAGTTCGGAGCCACCCACATCGTGGCCGAACGGGGGGCGGAGGGCGCCAAACGGATCAAGGAGCTCACCGACGGGGTCGGCGCGGACGCCGTCCTGGAGTGCGTCGGCACCGACGACTCGATGCGGATGGCCTTCCAGGCTGCCCGTCCCGGTTCGATGGTGGGTTTCGTCGGCGTACCCCACGGCGTGAAGCTCCCGGTCGAGCGGATGTTCGGCAAGAACGTCGGACTCGCCGGTGGCGTGGCGCCCGTGCGCCGCTACCTCCCCGAGCTGCTCGACCTGGTCACCTCGGGCGCGGTGAATCCCGGCATGGTCTTCGACTCGGTGATGCCGCTGACCGATGTCGCCGAGGGTTACCGCGCCATGGACGAACGCCGTGCCGTCAAGGTGCTGCTCCGACCCTAAGGAGATCGATGTCCACCACCACCGAGCTCGCCGCTCTCGCTCAACGGCTGCTCAGCCTGCACCAGCCCGGCAACCCGGTCGTCCTGCCGACCGTCTGGGACGGCTGGTCCGCCAAAGTCGCGGTCGGAGCCGGGTTCGACGCCCTGACCGTCGGGAGCCACCCGGTCGCCGCATCGGTGGGACGTGCGGACGGCGAGGACATGTCCTTCGACGAGTTGACCGAGCGGGTCACCCAGATCACCCGCTCGGTCGACGTACCGATCTCGGTCGACATCGAGTCCGGCTACGGCCAGGACGCCGGAACCCTGATCGACGGCCTCCTGAGGGCCGGTGCGGTCGGTCTCAACATCGAGGACACCGTGCACGGCGAGGGCGGCAGGCTGCGTTCCGCGGAGGAGCACGCGGCCCTGGTCGGCGAGCTGCGCGCCGCCTCGGACCGAGCCGGGGTGCATGTCGTGCTCAACGCCCGCACCGATGCGTTCAAGCAGAAGCTCGGCCCGGACGACGAGCGTGTCGACCTCGCGATCGCACGGATGGTCGCGATCGCCCACCCGGTCGACAGCGACCCGGCGATGTACGCACGCGCCGGAGCAGGCCGGATCAGCTTCGGGCCGCTCTGGCAGCTGGCGCTCGCGAAGGTGTCGGAACCCTGGCTCGGCCGCTGGCGCTGACCGGGGTCCTGCTCAGGGACGGACCGCTGCGATTGCGCCGCGGATCGAGGCAGCGACAAGGTTGCCCACCGAGAAGTGGTCGTCCCACAGCGCGATCTTGCCGTCGCGCACCTCGAACGTGCCGCAGACCCAGAACGCCGACTCCCAGCGCTTGTACCGCAGGTAGTCCGTGCGGTCGGTGAGGACGACGTCCCCGTTGCTGGCGATGTGGTGCAGGTCGACCCCGAAGCCGATCCCACGCTGCTCCATGTCACGCAGCATGCCGACGACTTTGGCGCCGCGGAAGGTGGGCATCCCGGTGTTCTTCCAGACCACGTCCTCGGTGAGGAGCTCGATGGCGGCGTCGGTCTCGCCCGCCTCGAGGAGCGTCAGGAAACGGCGTACGACGTCGGCGGAGTCAGTCATGACCGAAGGCTAGCGACCGGTCTAGCGAAGTCCCCACGAGGCCGGGCCGATCGGCCTACGATACAAAGCGGGGTACGGGGAGGAGCAGCACATGGGTAAGTTCCACGGAAACGATGCACTGGTCGAGCTCGTTCGTGCCTGCACGTCAGCGCACGACCTGAACGCCCTGCAGGCTGCAGCACTTCCGGAGACCAGGCGTCTCCTCGGCGCCAGCGCCCTCGCCCTCCAGGTCGACGGTCCCGAAGGCCCCGAGCTCGCCTTCACCGACGGCCTCGGCGTACCGGCGGCCGGTGTGGCCGCTGCCCCGGACGGGAGCCGTGGCGTGGTCCTGGTTCCGGACGCGTGGCGTGCGATCGGGATCGGCCACGTCGTCAGCCAGCGCCTGGCAGGTCACGCCGGGACGTTGGCGCTGGGGTGGTCGAGCAGTGAGGACGTCGCCTCGGTGGCAACGCAGCTCCCGGTCGTCCTGGACCTGGTCGCCGTCGCCGTTTCACGGCTCGTGGCCGAGTCCGATCTCCGTGACCTGGCCTCCCGCGTGAACAGCGCCCAGCACCTCGCCTCGATGGGTGACTACGACTGGCACATCGCCTCGGACACCAACCGGTGGTCCGACGAGCTCTACCGGATCTACGGGTTCGAGCCACAGTCCTTCAACCCGTCCTACGAGCGCTTCCTCGCCAATATCCACCCCGACGACCAGGAACGGATCCAAGGCATCCACCAGCAGGCCTACGCGAGCGGTGATCCCTACAAGATGATCGAGCGGATCGTCCGCCCCACCGGGGAGGTCCGCTACCTGTCGTCCAACGGCGAGGTCATCATGGACCCCACCGGTGCGCCGATCCGGATGCGCGGCACCTGCATCGACATCACCGAGCGGGTGCTCGCCGAGCAGGAGCGCGAACACGTCAACGAACGCTTCCGCAGACTCGTCGAGGCCGCTCCCGAGGCGATCCTGGTCGTCGACGCCGAAGAGGAGGTCGTGCAGTCGAACCCGCGCGCGGCCGAGGTGCTCGGCAGCGACCCGACGGGACAGCGGCTACGCAACTTCCTTCCCCTCGGTACCGAGACCGGCCAGGCCGTGGCAGCACTGGGGCACGAGGGCCAGGCTCTGGTCCTCGACGTGACAACCGTCGCCTTCAAAGAATCCGAGCGAGGAGACATGACAGCAGTGTTCCTGGCCGATGCCGCGCCGCGGCTCGAGCGTGAAGCGATGGCGACGAAGCTCGGGGAGTCGCACCAGCGCAGGCGGCAGGCGTTGGAGATCAACGACAACGTCGTCCAGGGCCTCACCGCGGCGTCGTACGCGTTGGACCAGGGTGATGCGATCATCGCCCGGTCCTACCTGGAGCGGACGCTGACCTCGGCCCGGCACATGATGGACGACCTGCTCGAACCGCAGGGCCAGGAGATCCGACCCGGGGACCTGATCCGGGCCGCGGCCGCCTCGTTGGACCCACGGGTCAGCGCAACCCACCAGCCGGACCCGGACCCGGACGCGGCACCGAGTGGCCGGACGCTTCCGCGCATCCTCATCGTCGACGACGCCGAGGACATCCGGATGCTGCTCCGGCTCAAGCTCGCTCACCAGGGGGAGTACGACGTTGTGGGCGAGGCCGCTGACGGCCGCGACGCCGTAGACCTGGCCCGCGTCCTCCAGCCGGACCTGGTGCTGCTCGACATGGCGATGCCGCGGATGGACGGGCTGCAGGCGCTGCCCCTGATCCGGGAGGCCGTGCCCGACGTCCGCGTGATCGTCCTGTCCGGGTTCAACCAGGCGACCCTGGAGCGGGAGGCCCTGGCGGCCGGCGCCGACCGGTACGTCGTCAAGGGCGGCAGCATGCAGGAGCTGGTCGACCTGATCGGGAGTGTTCTCCGCGAGTCCTGAACCCCCATGATGGGGCCATGAGCACGAGTCTCCAGGACCGCTACTTCCCCGACCTGCCGTGCTTCGGCTGCGGCCCGGCCAACGAGCGGGGCCTGCAGCTGAAGAGCCACGCGCACGACGACGGCCTCGTCCGGGCGGCGTTCGATCCCTGGCCGGAGCACGACAACGGTCTGGGCTTCCTCAACGGCGGCATCATCGCGACCGTGCTCGACTGCCACAGCGCCGCCGCGGTCACCCACGAGGCGTTCTCCCGTGGCTGGCCCCCGCTGCCCGGCGCGGAGCTCCCGTACGTGACCGCGGGCCTGGACGTCCGCTACCTGCGGCCGGCACCCCTCGCCGAGACCGTGAGCCTGGTGGCCCGGGTCGAGAAGGCGACGGAGTCGGCGATCACCGCCGAGGTGTGGCTGGAGTGGGACGGCAAGGAGCGGGCCGCAGCCACGGCGGTCTGGAAGCGCTGGCGTCCACGCTGACCCGCACGCTGCTAGGTTCCCAGACATGCAGGGATCAGTGACGGTGCAGATGGCGGCTAGCCCGGACGTGGTGTGGGACCTGGTCAGCGACGTGACCCGGATCGGTGAGTTCTCCCCGGAGACCTTCGAGGCCGTCTGGCTCGGCGGAGCGACCGGTCCGGCGGCGGGTGCGCGGTTCAAGGGCCACGTGAAGCGCAACGGCGTCGGCCCGACGTACTGGACCCTCTGCGAGGTCACCGAGTGCGTCCCGCAGCAGATCTTCGAGTTCGTGGTGATCATGAACGGCGAGCACCTCAACCGCTGGGGCTACCGGCTCGCGGCTGTCGACGGCGGTACGGCGGTGACCGAGTCCTTCGCGCTCCGCGCCAGTGCTCTGTCCCGGATCTACTGGGCCCTGCTCGGCTGGCACCGTGCCCGGGCCAACGAGCGCGGGATGCGCCAGACCCTGGAGCGGATCAAGGCGATCGCGGAGGCCTCCTGATGGATGTCACCTATCTCTCTTGGACCCTGCAGACCGGAGGGCGGCAGCGATGAAGGCCGTCGTCCTGCGCCACGCTGAGCTGAGTGTCAGCGAGGTCGCGCCACCGACACCCGAACGGGGACAGCTCGTCCTCGACGTCGTCCGCGCAGGGATCTGCGGCTCGGACCTGCACGCGCGTCACCACGCGGACGCGCTCGCGGACATCGGCGCGGAGATCGGGTACGACGGACTGATGCGCTCGACCGACTGCATCGTCCTCGGCCACGAGTTCTCCGGCGTCGTGGCCGAGCGAGGCCGCGGATCCCGGCTCGCGGAGGGCACCGCGGTCGTCTCCTTTCCCCTGCTGCGCAGGGGGGCCGCAGTGCACACCACCGGTCTCTCCGTCCACGCGCCCGGCGCGTACGCTGAGCAGGTGCTCGTCCAGGACGCCCTGACCCTGGCGATCCCGAACGGACTGCCCACCGATCTGTCGGCACTGACCGAGCCGATGGCCGTCGGCCTCCACGCCGTACGGCGCGGGCAGGTCGGCAACGGCCAGGTCGCCATCGTGATCGGCTGCGGTCCGGTCGGCCTCTCGGTCATAGCGATGCTCAAGGCCCAGGGGGTGAAGACCGTGGTGGCCAGCGACTTCTCCACCGGTCGCCGCTCGCTCGCCACGGTCTGCGGCGCCGACATCGTGGTGGACCCGGCCACGGAGTCGCCCTACTCCGCGGCCACCGGGCACGGCCACCTGGTTTCGGCGCCCGACGTCTTCGAGCTCGGCGTCGGCACCGTCGAGAAGCTCCGGCGGATCCCGGTGCTGCCGTGGCACGCGGTGTGGCGCGCGGCCGACAGGCTGGGCGCGGCCGACCCGAAGCACCCCGTCATCTTCGAGTGCGTCGGTGTCCCCGGCGTCATCGAGGAGATCATCAGCTCCGCCCCGGTCTTCTCCCGGGTGGTGGTGGTCGGCGTCTGCATGGAGCAGGACGCCTTCCGACCCGCGATGGCGATCAACAAGGAGATCGATCTCCGCTTCGTGCTCGGCTACACGCCACTGGAGTTCCACGACGCGCTGCAGATCCTTGCCGAGGGCAAGGCCGACCCCGAACCCCTGGTCACCGGGGTGGTCGGCCTCGACGGGGTCGCCGGCGCGTTCGACGACCTGGGCGACCCGGAGACGCACGCCAAGATCTTGATCGACCCGACCAGCGCGGCTGTGACACCACAGCCGCGCTGATCGTGGGACTCACGAACCGATCACGCCACCGTCGTCCTTGGTGATGACGACCGTTCCGGACCGCGGAGTGGTGATCCCGTCCAGACGCGGCCAGGTGCTCGGCTTGCCGTCACCGGGGTGCTGCAGGTTGATGAACAGGGTCCGGTTGTCCGGCGTCGCCGTGACGCCGGTGACCTCAGCGCCCCGCACACCGGTCAGGAACCGGCGTACCAGCGGAGCACCGGTCTCGTCGGTCCGGTACGGGTCGGCGGCCAGCATCTGGTCGTTGGCACCCCCCGGCTGCGCCCCGTCGGTCTGGATCCACACCCGACCGGCGGTGTCGGTCCAGATGCCGTCGGGAGAGCCGAAGGCAGCGTCGTCGGGGATCGTCGAACCGTCGCCGCTGCTGCGCCCCTGACCCGCGAGCAGGAACAGGTCCCAGTCGAAACGGGTCGCGGTGTGGTCGTTCCCGCGCTCGTGCCAGCGGATGATGTGGCCCCACGGGTTGGGCTTGCGCGGGTTGGCCGCGTTGAGCACCTTGGCGCTGCTGGTGTTGTTCGTCAGCGTCAGGTAGACCGCGCCCGTGTTCGGGTCGCACGCGACCCATTCCGGACGGTCCATGCGGGTCGCGCCGACGATACTTGCGGCCTGCCGGGTCTTGACCAGGACGTCGCCCTGGTCGGCGAACCCGGCGGCAGCCGTCAGACCGTTCTGGCCGTGCACCAGCGGCAGCCACTCACCGGAGCCGTCGTCGTTGAACTTGGCGACGTACAGGGTGCCCTCGTCGAAGGGGCTCCGGCCACGGGCACGCGCCGACTGCCAGTTGTCCGCGCTGACGAACTTGTACATGTGCTCGTTGACCTGGTCGTCGCCGGAGTAGACGACGACCCGTCCACCCTTGCTGACGTGGACGTAGGCGCTCTCGTGCTTGAACCGACCGAGGGCGGTGCGCTTGACCGGGCGCGCCAGTGGATCCTGCGGGTCGATTTCTACGACCCAACCGAACCGGTTGGGCTCGTTCGCCTCCTCAGCGGTCACCACGAAGCGGGGGTCGTTGGTGGCCCAGTTGTTGCGGTCGCCACCCACGCCGTACCGGCTGATCAGATCGGACTCCTCGGCGTCGTACCCGGTGCCGTCCACCCGGAAGTAGCCGTTGAAGTTCTCCTCGCAGGTGACGTAGGTGCCCCACGGGGTGTAGCCGTTGGAGCAGTTGTTGATCGTTCCCAGCGACAGCTGTCCGGCCGGATCGGCGGTCGTTCGGAGCAGTCGGTGCCCGGCAGCCGGGCCGGAGAAGGCCATCGGCGAGTTCGCAGTGATGCGCCGGTTGAGCCGGGAGCGGACGACCGACCACTGACCGTGGGCGTCCTCCTCGATCTCCACCACGGAGACGCCGTGCGCAGCCTGGGAGAGCCGCACCATGTCCAAGGTCCAGGAGTCCTTCGGAGGCGTGGTGCTGGTCCCGGTCTGGAGAAAGCTCTCGTCGGTGTACTCGTGGTTGAGGACCAGGACCCCCCGCCGGTTGCCCTTCGGGCCCGGCTGGGCCGGGAAGAAGTGCATGCCGTCGTGGTGCATGCCGACCTGCTGCTCCTGCTCAGCGGCCGTGTTGCCGCCCGGCACGAACGCGGGGTAGCTGCCGGTGATCGGCGTGCCCCACGGGATGAAGGCGCGAGCCGTGTAGCCCTCGGGCACGACGACGTCGTCGGCCATGCTCATCGGCACACCCTCGAATCCCAGCAGGGCCTGCTTGCCGGCGGTGCCCTGGCCGGCAGCAGCAGCGGGGCCAGCCAGACCGGTCGTCAGGAAGCCCGCCAGGCCGACCGCACCGACCGAGAGCACGCTGCGGCGCGACGTCGATCGGGCGACCACCTCGGCGAAGGTCGGGGACGAGATCGTCGGGTTGCTGCTGACGTCGTCCGGGTCCAGCTCGGGGTCGAAGTCGTGGGCGTCTGCTGCGGGGGCGATGTGGTGACTCATCGTGGCCTTCCTGGGCTGGTGCACGGGCGAACGGGTTGACCACGAGACTCCAGCGATCAGGGGAGGGGAGGGTGGCGACGACATGAACGGCCGGTGTGCACCTGACCAATCAACGGTGACCTTCGCGCCGGCGCCGTCCGTGGCACCATGAGCCGGGTGAGCCCCGCGACTTCCGACCCGCACCTGCGCGACCTCCTGCTGCTGCGCCGGGTCCGGGACCGGATGGACCGGGAGTACGCCGAACCGCTGGACGTCGAGGCGCTGGCCCGCGGGGTGCACCTGTCGGCCGGGCACCTCAGCCGCGAGTTCAAGAAGGCGTACGGCGAGTCGCCGTACGCGTACCTGATGACCCGGCGCATCGAGCGCGCGATGGCGCTGCTGCGGATGGGGGAGCTGAGCGTCACCGAGGTCTGCTTCGTTGTCGGCTGCTCCTCGCTCGGCACCTTCAGCACCCGGTTCTCCGAGCTGGTCGGGGTCCCGCCGAGCGTCTACCGTGACCGGCACGCCGCCTCGGCCGGGGGAGCCGAGCTCGCTCCGTGCCTGTCCAAGCAGGTCACCCGGCCGATCCGGCAGCGACCGCTCCGGCAGGATCCGATCAGGAATCAAGAAGCGCCGGTCTCGTAGTCGCCCTAGCGTGGGCGTCATGGACATCAGCATTCACTACGCCTTCCTCCCGCACACCGACCGCGACGCCGCCGTCGCCTTCTACTGCGACACGCTCGGTCTCGAACTGCGTAACGACGTCGGTTACAACGGCATGCACTGGCTGACCGTCGGGCACCCCGACCAGCCGGGCACGTCCCTAGTGCTCACCCCGCCGGCCGCTGACCCGGGCGTCACCGAGGAGGAGCGTCGGACCGTGACCGAGATGATGGCGAAGGGCACCTACGCGATCCTCACCCTCGCCACCCCGGACCTCGACGCGACGTTCGCCCAGCTGGAGGCGAACGACGCCGACATCGTCCAGGAACCGATGGACCAGCCGTACGGCGTCCGCGACTGCGCAGTCCGCGATCCGTTCGGCAACCTGCTGCGGATCAACGAGGTGACGTGATCGACCCGGTTCGTCTGAGTAGCGTTCGACCACCACCCGTCCCGGGACCCGAGGAGTACCGATGAGCAAGGCCGCGACCAAGGCGAGCACTGCGTCCCCGAACCACCCTGCCGACAGCCACGACCTGATCCGGGTGCAGGGCGCACGCGAGAACAACCTCAAGGACATCAGCGTTGAGCTCCCCAAGCGACGCCTGACCGTGTTCACCGGCGTCTCGGGCTCCGGCAAGAGCTCGCTCGTCTTCGGCACCATCGCGGCCGAGTCGCAGCGGATGATCAACGAGACCTACAGCGCCTTCCTCCAGGGGTTCATGCCGACCCTGTCCCGCCCGGAGGTCGACTACCTCGACGGGTTGACCACGGCGATCATCGTGGACCAGGAGCGGATGGGCGCCAACCCCCGGTCGACGGTCGGTACGGCGACCGATGCCAACGCGATGCTGCGGATCCTGTTCAGCAGACTGGGGACCCCGCACCTCGGTTCGCCCACGGCGTTCTCCTTCAACGTGCCCACCCGCAAGGCCAGCGGGGTGATGAGCACTGAGAAGGCGGGCGGCCGGGTCGAGAAGAACGTGGTGAAGGAGGCCGTCTACCTCGGCGGTATGTGCCCGCGCTGCGAGGGCATGGGGAGCGTCAGCGACATCGACCTTAGCGCCCTGTATGACGAGGAGAAGTCCCTGAACGAGAGCGCCATCACGATCCCGGGCTACAGCATGGAGGGCTGGTACGGCCGGATCTTCCGCGGCTGCGGCTGGTTCGACCCCGACAAGCCGATCAAGAAGTTCACCAAGAAGGAGCTGAACGACCTCCTCTACAAAGAGGCGACCAAGATCAAGGTCGACGGGATCAACCTGACCTACCTGGGCCTGGTTCCCCAGCTGCACAAGTCCGTGCTGTCCAAGGACGTCGACGCCCTGCAACCGCACATCCGGGCGTTCGTCGAGCGCGCGGTGACCTTCCAGACCTGCCCCGAGTGCGACGGGACCCGGCTGAGCCAGGAGGCCCGCGCGGTCACGGTCAACGGCAAGAACATCGCCGACCTGTGCTCGATGCAGATCACCGACCTGGCGGACTGGTTGCGTGGCGTGAAGGACCCGTCGGTGGCCCCGTTGTTAGCCGGCCTCCAGCACCTGCTCGACGCGTTCGCGGACATCGGGCTCGGGTACCTGAGCCTGGACCGGCCGGCCGGCACCCTCTCCGGCGGCGAGGCCCAACGCACCAAGATGATCCGCCACCTCGGGTCCTCGCTGACCGACGTCACCTATGTCTTCGACGAGCCCACCATCGGCCTGCACCCGCACGACATCCAGCGGATGAACGAGCTCCTGCTGCAGCTGCGCGACAAGGGCAATACCGTGCTGGTCGTCGAGCACAAACCGGAGACGATCGCCATCGCCGACCACGTGGTCGACCTCGGCCCGGGCGCCGGGACCGCGGGAGGAACCGTCTGCTTCGCGGGCACGATCGAGGGCCTGCGGAAGAGCGACACCGTCACCGGACGCCACCTCGACGACCGGGCGTCGCTCAAGAACTCGGTGCGCACGGCCGCCGGAGCGCTCGAGGTCCGCAAGGCGTCGACCCACAACCTGAGAGGGGTCGACGTCGACATCCCACTGGGCGTGCTCTGCGTCGTCACCGGGGTCGCGGGCTCGGGCAAGAGCTCGTTGATCCACGGTTCGGTCGCGGGCCGCGAGGGCGTCGTCGTGATCGACCAAGGAGCGATCAAGGGTTCGCGACGGAGCAATCCGGCGACGTACACGGGGCTGCTGGAGCCGATCCGGAAGGCGTTCGCCAAGGCCAACGGGGTGAAGCCCGCACTGTTCAGCGCGAACTCGGAGGGCGGCTGCCCGGCGTGCAACGGCGCCGGTGTCATCTTCACCGAGCTCGGTGTGATGGCGACCGTAGAGTCGACGTGCGAGGAGTGCGAGGGGAAGCGATTCCAGGCAGCGGTCCTGGAACACAAGCTCGGCGGCAAGAACATCGCCGAGGTACTCGCGATGCCGGTGAGCGAGGCTGAGTCGTTCTTCTCCCCGGGCGACGCGGCCGTCCCCGCCGCTCACAAGATCCTGGACCGGCTCGCCGACGTCGGGCTCGGTTATGTCAGCCTCGGTCAGCCGTTGACCACTCTCTCCGGAGGGGAGCGGCAGCGGCTGAAGCTGGCGACCCAGATGGCCGAGAAGGGCGACGTCTACGTCCTGGACGAACCGACCACGGGGTTGCACCTGGCTGATGTCGAGAACCTGCTCGGCCTGCTGGACCGTCTGGTCGACACCGGGAAGTCGGTGATCGTCATCGAGCACCACCAGGCCGTGATGGCGCACGCCGACTGGGTCATCGACCTCGGCCCGGGCGCCGGCCACGACGGCGGGTCCGTGGTCTTCGAGGGCACGCCGACAGCGCTGATCGGAGCGAAGAAGAAGACGCTGACCGGCCAGCACCTGGCGGAGTACGTCGGCGGGTGATCCGGACGTCGCTGCCGGGTCAGGACCGCGACCACTCCGTCCACGCCCACGCCACGACAGCGTCGTTGGCGCCCTACAGCGAGCAGTCACCCGAGCCCAGTGCGTGGTTCATGACCGCGCATCGGTGACCAGGATCAGAGCGGCACGGGCGGGGTTTGGTGGCCGAGATGAAATCCGCGTTCGTTCTGTTCTTGGTCCGTGAAGTCGGAGATGTGAAGGTTGATCCCGGCTGCGCGCAGCATCTGTCGGCGCTTGAGCCCGGGGCCGGGCAGGTCGGGAAGCGCATCCTCGACTTCCGACGCGTCCCAGTTCCGGTTCATTCTCCCGAAGTACCCCGGCGGCCGATACCCAATCGCAGGCCGCCGATAAGAGACATTATGTCAAGCCATGCAGCCGAAGCACCTACTTCAGGTGATCGACCAGGATCCCCTGCTCCCCGAACAGTTCCGTCCTCCACCGCTCGATCAGGTCGCTCGCGTCCCAGTCGTCCGGGTGGAAGCCACGCTTGTTGTACGTGCGCAGCTTGCGGACGATGTCGCGACCCAGGAACGGCGACCGCCGCAACGCCCAGAGACTCCGGACCAACGTCACCGGGTTGTACGCCGCCCTGTCCCGCAGCAACGACAGGGCCGTCTGGAAGACGACCTCCAGCACGAACGTCGTCGAGACCGTGCGCATCGTCCATATCCGTAGCCACTCCGGACCGTCGACCGCCCGGTAAACGTCGAACGCGACCGATTTGTGCTCCGACTCCTCCAGTGCGTGCCAGAGCAGCAGTGACCGCACCTCGGTGTCCCCCAGCAGAGCCTGGGCCTCGGGCTTCTCCAGCAGGCACTCCGCGAGCGTCGCGGTGTAGTGCTCCAGCGCCGCAGTAACCGCCAACCGCTGCTTGCGCGACTGGATCCGTTCCGTCAGTCCGAGCAGCCGCCGAATGTGCCGGTCCACCGCGTTGCTGCGGTACCCCATCTCTGCTAACCGGTCGTTCAGGTCGCGGTGCTCGCGACCGTGGGTGACCTCCTGGCCGATGAAGCCGGCCACCTGGGCGAGCAGCTCCGGGTCCTTGATCCGCCCCTTGCTGTCCCGGACGGACCGGACGAAGTAGTCCTCCCCCTCGGGGAACATCCCGGAGAGCACCGCCACGACGTGGCTCATCACCAAGTCTCCGTCGACGTAGTGCTGGCGCAGGGTTCCCGTCGGGTAGCTGAACGCGATCCGGCGGGTGCGGACGTCCCGGTGCGGGACCGGCGGGGTAACCATGCCTGACTGTAACTCCGAGTAACAGGAACTTCTAGGGGTCGCCACCATCCGTCCGTGCCGCAGCGTCGAAATACCGCTATGGCCCTGCTCGCAGACCTCCGCGCCCTGATGATCCAGAAGAGCGCGCCCTACACGGTCCGCTACGGCGACGCGCTCTACTTCAGCGGTACAGACCTGCCGAAGCCGACCAGGATCCGGGTGCCGACCCGGCACGGCCAGGTCCGCTGCGAGGTCTACCGTCCGCTCGAGGTCGCGCCCGCAGCACCGGCGTACGTCCACTTCCACGGCGGCGCCTTCCTGATGCGCTACCCGCGTATGGATGACTTCTTCGCACGCATCGTCGCGGCCGAGATCGGCGCGGTGGTCGTCAACGTCGACTACGACGTCGCCCCGCAGCGCCGGTTCCCGGTCGCTCAGCACCAGGCCCACGACGTCGGCGCCTGGGTCGCCCAGCACGGGGACGAACTGGGGGTCGACCCCGATCGCGTCGCTCTCGGCGGATTCAGCGCAGGAGGAAACCTGGCAGCGTCGGCAGCCCTCCAGGCCCGTGACCTGGGCAGTTTCACGCCAGCCAGCCAGTTCCTCGGGGTTCCGTCCCTGGACGTCGCCGGGGACACCGACGCGAAGACCTCCCACCTGGCCCACCCCATGATCGGGCCGAGCATGCTGAAGCTGGTCCGGGCGACCTACTTCCCGGACGTGGCCCTGCGCTCTTCGGCCTACGCCTCTCCCCTGCTCGCAGACAACGTCGCCGGTCTCCCACCGACCGTGCTGGTCACCGCCGAGTACGACCTGCTCCGCGGTGAGGGCGACCAGTACGCCGAACGCCTGCGTGCCGCCGGGAACGACGTGACGCACCACGTCGAGCCCCGGGCGGACCACTACTTCCTCGACGGCGGCAACCGGGACCGGGCCCGCGCGACCCTGGACCTGATCGTCGGCGCACTCCGCCGCCACCTCGGTGCATCTGAGCCAATTACGTGAAACGCCCGGTTTCTCCTGTCGAATAGGTGTCACCGCCCACCAATCTCGCTAGGGTTGCCTTGAAGCCCGGTCACTGGGGAGAAGCGCACGACGAGGTGGCCGCGTGAACGTGTGTTGTTGACCGAGACAGAAACGTGGAGACGTTGATGGATATCCCGATTTATGACCTCAATGACGGCACCGAACTGCCTGCCGTTGGGTTCGGCACCACCGGCTTGCAGGGCGCGGAGGGCCTGGACGCCATCTTGACCGCCGTCGAATCCGGGTACCGCCTGATCGACACAGCGGTCAACTACGGCAACGAGATGACCGTAGGTGAGGCGATCCGCCGCTCCGGCGTCCCCCGCCCCGAGTTCCGGGTGACCAGCAAGCTTCCCGGTCGCCATCACGCGTACGACGACGCGATCGTCTCGACGCACGAGTCGCTGGGCCGCCTCGGCCTCGATCACATCGACCTGCACCTCATCCACTGGCCGAACCCGAAGCGCGACGAGTACAGCGAAGCGTGGCGCGCCCTGGTCGACCTGCAGCGCGACGGTCTGGTCACCACCATCGGCGTCTCCAACTTCACCGCGGAGCACCTCGACCGGATCATGGACACCAGCGGCGTCGTGCCGGCGGTCAACCAGATCGAGATGCACCCGTACTTCCCGCAGGAGGAGCTCCGGGCGGTCCACGACTCGCTCGGCATCCGCACGGTGGCGTGGAGCCCGTTGGCCCGTGCCAAGGGCCTCTTTGAGGAGGACGCCGTCCGCCACGCCGCTGAGGCGCACAACGTCAGCCCCGCCCAGGTGGTGCTGCGTTGGCACTTCCAGCTCGGGTCGGTCCCGATCCCGTTGTCGACGAAGCCGGACAACCAGCTCGCGAACGGCGACATCTTCGACTTCGAGCTGGCCGACGAGGAGGTCGACGCGATCACCGCCCTCGGCCGCGAGGACGGCCGGACCTTCGACGCCGATCCGAACGAGCACTACGAGATGTGACGTCTCCCCCTCACGGGGACGACGTGCAGAAGGGCCGTGGACCGATGTCCGCGGCCCTTCTGGCTACCATCCTCCGCATGATCCGCCTGCGTGCTGCTGCCTTCCTCGCTGTTCCCGCCCTCGTGCTGAGCGGCTGCGGTTCGACCGACGAGCCGGGAGCGGACGTCGGTGCCTGCGCCTACCCGTCGAGCCCGGGCGCCGCGGCGAAGCCCGTCAGTCCCCCGCCGACGTCCCCGGACCCCGACAACCCGGACGCGATGGTGATCAGCACCAGCAACGGCGACATCCCGATCACCTTCGAGGCCGAGACCGCGCCCTGCACCGTGAACTCGTTCGTTTCCCTGGCCCAGCAGGGCTACTTCGACGACACCGTGTGCCACCGGCTCTCCGTGGCCGGGTACTTCATCCTCCAGTGCGGAGACCCGACGGGAACCGGAAGCGGTGGGCCGGGTTACTCCTTCGCGGACGAGCTGGTCGCGACAGACCCGCGCCTGGAACCGTGTGCCGGCGAGGCCCCGAACCAGAGCTGCACGTACAACACCGGCACCGTCGCGATGGCGAACAGCGGCGCCGACACGAACGGATCGCAGTTCTTCCTGGTCTACGGCAACTCCCAGTTCCCGCCGAACTACACGATCTTCGGACAGCTGGACGCCGCCGGCCTCAAGATCCTCAAGGCGATCGGTGCCGTCGGGCTCAGCGACCCCGGTTCGACCGACGGCGCCCCCAAGGAGCCGGTGGTCATCACCAGCGTGAAGTGAGCCCCGTCAGGACTTCTGACTCATCTCGACCGGCGTCGGCAGCGCCACCGTCCGACTGACGGTGCAGAGCCGGTCGCGGGACTGGTCGATCGCGCGTTGCAGCACCGACCGTGCCGCGTCCCCCGCCTCGCCGTCGGGGAAGGTCACGTCGAAGGTCACGCGGAGGTTGGACAGGTGGTTGCCGTCGTCGTCGCGGACCTTGTCCGCCCGGACGTCGACGTCGAACGACTGCGGCTGCGACCGCTTCCCGGTGATCAGGTCGACGTCGATGGCACTGCACCCGGCGACGGCCGCCAGGAGGAGCTCGACCGGGGTGAAGTCCGGGTCGTCACCACGACCGATCGGCAGCACTCCCCCGCGGTCGTTGGTGGCCTTGTAACGGGTGACCCCGATCCGGGTCAGCTCGACGGACCTCGCTGCGCCCGGGGCGTCCGGGGAGAGTGCGCTCATGAAGTCGAGCCTAGGGTGTGGGGGTGCGCAGTCTGCAACGGAACGAGGCCCGGGACCGGTTCGGCCTCCTCGAGGTGACGTCGTACGACGTCGAGCTCGACCTGCGCTCGGACACGACGTTCACGAGTCGCACCGCCATCACCCTCACATCGCAGGGTGGTGACACCTTCCTCGACCTGAAGCCAGTCGCTCTCGGGTCCATCACGCTCGACGGCGCAGCGCTCCCGGTCGACGGGCTCGCCGAAGGTCGCTACCCGCTATCGCTGCCGGTCGGCGAGCACCGGCTCGTCGTCGAGGCCGTGATGCCGTTCCGCAACGACGGCGAGGGGCTCCACCGCGCCACCGACCCGGTCGACGGCCGGACCTACGTCTACCAGATGAGCTTCATGAGCGCGGCGCCGTCGGTCTTCGCCTGCTTCGACCAGCCCGACCTGAAGGCCCGGTACCGCCTGAAGGTCACCGCGCCCGCTGACTGGAACGTCACCGCGAACGCGCTCGGAACCGAGGTCGAGAGCGGCGTCTGGCAATTCGAGGAGAGCCAACCGCTGTCGACGTACTTCGTCACCCTGGTCGCCGGCCCCTACCACCGGATCGCGGACCGGCACGACGGGATCGACCTCGGGCTGCTGGCCAAGAAGTCGATGGCGGCAGCACTCGAGGCTGACGCCGAGGAGTTGTTCACCACGACCCGGCAGTGCTTCGACGAGTTCCACCGGCTGTTCGCGATCCGCTACCCGTTCGGCAAGTACGACCAGGCATTTGTACCGGAGTTCAACGCCGGTGCGATGGAGAACCCCGGCTGCGTCACCTTCCGGGAAGGTCTGCTGTTCACGACCCGGGTGCCGCGTAGCCTGCGGGTCCAACGCGCGACCACCGTCGCGCACGAGATGGCGCACCAGTGGTTCGGGAACCTGGTCACCCCGACGTGGTGGGACGACCTCTGGCTCAACGAGGCTTTCGCCGAGTACCTGGGCAACCGGGTCGCCGCCGAGGTGACCGAGTTCGACGAGGCCCTGGTCTGGGCCTCGCTCGCCCGGAAGAACTGGGGCCTGACCGCCGACTCTCGGCCCTCGACGCATCCGGTGGCCGGGAACGGGGCCGAGGACGCGGACGCTGCCCTCCAGGACTTTGACGGCATCTCGTACGCGAAGGGACATGCGGTCCTGACCCAACTGGCGCAGCAGGTCGGCGACGACGTGTTCTTTGCAGGCGTCCAGGACCACTTCACCCGGCACCGCTTCGGAAACGCCACGATGGGCGACCTGTTCGCGTCCTGGGAACGCGCCGGTGCGGCGTACCTGGGGACCTGGACCTCCGCCTGGTTGCGCACCGCCGGGCTCGACAGCATCGCGCTGGACCGCGAGCGCCAGGAACTGGTCCGTACGCCACCGGGAAGCGGCTCCGGGAACCGGACCCATGCGCTCGGGATCGCCACCTGGACGGGCTCCTCGTGGGCGCGTTCGGACGTCGTCGTCGCCCAGGACCGGACATCGCTGGAGTGCGACGACCGGTCCGCCGTCGTACTCGACCCCGCGGACACAGCTTGGGCCAGTCTGTCGTTCGACCCGGTGACCGCCGCCGCTCTCCCCGAGATCCTCCCGCTGACGGAGGACCCGTTGCTGCGCGCGACGATCTGGAACACCGCACGGAATGCGGTCCACCACGCACGCCTCCATCCCGGGACCGCGGTGGACCTGTTGTGCGCCGGGATCCCCACGGAGTCCCAGGACACCGCGCTGGGCACCCTGGCCGTCTGGGCCGGGGACGACGGCGACGGTGGACGCGGGACCGTCCACGACAAGCTGCTCAGCGTCGTCCGGGACCCGGACGCGGCGCGGGACCGGCTGCACGCGGCCTTCCAGCTCCGCGCCGAGACAGCGCCGCCCGGTTCCGACCTGCAGTTCGCGGCCGCCCTCGGTGCGGCCGCTACGGCCACCGCGCCGGAATCTCTCCACGCTCTGCTCTCCGGCGAGGCCGTGCCCGGCCTGGTCGTCGACGCGGGGTTCCGCTGGCGGGTCGTACGCCGCCTCACCTCGCTCGGCGCCACCGACCGCGACGACCTGGACCGCGAGCTCGCCCGGGAGAGTGACGCGAAGACCCGGCTCGCGCACGCGTGGTGCCGCTCGCGGCTCCCCGACCCGGAGGAGAAGGCGTGGGCCTGGGCCCACTTCACCGGTGAGACCGCGGGTTCGAACTACGAGATCGAGGCTGTCGGCACCGGCCTCTGGCAGACCGGTCGCGAGGACCTCCTCGCGCCGTACGTCGCGCGCTACTTCGACGAGGTCGCCGGCACCGCTGCCGTACGTGCCGGGTGGAGCCTCGCGGATGCCGCGCTGTTCTTCTACCCGATCACCGTGGTGACCGCGGACACGATCGCCCGGACCGATGCCCTGCTCGCCGAGGACGGACTCAACCGGAGCTTGCACCGGATCCTCACCGACGCCGGGGACGAGCTGCGCTGCAGGCTGACTGCGCGCGAACGGTACGGCGCCCCGTGACCGGCACACCGGCGCGAAGGCGACGCCCCGGGCCGACGGTGCGGACCCGGGTGGTCGAGGTACGCGGTGCCGAGGTCCTCCGGCACGAGGACCGGCTCGCCACCGAGGAACCCCTGGAGATCCGGTTGGCCTGGCCCGGATCGCCCGCGCAACGGCTGGCGGTCACCATGCGCACCCCCGGGCACGATTTTGAGCTGGCCGTCGGTTGGCTGGTCCACGAACAGATCATGGCGCCCGCTGACCTGGTCGCGGTGCGGTACTGCACGGACTCCGATCTCGACCCGAGCGAGGAGTTCAACGTCGTCACCGTGGAGATCGCTGTTCCCCCGGCGTACCTGCCGCAGGCGCGGGCGGTGAGCTCGGCCTGCGGCGTCTGCGGGACCACCTCGATCGCGGACGCCCTGCGCGCGGCGCCGGGAGCACGTGACTCCGGGGCGCTGCCGCTGGAGTTCGTGGCAGAGCTCCCGGGCCGATTGATGAGCGGGCAACCGGGCCACGCCCGGACCGGCGGGCTGCACGCTGCGGGTCTCTTCGACCTCGCGGGAGCTGCGCTGGTCATCCGGGAGGACGTCGGCAGGCACAACGCTGTCGACAAGGCGGTCGGCGCCCGGATCCTTGCTGCCGAGCAGGTCCCCCAGGTCCTGGTGCTGAGCGGTCGGGTGGGCTTCGAGCTGGTCCAGAAGGCCGTCGTGGCCGGGATCTCGACCATCGTGGCGGTCGGCGCGCCGACGTCGTTGGCGGTCGCCCTCGCCGAGGAGTCCGGGCTGGGGCTCGCCGGGTTCGTCCGTGACGACCGGTGTGTCATTTATGCAGGTCAGTCCCGCTTCGGCGTGTAACCGGAGCAATGTCGGCGTCCTCTCCTAGCGTGGGGGACGTGCGGATCCTTCACACCTCCGACTGGCACCTGGGACGACAGTTCCACGGCCAGGGGATGCTCCCGCACCAAGCGGCTTTCCTGGATCACCTGCTCGCCGAGATCGAGTCCTCCTCGGTCGACCTCCTCGTTGTCGCCGGCGACATCTACGACCGGGCCCTGCCCCCGGTGGACGCCGTTGCTCTTGCCGACGACGTCTTCGCGCGGTTGGCCGCTTCGCGCGCTCGCGTGGTCATCACGAGCGGCAACCACGACTCGGCACAGCGTCTCGGGTTCAACGCCCGACTGGCCGACGCGGCCGGTTTCCATCTCCGCACCCACCTCGACCGGGTCGCTGAGCCGGTTCTCGTCGACGACGAGCACGGGGTCGTCGCCGTCTACGGCATCCCGTACCTCGAGCCCGATCAGGCCAAGCGGGCCTGGGACCTGCCGACCCGCTCCCACCAGGCTGCCCTTGCCGAGGCGGTGCGCCGGATCCGCGCCGACCTGGCCACCCGCCTCCCGGGCACGCGCTCGGTGGTCCTCGCGCACGCGTTCGTTCTCGGTGGTCAGGCGAGCGACAGCGAGCGCGACATCGCCGTCGGCGGCGTCTCCTCGGTCGCGACGTCTGTCTTCGAGGGCATCGACTACGTCGCGTTGGGTCACCTGCACGGGCGGCAGACGCTGACCGACTCGATCCGTTACTCCGGCTCCCCCCTGGCGTATTCCTTCTCCGAGGTCGACCACCTGAAGGGTTCGTGGCTGGTCGACCTGGACGCGACCGGGTTCGCCGGAGCCTCGTTCGTCACCGCTCCCGTCCCCCGGCGGCTGGCGCGGATCACCGGGACGCTCGACCACCTCCTCACCTCGACGACCTTCGACGCCGTCGAGGACGCCTGGGTCCAGGCGACCGTGACCGACCCGCTCCGGCCGGCTCAGGCGATGGTCCGGCTGCAAACCCGGTTCCCGCACGCGGTCGCGCTCCAGTTCGCCCCGCCGACAGGCGGAGAGCCGGCACGGATGCGCCGGTCGGAGGGACGCCCGGACCACCAGATCGCCCTCGACTTCGTCAGCGAGGTCCGCGGGGAGCCGGCGTCGCCCGCCGAGAGCGACCTGCTCCGCGACGCCTGCGAGTGCTGCGCCCAGGATCCGGAGGCCGACGTCGCAGCGGGGGTCGGATGAGGCTCCATCAGCTGAGCGTCACCGCGTTCGGGCCGTTCGCCGAGACGGTCACGATCGACTTCGACGAGCTCTCCGAGGCCGGCCTGTTCCTGCTCACCGGGGCCACCGGTGCAGGCAAGACCAGCATCCTCGACGCGGTCTGCTTCGCCCTCTACGGCCAGGTCCCCGGTGACCGGGCCGGCGCCAAGCACCTACGGAGCGACCACGCCGCACCTCAGGTGACGCCGGAGGTGTCGTTGCGGTTCAGCGTCGGCGAGCGGCAGTTCCTGTTCCGTCGCTCCCCCGCCTGGACCAGGCCGAAGCTGCGCGGCAGCGGGGAGACCAAGGTCCAGGCGCACGTCCTGGTCGAGGAGGTCACCGACGGCACCTGGACGACGCTGACCAACCGGTTGGACGACGCCGGTCTCCTGGTCACCCGGCTCCTCGGGATGACCTGCACCCAGTTCACCCAGGTGGCGATGCTGCCCCAGGGCAGGTTCCAGGCCTTCCTGCGAGCCACCTCCGCCGAGCGCCACGCGGTGCTGCAACAACTCTTCCGCACCGACCGCTTCGAGAGGGTGGAGCGGTGGCTCGTGGAGCGGCGCGGCGAGGCACGGCGTACCAGTGCAGCGCACCTGGAGGGCGTGGCGGGCACCCTCAACCGGCTCCGCGAAGCCGCCGGGGACGAGGCTGCGGACCAGACCGAGGCGGCGTGGGACGACGATCTCGAGCTCGCCCTGGAGCGTGGTCACGTCCTCGCCTGGGCGGAGCTGCTCGTCGGTACCGCCACGACGCACGCCTCCTCCACCGTGGAACATTCGATCGCGGCTGATGCGGTGTTGACGTCGGCGGCCACGGCGCTCGCGGAGGCACGCCGCACCCAGGAGTGCCAGGAACGCGGCCTCCAGGCCCAGCGCGACCTCAAGGCGCTGGACGCCCAACAGGCGGCGGTCGACGAGGCCAGACACAGGCTCCGGGCCCATCACCAGGCGAGGCCGCTGACAGTCGTGGCAACGAACTGCGCGGCGGCACGGAAGGCGGCGCAGGAGACCGGCGAGGTCTGGGCCCGGCAGCGGTCGGCCGTGGTCACGCACCTCGGCGGCGATGTCACCCGCGAGGACCTGGGTGCCGCCGTACGACGGGCGCAGACGGCGCACGCCCTCGCCACCGCGTTCCGACCGCGCGAGCAGGCCCGTCGTGACGCCCGCGAGAGGCTGGCCGCGGGACGCGCCCGGATGCAGTCCCTCGAGGCGACCGTGGCCGAGCTCGAGCTGACCATCACCGACCAACCCGCCGTCATCGCCGATGCGGTTGCCGCCGTCCACGAAGCCCGTGCTGCCGCGGCCCGGCACCCGGTCGTCACCGCTGCCGTTGAACGACTCGAGGAGCTCACCCGCGCCGCCCGACGTGCCGAGGTCGTCGGACTCGAGATCGTCGCGGCCCGCACCGACGTCCTCGCAGCGACCGAGGTCGCGCAGCAGGCACGCGAGCTGTACCTCGACCTCCGCGAGGCCCGGATCAACGGGATGGCCGGCGAGCTCGCCGGTCAGCTCGCAAGCGGCTGCTCCTGTCCGGTGTGCGGCAGTGCCGAGCACCCGGCGCCCGCGCGCAGTGACGCCGCCGGGGTCGGCCGGGCCGAAGAGGACCTCGCCCGGAAGTCCGCCGAGGACGCGGCCTTCGAGCAGCAGACCCGGGAGGTGCGGCTGGCCACACTGGAAGGCGAGCTCCGTGCACTCGACGAACGCCTGGGCGGCGTCGACCGGCCGAGGCTCGCCGACGAGCTCCCGGCCGGCCGCACCGAGGTCGCCCGGCTCGAGCCCCTGGTCTCCGCGCTGGACGTCCTGGTCACCCGCGAGCAGGAGTGTCGGTCGCGCCTGCGTACCGCCGAACAGGCCCGGGGCGAGGCCCTGCTGGAGCGGGCGGCGCTCGCGGTGGAGATCGACCAGATCGACGACCTCCTCGCTGCCGTCGCAGCCGAGTGGGAAGCACTGCTCGCCGTCGACGGCGCGTCGCCCGAGGAGAACTCCGCGAGCGACCTCGACGCCGTGATCGGCTTGCGCGCCGTCCTGGTCGGCGTGCTCGACCAGGCTGCGCACGTCCACGACGCCTGGCAGCAGGCCGTCCGGCTGGCCGCGGACGCCGAGAAGGGTCTGGCCGCGGCCGCCTCCGACGCGGGTTTCGCCAGCGCTGCCGAGGCGCTCGCAGCGCTACTCAGCGACGCGGACGTGGCCACCGCGGCGGCCACCGTGAGCCAGGCCGAGGGCGCGCGGGAAGCAGCGGAGACGACCCTGGCCGCTCCGGAGGTCGCCGCCGCCCTCGACACACCGCCCCCCGATCTCGAGGTCCTCGCCGCGGAGCATCAGCGCGCGGGCGCAGCGGCCCGGGCGGCGGCGTCGGCCCGTGACGCAGCAGCGGTCCGGGCGGACCGGATCGCCGAGCTGGTCCGGCAGACCGAGGCCCTGGTGCACGCCTGGACCCCGCTCCAGCAGGAGTACCGCACCGTTGCCGGGCTGGCCAGCCTGGTCGAGGGCAAGAGCGTCGACAACCCGCTCCGGATGCGGCTCGCGGCGTACGTACTCGCCGAACGGCTCCGTCAGGTCGTCGCCGCGGCCAACGAGCGCCTGTCCGGGATGACCGATCAGCGCTATGCGCTGGAGCACACCGACGACCGCGGGTACGGCGAACAGCGCGGCGGTCTCAGTCTGCGCGTCCGCGACGACTGGAACGGCGTGCACCGGGACCCGGCCACCCTGTCCGGCGGCGAGACGTTCGTCGTCTCCCTGGCCCTGGCCCTGGGCCTGGCCGACACCGTCGCCCACGAGGCCGGCGGTACCGACATCGACACCCTCTTCATCGACGAGGGGTTCGGATCGCTCGACGCGGACACGCTCGAGGACGTGATGGACACGCTCGACAGCTTGCGCGACGGCGGGCGGGTCGTCGGCCTGGTCAGCCACGTCCCGGAGCTGCGCAGCCGGATCAGCATGCAGCTCGAGGTGAGCAAGGGCCGGACCGGGTCGTCGGTCCGGACGGTCCTCTCCCCTGCCTGACCGGCCCGGCGCTCCCGTCCCCTAGGGTCGGGACATGGCTCTCGCGGACCCCGTTCGGATCGATCCGACCTTCCTCGCGCTCCCGGCCGGACAGCTGGCCGAGGCAGCCCTGGACCGAGCCCGCGCACTCGGCGTCACCCACGCGGACTTCCGTTTCGAGCGCGTGCGATACCAGCACTTCTCGGTCCGCGACGGCAAGCTCCAGGGAGCCGAGGAGGTCGAGGACCTGGGCTTCGCTGTCCGGGTGGTCCACCACGGTGCCTGGGGTTTTGCCTCCGGAGTGCTGCTGAGCACCGCCGAGGCGGTCCGCGTCGCGGAGCAGGCCGTCACGGTGGCCCTGGTCGCGGCCGAGATGACGCGCTCTCCGATCGTGCTCGCTCCCGAGCCGGTCCACGCCCGTGCGACGTGGTCCTCGGCGTACGAGGTGAACCCCTTCGACGTGCCGCTCGCCGAGAAGACCGACCTGTTCTGCGGCTGGACCGCCGAGCTGCTGCGGGCCGACCCGGTCGACCACGTCAGCGCGAGCCTGCAGCAGGTCCAGGAGAACAAGTACTACGCCGACCTGACCGGGACCACCACCACCCAGCAACGCGTCCGTCTGCAACCGACCCTCGAGGTGCACGGGTCTCGCGAGGACCGGTTCGACTCGATGGCCTCGATCGCCCCTCCGGTGGGCAGGGGGTGGGAATACCTGACCGATGGCGGCTACGACTTCGCCGCGGAGCGCGCGGAGCTCCCGGAGCTCCTGGCCGAGAAGCTGTCAGCGCCGAGCGTCGTCGCCGGCGACTACGACCTGGTGATCGACCCGTCGAACCTCTGGCTGACGATCCACGAGTCGATCGGCCACGCCACCGAGCTCGACCGGGCGCTCGGTTATGAGGCCAACTACGCGGGGACCTCGTTCGCCACCCCAGACAAACTCGGATCGCTCCAGTACGGCGCCCCTTTCATGCACGTCACCGGCGACCGGACCACGCCGCACGGCCTGGCCACCGTCGGGTACGACGACGAGGGCGTCGCCGCTCAGAGCTGGGACATCATCCGCGACGGCGTCCTGGTCGGCTACCAGCTGGACCGGCCGATGGCGCACAACTTCGGCGCCGGGCTCGACGGAGGGGGGCTCAACGGGGGCCGTTCGAACGGCTGCGCCTACGCCGACTCCCCTGGGCACATCCCGATCCAGCGGATGGCCAACGTGTCCCTCCAACCGGACCCCGTGGGACCGGACACCGCCGGTCTGATCAGCAAGGTCGAGCGCGGGCTCTACATCGTCGGCGACAAGTCCTGGTCCATCGACATGCAGCGGTTCAACTTCCAATTCACCGGGCAGCGCGCGTACGCCGTCAAGGACGGCGAGCTCGCCGGACAGGTCCGTGACTTCGCCTACCAAGGCACCACGACCGAGTTCTGGGGGGCGATGGAGGCGGTCGGGGGTCCGGAGACCTACGTCCTCGGCGGCGCCTTCAACTGCGGCAAGGCCCAGCCGGGCCAGGTGGCAGCCGTGAGCCACGGCTGTCCGAGCGCCCTGTTCCGCGGGATCCGGGTTCTGAACGTGGCCGACGAGGCCGGCGAGGGCGAGGACAGCTGATGAACCCGAGCAGTGCGACCGTCAACCCCCAGGACCTCGTGGAACACGCGCTGGCTTCCTCGACGTCCGACCAGTGCGTCGTGATCGTCCAGGACTCCACCGGCACGAACCTGCGGTGGGCGAACAACACGGTGACCACCAACGGCGTCATGCACGGCGTCTCGGTGACCGTGATCGCCTTCCAGGGCGCCGGCAACGCCTCTGTCAGCGGTTCCGCGGCTTCGGCGGAGCAGGTGCGTGGGCTGGTCGAGCAGGCCGACGCAGCGGCCCGGGTCGCCGACCCTGCCGAGGACCAGGCCCAGCTCCTCGGCGACCTCTCCTCGCCCGACTGGGGTGCCGACGCCGGGAGCACCTCGATCGAGGTCTTCCGGGACTTCGCCACCGAGCTCGGTGCCGCGTTCGACCGGGCGGAGAGTGCTGGACGGATCCTCTACGGTTTCGTGAGCCACGACGTGACCACCACCTACCTGGGCTCCAGCACCGGGCTGCGCCTGCGCCACGAACAGCCGACCGGGCACTACGGCTGCACCGGCAAGACCAGCGACCTCAGCAACAGCGCCTGGGTCGGCGGGGCGACACGGGACTTCAGCGACGTCTCGGCGTACCGGATGGCCGCGGAGCTCGACACCCGGCTGGACTGGGGCACCCGGCGCTTCGACCTGCCGGCAGCTCGCTACGACACCGTGCTGCCGCCGACGGCGGTCGCCGATCTGATGATCGACGTCTACTGGAGCGCAGGCGCACGGGTCGCTCACGAGGGCCAGTCGGTGTACTCCCGGTCCGGCGGCGGCACCCGGATCGGCGAACGTCTGGTCGACGAGGCCGTCACCCTGTTCTCCGACCCCGCCTACCCCGGCCTGGAGTGCGCAGATTTCAACGTGGCCACCGGATCCTCCAACGAGAGCAGCGTCTACGACAACGGGCTGGCGCTCGAGCCGACCTCCTGGCTCCGGTCCGGCACCCTCACCTCGCTGATCCAGACCCGCAGCACGGCACAGCTCACCGGGCAACCTCCCACCGGGGCCGTCGACAACCTCGTCCTGGAGATCGCCGGCGGCACCGGTACGACGGCCGACCTGGTCGCCGGGATGGACGACGGGCTCCTGGTGACCTGCCTCTGGTACATCCGCGAGGTGGACCCGCAGACCCTCCTGCTCACCGGCCTCACCCGGGACGGGGTCTACCGGGTGCGCAGCGGCGAGATCGTCGGCGCTGTGAACAACTTCCGGTTCAACGAGAGCCCTGTCGACCTGCTGCGACGGTTCACGGCCGCATCGGCGACCGTGCCGAGCTTCTCCCGCGAGTGGGGCGACGACTACTTCTCCCGGACAGCGACTCCCGCGCTCCGGATCCCGGACTTCAACATGAGCTCGGTCTCCCAGGCACTCTGAGCTCGGCAGGCTCAACGACCGTTCCTGCGTACGGCGACCGGGTGAACCGGAACGTCGCGCACTCCCACGCCACCAGCTCGCCGCTGTCGTCCCGTTCGGGAGCCAGGGTCTCGCCGAGGAGGTAGCCATCCACGCCCCTGATCCGGCCGGGCTCGACGACGAAGCGGTCGACGAGCTCGGCAGTCGCCAGGGCACGCAGCTCGAGCAGCTGGTTGCTCCAGCGCAGCTCGTGGGCCGAGTTCCCCCAGAACCAGAGACCGAGCAGCTCGGCCACCCGGCCGGGCACCGCCCCCGAGGGACTCCAGCGTTCGCCATCGTACGGGTCCCCGCCGGCGAGCAGGTCGAGGGCCAGCCGGTCGGTGCTGATGCCCGTGGTCGCGTTGCACAGCGCAACCACCCCCCTGCGCGTCGTACGGTCGACGAAGGCACCCGCCAGGAAGCCGGGCATCGAACCGGTGTGACCGACCAGGATCCGCTCCCCGTCCCGCAACCGGCGCAACCCGAGCCCGTACTGGTCGAACGGCGCTGGTCGGGACATCTCGGCGAGCGTCTCCTCGACCAGGATGCCGGGGTCCCCGGTAGCGAGGAAGTCCAACCAGCGGGCGACGTCGTCCAGGGTGCTCCAGAGCTGACCGGCGGGTGCCATCGCGCCGGTGTCGGTGTGCGGCTCCCGGGTCAGCGTGCCCGCGAAGTGGTCGACGCTGTAACCCTGCGCGTGCTCACCGGTCGGGAGGAAGGACGTCCGTTCCATCCCGAGCGGCGCGAGCAGGCGCCGGTCGACCAGGTCGGACCAGGGGGCGTCGCGGAGCCGACCGACGATCGCGCCGAGCAGCGCGTACCCGAGGTTGCTGTAGTGGAAGGCAGTCCCACGAGCCAGTACCTGACCGGCGCCGTCGTTGGCGGCGAGCAGCTGCGCCACCCCGCCCCCGGGTGAGCGTTCCCACCACGGACCGACGGGTTCGGCCTGCATGCCGCTGGAGTGCCCGAGCAGCTCGCGGACGGTCGCGCTCGGGTACCCGCACTCCGGCAGGTGGACCCCGACGGTGTCGTCGAGATCGAGTAACCCGTCGTCACGGCACTGGAGCACGAGGACCGCGGTGAAGGTCTTGGTCAGCGACCCGATCCGGTACTGCGCGTCGATCGCCCCGCCGTCGCCGGCGACGCCCGTCCAGGACAGTGCGCCGTTCTGCACCGTGGCAGCCACGACCGACGGCAGCCGGCCTTCGGCCTGGACCCGGTCGAGGACGGCCTGCCGGCGCCGATCGGACTGCTCGTCCGTCACGACGTCTCGACAGGCTCGACGACCGGAGCCATCAGGCGAACGCCTCCGGCGGCGGGCACGAGCAGACCAGGTTCCGGTCGCCGTACGCCTGGTCGATCCGGTTCACCGGCGGCCAATATTTGTCCGGGTCGAAACCGGTCGGGAAGACGGCCTCGGCGACGTCGTACGGAAGGTTCTGGTTGATCGCGTCGGCGGTGTGCGGTGCTCCGGTGAGCGGGTTCGCCCCGGCGTTCCACTCCCCCGAGACGACCTTGGAGATCTCTCCGCGGATCGCGATCATCGCGTCGCAGAAGCGGTCCAGCTCGCCGAGGTCCTCGCTCTCGGTCGGCTCGACCATCAACGTGCCCGCCACCGGGAAGCTCATCGTCGGTGCGTGGAAGCCGTAGTCGATGAGCCGCTTGGCGATGTCGTCGACGCTCACCCCGGTCTCCTTGGAGATGCCGCGGACGTCGAGGATGCACTCGTGCGCGACCAGGCCGTTGTGCCCCCGGTAGAGCACCGGGAAGTGCTCGTCGAGGCGGACGGCGACGTAGTTGGCCGCGAGCACCGCGACCGCGGTGGCGCGGGTCAGTCCCTCGGCCCCCATCATCCGGACGTAGGCCCAGGAGATCGGCAGGATGCCGGCAGACCCGTACGGCGCAGCGCTGATCGGGCCGATCCCCGCCCGCTTCCCGGTCTCGGGGTGCATCGGGTGCGACGGCAGGTACGGAGCGAGGTGCTCTCGGACCGCGACCGGACCGACACCCGGACCGCCGCCCCCGTGCGGGATGCAGAACGTCTTGTGCAGGTTCAGGTGGCTGACGTCGCCGCCGAAGTGGCCCGGACGCGCGTGCCCGAGCAGCGCGTTGAAGTTCGCCCCGTCGATGTAGACCTGTCCCCCGGCGTCGTGCACGATCCCGCAGAGGTCGGAGATCGTGTCCTCGTAGGCGCCGTGCGTCGACGGGTAGGTGACCATGATGGCGGCCAGGTCGTCGGCGTGCACGGCGACCTGGGAGCGCAGGTCGTCAAGGTCGACCGAGCCGTCGTCGGTCGAGGCGACGACCACGACCTTCATGCCGGCCATCACCGCGGAGGCCGCGTTGGTACCGTGCGCCGAGGACGGGATCAGGCAGACGTTGCGCTGGTGGTCGCCGTTGGCGCGGTGGTACCCGCGGATCGCCAGCAGGCCGGCGAGCTCGCCCTGGGAGCCTGCGTTCGGCTGGATCGAGACCCGGTCGTAGCCGGTCACCTCCGCCAGCCACCGCTCCAGGTCGGCGACCAGGTCGGCGTACCCGCCGGCGTCGGCGACCGGGGCGAACGGGTGCAGGTCCGCGAAGCCGGGCAGGCTGATCGGTTCCATCTCCGAGGTCGCGTTCAGCTTCATGGTGCAGGAACCCAGCGGGATCATGCCGCGGTCGAGCGCGTAGTCGCGGGCCGAGAGTCGGCGCAGGTAGCGCAGCATCGAGGTCTCGGAGCGGTGGGTGTTGAAGACCTCGTGCGTGAGGAACTCGGTGGTCCGGCGCAGCTCCTCGGGCAACCCGTCGAGCGCGTCGACCGTCAGCGCGTCGACGTCGACCTCGATCCCGAACGCGGCCAGCACCGCACCGACCGCTGCGGCGTCGGTGAGCTCACTGGTGCTGATGCCGACGTGGTCCAGGTCGACCCGCCGCAGGTGCACGTCCTTCGCGCGGGCGGCGGCCACGACCACGGCAGCACGGTCGGGGACCGCGACGAGCAGGGTGTCGAAGAAGTCGTCGTGGACGACTTCGACCCCGGCGTCCCGGAGCACGTCGGCGATCGCCACCGCGTGCACGTGGGCGGAACGCGCGATCGCCCGGAGGCCGTCCGGGCCGTGGTAGACGGCGTACATGCCCGCGACGACGGCGAGGAGCACCTGGGCGGTGCAGATGTTGGACGTCGCGCGGTCGCGACGGATGTGCTGCTCCCGGGTCTGCAGCGAGAGCCGGTACGCCGGTCGCCCGCTGGCATCGAGCGAAACCCCGACGAGCCGGCCGGGCAGGTGCCGTTCGAGACCTGCCCGAACGGACATGAAGCCGGCGTGCGGACCGCCGTAGAAGAGCGGTACGCCGAACCGCTGCGACGAACCCACCACCACGTCCGCACCCCAGGTGCCGGGTGCTTCGAGGAGAGTGAGCGCGAGCAGATCGGCCGCGACCACGGCCAGGGCGCCTCGCTCGTGGGCAGCGTCGATCACCGGACGGGGGTCCTGGATGCGGCCGGAGGCACCGGGATACTGGACCAGCACCCCGGAGAGCTCGCCGGCCGGGAGCCCGTGGCTGAGATCGGCCACGACGACCTCGATGCCCATGGCTTCGGCACGGGTCCGCACGACCTCGATCGTCTGCGGCAGGGCGTCGGCGTCGACCACGAAGGGACCCGAGGACTTCGGCGCGGCCCGGCGTACGAGGGTCATGGCCTCGGCCGCCGCGGTGCCCTCGTCGAGGAGCGACGCGTTCGAGGTCGGGAGACCGGTCAGGTCCGCGATCATGGTCTGGAAGTTGAGCAGCGCCTCGAGCCGGCCCTGGCTGATCTCCGGCTGGTACGGCGTGTAGGCGGTGTACCAGGACGGATCCTCCAGGACGTTGCGCCGGATCACCGGCGGCGTGACCGTGCCGTGGTAGCCCAGCCCGATCATCGGCGTACCCGGCACGTTGCGCTCCGCCAGCGCACGCAGCTCGCCGGCCGCGAGGGTCTCCGAGGCCGCTTCGGGCAACGAGAGCACCTCGGTCGCGCGGATGCGACCGGGGACGGCGGCTTCCATCAGGGCATCGAGGGAGTCGAAGCCGACGACCTTCAACATCTCGGCCACCGCGGTGTCGTCGGGGCCGATGTGGCGGTCGACGAAGGGGCGGGGACCCAGAGCGGGATCGGTCAGGGCGGTGCCGGTGAAATCGGCGGGACGGTCAGGCATGAGGCTCCCAAGCAATGGCTGCGGACTGGTCGCCTCCCCCTCTGTCGTGCGCCGACGGCGTGGCGCCCTCCAGAGTTGCCTGATCCGCATGGTCCGTGCGCCTGAGAGGTTCCGGGGAGGAATTGCCCCTTCGGCGCTCCGGCTCGGCCACGTCGTCAATGAAGTCGGGCGACCGCCGGAGGCTCTCCCATGCGGGATTGTCAGCATTCTGCAGTTCAAAAATACCAGCCCCGCACCGACGCTGGGCCGGAACGGGGCTGGTGTGAGACGTGGAGTGGTGGCGGTCCCTGAGGGATCAGCCCGACAGTCGCGCCTGGCGACGGGCGGCGAGCTCGTCGCTCGCGCTGGTGGAGGCTGCCGGGTCCTCGGCGGTCCGCTCGGACGGGAGCTCGGCCAACGAGCCCTCGATCTCGCGCCAGACCCCGCCGATAGCGATGCCGAAGACACCCTGACCGCCTTGGAGCAGGTCGATGACCTCGTCGTTGCTGGTGCACTCGTAGACCGACGCACCGTCGCTCATCAAGGTCACCCGGGTGAGGTCGTCGGTGCCGCGCGCCCGCAGGTGGGCCACGGCCGTCCGGATCTGCTGCAGCGAGACGCCGGCGTCGAGGAGGCGCTTGATGACCTTGAGAAGCAGGATGTCGCGGAACCCGTAGAGGCGCTGGGTGCCCGAGCCGGTCGCACTGCGCACGGTCGGTTCGACCAGTCCGGTGCGGGCCCAGTAGTCGAGCTGGCGGTAGGTGATCCCGGCAGCGCTGCACGCCGTCGGGCCGCGGTAGCCGAGGTCAGCAGGCAACGTCGAGACGTCCTCGCTGAACAGCAGTCCCTGCTGGTCGGCAGCCGCGGCAGCCTTCTCGGCGGCGAGCACTGCTCGCGCGTCGATCTCGGCTGCGGACTGACCGTCTCCGTTGTTCGTACCCACTACGACCTCCAAGTCTCGCTTCACTGAGCGTAACCCCTGGGGAAGGATGGATGGGTGCTCTGCGAGCAGAAGTTTCATCCGTGGAGTTACAGCGAAGACACCTGAAAGGTAAACCTCAGGTTGAGGGTTGGTCAAAGACGTGGCCCGGCGTGTCGCAAACCTTAAAGTTTGCCTTCAGAGTTTGCGCTCAGATCACGACTGAGGTTCTTCGAAATCCTCAGGAGACACGTGGTCGAGGAACTCCCGGAACTTCTCGACCTCCTCCTCGCGCTCGTCCGGCACCGCGATGCCGATCTCGTCGAGCAGGTCCTCGGCGCACACGATCCGCGCCCCGGTGCGCAGCGCCAGGGCGATCGAATCGGACGGACGGGCGTTGATCTCGATCCCGGTGTCGAGCACCAGGACCGCGTAGAAGACGCCGTCCGACATCTCGGTGATGCGCACTTCGGTGAGGACGTTGCCGGTCGCCTCGAGGACGTCCTTGAGGAGGTCGTGGGTCAGCGGACGCGGCGGTACGACGCCCTGTTGGGCGAAGGCGATCGCCGTGGCCTCGACCGCGCCGATCCAGATCGGCAGGTACCGCTCTCCGTCGGACTCGCGCAGCAGCACGATCGGGTTGTTGGACGGCATCTCCACCCGGACTCCGACGACCTCTACCTCGCGCACGCTGCAAGCCTACCGAGTGCCCGAGCTTGCTCGTGGTCGAGTGGGTGAAGCAGCGTTGAGGAGCGCAGCGACGATCACGCTGCAAGCGTAGTCCGCTCAGCGGAGGGAGCGCAGGCCCGTCCGGACCAGCGTCGCGTGCAGCCGGAGCGACAGCGCGGCGATCTCGTCGATCGCCTGGGCCGCACGGCCCTCGGCGCCGTCCTCGCGGCTGCGCCGGATGGGCGAGACGATCTGCTCCACCAGACCGATCTCCCGGTCCGCAGCGGTCTTGAAGGCGCGCAGGTGGCGCGGCTCGACCCCGAACGACGCGAGCTCGCCGGCGGCGGTGGCCACCACCACGGCGTCCGCGTCGTAGTGCTTCGAGCCGGTCCGGGTCTTCACCAACCCGAAGCCCTCGAGCTGCACGAGCAGTTCCTCGGTGATGTCCGCGGTCTTGATCAGCTCGCGTCGTGAGATCCGGACGTCACTGCGGTCGCCGCGGAGCAGGTCTGCCGCCGAGTCGCCGACCGCGGGAACGGTCGGACCGCCTGGTAGCGACGGCGGTTCGAGACCACGGTCGATCGCGTCGAGGTGCTCCCGGATGACCTTCAGCGGCAAGTAGTGCTCCCGCTGCGCCCGGATGATGTAGCGGAGCCGCTCCATGTCCTCCACGGAGTACTTGCGGTAACCCGAGGGCGTTCGTTCGGGCTCGACCAGTCCCTCGGACTCGAGGAACCGGAGCTTCGACTCCTTGATGTCCTCCTCGGGGAACTCCGCCGAGAGATCCGCCAGCGCCTGCCCGATACTCTTCCGGGCCGACTGCCGCATTCAGTCCCCCGATGCGCTGGCGAAGAAGACCAGTCGGAACTTGCCGATGCGCACCTCGTCGCCGTTCTGGAGCAGGGCGTCGTCGATGCGGTCGCGGTTCACGTAGGTGCCGTTCAGGCTGCCCACGTCGTGGACCCGGAACGAGCCCGCTTCGCGGTGGAACTCGACGTGCCGTCGCGAGACGGTGATGTCGTCGAGGAAGATGTCGCTCTCGGGGTGACGGCCTGCGCTCACCGAATCGGTGTCGAGCAGGTAGCGGCTCCCCGACCCGGGTCCGCGCTGGACGATCAGCAGGGCGTTCCCCGCCGGCAGCGCGTCGGCGGCGGCGGCGTCGTTCTCGTTGAGCGAAGCCCGGTCGTCGGCATCGGCGTGCCCCGCCGCGGAACCGAAGGTGATGGTGGCGGTCGTCTCCGCAGGCACAGCGGCGGACTCGAGGGCGTGCCCACAATGTGAGCAGAACCGAGCGTCGACGGCGTTCTGGCTGCCGCACTGCGAGCACGTGTGCATGTTCTGCGCCTCCTCTGGCACTACCCGTGATGACCCGTCCCCGCCGGGCCACGAACCCTCAACGCTCACTGGAGGTTGATGGTTGTCCAGCAAACCTATCAGCCGTGCAATCGGCGGACCGACCGTTCGATCAGGACGCGACGGTGGATTCGTACGTCGCCGCGTCCAGCAGCTCCGAGGTCTCGGCTCCTCCGGCGGCGACGATCTCGAAGAGCCAGCCGGCCCCGTACGGGTCGCTGTTGACGAGTTCGGGGGTGGCGTCCAGGGCCTCGTTACGAGCGACCACCTCACCGGTGATCGGTGCGTAGACGTCGCTGACGGACTTCGTCGACTCCAGCTCCCCGACCGACGCGCCGGCGGTCACAGTGTCCCCGATCTCCGGCAGCTGCACGTAGACGATGTCGCCGAGGGCCTCTTGGGCGTAGTCGGTGATGCCGATCCTGACCGAACCGGCGGTCTCGCCCGGGGTCCGGACCCACTCGTGCTCGGCGGTGTACTTCAGATCGTCGGGAAACACGCTGCTCCTCGGGGGCGTCAGTTCTGCTCGGGTGGTGCTGGTGGAAATCTATCGTCCGCGGTCAGCGAGGTCCGGCCGACTCCGCAAACCGGGGCTTCGCGGGGGTCCGCAGCACGGTGACCTTGATGTTCTCGCTCTGCTCGATCCTGACTTGTCCCTCGTCCAGCGCGAGGTCGTCGACGAAGCCTCCCGGGAACTGCAGGGCGGTGGTCAGGCTCTCCGGGTCCCCGATCGCGTCGATGATGAACGGTGTTCCGACGACCCGCCCGTCGATCTCGACACCACCGGAGGCCGACTCGAACGAGGTCTGGGCGATCACCCGCACCGCGTCGTTGATCTCCATCGCCTCGGCCCCGGCGTCGCGCAGCTCCTCGATCCCGTCGAGCAGGTAGTTGAGACTGATCTGGGAGTCCGGGACGGTCACCGTGATCCGGACCCCGGGCCCGGTCGCCGGCAGGGTGCCGGCGAGGACGCCCAGTGCTGCCAGCTCGTCGCGAGCCTGTTTCAGAGCGGCAGCCGTCCGGTCGTTGTTGTCGCGCAGCGCGTCCCGGGTCTCCTCGAGGTCGCGGACGTCCTGCTCGTTGCGGCGCGATGCTGCCTGGAGGCCGTTCAGCGCTTGGATCAGGTCGGCCTGGCGCATGCCCGCGTAGTCGTCGTCGCCGCCAGCGAGGCGCACCTGGGTCACCCCCGCGACACCGAGCACCGCGAGCAGGACCGCCGCCGAGACCTGGCCCTTGCCGGGCCTGACCAGGGCACGGAGGGTGCGCTGGTGCGGGGTGGGCTCGCCCGGGTTCTCCCCCGCTGCCTTGTCGACCGGCGGCTGGGGTTGCTCGCGGGACTCGTACTCGCTCATGCGTGGAAGATGTGCCGTCGGATCGCGGCGACGTTGGCGAAGATCCGGATCCCGAGGACCACGATGACGCCGGTCGAAAGCTGAGCGCCGACACCCAGCTTGTCACCAAGGAAGACGATCAGTGCCGCGATGAACACGTTGCTGATGAAGGAGACGACGAAGACCTTGTCGTCGAACAAGCCGTCGAGGAACGCGCGCAGGGCTCCGAAGACGGCGTCCAGCGCCGCCACCACGGCGATGGGCAGGTACGGCTCCAACCCGATCGGCACGTCGGGCTTGAGCACCAGTCCGATGACCACCCCGACCAGCAGGCCGATGATCGCGATCATGAGTCTCCCTCTCCGTCCGGCACCTTCTCGTCCTCCTGGACCACATGACGCAGCAGCGGCAGGTCCGCAGCAGGCAGGCGCAGGGACGACTGCGCCCGCATCGAGAACTTCAGGCCGACCTCACGCTGAAGATCCAACCATGCCTGGCCGCTGGTGGTCTCGGCGAACCGGCTCGGCAGCGTGTCGGGGTTCCCGATCGCCAGGATCCGGTAGGGCCGGCTCAGGGAGGTGTAGTTGACCGTGATGGCGCTGCCGGCGTGCCGGATCGCAGAGAGTGCGGTCAACCGCTCGCCGTTGATCGAGATCGCTTCGGCTCCCGCCTTCCACAGTCCGTTGACGAGCTTCTGCAGATCGCTGTCAAGCACCTTGTTGCGGTCGCTCTCGGCGTCCTCGGCGTCATCGGCGACCACCTCGACCCCGGGACCGGTGGCGGCCGAGATTCCGCTGCGGAGCCGGAGCAGGTCCAGCTCGGCCAGGACCCCGCCGGCCTTGTCGGTCGAACGCAACAGCGCGTCCTCGAGCCGCTGGGTCTCCGCGGCCAGGGTCTCGATCGCTGCGCGCTGGTCCCCGACCGCGGTACGACGTTCCTTGACCTGGGCGATCAGCGCGCGCCGCTCACTCTCCTCCGAGACGCTGTCCCGGGAGGTCTGCACCGCGGCGGTCATCGCGAGCACAGCGAAGACCGCGAGGACCACGCCGCTCCGCCGACCGAAACCCCGCCGCCCGGGACCACCGCGGCCGGGGCCACCCCGGCGTTCCGCCGCCTGGGCGTAGTCCTCGTCGAGTGCGTGCGCGTTGATGTAGGGAAGCAGGCCCATCGTCACCCGCTGCGGAAGCGGGCGCGCCTCGGGATCCTCGGCCATCGCTCTCAGCCCGTTCCCGGAGGTGCCGGCAGCTGCGGTGCCCGTCGGTCACGGTCGGCCAGCAGCTTGCGCACCTGCCACGCGTAGAGGACCCCGGCCCACCAGTACAGGCCCATCCCCCAGATGGCGAAGGCCCAGCCGAACACCTTGCCGAGCGTCTCGACGGTGCCGTCGCCGTCGCCGATGAAGAGCAGTGGGAACGCGTAGAGGAGGTTGAAGGTCGCCGCCTTACCGAGGAAGTGCACCGGGAGGGCGCTGTACCCCCGGGTCCGCAGGAACGGCACCAGCAACCAGAGGAAGGCATCCCGGGCGGGCAGGATGATCGCCACCCACCACGGGATGATGTCGCGGAACGCCAGTCCGATCACGACCGCCAGGATGTAGAGGCGGTCTGCGACCGGGTCGAGGATCTCGCCCACCTTCGACGTCTGGTTCAGACGCCGGGCCAGGTACCCGTCGAGCCAGTCGGTGAACCCGGAGACCAGCAGGACGATCAGCGCCCAGACGTCGGCCTCAGGGCCGAGGACCAACCAGAGGAACAGCGGAACTCCGAGCAGACGGAGGAGGCTGACGGCGTTCGGCAACGTCCAGATGACGACGCCAGAACCCTCGTCGTCGACTCCCTCGGTGTTCCTGCTCTCGCTCATGTCGGGGCCACACTATCCGTGACCGCACGCCTGAGACGGGACGCCACCAGCAGCGGACTCGCGGTAACTTCGGATCGTGAGTCCGGGCCAGGATCCGTTCGGCCTGGGGGGAGGCGCTCCTCCGCCTGCGGCCGGCCACGTCGACGTCGTCTGGAACCGCGGCTACGACGCCGGCGCGATGCTCCGCGAGCTGGTCGTGAGCCGGACGGGCGCCGACCCGGGGCCGCTGCACCACCTCTGTCCGGTCTGCGGCGCCCTCACCCACGGGCGGCCCTCGTACGACGCCCCGGTCGAGGTCAGCATCGCCCGCGCCGGCGACCTGGTCGTGGTGGCGCTGAGCCTCGACGGACCCGTCGGCGTCGACGCCGCCCCGACGGGGCCCGGGGCGCGCGCGTGGGCACGGACCGAAGCACTCGCGAAGGCGCACGGCACCGGCATCGTCGCCGCCCACGATCCGACGGACCCGGGGGTGTGGATCCGCGACGTGGCCCTGCCCGACGGGATCGTCGGCGCCGTCGCCGGTCTCGGACCGGCGGTCAGCGACCCGCCGGAAGTGCGGGCAGCGCCACGTCGTACAACCAGGCGTTGAACAGGCCCTCGAGGGAGGTCCCGGCGAGCTCCTCGGCGAGCGCGACGAAGTCCGCGGTCTCGACCGATCCGTCAGCGTGGCGCTCGGTCCAGGTGCGCAGGAGCGCGAAGAAGGTTGCGTCCCCGACCGTCAGACGCAAGGAGTGCAGGAGGAGCGCCCCCCGCTTGTAGACCCGGTCGTCGAACATGTCCGCGGCCCCGGGGTCGCCGAGCAGCAGGTCCTGGTCCAACCCCGCCAGCCGCTTCCAGTGCTCGCGGGCGTGCTGGTCGGCGTCGTCCCGGTCGCTGTGCTCGGACCAGAGCCACTCGGCGTAGCAGGCGAACCCCTCGTGCAGCCAGATGTCGTTCCACCCCGACGCGGTCACGCTGTTGCCGAACCACTGGTGCGCGAGCTCGTGGGCGACCAGCCGTTCGGCGTCCCAGTCGTCGCAGAGGTAGTTGAGACCGAAGACCGAGACTCCCTGCGACTCCAGGGGGATCTCCAGGTCGTCCTCGGTCACCACCACCGTGTAGGACGCGAACGGATAGGGCCCGAAGAGCTCGACGAACCTAGCGAGCATCTCGGGCTGACGGCTGAACGACCGCGGTAGCTCGACGTGCAGGTGCCCGGGGACGACGACCGCCACCGGGACGTCCGAGGCGAGTCTCTGGACGGCGTACCGGCCGATGTTCACGGTGGCCAGGTACGGCGCCATCGGCTCGGGCTGGTCGTAGACCCAGGTCACGGCGCTCGCCCGACGCCGGGTCTCGAGCAGCGTTCCGTTCGCGATCACGTGGTACCCGGTCGGTGCGGAGATCGTGAACCGGTACCCGGCCTTGTCCGCGGGCCGGTCGTTGCACGGGAACCAGGACGGGGCACCGTACGGCTGGGCGGCGACGAGGACGCCGTCCGCCAGCTCCTCCCAGCCCGCGCCACCCAGGACCCCGGGCATCAGCGTGGGCGATCCGCGGTAGCCCACGGTGATCGTGAACTCCTCGCCGACCGCGATCGGGTGGGCGAGCACGATCCGCAGTCGCCCCGCGCTGTGCCGGAACCGGGCCGGCTTCGCGCCGTCGACGGTGACGCCGGTGACGGCGAACGATCCCAGGTCCAGCTCGATCTCGGTCAGGTCCGTGGTGGCCACCGCCGCGAGCGCGGCGCGGCCGGAGACGCGGTTGCCCTCGATGCGGACGTCGAGCTCGAGGTCGTAGTGCTGCACCGCGAAGCGCGGGTCACCGTGGCCGGGGAAGTACGGGTCGGACACGTTCACGCGTCGGCCGCCGGCCACGGGCCGATCGGGTTACCGATCCACCGCGTCTTGGCGGGGACGGACTCGCCCCGCATCACCAGGGACACCGGGCCGACGGTCGCGTGCCGTTCCAGGACCGCTGCCGGCAGGATCACGCTGTTCGGTCCCAAGGTCGCGCCCGCGCGCAGGGTGACCGTGTCCATGCTGAGCATCCGATCATGAAACAGGTGCGTCTGCACAACGCAGCCCTGGTTGACGGTCGCCCCGTCCCCCAGGTCGACCAGGTCCGCCTCCGGCAACCAGTACGACTCGCACCACACGCCGCGCCCGATGGTGGCTCCCAGGGAGCGGAGCCAGACGTTCAGCATCCAGGTCCCGGTCGACGGTCGCGCGAACCAGGGCGCGGCGACCACCTCGATGAAGGTGTCGGCGAGCTCGTTGCGCCAGACGAAACTGCTCCACAGCGGGTGGTTCCCGGCACGGATCCGGCCCACCAGGACCCACTTGGCCACAGTGGCCGACGCCGCACCGAGGTACCCGGCGAGCAGGAGCACGGGTCCGGCGACCACGGCGGCCGGCAGCCACCCGGCGCGTTGGACGACCAGCACCAGGACCGCTGCCACCGCGAGCCAGAGGACCGCGTTCACCATCACCGCGACCAGGCGGCACAGCTCGACCGCCGCGCGGGCGACCCGCAGTCGCCGCACCGCCCGGTAGGTGCGGCTCTGGTCGGCGTCGTCCGCCGTCCGCCGCATCTTCGTGGGCGGGCTGCCGATCCAGGACGTACCGGCCTTCGCCCGGGTACGCCGGGGCGCGGCGGACAGCACCGCGACGAGTCCTTCCTTCGGCACCTTCCGCCCCGGTGCCGCCATCCCGCTGTTGCCCACGAAGGCACGCTTCCCGACCCGGACCCGGTCGATGCGCAGCCAACCGCCGCCGAGCTCGTACCCGCCGAGCAGCGTGTCGTCGGCGAGGAACGCCCCGTCGTTGACCGTGGTGAGACTGGGCAGCATGAGAACGGTGGAGGCTTCGACGTCGGTACCGATCTTGGCGCCGAGGGCGCGGAGCCAGGTCGGCGTCAGGGAGCTGGCGTACAACGGGAACAACCAGGTGCGGGCCTCGTCCAGGACCCGGATCGTCGTCCAGGCCTGCCAGGAACGCGGGCCGTGCACCGGATGATGCCCGCCGTCGAGGCCGAGGGCCAGCACCCGGACCAGAGCCAGCACGCCGAGTGCCAGGGCCAGCAGGGCGACCAGCGTTGCGCCGGGCACCAGCACCACCGCCAGGACGACGAGGCCGCCGAGCGAGTCGGCCTCGCGCAGGAACGGGACCGCCGACAGCACCCCGAACCCGACCGCCAGGACCGGCAGCAGCGAGATCACGACCCCGCTCGCTGCGTAGGCCAGGATCCAGGCCGGCTTGCTGACCGGCGCGGTGTCGTCCCAGGGTCCGCGTGTCGTCCGGGCCGCCCGGACCGCGGGGGCTCCGGACCAGTACTCCCCGGCGGGGACCGGACCGAAGACGGCTGAGCCGGCTCCGACCTCGGAGCCCGGGCCGACCGCCGCGCCCGGCAGGAGCATGCTCCGGCCGCCCACCCGGGCACCCGCACCGACGTGGATCCGTCCGAGGTGGAACACGTTGCCGTCGACCCAGTGCCCGCTGAGGTCGACCTCGGGCTCGATCGAGCAGCCCCGCTCGAGCACGATCATCCCGGTCACGGGAGGTACCGAGTGCAGGTCGACGTGCTCTCCCACGCGACCGCCGAGGGCGCGGGCGTAGACCTTGATCAGCGCCGCCGAGCTGATCCCGGCGGCACCGACCTCTTCGGCGAAGCGCTCGGCGAGCCAGACCCGGAGGTGGACCTTGCCACCCCGCGGGTACTCCCCCGGCTCGATGCCCGCGAGGACCAGACGCGCCCCGAGAGCCGTCAGGAGGATCTTCCCCGGCGGCGAGACCAGCAGGGCCCAGCCGAGGGCGATCCACCACCAGCTGATGCCGGGCAGGAAGCCCAGACCGAACACGTCGCGCCCGAGGTTGCACCCGGCTCCGAGCCAGACGAGCAGCCGGAGCCCCGAGATCGCCCGCAACGGGACGGTGGCGGCGACCTGACCGAACTGGGTCTTCGGGGGAACGGGCCGGACCTGCCGGTTCACCGCGGCGGTCTCCCCGGACATGGTGTCGACCAGCGCCGCGAGGTCACCCAGGCGCGAAGCGTCGTAGACATCAGCGACCGTGATGCCGGGCGCCCGGGTACGGAGCCGGGTGACGAGCTGGGCCGCTGTCAGGCTGCCGCCGCCGAGGTCGAAGAAGTCCGACCGGGCTCCGGCGACGTCGACACCGAGGAGGTCGTTCCACTGCTCCCGGATCCAGGCCGCGGTCCCGGCGAGTTCCTCCGTCGCTGCCTGACCGAGGGCGGGGGCCGGCCACGGGAGGGCGTCACGATCGATCTTCCCGGACGTCTTGGTGGGCAGGTCGAGGATGCTCGCCAACCGGGGCACCAGCGCCGCGGGCAGGGCTGCGCGGAGCTGCTCCAGGGCGGCGTCGACGACGAACTCGTCCGTGGTCGCGATGTACCCCACGAGCAGCTTGTTGCCGGCCCGGGTGGACCGGACCGCGGCAGCCGCGGCGGTGACGCCCGGCAGCGCCAGCAGAGCGCTGTCGATCTCCCCGAGCTCGATCCGTCGCCCGCCCAGCTTGATCTGGTCATCGGCGCGACCCAGGAAGACCAGCCCGTCCGGATCGTTCCGGACCATGTCGCCGCTGCGGTAGGCACGCTCCCACCCCAGGGTCGGCATCGGCGCGAACTTCTCCGCATCCTTGCCAGGATCGAGGTAACGAGCGAGACCGACACCTCCGATGATCAGCTCGCCGTCCTGGCCCGGCGGCACCGGCCAGCCGTCGGCGTCGACGACGACCAGGTCCCAGCCGTCCAGCGGCAGACCGATGCGCACGGGACCGGAGCCGGTGAGCAGCGCGCCGCAGGAGACCACGGTCGCCTCGGTCGGACCGTAGGTGTTCCACACTTCCCGGGTGTCGCTGGAGAGCCGCTCGCCGATCTCCGGCGGGCAGGCCTCCCCGCCGAGGATGAGCAACCGGACCGCGGCCAGGGACTCGACGGGCCAGAGCGCCACCAGGGTCGGCACCGTCGAGACCACCGTGATCCGGTTCGCGATCAGCCAGGGACCGAGATCGAGCCCGCTCCGCACCAGGGAACGGGGCGCGGGCACCAGGCAGGCACCGCTCCCCCAGGCCAGCCAGATCTCCTCGCACGAGGCGTCGAAGGCCACCGACAGCCCCGCCATCACCCGGTCCCCGACCCCGAGAGGGTTGTTGGTGAGGAACATCCGGCGCTCGGCGTCCACGAAGGCCGCGGCGCTGCGGTGGGTCACCGCGACGCCCTTCGGGGTCCCCGTCGAACCGGAGGTGAAGATCACCCAGGCGTCGTCGCCGGTGCCCGGCGGGGCTGCCGTCCGGCCGTAGGTGATCGCCATCGGCACCGGAACGAGGTCGTCCCCGATCCGGGCGGCCACCCCGGCCTCCCCGAAGACGGTGTGGGCACGTTCCTCGGGATCGTCGGCGTCGACCGGGACGTACGCCGCACCCGCGACGAGCACGCCGGCGATGGCGACGTACAGGTCCAGGCTGCCGGACCTGATCCGGATCCCGACCTTGTCGCCACGACCGACGCCGATCCCGGCGAGCTGGTCGGCGACGTGCTCAGCCGCCTCGAGAAGCTCGGCGTAGGTGAGAACCTCGGCGCCGTTGTCGAGCGCGAGGGCGTCGGGGCACTCCTCAGCCGAGGCGAGCAGGATGTCTACGAGAGTGCGAGGAGCCGGCGCGGCGGCGGAACGCAGCATGCTCAAGGGCGCGGTCCTGGGCTCCGGGTGCACACAGGTCCATCATGACGAGGCGAGGTGAACGGCAGGTGTACGGCGCGCCCGGTCGCCCACGTCGACCAGGTGCGCGATGGCAGCGGGGAGCCGCTTCTCCAGCGCTGTCATGGCCGCGCGTTCGGAGCGCCTTACGTCGTGCGCCCACGCTGCTGTCTCCGGTTCGGCCGCGGACAGGTCCCGCAGCCACGCGCGGACGACCACCGCGTCCTGGTACTCGCCGAGGAGGTTCTGCAACCGCCCGATCGCCTTGTGCAGGTGCGTCCTCAGTGCCGGCGTGGTGTCGAGCGCCACCAGGGTCGCGCGCACGGTCTTCGCCTGCTTGCGACGCACGTGCAGGAGATGGGCGCGCTGCCGCGGACGCAGATCCGGCAGCGTGCCGGCGAGCAGACCGAAGGCGTCGCACAGGTCCTCGAGCGCCAGCCGCGCCAGCCGCGGCGCCTGGATCTCCTGGTAGATGACCGGCTCGTGCCGGGTGTCGGGAGGCAGCTGGTCGAGGTCCGCCAGCAGTGCCGCTGTCCGCCGCCCCGCAAGCGCGGCGGTGGCTCGCCTCGCGGCACGGTCGGTCCCGTGGGCCAGCCGCGCCTCGACGATGGCCCGCGTCTCCGGATCTGTGATGCCGGTCAAGTGGCTCTGGAGACGCTCCGCGACGATCTCGATGTCCCTCGTCGGCGCGAGCCGGCGCGAAATCCGGCGCAGCTCGTCCAGCAGTCCGGCCGGGACGTCCTCCAGGACGGGGCCGAAGACGGCCAGCATCGCCCGCAGCCGCCGTAGCGCGACCCGGGCGTCGTGGACAGCACCGAGGTCGCCCTCGAGTTCGGCCAGCGACGCACGGACCGCGAGGACCTGATCGGCCAGGAGCCGGTTCAGGGAGACAGGGGACGCACCCGCACGGCCCTCAGGCAACGCGTCGCGCGACCGTCTCGAGGTGCCGCTTCTCGTCCGTCGCCATGGGCTCATGGTGGGCGCGCGGCAACCCGTCGCGCAAGTGAACCTTCGATGAACGCGGCCGTCAGGCGGCCCGGGCCACCTGGCGTCCGCAGCGCGGGCAGTGGTGACGCTCGATTTCCTCGAGGTCCTGGCCGCAGGTGCACGCCTGAGCCGTCGTCCAGGTGATGGTGCAGGTACTCATGGGTCCTCCTCTCCGAAGCCGTCCTGTCCTAGAGAACGGCAGCGGCGAGGCAGACCTGAGTGGTTCCGCGGATCAGTCGGTCTTGGCGGACTTCCCGGAGATCAGCGGGAGCGCCCACCGCGCCTCCGGGTCGGCCTCGACCAGCAGCGCCTTGAGCAGCAGGCTCAGCGGTACGGCGAGCAGGGCACCGAGGGCACCGATCGCCCAGCCCCAGAACACCAGCGACAGGAAGGTGAGGGTGGCCGAGAGGCCGACCGCGTCACCGACGATGCGGGGCTGGATCACCGACTGGACGACGAAGTTGATCACCGTGAAGACCACCACCACCACCACCATCATCCCGACGCCGCCGTCGAGAAGGGCGATGAGCGCCGGAGGCACGACGCCGATCACGAAGCCCACGTTGGGGATGAAGTTGGTCACGAACGCCAGGACCCCCCAGACGAACGCACCCGGGACGCCGATGATCAGCAGCGCCCCGACGTCGATCACCGCGACGATGAAGCCGAAGCCGGCCGAGACCGCCATGTAGCTCCGGGTCCCCCGGGCGAAGCTGGCGAGCGCGTCGACGAAGTCGGGCCTCCGGTCCCCGAGCTCGCCGATCCTCTTCATCGTCGGCGAGGCGTCGAACGCCAGGAAGAGGAGCAGGGTCGCGACGAAGCCGAGGTCGGAGAGCACTCCGAGGATGCCGCTGAGGAGATCTGTCGCGATGCCGACCAGGCTGCCCACGTCGACCGCGTCCCGGATCGCGTCGACCTGGTCGGACCCGACCCCGCGGCCGCGCAGCCAGCCGGTGACGTCGTCGACGTACCCGTTGATCTGGGGGATGTAGTCCTGCACGAGAACCGCGAGCCGACCGACCGAGATCACCAGGGCGAGGGTGACCAGGACGAGGAGCAGATAGACCGAGAGCAGCAGGACCAACGAGGCCGCCCAGCTCGGGACGCGGCGCTCCACCAACCAGCTGCGCAGCGGATAGACGGTGATGATCAGGACCACGGCGAGGAAGGCCGGCCCGATGATCCCCCCGACGCTGCGGATGCCGGCGAGGGTGATCGTCAGCGCCGCGAGGCCGACGAGCACCGCCAGCGCACGCGGATGGATGCGGTCGGTCACGGGATCTCCTTGGATTCGGCGCGCGTCGAACGTACTGCATCCGGAGACCGTTCGAGCTGCACCAGCACCTCGGCATGAGCCGTGTGCGGGAACATGTCGAAGAGCCGGGCCCGGACGGGGCGCAGCCCGGGCATCGCGGCCAGGTCGCGGGCCAGCGTCTCGGGGTTGCAGCTGGAGTACAGGACGTGGGCGACCGTTGAGCCGTCGAGCCACTGCGCGAGGTCGGTCCCGATCCCGCGGCGCGGCGGGTTCACGACCACCAGGTCGGGTGCGGTCCCGCTGCCCAGCGCGTACGCCGTCGCGTCGGCGGAGTGGAACTGTGCCGCCACCCCTGCCCGGTCAGCGCTCTGCCGGGCACTGAGGACGGCCTCCGCACTGGTCTCGACCCCGACGACCGAACGACCCGGCGCGGTCGCGTGCAGGGCGAAGCCCCCCACGCCGCAGTAGAGGTCCCAGACCGAGGCCGGGGCCAAGTCGTCGATCCACCCGGCCGCCTCGCGGTACAGGGCTGCCGCCACGGCCGTGTTGGTCTGGAAGAAGCTCTGCGGCCGGAGGTGCAGGGTGTGCTCGTTCACCGTCATCGCCAGAGTCGTGGCGTGGGTCAGCACGATCTCCCGCTCCCCCTCGAGCACCGCCTTGTGCTCGGGCTGCAGGTTCACCGACGCGACGACAAGTCCCGGCAGCGCCTGTTGCAGCCGGGGCAGGTGCTTGCGGAGCCGCGTGACCGGCTCCTGGGACCGGACGACGAACCGCACCATCAGCTCCTCGGCCGGGGACGCGGTGACCAGCACGAACTTGAGCTCCCCGCGTCGCGTCGTGACGTCGTACGGCGTGAGGTCGGCGCGGCCGACGAACTCCGCGAGCACCGGGAGCGCCTGCTGGATCGCGGCGACGTGCAGGCCGCAGTCCCGCAGGTCGACACCGGCGGCGGCCGTGCCGAGGATGCCGAGCCGGGGCTCAGAGGCGCTCCCGGTCACGACCATCTTCGCCTTGTTCCGGAACCCGGAGCGGGCGCTGGGCCACGGATCTGCCCAACGCAGATCGCGGCTCAACAGGTCGGCGCAGGCAGCCTGCAGGTCCCGGACCTGGTCGGCGTACGGGCGTGCCAGCCAGGTGCACGACCGGCAGCGCCCGGCGTCGAAGTGGTGGCAGTCCATCGCGGCCAGGCTAACCCGGCGCGGACCCGCTCAGCGCTTGCTGGCGCGTACCAGGGCGGAGAGCAGCACCCGGCCGACCGCGGCAGCAGCGGCCTTCTCCACGACAGGGACGCGCTCGTCGAGCGAGATCGAGTAGTCGATCCGGGTTCCGCCGCCGACCGGGGACAGGACGACCTCGCCCCCGTAGTTCTTGAAGGGGACGCCGGCCTTCGCGCGGTAGCCCAAGGTGCTGTTGGGGACGAACGCCACGATCTCCTCGACGATCGCCGGCATCGGGCCGGGGGCGCTGATCCGCCGGACGGCGCCGAGGCCGTTGCGGTCGGTGGTGCCCTCGTTGTCCAGGGTCACCTTCAGCCCCGGGGCCCAGGAGGTCATGCCCTCGTGGTCCGCGAGGACCGACCACACGTGGTCGACAGGGCGCTGGACGGTGGCGGACGCGGTGACGGTGCGCAGAGACATGGTTCTCCTCGGTCGGAAGGGTGCGCCGAACCGTCCCACCCCGGTGGACCCCGGCGCAATGTCGTGGATCACGTCCGGCCGCCCTGATCGCGCTCGCACTGCCGGGCCCGGTCGGGACCGAGGCGTCGCGACAACGTCGGCTGGCGCTCGGAGCAGCGATCGGTGTCGGGACAGTGCTCACGGGCCTGTGGTCTTCTTCCTGCTGCTCAGCGGTTTCGCCGGCGCCTGAGCTCAGAGGTCCTCGCCGGCGAGGACCCGCCTGTACTCCTCGGGGGTCCACGCCGGGCGCACGTCGTCCGGATCGCTGGTCGAGACCCAGCCGCGTTCGGGCTCCAGCCTCCTCACGACCTTCGCCGGGACTCCCACCGCGACGCTGTGGTCGCCGATCTCCCCCCGGACCACGGAACCCGCGCCGATGACGACGTTGCAGCCGATCCTGGCCCCGGGCAGGATCATCGCGCCGTGGCCGATCCAGGACCCGGCGCCGATCTCGACCGGGTCGGCGTAGCCGAGCTGGAGGCCGATCGGTGTGGTCACGTCCTGGTACCCGTGGCTGGCGTCGGAGACGAACACGTTCTGCCCGAACCACACGTCGTCACCGATCACGATCGATTGGTGCGCTGTCAGCACGGCCCGGGCTCCGATGACACACCGGTCACCGATCACGAGCCCCCGGTCCGGCGCGTGCGGGTCGTCGGGCGTGTGACCGACCGAGAGGACCGCGTGCGGACCGATGAGGGTGTCGACGCCGATGTGGATCGACCCTGCGCCGAACAGGGTTGCCGTCGGATGGTTGATCAGGCTCCCGGCGCCGAGCGAGCCGAAGGTGTCCGCCAGGTCGATGCCCGGGCGGATCGAGCCGGCGCGCTGGGCCCAGCGCCCGAAGGCGAGGACTGCGCGGTTGGTGAGACGGGACCAGGACACGGGCGGAGGTTATCGCTTCCCCGTCTCGGGACCACCCGGGGCGTCCGTCCTGACCCGCGCCGCCGCACGCTGTCCTGCCGGTGTTCGCCCGTCGTCCATCGGGCCGTTCCGTTCCTGTTCCCCGGCTGGCGAACGATCGGGTCCGTGAAGATCGCCCCCACCCTGCTCGCTGCGGCCGCGACCGTGCTGGTCGTCCCCCTGCTCACCGGGTACGCCGCACAGCCTCAGGACCCGGCCCCGCTCCGGCTCGCGTCCGCTCTTGACGCGACCACGATCACCCAGCTCGCGGAGCAAGGGGTCGAGCTCACGGCCGACGACGCAGCCGAGAGCACCCGTGCGGCAGCACTGGCGAGGGAGTCCGCGGTTCAGGTGGCAGCGCGTGCCGTCGGGGGCGTCCCCCGGGCAGCGGTGCTCGACGCCTTCACCGACCACGGCTCCTGGGATCCCGCGACGCAGGCCCCGCTGAGCCGCCGGGCGGGCTGGCACGTGGTCCTGGACGGCACCGTGCTCCCCACCGGGGAGCGTGGCCGGGCATGGGTCCTGATCGATCCCCGCTCCGGCGAGGTCCTCGCCGCCCGTCCGCTCGCGGCCGACCCTCCTGGTTGACCCGACAGGTCGGGGAACACCCACGGTTGTCGGTCAGACCGGGATGAAGGCCCAGTAGTCCAGGTCGAGCAGTACTCCCTCCCTGTACTTCGCCGCCTGTCCTGAGTCCGACGCAGGGTCCTCGCCACGCAGCGTCATCGACGCGTCGTGTCCCCGGGTGGCCACCAGCCGGAGCCGGATCGCCCCGACGCCCGGTGCCGGGGTCGACGCGGTGTCGAGGACCTCCGACCAGGCGTACACCGTGTCGCCCGCGAACGCCGGCGACGTATGAGCCCCGGCGTTGACCGCGGCGATCAGCTGAGCGTTCGCCAGACCGTTGAACGACAGCGCCCGGGCCATCGAGATGATGTGGCCGCCGTAGATCAGCCGCTTGCCGTCGGGACGAGCCTCGGTGTTGAAGTGCACCTTGGCCGTGTTCTGCCACAGCCGGGTCGCCATCATGTGCTCGGCGTCGGTGAGGGTGACCCCGTCGACGTGGTCGATGCGCTCGCCCACCGCATAGTCGTCGAGGCGGTGCGGCTCGCCGGCGGCAGCGACGTCGTACGACGTGAAGTCGAGGCCCGCGGGAACCACCAGGTCGGCGACCGCGACGGCCTCGGCCAGCGTGGGCACCACTGTCGTCGGGGCGGTCGAGTCGGCCCCACCCGCAACGGCCGAGCGCTTGTGCACCATCACCCAGCGCGCCCAGTCGATGGCGACCTCGCCGCGCTGGTTGGTGGCGGTGGAGCGGACCCAGACGACACCGGATCGCCCGTTGGAGTTCTGCTTGAGGCCGATGACCTCCGAGCGGGTGCGCAGGGTGTCGCCGGACACGACGGGGACGTGGAAGCGGCACTCCGCATAGCCCAGGTTGGCGACCGCGTTGAGCGAGATGTCCGGGACCGTCTTGCCGAAGGCGACGTGGAAGCCGATCAGCTCCTCGACGGGGTGGAGGGTGAGCCCCACCGACGCCGCGAACTCCGCCGAGGAGGGGATGGCGAAACGTGTCGGATAGATCGCGCCGTAGAGCGCGCGGTCGCCCTCGGTGACCGTGCGCGGGGTGGCGTGCTCGATGACCTGCCCGACGGTGAAGTCCTCGAAGAAGTTGCCGGGGTTGGTTTTGGCCTTGGCCTTGGTCATGGGCTCATCGTCGCGCATGGCGCTCAGCCCTTGAGCTTGTAGTCCTTGAGGACGCTGCGACCGATGATCATCTTCTGGATGTCGGAGGTGCCCTCACCGATGAGCATGAAGGCGGACTCGCGGTAGAGACGCTCGATCTCGTACTCCTTGGAGTAGCCGTAGCCACCGTGGATGCGGAACGACG
>JBKJIR010000057.1:0-34106 GCA_046598495.1 Marmoricola sp. | reverse complement strand
CAACGCGGTCCTGCTCCGGGGCTCGGCGTCGGCCTACCGCAGCAACGAGGCGCTGGTGCGGGTGCTCGCGGCCGCGGTGGCCTCGGTGGGGCTCCCGGCCGACTGCGTGCAGCTGGTCCCGGGCACGGACCGGGCCTCGGTGACGGCCCTGATGCAGGCGCGCGGGCTCGTCGACGTGCTCATCCCGCGCGGGGGAGCCGGGCTGATCCAGGCGGTCGTGCAGGGCTCGCTGGTGCCGGTGATCGAGACCGGCGTGGGCAACTGCCACGTCTACCTCGACGAGGCGGCGGACCCGGCGATGGCGCTGTCGATCGTGCTCAACTCCAAGACGCACCGGACGTCGGTCTGCAACGCCGCCGAGACGGACCTGGTGCACTCCCGCGCGGAGCCGGTGCTGCTCCCCTCCCTGCTCCAGGCCCTCGGCGACGCGGGGGTGACCGTGCACGGAGACGCCGCGGTGCTCATCGCCGCCGCGGACCTGCCCGGCGGCACCGTCACGGTCCTGCCGGCCACCGACGCCGACTGGTCCGAGGAGTACCTCTCCCTCGACGTGGCGATGGCGGTGGTGCCCTCGCTGGACGCGGCCCTGACCCACATCCGGACCTGGGGCAGCGGGCACACGGAGGCGATCGTCACCGACTCCCAGAGCGCGGCCCAGCGTTTCGTCGCGGGGGTGGACTCCGCCGCGGTGATGGTCAACGCCTCGACCCGGTTCACCGACGGCGAGCAGCTGGGCTTCGGCGCCGAGATCGGCATCTCCACCCAGAAGCTGCACGCCCGCGGCCCGCTCGGGCTGCCGGAGATGACCTCCAGCAAGTACGTCGTGACCGGGGACGGGCACGTTCGATGAAATCTGTCGTCAGGTCCGCGGCCGGCGTCGATCCGGCCACGCTCGACGTCTGGGCCGACGAGACCACCGAGCGGTTCCTCACCCCCGCCACGATCATCACCTTCGTCCGCACGATCGCCTGCGTCGTCCTGGTCGGGTTCGCGCTCTACGAGGGGGTCCCGAACGACGACGAGTTCTGGAGCCCGGCGCTGCAGCTGCTCACCGTCGCGCTGGTCGTCTACTGGGTCGGCGACATGCTCGACGGGCAGGTCGCCCGCCGGATGCACCACGAGACCCGGATCGGCGCGGTCCTGGACATCATGAGCGACCGGTTCTGCTCGGCGGCCTTCTACTTCGGTCTGGCCTGGCTGCACCCCGAGTTCACGATCCCGGTGCTGATCTACCTGGCTGAGTTCATGGTGATCGACTGCTTCCTCTCGATCGCGTTCCTCGCCTGGAAGGTCCGCAGCCCCAACTACTTCTGGGTGATCGACCCCACGATCTACCGGCTCAACTGGTCGCACCCCGCCAAGGCCGTCAACTCGGCCCTCTTCGCGGTGTTCCTGCTCGTCACCCAGCTCGTCTGGGTCGCCGGCGTCATCGCCGCGGCGCTGCTGGTCTTCAAGACCGTGATGCTGGTCCGGCTGGCCAGGATCGGGCTCCCGATCCCCGACGGGACCGGGCAGGCCGGGACCCCGCCCGCCGCAGTGCAGGGCCCCGGGGAGTGAAGCTGCTCCTGGGGACGTTCCTGTTCTCAGTGGCCTCGGCGCTGGTCCCTGTCCTCAACGTCGAGATCTACCTCGCGGCGCTGCCGAACGTGGAGGAGCGCGCCTTCGAGTTCGCCGTGGTTGCCGGCACCGGCCAGACCCTCGGCAAGATCATCTGGTTCTACGCCGGCATCCACTCCATGAAGGTGAGCTGGCTGAAGCGGAAGATGGAGACCGAGAAGTGGCAGGCGTCGTACCTGAAGTGGCACCGCCGCATCGTCGGTCGCCCGGTCCTGGCCGGCACCATCGTCTTCGTCTCGGCGTTCTCCGGGTTCCCGCCGCTGGCGATCATCGCGGTGCTCGCCGGATCGTTGCGGATGAACCTGCCGGTCTTCATCGGCACGACGCTGGTGGGACGGATCCTGCGGTTCTGGCTGGTCCTTGAGGGCGCTGAATGGGTCAAGGATCTCGTCCCGCACCTGTTCTGAGCGCAGATCCTGCTCGCGGCGCGGCGAAGTTCGGGACTCCTCTGATCAGCGGCACCGAGCCGGGTAGGGTACGCCGCGTGATCGTTGAATCGGACAACTCCCGGGCCTGGGTCCTGCGCTACGAACTGGCGCGCCTGGTGCAGACGCCCCGGGCCTTCACCAACTGGCCGGGTCTGCTCGCCGGCATCGCCCGCGAGAAGGTTGCCGAGGGTCCGGAGGAGCTGACGTTCCACGCCCGGAGCGGCGAGACGATCTACATCCCGAACGCCCCGGGCGCGCGGGTGCCCGTCTACGAGGTCTTCGCCGAGGACTGCTACGACCTGCTCTGGTTCCTCGGCGACCTGGTCGACCGCCCGATCCACGTCCTGGACATCGGCGCCCACGTCGGCACCTTCTCCACCCACCTGGCCGCGAACCACCCGACGGCGACGATCGACTGCTTCGAGCCCTCCCCGGACACCTACCAGTACCTCCGCCGCAACGTCGAGGTCAACGGCAACGCCGAGCGGATCCACACCCACCAGAAGGCGCTGGCCGGCGAGACCGGGTTCGCGATCTTCGACCTCCAGGGCGCCGGGTCGGGCCACAACCACATCGCCTTCGAGGAGCGGATCGACGGTTCCGGCGTCCGTGTCGAGACCGTGGCCTTCGACGAGGTCGTCGCGGCCGCGCGTGGACCGGTCGAGGTCATCAAGATGGACTGCGAGGGTGGCGAGTACGACCTGGTCTACAAGTCCTCGAAGGAGTCCTGGGCCAACGTCCAGCGCCTCGTGCTCGAGTACCACACGATGCCGGACGAGTCCTGGGAGGAGCTGCGCGCCTGGTTCGCCAGCGTCGGGCTGCACGTCCTGCGCGATGAACGCGCGCCGATCGCCGGGACCGCCTGGCTCTCCCGGACGCCGTTGCGCGACCACGAGGGCAACGGCCCGCGGAGCCGCGTCAACAAGCTGGCCTACGAGGCGCGCCGGGTCGGTCAGACCCGCAAGGCGTTCAAGAACTGGCCGTCGTTGCTCTCCGGCCTCGTCACCGAGAAGCTCGGCGGCGGCCCGAAGGAGCTCACCTTCGAGACCCGCTCGGGCCAGAGGATCACCTCGCCGAACGTCCCCGGTGCGCGCCTGCCGGCGTACGAGCAGTACGCCGAGGAGGGCTACGAGCTGGAGTGGTTCCTCGAGGCCTACCCGGGCAAGCCGATCCACGCTTTCGACATCGGCGCGCACGTCGGCACCTTCGCCTGCCACCTGGCCGAGGTCGTGCCGTCCGCCACGATCACCTGCTTCGAGCCGTCTCCGGGCACGATCTCCTACCTGCAGCGCAACGTCGACCAGAACGGTCTCGGCCCGCGGATCTCGGTCGTGGAGGCCGCGCTCTCCGGAGAGACCGGCTTCGCGCTCTTCGACGACCACGGCGGTGCCAGCGTGCACAGCGGCCTGGTCGAGAGCCACTCCGTGGACGACCCGCACGCCGCGGGGGCCGGGGTGAAGGTCCCGACCCTCAGCTTCGACGACGCGATCGCGCAGGCCCCCGGCCCGGTGACGTTCGTGAAGCTCGACTGCGAAGGCGGCGAGTACCAACTCGCCTACCGGTCCTCCCCGGAGAGCTGGGCGAACGTGGAGCGGGTGGTGCTGGAGTACCACGACATCCCCGGCGAGTCCTGGTCAGAGCTGCGCGCCTGGTTCGCCGGTGTAGGGCTGCACCTGGTCGGGCACCGACCGGAGCGGGCCGACCTCGGCCTCGCCTGGCTGGCTCGGGGCCCCGTCGGCTTCGTCAACCGCTGAGGTCCGGGGCCTGAGGTGGTCCGTCTCTCCGAGGGTCTGCGCCCGTACTTCGGCCCGCTGAAGCGTGCCTACACGATCGGCACCCGGGCGGTCTCCCCGGCCACGGTGCGGATGAGCGGGTTGCGCGGCGGCTGGTTGCCGACCGGGGTCGCGATGACGATGGAGGACGCCGCGCAGGACGGTGGCAGGTTCACCCTCGCGCGCCCCGAGGAGGTACTGCACCGCGCCCGCCCGTACGGCGACCCGGAGCGGTACTGGTGCTTCGAGGAGGCGCTGCGCGAGACCGTCCCGCGGGTCGGGGTGCTCGACCTCGTCGGCGGCCGGGTCCTGCAACCGCACTCGGTGGTGATCACCCGGGAGAACCGCTGGCTCTGGGAGCAGTGCTGGTACTTCGGCACCACCAGACCGCGCCAGCACCCGATGTTCCTGCACCCCTTCCCGCCGCCGCCGGTCGACGTCCCGGGCCGGCTCGGGGTGCTGACCACCCGCGGCGACGCCAACTACTACCACTTCCTGCACGACGTGCTGCCGCGCGTCGCGGTCCTGGAGCAGGCCGGCGTCGAGCGGCCGGACCGCTGGTACGTCCCGCACACGACCCGCTTCCAACGCGAGCTGCTCGAGCTCTGGGGGATCGGTAGCCAGGAGATCATCAACAGCGACGAGGTGCCCCACGTCCGGGCGCAGAGCCTGATCGTGCCCGGGGTGGCTTCGACGATCGAGCGGAACCCGCCCTGGGTCTCCCAACTGCTGCGCCAGCGCCTGGTACCGGCGGGAACCGAGCGCGTCCCGGGGCGCAACCTCTACCTGGCGCGAAGGGCCGGCCGGCACAACCGGATGGTCGTCAACGAGGCGGAGGTGCTCGCACTGCTGGAGCCGCTCGGCTTCGAGGTGGTCGACCCGGGCTCGCTCTCGGTGGCCGACCAGATCCGCACGTTCGCGGAGGCCGATGTCATCGTCGCGCCGCACGGTGCCTCGCTGGCCAACCTGCCGTTCTGCAGCCCCGGCGCCACGCTGCTCGAGCTCTTCCCGAGCCAGTCGATGGTGGCGGACTACTGGAAGATGACGTGCGGGGTCGAGGGGCTGGAGTACCAGTACCTCAGCGGCACCGGACCTGCCGCCGGGATCACCCGGGGCGAGTTCGTCGTCGCGGACATCACGGTGGATCTGCGCAAACTGGACACGATGGTCTCGGCGCTGCTAGCAGCGCGGCAGACCGGTGACCGGGACCAGGGCCCGGGACCGCTAGGATTCGGGTCATGACGATCCTGTTCGCGCTGCTCAACTCGGGCGGCGGCACCAACGCCGAAGGTGGCCACTTCCTGTGGCCGTACTACATCGGGGGCGGCACCCTCCTCCTCCTCCTCGCGATGCTCGTGGGTCTGCTCGCCTTCGGCAAGGGACGCGAGCACTCCTGACCGGCACGGGGCCCACGGTGGTCGAGCCTGTCGAGACCCGCCGTCGGGTCGGCGTGATGGGCGGGACCTTCGACCCGATCCATCACGGGCACCTCGTCGCTGCCAGCGAGGCCCAGGCGTGGTTCGACCTCGACGAGGTCGTGTTCGTCCCCACCGGGCAGCCGTGGCAGAAGGCGGACCGAGAGGTCACCTCGGCCGAGCACCGCTACCTGATGACCGTGATCGCCACTGCCTCGAACCCGCACTTCTCGGTCTCCCGGGTCGACATCGACCGGGACGGCCCGACGTACACGATCGACACGCTGCGCGACCTCTCCGCGCAGCTCGCGTCCTCCGGCTCGGAGGAGGTCGATCTGCACTTCATCACCGGCGCCGATGCGCTGACCGAGATCTTCACCTGGCGCGACGCCACCGAGCTCTTCACCCTGGCCCGGTTCGTCGGGTGCACCCGGCCGGGTTACGAGATGAACCCGGCGTCGATCTCCGGGATCCCCGCGGACCGGCTCACCATCCTGGAGGTCCCGGCGCTGGCGATCTCCTCCACCGACTGCCGTGCCCGCACCGCTGCGGGCCAACCCGTCTGGTACCTCGTCCCCGACGGCGTCGTCCAGTACATCGCGAAGCACCACCTCTACCACGACCTCTGATGAAGGACCCAGCATGACTGCCACCCCCCGTGCCATCGAGCTGATCCGGGCCGCCGCCGCGGCGGCCTCGGACAAGCAGGCGACCGAGATCATCGCCTTCGACGTCTCCGAGCAGCTCGTCATCACCGACGCCTTCCTGGTCGCCTCGGCCGCCAACGACCGCCAGGTGAAGTCGATCGTCGACGAGATCGAGGACCGGCTCCGTGAGCTCGGCGCCAAGCCCGTACGGCGCGAGGGCGTACAGGACGGTCGCTGGGCGCTGCTGGACTACGCCGACATCGTCGTGCACGTGCAGCACACCGAGGAGCGCGCGTTCTACGCCCTCGAGCGCCTCTGGCGCGACTGCCCGGGTATCGACGTGAGCGAGGCCGTGGGGCCGACCTCCCCGGTCGTCGAGCCCCGCCGCGACGTGTGACGCAGCGGTGACCCGGCTCGTCCTGGTGCGGCACGGCCGCACCGCCTGGAACCTCGAGGGTCGGGCCCAGGGGCACACCGACGTCGGACTCGACGCCGTGGGCCGCGCCCAGGCGGCGGCGGTGGCGCCGTACCTGGCACTGATGGCACCCACGCGGCTCGTCAGCAGCGATCTGGCCCGTGCCCAGGAGACGGCCGCGGAAGTTGCGGCGGCGACCGGCCTCGACGTCACCCTGGACGCCCGGCTCCGGGAGTTCGACGTGGGGGAGCGCGCCGGTCTGACCGTGCCGGAGTTCGCCGCGAGGTTCCCCGACGAGTACGCCGCCTGGAGCGCCGGGCACATCACCGGCCTGGTGCCGGGCGCGGAGACGCCCGAGCAGGTGACTGCCCGGATGGTGCCGGCCCTGGAGGAGATCTGGGACTCCACAGGACCGGGGGAGACCACGGTGGTCGTCTCGCACGGGGCCTGCCTGAAGGTCTCCCTGGTCGCCTTCCTCGGCTGGCCCGCGGAGGTGGGCTCGGCGCTGCGGGGGCTGGACAACTGCGGCTGGGTGGTGCTGGAGGGGCGCCCGGCCGGTCGCGGGGTCCGGCTGTCGTCGTACAACGAGACCGCGCACCCGGCGATCCATGGACCCGATTTCGCATCCGACGGTCCGGTTGGCTAATATTCGGCGAGTTGCCGGAAGGAAACGAACGGCGATGGGGCTGTGGCGCAGCTGGTAGCGCATCTGCATGGCATGCAGAGGGTCAGGGGTTCGAGTCCCCTCAGCTCCACGAGATCGGCCGCCTTCGGGCGGCTTTTCTCGTTCCCTGGGCTTCCGTTCGGGGGCCAGGAGGCCGGACGTCCTAGACTAGAACAGGTTCTACATACCTGGAGGAGTCCTCATGCGCACCGATCTCTGCGACCAGCTCGGCATCGAGTTTCCGATCTTCGCGTTCACCCACTGCCGCGACGTCGTCGTCGCGGTCAGCAAAGCCGGCGGCTTCGGTGTCCTCGGAGCGGTCGGGTTCACCCCGGAACAGCTCGAGATCGAGCTGAGCTGGATCGACGAGAACATCGGCGACCACACCTACGGTGTCGACATCGTCATCCCGAACAAGTACGAGGGCATGGACGCCGACCTGTCCGGCGAGGAGCTCGCCCAGATGCTCAGGTCGATGGTGCCGACCGAGCACCTCGAGTTCGGCCGGAAGATCCTCGCCGATCACGGCGTGGCGGTCGAGCAGGGGTCCGACAACGCCCTGCAGCTGCTCGGGTGGACCGAGGCGACGGCCACACCGCAGGTCGACGTCGCGCTGCGTCACCCCCGGATGACCCTGATCGCGAACGCGCTGGGGACGCCTCCGGCCGACATGATCGAGCACATCCACGCGCAGGGCCGAAAGGTCGCCGCGCTGTGCGGTTCACCGAGCCAGGCCGTGAAGCACGCTGAGGCCGGGGTGGACATCATCATCGCCCAGGGCGGTGAGGGTGGCGGTCACTGCGGCGAGGTCGGTTCCATCGTGCTGTGGCCGCAGGCGGTCAAGGCCGTCGCCCCCGTCCCGGTCCTGGCCGCCGGCGGGATCGGCAGCGGTCACCAGATCGCCGCCGCGCTCGCCATGGGTTGCCAGGGAGCCTGGACCGGTTCGCAGTGGCTGATGGTCGAGGAGGCCGAGAACACCGCCGTCCAGCAGCAGGCGTACGCCGATGCCTCCAGCCGCGACACCGTCCGCAGCCGCTCGTTCACGGGCAAGCCGTGCCGGATGCTGAAGAACGACTGGACCGAGGCCTGGGAGACCCCGGGCAATCCCGAGCCGCTCGGGATGCCGCTGCAGTACATGGTCTCCGGGATGGCGGTCGCGGCTACCCACCGGTTCCCGGATCAGACCGTCGACGTGGCGTTCAACCCGGTCGGCCAGGTCGTCGGTCAGCTGGAGAAGGTCGAGAAGACCGCGGTGGTCATCGAGCGCTGGGTCCAGGAGTACCTGGAGTCCTGCGGCCGGCTGGAGGAGCTGAACGACGCCGCGGGCTGAGGCCGGCGCCGACCGGCCTCAGGCCAGCGACAGGAAGAGCTTCTCCATCTTCTTCACGTCGAACTCGCTGTCCTCGCCCGCGGCCATGCACTGCTGGAGACCGGCCGCGACGATGGCGAAACCGGCGCGGTCGATCGCCTTGGAGACTGCGGCGAGCTGGGTGACGATGTCCTCGCAGTCGCGCCCTTCCTCGATCATCTTCACCACCCCCGCCAACTGGCCCTGGGCGCGCTTGATCCGGTTCAGGGCGGGGAGGATCGGTTCGGGCTCGAGAATCATCGGTGTGCTCCCTCGACGGTGTTCAGCATGGCGGTCAGGCGTTCACGGGCATCCGTGGCGACGGCGGCCAGAGCCTCGCCCCCGGGGGACATCTGGGTCATCGCCGCGGGGTCGAAGGCCTCAACGACGGTCTCGTCCGCGCTCAGTGAGCGGACCACCACGTTGCACGGCAGCATCGCCGCGATCGACGGGTCCGCCTGGAGGGCTGCGTAGGCCAGCGGCGGCCGGCAGGCCCCGAGGATGACCTGCGGAGGCAGGTCGACGTCGAGCTTCGCCTTCATGGTGGCGGCGATGTCGATCTCGGTGAGCACGCCGAAGCCCTCCTCGGCGAGCGCGGCGCGGACCGCCTCGACCGTCTCGAGGTAGGGCTGGGGGACGGTGGTGCTCAGGGTGTACTGGTTCACTGCTCTGCTCCGTTCGTGGCGCCTGCGGCGCGGGCTGCGGCGACGTCGAGTTCGCGCACGGCCTGGATGACCTGGGCGAGGGCTGGTGCGGGGAGGGCTCCGGGCTGGGAGAACACCAGGGCGCCCTCCTTGAAAACCATCAGGGTCGGGATCGAGCTGATCCCGGCGGCGGCGGCGAACTGCTGCTCGGTCTCGGTGTTGATCGAGCCGAAGACGAGGTCCGGGTTGGACTCGGCGGCCTGCTCGTAGATCGGGGCGAAGGTGCGGCAAGGGCCGCACCAGGACGCCCAGAAGTCGACCAGCACGATCTCGTTCTCGTTGACGACCGCCTGGAAGCTGTCGGCGGTCAGTTCGATGGTGCTCATGTGTCGCTGCCTCTCTGTTGGAAACAAAGATACCCCCAGGGGTGTTTGACCAGAACGGTGGATACCCCCTAGGGTATTCCTGAACCTACGAACGGGAGCGAGAAGACATGACCGTCCTGGCTGCGAGAAACGCCGAAACAGTGCGAACCGTCGATCCTGAGATCGGCTTCCACCCCGGCCCCCTGGGTCGGCTCGGCGTCTGGGTGACCCGGCACCGCCGGACCACCGCCTGGGTGTGGCTGCTGCTCGTGGTCGGCTTGGGCGCCTTCGCTCCCCGGGTGGAGCACAACCTGTCCGGTGCCGGATGGCAGGCGGACGGGGCGGAGTCGGTCGCCGTCCGGGACTACGCGGTGGAGCAGTTCGGCGGCAACGCGAGCTCGGCCATCCAGGTCGTGATCCGCTCGAGCGAGGCTCCGGTCACCGAGGGGAGAGGGGCCGAGGTCATCGCCGAGGCGACCCGGATCCTGGAGGCCGACGCGCGGGTCGGCACGGTGATCGCTCCGCAGGCGGGCGCGACGATCAGCCAGGACGGCCGGACGGCCGTGCTCCTGGCCGGCGCCGGCGCGGACACGAACGAGATGGTCCGGGCCGCCAACGACGTCAAGAAACCCCTCGGTGAGCTCTCCGGCGACGGGATCGTGGTGAACCCGACGGGTTCCTCGATGCTGTGGTCGGACTTCAACGAGGCCAACCTTGACGCGATGCTCAAGTCCGAGATGCTCTCCTGGCCCATCACGTTGGCGATCCTGGTGCTCGCCTTCGGGGCCCTGGTCGCCGCTGGTCTGCCGCTGCTGCTCACGCTGGCCGGACTGGTCGCCTCGGCCGGGTCGCTGGTGCTCATCAACGAGCTCGTCCCAGTCTCGATCTGGGCGATGAACTTCGCAATGATGTTCGCGCTCGCCCTGGGCATCGACTACGCGTTGTTCCTGGTGGTGCGGTACCGCGCCGCGCGGATGGGCTCGGAGGAGCGCAAGCGGCAGGCGATCGCCGAGACGATGGACACCGCCGGCAAGGCCGTGCTGCTCTCCGGCGCGACCGTGCTCATCTCGCTCTCCGCAGTGATGCTAGTGCCGTCACCGGCGTTCCGCTCGATGGCCGGGGGCATCATGCTCGCAGTGGTCTTCGTGCTCGCCGCGACATTGACCCTGCTGCCCCTGGTCCTGTTCAAGCTCGACCTGAAGGTCAACAAGTTCTCGCTGCCGTGGGTGCGCACCGGGGAGCACCGCTCACCGAAGTTCGCCGCTTGGGGCGAGAGGCTCTGGAAGCGGCCCGCGCTGTGGGGGCTCGGCTCCCTGGCCGTCCTGATCGCGCTGGCGGCGCCGATCGTCGGTCTCAACACGGCGATGCCGTCGATCAAGGTGCTGCCCGAGGACGCCTCGGCCCGGATCGGCTACGACGCGGTCCAGGACGCTTTCGGGGAGGGCGCGCCGGGAACGCTGCAGATCGTGGCGGACAAGTTCGATGCGGAGACGACGGTGGCGGTGCTCACCGCGGACTCCGGGATCAACGGCGTGATGCCGGCCCAGCCGTCCGAGAACGGCGAAAAGGTGCTGATCCAGGCGGTGCCGACCGTCGATCCTTCCGACCCTGCCTTGGCGCAGACGGTGGACCGCTTGCGCAGCGATCTCCCGGCATCGGCCCTGGTCGGCGGCGCTGCGCTGGAGAACCTCGACCTGAAGAGCCAGCTGGACACGTCCACACCTCTGGTGATCGGGGTCGTCCTGGCGCTGGGATTCCTGCTCCTGCTGGTGGCGCTCCAGGCGCCGCTGATCTCGCTCCTCGGCACGCTGGTGAGCCTGCTCTCGACGGCAGCCGCCTTCGGGGTCGCGCGACTGATCTTCCAGGAGGGCTGGGGCTCGGGGTTCTTCGGCTTCGAGTCGCAAGGCTTCCTCGACGCGTGGGCGCCGGTGTTCTTCTTCGCCATGATCTTCGCGATCGCGATGGACTACACCGTCTTCCTGCTCGCCTCGGCCAAGGAGCACTACGAGCACAGCGGTGACCCGCGGGAGGCCATGATCGGAGCGCTCGCCCACTCGGGGCGGGTGATCTTCGCCGCAGGCGCGGTGATGGTCGCGGTGTTCTTCACCTTCGCGCTCTCGGGTCCGCTGCCGCCCAAGGAGATGGGCATCGTGCTCGGCGTCGCGGTCCTCCTGGACGCGTTCCTGGTGCGGCTGGTGCTGCTCCCGGTCCTGCTGCGACTGACCGGCAAGGCCGCCTGGTGGAGCCCCGCCTGGCTGCGCCGAATCCTTCCCGACATCCGTTTTGCCCACAACTGACCAGACCCACCTGAACTGAGGAGAAGACGATGACGACAATCCACGAGGCTGGCCACGGTAAGGCCGTGCTCGACGAGCTCTCCCCGCTGCACCGTTCGCTGCGGCGAGCCATCCCTGAGGTGTACAAGGGGTTCGGCGAGCTCCACCACGCGTCCTTCGCGCCCGGAGAGCTCGACGTGAAGACCAAGGAGCTGATCGCGGTCGCGATCGGTGTGGTCGACGGCTGCGACGGCTGCATCGCGTCGCACGCCCAGGCCGCCCAGCGGGCCGGCGCCACCCGGCAGGAGGCCGCCGAGGCGATCGGCGTCACCTTCCTGATGAAGGGCGGACCGGCGACGATCTACGGCCCGCGCGCGTACGCCGCGTTCTGCGAGTTCGCGGACGCGGCCGAGTTCGCGGACGTCGCCGTCGGCGAGAGCTGAGGAGGCGGCATGTGTCGAGCAGTCCGGTGCCGCCAGTGCGGCAAGAGCACCTGGTCCGGGTGCGGCGCGCACGTAGCGCAGGTCAAGGCCCGCGTGCCGGCCGACCAGTGGTGCGAGGGTCATCCAGCCGAAGCAGGGGGCCGGGGCGGTCTCCTGGGCCGGCTCTTCGGGCGGGGAGGAGCGCGATGAACCTCGACCGCGCAGTCCTCGCCCTGGCCGGGACGATGGTGCTGGTCAGCGTCGTGCTGGTCGCCACCGTGTCGACCTGGTGGCTCCTGCTCACCGCGTTCGTCGGCCTCAACCTGCTGCAGTCCAGCGTCACGGGGTTCTGCCCGGCCGCGCTGATCTTCAAGCGGTTCGGCGTCGCCGGGGGGTGCGCGTTCGGCTGAGCGGAGCTCCCGGCGTCCGATCCCGCCCAGCCGGGTAGAACCTGTTCTACTCTGCTGCCATGCGTTTCTCCATCAGCGTCGCCTTTCAGCCGGTCGACCAGCTCGTCGCGATCGCCCGAGCGGCCGACGCAGCCGGGTACGACGCCCTGTCGATCCCGGACCACGTGGTCGACCTGGAGACGCTGGCGACGCCGTACCCGTACACCCCGGACGGGAAGCGGCGCTGGGAGCACACTGCGGAGTGGCCCGACCCGTGGGTCCTCGTCGGTGCGCTGGCGAGCGTCACCACGAACCTGCACTTCTACACCTCGGTCTACGTCGCCGCGCTGCGCAGCCCGTACCAGGTGGCGAAGTCGGTCGGCACCGCCGCGGTCCTCTCCGGGAACAGGGTCGCGCTCGGCGTCGGCGTGGGCTGGTGCCGGGAGGAGTTCGACCTGATGGGCCAGGACTTCACCACCCGCGGCAAACGGACCGACGAGGCGCTGGACCTGCTCGCCGAGCTCTGGACGCCGGGGTGGAACTCCTTCGACGGAACGCACTACCCGACCCCGCGCCTAGTGATGGAACCGACGCCGACCGCGCGGATCCCCATCTACGTAGGGGGACTCTCCGAGGTCGGCATGCGGCGCGCCGCCCGCCACGACGGTTGGATCGGCGACCTCTACTCGATCGAGGAGGCCTCCGCCCATGCGCGGCGGCTCGCGGAGATCCGCGAGGAGATCGGGGCGACCGGGGACTTCCGGATGATCACCGCGCTGACCGACGCCTTCCTCCCCGAGCACTTCGCGGCCGCCGGGGCCGGTGGGGTCACCGACGTGTGGACCATGCCGTGGGCCTACTACCACGGGCTGGAGTGCACCCTGGAGCAGAAGCTGGACGGGATCGGCCGGTTCGCCGACGACGTCCTCAAGCCGCTCGCGGGCTGACGGCCGGCTCCATCGCTCGACCGGGCAGAGCGAGGGAGCAGACGAGGCCGACAGCCAGGGCTCCGGCGAACACCCCCAGCACGGTGTGGTGCTCGGCCAGGACCCGGGCCCGGGAGACATCGAGGTCCAGCAACTGCCCGAGCAGGGCGATCCCCGCGACGCCCCCGAGGTACCTCATCGTCGACGAGACGCCGGCTGCCATCCCGCTGCGCTCCGGCGGGACCGCCGAGAGCGACGCGGTCTGCGCGGCCGGTGACGTCAGCCCGATCCCGAGCCCGAGGAGCGCCAGCGGAACCCGGATCTCCCCGGTGCTCTCAAGGTCGGAGGCGAGCAGCGCAGCGATCCCGGCCAGGCACAGCAGGGACCCGCAGACGGCCAGCGGACGAGCGCCGAACCGGTCGGTAAGTCGCCCGGCGATCGGTGACATCAGCACCATCGCCACCAGCAGGACGACCAGCAGGCGGCCCGTCTCCCCGGCCGAGGTGGCGAGCCGGCTCTCCAGGACCAGCGGCAGCTCGAAGAGCAGGGCGTACATCACCAGGTTCTGCAGGCCGATCAGCAGGGTCCCCGCCGTGAACGCGCGGGAGCGGAACAGGTCGAGCGCCACCACCGGGTCCGGTACCCGGCGTTCCCACCAGCCGAAGGCGATCAGGACGGCCGCCCCGCCTGCCAGCAGCAGGAGTGCGCCGCCGCCGGTGTGCTGGGCGCCCAGGACTGCAAGCACCAGCCCGGCGGTCAGCAGCGCCGAGCCGACCCAGTCGAACGCAGCTGTCGTCCCCGCGGTCGCCGTGTGCTGCACGGTCGCCACCAGCAGGGCGGAGACCGCGAGCACCGGCAGGTTCGCCAGGAAGACCGCCTCCCAGCCGAACGCGTCCACCAGGACGCCACCGAGGATCGGGCCCAGCGCGGCAGCCAGCGCCATCACCGCGCCGAAGGTGCCGAAGGCCCGGCCGCGTCGCTCGGGGGGCAGTCCCACGCGGAGCAGCGCCACCGTCGCCGGGACCACCAGGGCCCCGCCGCCGGCGATCAGGATCCGGGACACCGCCAGCAGCTCCAGGGTGGGGGCCAGGAAGCCGAGGACGGCGCCGAGCCCGATGACCGCCTGGCCGACCGCGAACACCCGCCAGTGGCCGATCCGGTCGCCGAGCTTGCCTCCCGGGCTCTGCAAGGCGATCGCTGCGATCAGGTAGGTCGCGACCAGAGCCTGGGTGACCGTGGCGGGCCGGTGGTCGAGCTCCTCGGCGATCGTCGGCACCGCCACCGCGATCATGGTCGAGTTCAACGGCATCAGCGCCGCGCTCAGCAGGGCCCCCGTCAGGCCCCGGGTGGTGCTGGGGTGGACCGCCGCTGGTTCAGCCATGAGTGATCGGACGGCGCTGCAGGAGGAAGAGCCGTCCGGCGGCGAACGCGAACTCGATGTCGTGCTCCTCGGTGGCGAAGACCCGGTCGCAGTCGACGGCGAGCCGGTGGAGCTCGTCGAGACGGGAGTCGTCCAGGCACAGCGCTTCCACCAGTGCACCCTCGACCGGGTGCTCGCTGACGGTGCCGTCGTCCCCCAGCAGGAGGGCCAGGTCCTTCTCGCCGGCGGTCCGCTCGAGCAGCCTGCCGTTGCTGTCCAGCCGGTACTGGTCCGGGGTCACCTGGCCGCTGACCACCATCTCCCCGAGTCCCCAGCTCGCCTCGATCAGCCGCTCGGGCGCGCCGGTGACCGGGTTCCGGGTGAACAGCACGCCGGCGACCTCGGAGGCCACCATCTCTTGGAGCACCACCGCCATCCGCGGTGCCGTGTCCAGGCCGTGCTGCTCGCGGTAGGCCCGGGCGCCCGGTGACGAACCCGAGTCGTGCACGGTGCGGACGGCCTCGAGGACGGCAGCCGGACCAACCATGCCGAGCACGCTCAGATGGGTCCCTGCGAACGACGCTGCCGCGGAATCCTCGCCGATCGCGCTGGAGCGGACCGCCCACGGCCGCTCGCCGAGCAGCTCGGGGCAGAGCTCGTCGCAGACCTGCGGATCGCCGGCGGCCGCTGCCCGTACGGTCTCCCAGTCCAGGGCGTAGCCGCCGGGAACGGGCAGCCCGGCGCTCAGCGCGGACGCCAGCTGGGCAGCCTTGCCGCCGTATCCGTCGGCGTCGACTGCTGCAGCCAGCGGCGTCAGCGTCGGCGAGCTCAATCCAGCAACCGGACTTCGCCGGCGGTCCCGTCGACGCGGACCAGGGCGCCGTCCGGGATGGTCGCCGTGGCGTCCCGGGTGCCGACGATCCCCGGGATGCCGTACTCCCGGGCGACGATGGCCGCGTGGCAGAGCTGCCCGCCGCGATCCGTGACGATCGCACCGAGCATCGGGAGAACCACGTTGAAGTACGGCGAGGTCATCCGGGTGACCAGGACGTCCCCCTGCTTGATCCGGTCGAAGTCGGCGGAGGAGTCGACCAGGCGCGCCGGACCTTCATAGACGCCGCTGTTCACCGGAAGCCCGGTGAGCACGGTCTCGGTGTTCGGGGTGTCCGGCACGCCGAAGAGGCCGCCGAGGTAGGTGTTCGTCGCCCGGGCAGTCCTTCGGGCGGGTTCGGGCAGCCATTCCGGCGGCGGCGGCGTGCCGGGCTGTGCGCGCAGGAAGTCCGGGGCTTCGCTGGTCGTCGTCGTGCTGCGCCAGTCGAACCGTTCGGCGACCTCGGCAGCGTCAGGGCCGCCGGCGCCGAGGAGCAGCGCTCGGGCCTCGTCCGCGTCGAGCTCGACGGCGTGCTCAGCCTCGGCCAGCGCGCCGGCGGTCACCAGGCGTCTGCCCGCCTCGAGCATCGCTCGCCGTGCCAGGCCGACCGCCCACCCGTCGGAGAAGACGCCGCGCTCGTCGCGCAGCCGGTACATCAGCCGGACCTCGCCGAGCCGGTCGTCGAAGTCCTCCTGGTGCTCGGCCGGGACCCGTGCGCGGAGCGTCTGCAGCGCGCGATCGTCCTCGGGCGCTGCCGACCAGCTGCCCGCCAGCGCGGTGCGCATCGCCTCGACCAGGGCGTCCGGGAGCTCGCCGGCGGCCTTCTCTCCCAGGTCGTAGCCGACGCACCGCCAGCGGACGGCGTCCAGGTACGCCGTCACGTCGGGACCGACCTCGGGGTGGGAGCCGAGCGCCTCGAGGATCTGCGGTGCCGGAGCCGTCCCGGCGAGCAGGACCCGTGCCGAATCCGAGGTCGTCAGCGCTTTCGCAGCTGCGTCCAGCTCCTCGGCGGCGAACCCGCGGGAGATCGCCGAGCTGCCCCGGAACAGACCGAGCAGCTCGCCGAGCGGGGCCCCGGTCCACGCCGCCGCCCCGGCGAGGAAGTCGCCGACCGGGATCAAGGCCGGGATCGTGTACTTGTGGTGCAGGTAGGCGCTGTCGATCACGTGCTGGGCGCAGAGCTCCACGTGGTCGGCCAACGCTGCAGCATCGAGCGTGGTGACGTCGACCGCCTGGATCTGGCGGTGCTTCGCAACGGCGGCTGGTTTGTCGACCTCGTCCCAGGTGCGGAGGTCCTCCCGCCAGATCTTCTCCGCGAACGACCGGGCCGCTGCCCGGTGCCGCCGCCGCATCTCCGGGTGGATCCGGGACAGCAGCTGCAGGACCGGCTTCGGAGGCGCTCCCATCGCGCCTTCGGGCGCGCCGACCGGCATCGGCTGCATGTACATGAAGGACTGCACCATCCCTGGACGGAGGTGGTCGAGCAGGACGCCGTAGCGCGCGGTGCCCTCCTTGAAGCCCCGGACGAACCCGATCGAGAAAGCGTCCTGGCAGATCCTCGTCAACGGCCGGGCGTTGTGCGTCGACTCCAGCTCCCACGGCCCCTTGCCCGGCGCCTCGAACACACGGCCCCGGATTGTCACGGTCTCTTCAGTCATCGCGTCCCCACAGACACTGGTTGTTGCTCTGAGTGTTCACCCGGAGTTCACCCTGCGGCAAGACCTCGTCAGACCTTTCGGACCGGCTAGTTTGACCACCATGACCCGCGCTGAAGCCACTCGTTGTTGGATCTTCGGACTGATCGCCCTGGTGGCCCTGGTGGGCACCCAGTGGACCTTGGTCGACTACATCGCTGGGTCCGGCAGCATCGGGGAGTTCCTCGACGCGACCATTGACGGGCACGCAGCCACGTTCCTCACGATCGACCTGCTCGCGGTGGCGACCGCGGCGACGGTCTTCATGGTGGTCGAGGGCCGCCGGATCGCGCTGCCGAAGCTGGGGGTCTACGTGGCCCTGGTGTTCCTGGTCGCGGTCAGCGTGGCGTTCCCGCTGTTCCTGATCGCCCGGACCCGGAGACTGGCCGCCGCCCGCGATAGTCTCTGAGCACCATGGCCGACCCGAACAGCACCCTGCCGTTGGTGGGCGTGGTGGTGCTGACCCAGGGCACCCGGCCGGACGACCTGGCCGCCGGACTGGCCGCGGTGCAGGCCCAGGTCGGGGTGCGTACCGACATCGTGGTGGTGGGCAACCCGTGGGAACCGACCGGGTTGCCCGAGGGCGTCCGCGGGATCAACACCGGAGAGTCCCTCGGCATCCCCGGCGGCCGCAACGCCGGTACCCCGCACGTGGCCGGCGACCTGATCTTCTTCCTCGATGACGACGCCCGCCCGGCCGACGAGCACTACCTGGCCGGCGCGGTCGCGAAGTTCGCCGCCGACCCGGCGCTCGGCGTGATCCACCCGCGGGTGGATTCCTCGGAGGGCCAGGCGCCGAAGCGTTGGATTCCGCGGGTCCGTAAGGGCGACCGGTTCCGCTCCTCGGCGGCGTTCGTCCTCTGGGAGGGCGGCTCGGTGATCCGGCGCGAGGCGCTGGACGAGGTCGGCGGCTGGCCTGCCCTTTACGCCTACGCCCACGAGGGCATCGAGTTCAGCTGGCGGATGTGGGATGCCGGCTGGAAGGTCTGGTACACCGGCGACCTGGCCTGCGTGCACCCCCCGATCAACCCGGCGCGGCACGACACCTACTTCAGGTTCAACGCCCGGCACCGGGTCTGGACCGCACGCCGCAACCTGCGCTTCCCCTTCACCTATCTCTACGTCGGCACCTGGACGCTGGTCCAGCTGGTCCGCTCGGTCCGGAGCAGCGAGGGCCGGGCGAGCCTCAAGCCCTGGTTCGCCGGCTGGCGTGAGGGCTGGCGCGTCGACCCGGGAGGCCGGAAGCCCTTGAAGTGGTCGACGATCTGGCTGATGACCCGGCACGGACGACCCCCGGTGATCTGACGATGATCGAGCTGCCACCGGTCTCGGTGTTCATGGCGGTCCGCGATGCTGCCGCCAGCCTCGGCGAGAGCGTTCGACGGGTGCTGACCCAGGACTACCCGGGTGAGTTCGAGCTGGTGCTCGCAGTAGGCCCATCGCGGGACCGGACCCGGGCCATCGCCGAGGAGCTGGCGGCTGCGGAGCCGCAGCTCGTGGTCGTCGACAACCCCGCCGGCTACACCCCCCACGGCCTCAACGCCGCCATCGCGGTGGCCCGTCACGACCTGCTGGTCCGGGTGGACGGCCACGCGCTGATCCCGCCGGACTACGTCCGTCGCCTGGTCGCTCACCTGACCAGCACCGACGCTGCCAACGTCGGCGGCCGCATGATCGCGGTGGGCACCGGCCCTGTCGACGGTGCAGTCGCGGTGACCTACGGCTCCCGGTTCGGGCTCGGGGGTGGCGCCTTTCACGTCGGCGGCACGGCCGGGCCGGCGCCGACGGTCTACCTCGGCGCCTTCCGCCGCGCAGCCCTCGCCGAGGTCGGCGGCTACGACGAGCACTTCCTGCGCGCCCAGGACTGGGAGCTCAACCACCGGCTCCGCGAGGCCGGTCACACGATCTGGTTCGACCCGGAGATCGCCGTCGGCTACCGGCCGCGCGCACGCTGGCGCGAGCTGGCCCAGCAGCAGTACCGGACCGGCGGCTGGCGTCGCCGGGTGATCGCCCGGCACCCGAGTACGGCGAGCCCGCGCTACCTGGCGCCGCCGGTGCTCGTCCTCGGCGTCGTGGTCGGCGTCCTGGCTGCCGCGCTGGCGCCGCTGCTCACGCCGTGGCTTGCGCTCGGGCTGCTAGCCCCCATCGGCTACGCCGTCGCGATCACCGCCGTCGGCCTGCTCGAGGGGCGGGGTCAGCCGTGGTCGGTGCGCTGGCGGGTCCCGCTCGCGATGGCGCTCACGCACCTGGCGTGGGGGACCGGGTTCCTTCTACGGGCGAGGTAGCGGGCCTTCGTCTCACAATCCGTGGAGAGCGGTGGTTGTGCAACAGGTGATTCGGACACGGGTTCTGCGACGGATCTGTACGCCGGTTCTGAACTTTGCGACCGACAAGGCCATTTTGCAGAACGCGGTCGCTTCACGCGACTGGTTGCTGCCTGTTCGTGGTCGGAGAGGTCAGCCCGGGTCCCCTGCTACGGGTGCGGCGTGAAAAAGGCTGCGTAATCGCCGCCGAGCGCGCGGGCAGCCATTCCATCGAAGAAGCCCGGAGCACGCGGACCGGGTCGACGTCAGCCTGTGCCCTCAAACCCTTACCAGTCAGTCCGGAAGTTCGAACCACACCGTCGTGCCGCCCCACGGGGAAGCCGTCAGACCGATCTGACCCCCATGGGCCTCCACGATGCGCCGACACGTCGTCAAGCCAATCCCCGAGCCCTCAACGTCATCATCGATCCGCGTCAAAGGCTCGAAGACCCGCTCACGATCCGCCTCCGCGATCCCCCGCCCATGATCGGAGATCTCGACCCGCCAACCACCGGCGATCTGAGAGGCCGCGACCACGACATTCGCCTTCTTCCCGGCCCGGGTGAACTTGGCCGCGTTCGCCAACAGGTTCTGCATCACCGCCCCCAACTGGACAGGGTCACCGGTGACTGTGGGGAGGTCACGCACCTCGACCGTAGCGCCTACCAACGCGACCGCCAGGTCTTCGACCACGTCACCGGCCACGGCATCAAGATCGACCGGGACCCGGACGAGTTCACCGCCCAGACGAGCGAAGGCCAACAAGTCATCGATCAGTCGCTGCATCCTGTTCGAGCCGCCGATCGCGCGCTTCAGCAACCACGCTGTGTCGTCCGGGGCATCGCCTGTGAGCCCATCGCCCCCAGCTGCATCGTCGATCATCCGCAGCGCCATCGAGACGGCCGTCAACGGATTGCGTAGGTCGTGACTGACCTGGCCTGCGAAGGCGGTCAGCCGCTCGTTCGAGCGGCGTAGTTCCGCCTGGGACGACTCAAGTTCTGCCACCGTGCCGCTGAGCCTGCGGGTGCGCAACTCTAGTTCGAGCAGGTCGACCACCCGGTCAGCCAAGGCTCCCAGTGCATGTTCCTGCTCGCCGCTCATGTAGCGCGGCTTGGTATCGAAGACGCACAACGCCCCGATCGTGACCCCTTGTGGGGTGATGAGCGGATGGGCGGCGTAGAATCGGACGGCACCGGCGGTGCCGTCGACGTTGGGACTGTTCTTGAAACGCTCGTCCTTGCTGGCGTCGGGCACGACCACCGGCTGCTCAAGGTCCAGCAGGACGTTGCACATCGAGGCCTCGCGGGCACGGACCCCGGCGGCGTAGCCGTGCGTCACGACTGGGTGTTCCTCGATGTCGGTGAACAGATTGATGGCCGCCATCGGCGTATCGGCCATCTGCGCTGCCACCTCGACCAGGGCAGTCAGGTCCCTGCGGGGCGGCTGCGCGATTACCTGGTAGTTGCCGAGTTCGGCAACCCGGGCCTGGTCCTGCTTCACCGTCGTCACTTAGCAACAGTCTCACGATAGTGCCGAGAATCGCGGGGAGAGTCAGACCGGCGTCGACAGCACCTTCACCGACCGGCTCCCCCTCCGCTTCGCCGACAACCCCGCGGCCGTCGACAACAGCCAAGCCGAGTCGTGGCGAGGAGGCATTCAGAAAACACGAATCAAGACGCTGCCGTACTCGACACCGAGCAGCCCGCTCACGTTCGCCTCTGCACCTGAGGAGGGTCTCGGGGTTCTGCGCATGATCGACTGCGAACGACGGGCGTGATACAGCCGTAGGTGACAACTAGCTTCTGGTGCTTCGGCTCCGGAGGAGAGGGTGTCTCCATGCCTGGTCCCTGTCCCAAAGAGTTCCGCGATGACGTTGTCGCGGTGGCCCGTGGCCGTGAGCCCCGGGGTGACGTTGAAGCAGATCGCCGATGAATTCGGGATCAGTGAGGCCCTCTTCCGCATCGTGATGGAGGCCGTCACCAACGCCGTCCGGCACGCCGAGGCCGACCACGTGGATGTCCGGATTCGCTACGACGACGGCCTGACCGTGGATGTGACCGACGACGGCCACGGACTTAACGACGACCGGATCCCGGGAGTCGGGATGCGCGGCATGTCCGACCGCGCCGACGAGATCGGTGGATGGGTACGGACCACCGCGGTGGTACCCCACGGCACCGCTGTGCGTGCATGGCTACCGGCGGCAGATCATGACTGACCCCGTGCAGGTGCTGGTGGTCGAGGACCACCCGCTCTACCGCCAAGCAGTCACCTCCCTACTCGAAGCCATGGACGGCTGGCGGGTGATCGGGTCGTTCGCCGACGCTGAGAGTGCGCTGCCGCTCGTCGGCGACGCCGACCTGGCCGTGCTCGACCTAGGGCTACCCGGCGTCGACGGAATCGAGGCGACCCGGATGTTCAAGGCCGCGAACCCGCAGATCTCGGTACTAGTGCTGACGATGTCCGAGGAAGTACCCGTGCTCACGGCTGCCGTGCGTGCCGGCGCCTCGGGCTACCTCGTGAAGGGCTCGGAGCCGGAGGACATCGAACGTGCGCTGCGTTCGGTCGCCCGCGGCCAGGTCGTGTTCGGCGAGCAGGTAGCCGCCGCCGTTCTTGCCCAGACCGCGCGTCGCAGCACCCTCGCTTCAAGTTCTGCGTTCCCGGCGCTGTCAGGCCGCGAGGTCGAGGTACTCGACCTCATCGCTGCCGGACGGTCTAACGCCGAGATCGCCGCAACCCTGGTGGTCACGCCCAAGACCGCCAAGAACCATGTCTCGAACATCCTCACCAAGCTCGGCTGCACCCGAGCCGAGGCGATCACCCGAGCTCGTGATGCCGGGCTGGGTCGCTCCTGAGCCGCAGAAGGCGGAGCCAGGAGCCGGTAGCTCCTTGGCAGCCCTGCGATTCAGAGGAGCACAGCCTCCCGCCGGATGTCGTCATCGAACTCGGACGACGCGGTGCCCTCGGGGGCTTCGACCAGGAGATCGATGATTGAGTCCTGGCGTGCCTCGTCGCGTGCGACCGACCCGAAGACCGCCGGTTGGGTAATGCCGAGTGGTTCAGCAATCTGGCGTTGACTCTTGCCAGCAGCGGCCATGCCCTCGAGGGCAAGGATCCGGCGCAACCTGGCAAGCTCCTCGGCACGCCGGGGGTTGAGGTACGCGGCCGACAAGGCCATAAGTCAACCTCATCGCCGACGGGACTCAGGTCAGGGGGTCTTCTCCAGGTACGCCGCGACGCCGGCCTCGATGGCCTGCTCGATCTCGTCGAGCTTGGCGGCGCTCACCTGTTCGTGGCGGATCAGGTCGTCCCAGTTGGTGCGGCGCAGGTTCAGGTCCACCGGTGTGGGCTCCCAGACGTCGGCAAGGCCGGCACCCCGGGAGTAGTCCTGGTACTTGATGCCGCTGCCGTGCACCGCCGACTCGAAGCCCTGGAACCCGATCAGGGCACAGGGGATGCCGTAGCTGTGGCAGACGATCATCACGTGCATCGCACTGGTGACCACGGCGTCGTACGAGGCGAGGGTGGTCACGAAGTTGGTGATGTCCTCGGGGTGGGAGACCAGCACGTTCAGCTCGTCGAAATTCTCCGGCAGGGTGAGCGGTGCGCTGGCGTGCGTGAAGTGCCGGACCAGCGCGATGCGGCCGTTGGTGGCCCCGCGCTCGACCGGGAGCACCCGGGACAGCAGCGCACCCGGGTCGCCGAGGCTCTCCACCGACGGGCCGCCCTGGCGGCGCAGGAGATCGGCGGTGACCGGGCCCCGCACCGAGAAGTACGACGCCTGGGTGTTCAGCTCGACGTCCTCGGTGGAGATACCGGTGCCGATCACGATCGACTTCGGCCGGATGAAGCGGCCCACCGAACCGATCATCACCAGGTTCGGCTGCCGGGTGGGTTCGGTGAGGGGGACGAAGGTGATCGGTCGGCTGGTCGCGTTCTGCAGGATCAGCGGGCTGAGCCAGTCACCGAAGTTGCCCGGGTAGGGACGCACCCACCAGCTGAGCGGCAGCGGCGTGTCCTCGCTGCCGTCCAGGCGGTAGTGCGCGAACGACTCCGCGGCCCGCTGGGCACCGGCGTCGTCGGGCGACGGGATCCCGCTCACGTTGAGCTCCGCGGCGAGCTCGCGAACCTTCTCCAACTTCCCTTCCTGACCGGCGGTGACCATCCGGTTGATCAGGTGCTGCCGGTGCTTGGAGGTGCCGACCTTGTTGTGTGCGTCCTGGGTGAGCGCGTGGGTGATCCCGATCCGGTCGGCGACCTTGCGCAGGTGGCCGGCGAACGGGCCGAGGCGGCGTTCGATCGCCTTCGCGACCCGGAGCGCGCGCTGGCGCGGCGTCTTGGTCTTCTTCTTCGGCCCGATCTGGTCGTGCTGGACGACCTTGCCCTTGAACTCCGCCACGTTGCCGCTGGAGCCGAACGAGAAGAACGCCGCGACGCCGTGGCCGCTGCGGCTGGTGACGGCCGCCGACGGGATGACCTGGAAGCTCATCGCCGGACCGTTGGTGCGCCAGGACTCCTCGAAGAAGTAGTCATCGGTGGCCTTGATGTCCAGGCTCGCCTCCAGGGCGACCGCGTCGGACATGAACTTGCGGCCGGCCGCGGTGGTGTTGATCCCGAAGAAGCACGGCTCCCAGAACCTGGTCCGGCTGGCGTAGCCGATCGTGGCCGGGGCGCCGAAGCCGCGCTGGAAGCCGATGAGGTCGGCGGTGAAGCCGTGGACGTACTCCGGCAGTCCGAGGAGCTGGCAGTCGACGTCGATCCAGAAGACCTTCTTGTCGGGGTTCTCCGCGCAGACGCGGCCCAGGAAAGAGATCTTCTTGCGGCAGATGTCGGCCCAGTCCTCGCCGGGAGCCTTGACAATCTCCTGGAGCTCGCCGGCCACCCCGATGTCGCTCAGGTTCTTCCGGAGCCGGTCGGCGTGGTCCCGGTAGTAATCGTCAGCGGTGTAGAACGAGCAGACGATGACGTCGGCGAGATCCATGAATTCCTCCGGTTCGGGCCGCGCTCGCAAGACCCGCGCAGCAAGGCCCGACTATACCGGCCGCGTGCTCCGGGAGCGGGGGTCCTGAGCGTGGTCCGGGTGTGGGATCGGTCCCATCACCCGAGCTCGCGGACCACCCGTGCCGGGTTGCCGACGACGACCGTGTTGGCCCCGACGTCACGGGTCACGACGGCGCCGGCACCGATCACGCTGTTGTCCCCGACCGTGACGCCGGCGAGGACGATCGCCCCGCCGCCGATCCAGACGTTCCGGCCGATTGTGATCGGGGCGGCGGCCTCGACCTTGGTGCGCCGCTCCTCGGGATCGAGGGGGTGGGTCGGGGTCAGCAGCTGGACGTGAGGCCCGATCTGGGTGTCGTCCCCGATCGTGATCGGCGCGCAGTCCAGTGCGGTCAGGCCGTAGTTCGCGAAGACCCGGTCGCCGATCCTGATCTGGGTGCCGTAGTCGACGTACAGGGGCGCCCGGAGGGTGACGTCCGCGCCCACCGAGCCGAGCAGCTCGACCAGGATCTGGCGGGCACCGACGTGGTCGTCGCACGGCATCGCGTCGTACGACGCCATCAGGCGCCGCGCCCGGATCGCCCCGGCGACCAGCTCCGGGTCGTCGGCGAGGTACGGGTCTCCGGCGACCATGCGGTCGCGCTGGCTGCGTACGTCGGGATCCATCCAGCCACCGTACGGCGCTGGGGCTAGGGGTGCGCGAGCTCGAAGTCGGCGATGTCGATCCGCGAGGTCCGGGCCTTGTACTCGACCACCGTTCCGGGCCAGTTCGTGGTGACCCGACCGCCTTCGTCGCGGTACCAGCTCGCGCAGCCGCCCCAGACGCTGGCGGCGAGACGCTCCTGGATCTCGGCGTCGAACCGCTCCTCGGTCTCGGGGCTCACGGCCACGTACCCGGTCTGGGCAGCTGTTTGGACGAGCTGCCGGATGAAGGCGGACTGGGACTCCATCATGTTGATGATCGAGCTGCCGCCGAGGTTGGTGTTCGGGCCGTAGACGATGCCGAGGTTGGGGAAGCCGGGGACGCAGATGCCGAAGTAGGCGCGGGCCCCGTCGCCCCAGGCCTCCTGGAGACCGAGCCCGCCGGGGCCGGTGATCTTCATCGGTGCCAGGAACTCGGTCGCGGCGAAGCCGGTGCCGTAGATGATCACGTCCGCCGGGTGCACCCTGCCGTCGGCGGTGCGGACCCCGTGGGGGAGAACCTCGACGACGTGGTCGGTGACGACCTCGACGTTCGGCGACGCGAGTGCGGGGTACCAGTCGTTGCTGAACAGCAGCCGCTTGCACCCGATCGGGTAGTCCGGCTTCAGCTTGGCCCGCAGTGCGGGGTCCTTGACCTGGCGGCGCAGGTGGGCCCGCCAGGCGACCTCGAGCACCTTCTTCATCGGGTTCGTCCCGGTCAGCGACTTGTTCAGCTGCTCCGACATCACCCAGGTCAGCTTGCGGCCCAGGGCCTGGGTGCGGGGGAGTCGGGCGAACGTGCGGTGGTGCGTGCGGGTGTACGCGCGGTCCGGCTTCGGGACGACGTACGGCGCGCTGCGTTGGAACACGGTGATCTGGCCGGCCACCGGCTGGATCCCGGGGACGAACTGGATCGCACTCGCACCGGTACCGAGGACCGCGACCCGCTTGCCGGTGAGGTCGACGTCGTGGTTCCACTGCGCGGAGTGGAACGCCGGGCCGGTGAAGGTGTCGGCTCCCGGGATCGCCGGGATCACCGGCCGGGAGAGCTGGCCGACGGCGGTGATCAGGAACTCGGCCTCCAGTGTCTCGCCAGCGGTGGTCTCCACCCGCCAGGTCTGCGTCTCGGCCTGGAACGTCGCCGCGCTGACCTCGATGCCGGTTCGGATGCGCTCGCGGAGTCCGAACTCGTCGGCCACCCGGCCGATGTAGGACAGGATGTCCGCCTGTCCGGAGTACCGCCGCTGCCACTGCGGGTTCGGGGCGAACGACCAGGAGTACAGCGAGCTCGGCACGTCGCACGCGGCATTGGGGTAGGTGTTGTCGCGCCACACCCCGCCGACGTCGCCGGCCTTCTCCAGCACGGTGACGTCGTCGAAACCGTGCCGGAGCAGCTCGATCGCGGTGCCCAGGCCGCCGAAGCCAGCGCCGATGATGATGATCCGGGGTGAGGTCATGGGAAGAGAGTAGGAAGAACGAGCTGTCCCCGACAGTGCGGACCAGGGGTCTGGATTGATAATTCCGGCCTAGAATGGCCGCGTGACGATGCTGCTCGAGCCGGTGACCCGGGACTGGTCCTTCCCGCGCCACGTCGCCAGCATCGGGGTGCTCGTGGCTCACGCCGAGGCATCCGGGATGACAGCCCGGACCGCGCTCGCCGGTTCGGGGCTGTCGGTCCGTGACCTGGACCAGCCCGGCTGCGAGGTGACCGCCGAGCAGGAGCTCCGGGTCGTGCGCAACCTGCTGCGCTCCGGCAACGCCTCGGCGCGCTCCCCAGTCGTGCTGGGCAGGCGGTACCGGATCAGCACCTTCGGGATCGCCGGCTACGCGCTGGTCTCCAGCCGGACCCTGCTGGACGCGATGAACTTCGCCCTCCGGTTCCTCGACCTGACCTTCACCTTCTCCATTCCCCACGCCCGCGTCGACCAGGTCTCGGTCGTCATCGAGGCGTACGCCGACACCCTCCCCGGCGACGTTCGCGAGTTCCTGGTGCGTCGGGATCTCGCCGCCGTCGAGGCCGTCCTCCGCGAGCTGTTCCTCGGGGACCTCCCCACGGCCTTCGACGTCGCGGCGGGCCGGCTGACCTTCCCGGCGGCGTACCTGACCGCCGAGCTCCCGCAGTCCAGCCCGGCGGCGCGAACTCTCGCCGAGGAGCTCTGCGCCGACCTGGCGTCCCGGCGCCGCGACGCCGGCGGTCTCGCGCAGCAGGTGCGGATCCTGCTGGCCCAGCGGATCGCCTTCGACCCCTCGGCCGCCGGTGTGGCCCGGGCCCTGGCCGTCGGGGAGCGGACCCTGCGCCGCCGGCTGGCCGCCGACGGGACGTCGTACCAGGCGCTCCTGGACGAGGTCAGGATCTCCCTGGCCGAGCGGTTGCTGGCGGTAGGGACGCTCAGCGTCGCCGACGTCGCGCAACGCCTCGGCTACTCCGAGTCGGCGAGCTTCATCCACGCCCACCGGCGCTGGCACGGGACCACGCCCACGGCCCGCTCGGGCGAGTAGCCTCGATCCCATGCTGACCGTCGCGTACGCCGCCGCCGCGCTCGCTGCCGCCGTCCACGTCTACATCTTCTGGTTGGAGTCGCTCGCGTTCGAGACCGTCGGGCGCAAGGCGTTCGGGGTCAGTGCCGAGGACGCGGCCGTCATGAAGCCGTGGGCCTTCAACCAGGGCTTCTACAACCTGTTCCTGGCGATCGGCGTCGTGGCGGGTCTCGGTCTGACCAATGCCGACCGTGGTGCCGGGATCGCCATCATCGTGTTCGCCACGGGCTCGATGGCCACGGCGGCCCTGATCCTCTTCGGATCGGACCCGTCGAAGGCGCGCGGAGCGCTCGTGCAGGGCCTGTTCCCGGTGATCAGCCTGATCGCGTTCGCGCTCTGGGCCCTGGACTGAGGGCTACGGCGTCACGAACGAGCGGCCCAGGCGGGTGACCCGCCACGGTCGGCGGCCCCCGACCAGGACGGTCCCGAGCGCCGTCGCCGTCGGGATCCCGATCCGCCCGTAGAGGTTGAGCAGGAGGGGCTCGGTGCGGGCGAAGACCCGGACGTCCACGGCCTCGCGCCGCCCGGCGCGTCGGCTGCTCGCCGCGCCGTCGACGAGATCGATGATCCACGGACTGGTCTCAGGAGTGTGGATCCCCAGCTTAAGGTCGCCCGGGGCATCCGCGGCGATGTAGCCCGGCGCCGCCTGCACGACGACGTTGAGGGCCAGGGCGGCGTTGCGGCTGCCGATCTTCCACACCTTGCCGCGTGCCTTGGCGACGTCCCGGCCGTGGACCAGGAACTCGCCGAGCAGGTTGCCCAGCCACCCGGCCACGTCGAGGTCCTGACCGCTGTGGAACGGGTAGCGCTGGTGCAGGTCGGCAGTGCGGGGGATCAACCGCTCCAGGTCGGCCAGCTCCTGCCACACCCGGTCGAGGATCTCGGCGACGCCGATCAGGTTGAGCTCGTCGAGCTCCACTGCGTTGATCCCGGCAACCCCGGCTGCATCCGGGCTCAGGCCGTCGGTGGAGCTCAGATCGCGGTGGGTGTAGCGGCGCAGGACCGTCAGCAGGTGTCCGGCGACCTCGCCGGCGGTCCAGTCGGAGCCTGCGATCGGTGTCCCGGTCGGGGTCACCGACAGCAGGGCCGCGAACCGGTGGTGCGCCTGGTGGATGCGGTTCCACAGCTCGTCCCCGGAGGTGCGGACGAACCCGTCGTAGGTTGTTGCCCCCGTGGTCCCCATCTCAGGTGATCGTCATTCCGCCGTCGACGGGCAGGGTCTGCCCGGTCACGTAACCGGCGGCGTCCGAGGCCAGGAACACGACCGTGGCGGCGAGCTCGCGCGGGTCGCCCTTGCGACCCATCGGGATCCGCTCCTGCTGCTGCTCGAGGTAACCCGGCGGGTACTGCTCGGTCATCTCGGAGGTGAAGAAGCCTGGGGCGATCGCGTTGACGCGGATTCCTTTGCGTCCGGTCCACTGCTGGGCGAGGTCCCGGGTCAAGCCGATCAGGCCGGCCTTGGAGGCGGCGTACGCGGCCTGGGGGAGACCTGCCGTGGTGAGACCGAGGACCGAGGAGATGTTGATGATCGAGGAGCCGGGGCCCATCACCCGCCCGCAGGACTGGGCCATCCAGTAGCACCCGTTCAGGTTCACGTCGATCACGCTGCGGAACTGCTCGGGTGTCTCCCGGGTCGCCGGTACGGCGGTGCCGACGCCGGCGTTGTTGACCAGGATGTCGACCCGGCCGAACTCGGCCATCGCGGCGTCGACGAGCGCCTGGCAGGAGGCCGGATCGGCGACGTCGGTCGCTACGCTAAGCGCGCGGCGGCCGGCTGCCTCGACGAGGGCCGCGGTGTCGGCCAGCCTGTCGACCCGGCGGGCACCGAGGGCGACGTCGGCGCCGGCCTCGGCGAGCGCCTGGGCGAACGCGACGCCGAGGCCGGACGAGGCGCCGGTGACGACGGCGACCTTGCCGTCGAGGCGGAACAGGTCAGTCACGGGTGAGGTCATGCGCTGCATCATGCCGGATCCGCATCAGCGGCGGTGGAGGCCCGGCTGGTGCACCCGCGTGGTGCTCGCCGGATTCGCGTCGAGCTGACCGGCGGGTCGGACCGGCCGTCGTTCCAGGGTGCCACCGCAGTTGGGGCAGCGGCGGTCCGGGAGGCAGTGCTCGACGCAGGCCGCGCACCAGGTGCACTCGTAGCTGCAGATCCGGGCGTCGGGCGAGTCGGGGGCGAGGTCTCCGTCGCAGCACTCGCAGTTGGGACGAAGGTCCAGCACGGGTCAGCCCTCCTGGAGCGAGGCTTCGTACTGCCGGGCCCGCCAGCCGGACGCGACCATGTCCCGCAGGTCGTGGCGCATCGACCAGTCCAGGTCGCGAGCCGCCAGCTTGCCGTCGGCGACGATCCGCGCCGGGTCGCCCGGACGGCGGGGGAGGATCTCCGGCTCGAAGGCCGTCCGGCTGATCTCCCGGACGGTGTCCATGATCTCCTGGACCGACGACCCCGAGCCGCTGCCGAGGTTGTAGACCGGCTCCAGCCGCTCGCCGTTCTCCAGGTGGCGCGCCGCCACCGCGTGGGCTGCGGCGAGGTCGGCGACGTGGACGTAGTCGCGGACACAGGTGCCGTCGGGCGTCGGGTAGTCGTTTCCGTAGATCTTGGGGGTGCGCCCCTCGAGGAGCGCGTTGAAGATGAGAGGCAGCAGGTTGTGCTGGCTGTCGTCGAACAGGTCCTCGGCCCCGGAACCGACGACGTTGAAGTAGCGCAACGACGTGTGCCGCAGGCCGGTGGCGACCTCCTGGTCGCGCAGCAGCCACTCCCCGATGAGCTTGGTCTCGCCGTACGGGGACTCCGGGGACGGCGTCAGGGCCTCGGTGACCAGGTCGGCGTCGGTGGTGCCGTAGCAGGCAGCGCTGGAGGAGAAGACCATCGACGGCACCCCGGCACGCTGCATCGCGTCGAGGACGCTGACCGTGCCGGTGACGTTCTGGGTGTAGGCCACCAGGGGTACGTCGACCGAGACCCCGGCCGCCTTGAAACCGGCCAGGTGGATCACGCCGTGGACGTCGTGAGTGCGCAGGGTGCGTTCGACGAGGTCGGTGTCCAGGATGCTCCCGGTCACGAACGGGACGTCGTCGCGCACGAACCGGCGGTGCCCGGTGGACAGGTCGTCGAGGACGACAGCGGGGATGTCGACGTCGGCGAGCGCGCGGACGACGTGCGACCCGATGTACCCGGCGCCGCCGGTGACCAGCCACGACATGAGGTTCCTCCTCTTTCCGCTCCGACCCTATGACGCAACGGGCCACACCCGGCGCCGTCCCCGTCCGGAACGTGAGGAATCCGTCGGTGACCGCTCAGCCGGCGACGACGAGCGGGGACGCTGCTCGCAGGTGGGTCCGCTCGATCTTGGTGACGAACGGGGACGTCATCGCGCCGACCAGGGCGCCGTACCCGAGGCCGAAGGTGACCTCGTCCCCCACGGAGACCGCGTGGTCGCCGATGTCGAGGACCAGGTGGTCGCTGCTCATCCCGAGGACGGTCATGCCGTCCGGCGGGACCAGGGTGTCGAGGTCGGTGTCCTGCCGGCCGAGGGCGAGGATCGCTTGCCGGACCGTACCGGTCCTGGTCCGCACCGTGATCTCGCCGAAGGCGCTCTGGGCCCGCGATCCCCACGGCTGCGCCGGCTTGTCCCGGACGTCGATGATCTCGGCGATCAGGCGGAACGCGTCGCCGTGCAGACCCGGGACCCGGGTGCGGTGGAGCGGCTCGGTCCCGAGCAGGAGGGCCTCGCCGAGGCGGAGCTCGTCGACCCTGCCGACCTCGTCGGTGCTGGTGACCCAGTCGAGGTTGGCCGAGTTGCCGCCCGAGACCACCGTGAGGGTGACGCCGTGGGTCTTCTCGACCTGCTCCACGAGCCGGGAGAGCACGGCCATGTTCTCGTCGTCGGGGACGACGCCGTTCTGGCAGGCCAGGTTCGTGCCGAGCCCGGTCAGGCGGAGCGAGGTCCGGGTCAGCACGTGCCCGGCTGCCGCGACGACCTCGTCGACCGCGATCCCCTCGCGCAGGTCACCGAGCTCGACCATCAGGATGACCCCGTGCACCCGGCGGTGGTGAGCGGCTGCGGCGTCCAGGGCCTCGAGCACGGTGCGGTCGGTGTTCAGGCTGGTGGCAGCGTGCCGGACGACGGAGCCCGCCTGGCTGAGCATCGGCGAACGGATCAACGTGCGTGACGGTGATCCCTCGAGCCCGGCCAGACGGACGAGGTTGGGGACCCGGGAGTCACCCAGGCCCACGGCGCCCCCGGCGAGCATCGCGGCACCGACGCCGGGCGACCCGAGGGCGGCCTTGGTGATGCCGGTGATCCGGATGCCGCGGGGTGTCAGCCGCTCGGCCAGGACGCGGGTGTTCTGCTCCACCTTGTCGAGGTCGATCTCGACCCGGGGGGCGGTCACGGTGCGGTCGCGGCGCCGGTCGTGGTCAGCTCGCGCGGCGCGAGGTCGGGGAAGGCCATCAGCACCATCTCCACGAGGTCCGCGGCCGGACGGGTCAGGGGGTCGGTGACGGGGAGACCGAGGTGCAGGCGGTGGTCGGCGATCGCCTCGCCGATCTCGTCGGGGGTCATCTTCTCGTGGTTGATCGTGACGCCGATGACACGGGTGTCGGCGAACGCCTGGATCAGCGCGATCTCGCTGGCCGCGGTCGGCATGGGCATCATCGGGAAGTCGCCGAGGACTTCACGCTTCGGTGCGTGCTGGACGATCACGCCCTGCGGGCGGCTGCCGCGCAGGATGTGCCCGGAGGACAGGTACGCCGGATGGCTCAACGCGCCCTGGCCCTCGACGATGATCACGTCGGGATCCTCGTTCTCGAAGGCCCGGACGATCTGGTGCTCCACCTCGCCGGAGATGAACTGGGGGACGAGCGCGTCCAGCGCAGCGCCGTACTTGCCGCCCTGGATCAGCGTGGTCTGACCGGTACCGACCATCACGGCCTTGATCCCGGCGGCGTTCAGCGCCTGCACCAGCAGCGTGGCCGTGGTGCGCTTGCCGATCGCGCCGTCGGTGCCGAGGACCGCGATCACCGGGCAGGTGACCTCGAAGATCCGCCCGGAGAACAGGTGCAGGTCCCGGGTGTCCTTCGGGCGGCGTACGTCGGTGATGGTGACGCCCGCGATGAGTGCAGCGGCCACGAACTCGGCGTCGTCGTTGAGGAACTCGTGCAGGCCGTTGATCACGTGCATGCCGCGGCTGATGCCGTCCAGCAGCACGACCCGCTGGGAGTCGGAGAGCAGCCCGTCGGCAGGTGCCACGCCGCAGATCAGGTAGTCCGGGACGTGGCCGGCGTGGGCGATCGCCTCGTGCAGGTCCGCGAGCACCGGGATCCCGTTGCGGGTGCCGTCCAGGAACTCGCCGGCGTCGAGGCCGGCGCGCCGGGAGTCGATCACGCTGAGGATCTCGTACTTTTCCGAGTGCCGGACCAGGCCGTTGGCGGTCTTGCCGTCCTGCTCGCCGAACTGCTGGTCGCAGTAGACGATCGCGGTGGAGCCGACCGGCAGGCTGAACGGCACCGCGGGAACGGCGTCGGCGCGGGACTGCGGCACGGTCTGGGCACGCGCGTCGAAGGGCGGGGTGCTGGACAGCGAAGACATCTGGTTCCTCTGAGAAGTCTCAGAGGAGGCGACGGGCTTCGTGGCCGGGCCGGGGCCCAGCGGTCAACGAGGCGTCTGCCCTGAGGGTGCGGCGAGATTGCCGACCCCCCAGGGTAACCGGAGAACGCCGATTCCTCGGTATCCTGGCTCGCCCCTACGACTGAGGCAGTACCCAATTCAGAGGACATGATGAGCGAGCGCGAAGAGCAGGTCGGGTACGACGTCCACGCCACCGAGGCCAAATGGCTGCCGGTGTGGGAGCGCCTCGACCCGTTCCGGGCGGACGACGCCTCCGGACGCGAGAATCGCTACGCGTTGACGATGTTCCCGTATCCCAGCGGGGACCTGCACATGGGTCACGCCGAGGTCACCGCCCTGCACGACGTGATCGCCCGGTACTGGTGGTTGCGCGGGTACGAGGTGATGAACCCGATGGGCTGGGACTCCTTCGGCCTGCCGGCCGAGAACGCCGCCATCCGCAACGACGAGCACCCGGCGACGTACACCTACGCCAACATCGAGACCCAGGCCGAGTCCTTCAAGAGGTACGCCGTCTCCTTCGACTGGTCGCGCCGGTTGCACACCTCCGACCCGGAGTACTACCGCTGGACCCAGTGGCTGTTCCTGAAGTTCCGCGAGCGTGGCCTGGCCTACCAGAAGTTCTCACCGGTCAACTGGTGCCCGAACGACCAGACCGTGCTGGCCAACGAGCAGGTGGTCGACGGCAAGTGCGAGCGGT
>JBKJIR010000024.1:0-19507 GCA_046598495.1 Marmoricola sp. | reverse complement strand
GGGTCAGACCCTCGACGTCCAGGAGCGGTGGGGCATCCACCGCAAGGCGCCCGCGTTCGACCAGCTGGAGTCGAAGACCCAGATGTTCGAGACCGGCATCAAGGTCATCGACCTGCTCGCCCCGTACGTGCTGGGCGGCAAGATCGGTCTGTTCGGTGGTGCCGGTGTCGGCAAGACCGTCCTGATCCAGGAGATGATCGCGCGGGTCGCCAAGGACCACGGTGGAGTCTCGGTGTTCGCCGGTGTCGGCGAGCGCACCCGTGAGGGCAACGACCTCATCGTCGAGATGGAGGAGGCCGGCGTTATCGGCCAGACCGCCCTCGTCTTCGGTCAGATGGACGAGCCGCCCGGCACGCGCATGCGCGTCGCGCTCTCGGCGCTCACCATGGCGGAGTACTTCCGCGACGTGCAGCAGCAGGACGTGCTGCTGTTCATCGACAACATCTTCCGGTTCACCCAGGCAGGTTCCGAGGTCTCCACGCTGCTGGGCCGGATGCCCTCCGCCGTGGGCTACCAGCCGAACCTGGCTGACGAGATGGGCGTGCTGCAGGAGCGGATCACCTCGACGCGTGGACACTCGATCACCTCGATGCAGGCGATCTACGTTCCCGCGGACGACTACACCGACCCCGCCCCGGCCACCACGTTCGCCCACCTGGACGCGACCACGGAGCTGTCGCGTGACATCGCGTCGCAGGGCATCTACCCGGCAGTCGTCCCGCTCACGTCGACCTCGCGCATCCTCGACGCGCAGTACATCGGCAAGGAGCACTACGACTGTGCCGTGCGGATCAAGCAGATCCTGCAGCGCAACAAGGAGCTGCAGGACATCATCGCGATCCTCGGTGTCGACGAGCTCTCCGAAGAGGACAAGATCATCGTGTCCCGGGCCCGTCGGATCCAGCGGTTCCTGTCGCAGAACACCTACGTCGCCAAGCAGTTCACCGGCCTCGAGGGCTCGACCGTGCCGATCGCGGACACCATCGAGGCCTTCAACAAGATCGCCGACGGCGAGTATGACCACGTCGCCGAGCAGGCGTTCTTCATGTGCGGCGGTCTCGACGACGTCGAGAAGAAGTGGGCCGAGATCCAGGCGAGCCTCTGATGGGATCGCTCCAGGTCGAACTCGTCTCGGCGGACCGCCTCGTGTGGTCCGGCGAGGCGAGCATGATCATCGCGCGCACCTCCGAGGGTGACGTGGGCATTCTGCCCGGGCACGCCCCGATGCTCTCGGTGATGGTGGACGGCGTCATCGACGTGACGACCACGGACAACGAGACCTGGATCGCTGCGGTCGACGCCGGGTTCCTCTCCGTGGCCAACGACCGGGTCTCGGTGCTGGCCGAGCACGCCGAGATGGCGCACGACATCAACCTCGAGAAGGCCAAGGCCGACCTCGAGCGGGCGCACAAGTCCGGCGAGGACGACGCGTCGCACCAGGCCGCGCTGGATGCTGCCTGGGCCGACGCCCGGATCCGCGCGGTCGAGAAGGCCGACTGACACAGGGCACACTTGTCCCTGTAACCGTCGAGACTGCGATCACCCAGGGGACGAGGGGCACCGGATGCCGTTGTGGCAGTGGCTGATCGATGCGACCGGCGTCCTGCTGCTCCTCGTTGCGTCCTACGGCTTCGTGCTCGTCGTACGCCGTCGCCTGATCGCCCGTAACGGCGGAACCTTCGAGCTCTCCGTCCTGGTGCGGCCCTCCCCGGCCGGTCGCGGGTGGGTCCTCGGGCTCGGGCGCTACCACGGCGACGATCTCGAGTGGTTCCGGATCTTCTCCCCGTGGCCCCGCCCGCGACGACGGTGGGCCCGCGTGGACCTGCAGATCGTCGGCCAGCGCGAGCCGTCGGACCCCGAGTCCTTCGCGCTCTACAGCGGGCACCGGATCGTCGAGTGCCGCACCCCGAAAGGTCCGGTCCTGCTCGCGATGAGTCCCTCGGCCGTGACCGGGTTCTCCGCCTGGCTGGAGGCCGCGCCTCCGGGAACGGATTGGGACCAACCGCCCCAGCAACGCTGACTCAGTCGGCGGAACGTTCGCCGCCCGGCACCCAGAGCACGTCGCCCTGATCCCGGTTCGCGTGGCGGGCGAGGATGAAGAGCAGGTCCGAAAGCCTGTTCAGGTAGGTGAGCGCGAGCGGGTTCATCACGGGCGCGTACTCGCTCCACGCAGCCCACGCCTCACGTTCCGCCCGCCGTACGACGGTGCGCGCGACGTGCAGGTGCGCGGCGGCGGGGGTACCGCCGTTGAGGATGAAGGACCGCAGGGCCGGAAGATCCTCGTTGTACTGGTCGCACCAGCCCTCGAGCCGGTCGACGTAGTCCTGCTCGATCCGCAGGGGCGGGTACTCGGGGTCCGGCACCACCGGGGTGCACAGGTCGGCACCGACGTCGAAGAGGTCGTTCTGCACGTGCGTCAGCACGGCGACCACGTCGTCGTCGAGCCCCCCGGTCGCGAGCGCGACCCCGAGCTGGGCGTTGGCCTCGTCGACCCCGGCGTACGCCTGGAGCCGTGGATCGGTCTTGGTGGTCACGCTCATGTCGCCGAGCCGAGTTTCGCCGGCGTCGCCGGTGCGGGTGTAGATGCGCGTGAGGTTGACCATGCCTTCAGCGTAATAGGCTTCACCGGTGGAGAGCTTCCAGGTCACTTCGGCAGGTCCGCACGTGCACCCGCTCGACGGGACCGTCTACGTGGGCGGTGCGAAGAACTCTGCGCTCAAGCTGATGGCCGCGGCGCTGCTCGCTCCCGGGCTGAGCACCATCCGGAACGTCCCGGACATCCTCGACGTCACGGTGATGGGCCAGCTCCTCCGGCAACTCGGCTGCACGGTGACGATCGATCACCCCGCGGACGCGGACCCGACCCGGGAGCTGACCAGCGGGGTGGTCCGGATCCACGTCCCCGAGGAGCTCGGCTGGGAGGCGCCGTACGAGCTGGTGCGCCGGCTGCGCGCCTCCATCGCCGTCCTCGGGCCGCTGGTCGCCCGCTGCCACCGGGCGAGCGTCGCACTCCCCGGCGGGGACGCCATCGGGTCCCGCGGCCTGGACATGCACATGGCCGGTCTCCGTGAGCTCGGCGCGGAGTGCCGGGTCGAGCACGGCCAGGTGGTCGCGGACGTGCCGAACGGGCTCACCGGGGCGGCGCTCTGGCTCGACTTCCCCTCGGTCGGTGCCACCGAGAACCTGCTGATGGCAGCGGTCCTGGCGAAGGGCACCAGCGTTCTCGACAACGCTGCGCGCGAGCCCGAGATCGTCGACCTGTGCCAGATGCTCGTCGCGATGGGCGCCCGGATCGATGGGATCGGCTCCTCAACGCTGACGATCGAGGGGGTCGACCGGCTCAGTCCGGTGGACCACGTCACTGTCTCGGACCGGATCGTGGCCGGCACCTGGGCGTTCGCGCCGGCGATCGCCGGCGGCACGGTGACCGTCTCCGGGGGAGTGGCCACCCACCTCGACCTGGTCCTGGACAAGCTGGTCGACGCAGGCGCGGAGATCACCACGCACGCCGACGGCTTCACCGTCAGCGTCGACCACCGGTTGCGGTCGTTCGACGTCGTCACGCTTCCGTTCCCCGGGTTCCCGACCGACCTCCAGCCCTTCGCGATGGCGCTCGCCTCGGTCAGCGACGGCACCGCGATGATCACCGAGAACGTCTTCGAGTCCCGGTTCATGTTCGCCCAGGAGCTCGCCCGGCTCGGGGCCGACGTCCACACCGACGGCCACCATGCCGTCGTACGCGGGGTCCCGGTGCTCTCGGGCGCGCCGGTGATGGCCCACGACATCAGGGCCGGTGCTGCGCTGGTGCTCGCGGGACTCGCCGGGGTCGGCGTCACCACGGTCGCGGAGTCGCACCACATCGACCGCGGCTACCCGCACTTCGCGGAGGTGCTGGCGAGCATCGGCGCCGACGTCGTGCGCGCACCCGACCCGGCGGCGTGACGTTCTGCACATGCATTACCCATCAGTAGCCGGACGATTTACGCTCCTCCCATGACCGTTGAGGATGCCAACAGCCCTGCCCAGGTGCACGTGAAGGACCGCCCGTGGGTGATGCGGACCTACGCTGGCCACAGTTCGGCGGTCGAGTCCAACAAGCTCTACCGGGGCAACCTGGCCAAGGGCCAGACCGGCCTCTCGGTCGCCTTCGACCTGCCCACCCAGACCGGCTACGACCCGGACTCCCCGCTGTCGCGCGGCGAGGTCGGCAAGGTCGGTGTCCCGATCCAGCACCTCGGCGAGATGCGGAAGCTCTTCGCGGACATCCCGCTGACCGAGATGAACACCTCCATGACCATCAACGCCACTGCGATGTGGCTGCTGGCGATGTACCAGGTCACGGCCGAGGAGCAGAACCCGGAGATGTCGCCGGCCGACGTCGCCGCGAGGCTCGCCGGCACGACGCAGAACGACATCATCAAGGAGTACCTGAGCCGCGGGACCTACGTCTTCCCGCCCGAGCACTCGCTCCGCCTGATCAGCGACATGATCTCCTACACGGTCCACCAGATCCCCAAGTGGAACCCCATCAACATCTGCAGCTACCACCTCCAGGAGGCCGGCGCGACGCCGACCCAGGAGCTCGCCTACGCACTGACCACGGCCATCGCCGTCCTCGACGCGGTCAAGGATGCCGGCCAGGTCGACGAGAAGGACTTTGAGCAGGTGGTCGGCCGGATCTCGTTCTTCGTCAACGCCGGCGTGCGCTTCATCGAGGAGACCTGCAAGATGCGGGCCTTCGTCCAACTCTGGGACGAGATCACCACGGAGCGGTACGGCGTCAAGGACGAGAAGATGCGGCGCTTCCGGTACGGCGTCCAGGTGAACTCGCTGGGCCTGACCGAGGCGCAGCCGGAGAACAACGTCCAGCGGATCGTGCTGGAGATGCTCGGCGTGACCCTGTCGAAGAACGCTCGCGCCCGTGCCGTGCAGCTGCCGGCGTGGAACGAGGCGCTCGGCCTGCCGCGTCCCTGGGACCAGCAGTGGTCGCTGCGGCTGCAGCAGGTACTCGCCTTCGAGTCCGACCTGCTGGAGTACGAGGACATCTTCGACGGCTCGCACGTCATCGAGGCGAAGGTCGCGCAGCTGGTCGCGGACGCGCGCGCCGAGATCGACCGGGTCCAGGCGATGGGCGGCGCCGTCGCTGCGGTCGAGTCGGGCTACATGAAGCAGGAGCTGGTCTCCGCGCACGCGGCCCGTCGTGCCCGCATCGAGAACGGCGAGGACATCGTCGTCGGGGTGAACAAGTTCGAGACGACTGCGGTCTCCCCCCTCACCGCCGACCTCGACGGTGCGATCCAGACCGCCGACCCCGAGGCCGAGAAGACCGCGATCGACTCGCTGAACGCCTGGAAGGCGTCCCGCGACGAGGTTGAGGTGACCGCAGCGCTGGAGCGGCTCGCGGCCGACGCGAAGACGGACACGAACCTGATGGCGGCCACCCTCGCCGCAGCCCGTGCCGGTGCGACCACCGGTGAGTGGGCCGGGACGCTCCGCGAGGTCTTCGGCGAGTTCCGGGCACCGACGGGTGTCGCCGGCGCGGTCGGTGTGGCCGAGGCGGGCTCCGAGCTGAGCGCGGTCCGCGAGTCGGTCCGGGCCACCGGTGAGGAGCTCGGCGGACGACTGCGGCTCCTGGTCGGCAAGCCGGGTCTCGACGGGCACTCGAACGGCGCCGAGCAGGTCGCCGTCCGGGCCCGCGACGCCGGCTTCGAGGTCATCTACCAGGGGATCCGGCTCACCCCGGACCAGATCGTCGCCGCCGCCGTGGCCGAGGACGTGCACTGCGTCGGGCTCTCGATCCTCTCCGGTTCGCACATGGAGCTGGTGCCGGACGTCCTCGACCTGATGCGGGAGAAGGGCATCGGCGACGTCCCGGTGATCGTCGGTGGGATCATCCCCGACTCCGACGGCAAGAGGCTCCGCGAGCTCGGCGTCGCGATGGTCTTCACGCCGAAGGACTTCAGCCTGACCCAGGCGATGGCGGGCATCGTGGAGTCGATCCGGAACGCCAACGGGCTGGCCTGAGGCCGATTTCGGTCCTGGCTAGTCCTTTTGTCCCAACTGCGGCGATATCGTAGGATCCCCCACCTTCACTCGATATCATGATTTTTCGCGCAGGGTCGGGAGCCCCGTGCCATGGCGAGGGAGTCTGGTGTGACCAGCACGGGCTCGGGGTACGACGGCAACCCGACCGATCTGGGCGGGTTGCTGGATGCTGCTCCGGACGCGATGGTCGTCATCGACGGGACCGGCACGATCGTGCTGATCAACCTGCAGACGGAGAATGTCTTCGGCTACACCCGTGCTGAGCTGCTCGGGCAGTCCGTCGAGATCCTGATCCCGGAGAGCGTGCGCGACCTGCACCGCCAGCACAGGGACGGCTACGTCGCCGAGCCGCACCTCCGGGTGATGGGCCCCGGCCTGGACCTCATGGCGCGACGCAAGGACAGTACCGAGTTCCCGGTCGAGATCTCGCTCGCCCCGTCGCGCATCGGCGACCGGCTGCTGATCTCCGCCGCCATCCGGGACGTCTCGCTCAAGCGGCGTGAGGACCGTCTCTTCCGCGGTCTCCTGGAGTCCGCTCCGGACGCGATTGTCATCGTCGACCAGCGCGGCAGGATCATGCTGGTCAACGCCCAGGCGGAGCGGCGCTTTGGCTACGAGCGCGACGAGCTCATCGGCAGGCCGGTGGAAGTCCTGGTTCCCGAGCGCTTCTCCGGGATGCACGTCGCTTTCCGGTCCGGCTACGTCGCGGGACCACGCACCCGGCCGATGGGCCTGGCCGGCCACCTCTTCGCGGTCCGCAAGGACGGGTCGGAGTTCCCGGTGGAGATCTCGCTGGCGCCCCTGGAGACCGACGAGGGCCTCCTGGTCTCGGCCGCGGTCCGCGACATCAGCGAGCGGCGTCGGGTGCAGGACGAGGCCGACCGGGTGAAGGACGAGTTCTTCGCCACGGTCTCGCACGAGCTCCGCACCCCGTTGACCTCGATGCTCGGCTACAGCGAGCTGATGGCCGACCTCGAACAGCTCAGCCCACAGGGCCGACGCTTCCTCTCCGTGATCACGCGCAGTGCCGAACGGGAGCTGCGGCTGGTCGACGACCTGCTGACGCTCGTCGCGATCGAGGAGAGCGGCCTGTCGATTCGGACCGCGATGGTCGATCTCGAACCGATCGTCCGGGACGCCGTCGAGGCGGCGCGCCCGCGCGCGGAGGAGGTCGACATCGATCTCAGTGTCGAGATCCCCGGGTTCGCCGTCCAGGTGGAGGCCGATCGTGACCGCGTCGGTCAGGCGATCGACAACCTGCTCTCGAACGCGCTGAAGTTCACCCCTGCCGGCGGCACCGTCCGGGTCCGGCTGCACGCCGGGCCGAACGACGCGGTGATCGAGGTCGCCGACTCGGGAATGGGCATCGGGGACGTCGACCCGAACCGGATCTTCGAGCGGCTCTACCGCTCGGGCTCCGCCGTGGCCCAGCAGGTGCCCGGAGCGGGGCTCGGACTCACGATCGCCCTGGCGATCGTCGAGGCGCACCACGGGACGATCGGGGTCGTGAAGACGGACACCCACGGGACGACGTTCCGGATGAGCTTCCCGCTGGCGCAGCGGGCCTCCGTGGTCCGCCCGAAACCGGCTGCAGGCGCCGAATCCCTCGCCGAGGCCGATCTCGACCCGGTTTAGAACAACCGGTCGGTCGGGTCGTCCAGGCCGCGGAGCGCGTTGTAGTCGACCACCGCGCACGCGATGCCACGGTCCTCGGCGAGAACCCGCGCCTGGGGCTTGATCTCCTGGGCGGCGAAGATGCCGGTGACTGCGCCACGGACGGTGAGCAGCGGATCCCGGTTCAGGAGTTCCAGGTACCTCGTCAGCTGCTCGACACCGTCGATGTCGCCGCGGCGCTTGATCTCGACGGCGACCGACCTGCCGTCACCGTCGCGGCACATCAGGTCGACGGGACCGATCGCGGTCGGGAACTCGCGACGGACCAGGGTGAGGCCGTCGGCGAGGGTCGCGGGATGGTCGGCGAGGAGCTCCTGGAGGTGCTTCTCCACCCCGTCCTTCTGCAGGCCCGGGTCGATACCGAGGTCGTGGGAGGTGTCGTGCAGGACCTCCTCGATCAGGATCCTCAGGGTGTCCTCCGGCCCCTTGGCGGTACTGCGACTGGTCACGACCCACTCGATCTGGCCCTCGTCGTTCTGACCCTCCCGGACCGTGCAGGGAGGGCTCATCCAGTTCAGCGGCTTGTACGAGCCGCCGTCGGAGTGCACCAGCACCGAGCCGTCAGCCTTGAGCATCAGCACCCGGGTCGCCAGCGGGAGGTGGGCGGACAGGCGGCCGGCGTAGTCGACCTGGCAGCGCGCAACGACGAGTCTCACCCGCGGAGCCTACCGAGTCCCCGACCTGCTCGAGCTGGGGTGGAGCGTTACCGTCGCGGCATGGCCCTGCGCGACACCGACCGACTCGACACCTCGCTGCTCGCCTCGGGTGCGTCGATCTTCACGGCACTGTCCGGGACGGCCAACGTCGTGATGCAGCTGAGCCGGCCCGAGGTGGGTTACGGCGTCAAGGACAGCACGGTCACCGAGGGCAGCCTGTTCGGCAACCCGCGGCGCCGGCAGCGCACGACGGTGGGACTTCTCGCCGTCGCGGTGCTCGGTACGCCGGAGGAGCGGGCGTCCTACCGGGCTGCGGTCAACCGCTCGCACGCCCGGGTGCCGAACGCGTTCGACCCGGAGCTGCAGCGCTGGGTCGCCGCGTGCATCTACCGGGGTTTCGAAGAGGCGCGCGAGTACACCTACGGGCCGCTGCGGGGCGCGGAGCGGGAGGCGTTCTACCGCCAGGGGATGATCTTCGGCTCGATGCTGCAGATGCCTCCCGAGCTGTGGCCGCCCGATCGGGACGCCTTCGAGGAGTACTGGACCACGGCACTGGAGCAGGTTCGGATCGATGACGCCGTCCGGGAGTACCTGCTCCGGGTGATCCGCCTGGAGTACCTGCGGCGGTCGATCCCCGCGCCCGTGATCCGGTTCCGGTTCTGGTTGGTGCGGGGTTACCTGCCGGCCGAGTTGCGCGCCCCGATGGGGCTCACCTGGACGCCGCGGGACCACCGTCGGTTCGCGCGGTTCAACCGGACCGTCGGATTCGTCGTACGGCGGCTGCCGGCGCAGGTGCGGGCGTGGCCGTTCACGCGTTCGATCCGTCACCTCCGGGAGCGGATCGCCTTGGGGGAGGACGTGTTCGGGTCCTGAGATGCCTTACTCATCAGTAGGTTGCCCGGGAATTCACATGGCACCATTCTCGCCATGACTGACAACGCCCAGATCTCCCAGACGCTTGTCCTCCCGTACCTGAACCACGCTGTGCGCATGTACGAGCAGAAGTACGCCTCCCGCGGCGACATCGACGCCGCGATGCGGTTCGGCTGCGGCTACCCGCGGGGCCCGCTGGCCACCCTGGACGAGCTCGGCCTGGACACCGTCCGCGACGCGCTCGCCGCGCGCTACGCCGAGTCCGGCGACAACCTGCACAAGCCTGCCGAGCTGCTCGAGACGCTCGTCTCCTCCGGGCGAACCGGGAAGGCCGCCGGCCGCGGCTTCTACACCTACTCCGAGGGTGAGGTCGTGGCTGACGGGGAGACGCCGTCGGCCGACGACCAGCCGCAGCTCAAGCACGAGATCACCCAGGTCGGTGTCGTCGGCACCGGCACGATGGCCTCGGGCATCGTCCAGGTCTTCGCCCAGGCCGGGTACGACGTCGTCTTCGTCGGCCGTGGCGAGGACAAGGTCGCCGGCGTGGTCGCCGGGATCACCAAGGGTCTCGACAAGCAGATCGAGCGGGGCAAGTCCGACGAGGCCACCAAGCAGGCCGTCCTGGGCCGCCTGACCGGTGCTACCACCCGCGAGGCTCTGGCGGAGGTCGACATCGTGGTGGAGGCGATCGCCGAGGACCTGGAGCTCAAGCTCGAGCTGTTCCGGGACTTCGACCGGATCATCAAGCAGGGCGCGATCCTGGCGACCACCACCAGCTCGCTCCCGATCACCCAGCTCGCCGCCGCCACCTCGCGTCCCGAGTCCGTCATCGGGATGCACTTCTTCAACCCGGCCACCGTGATGAAGCTGGTCGAGGTCGTCACCGCCCCCTCCACGGGCGCCGACGTCAACGAGACCACGCTCGCGCTCTGCGCGAAGGTGGGCAAGGTCGCGGTCTCCTGTGCCGACCGTTCGGGCTTCATCGTCAACGCGCTGCTCTTCCCGTACCTCAACGACGCCTGCCTGCTGGCCGAGGCAGCCGATGATGTGCAGGCCGAGCTCACCGTGATCGACGACGCCATCAAGGCCGACGCCGGTTTCCCGATGGGCCCGTTCCAGCTCCTCGACGTGGTCGGCAACGACGTGTCGCTGGCGATCCAGAAGGAGCTCTACGCGGAGTTCAAGGAGCCGGGTTTCGCCCCCGCCTCCTCGCTGGAGAAGGTCGTCGCGGACGGCCACCTCGGTCGCAAGACCAAGAAGGGCTTCCACGACTACAGCTGACCACCGGGGCTCGGCCGCGTCTGAGAGGCTGACCGGGTGAACCTGCACCTCACCACGTACGGCGATCACGGCAGCCGGGTCGTCCTGCTCCACGGGCTGTTCGGGCAGGGCCGCAACTGGACCCAGTTCGCCAAAGCGCTCGCGCCACGGCACCGGGTGCTGCTGGTCGACCTCCCGGACCACGGCCGGTCCGCCTGGACGCAGGGCCCGCCGGAGGGGAAGGGTTTCGATCTCGTCTGCGTCGCCGACGAGATCGCCGCGGACCTCCGGGCGGACGGACCGGTCTCGCTGCTCGGACACTCGCTCGGCGGCAAGGTCGCCATGGTGCTGGCGCTCCGGCACCCGGAGCTCGTCGAACGGCTCTGCGTCGTCGACATCGCCCCGGTGCCCTACCAGCGGGTGAGCGAGTTCAGCGGGTACATCGAGGCGATGCGCGGCCTCGACCTCGACAGCCTCACCCAACGGGCCGATGCGGAGGCAGCGCTGGAGCCGGCGGTCCCTCAGTCGGGCGTCCGGGCGTTCCTGCTCCAGAACCTTCGTCGCGACGGCGATTCCTGGCGATGGCAGGTGAACTTGGCGGGCCTGGCCCGGGATCTGCCCGACATCGGCTCCTGGCCGGCGGACCGTCTGACCGACGCGCCGCCGTACGAGGGTCCGGTGCTCTGGGTGGGCGGTGAGCGGTCCGACTACGTCACCGAGGAGTACGTGCCCGCGATGGACCGGCTCTTCCCGCGGAATCGTCGTGCGACGATCAAGAACGCCGGTCACTGGGTGCACTCCGAGCAGCCCGAGGTCTTCCTCGAGGTGGTCGGCAGGTTCTTGGACTAGGGCTGCTGCTCCGGGGCGGGCGCGGTGCCCGGCTCGTCGTCGGAACCGAAGCCGGCCACGACGTCCTTGAGCGCGCCGAGCTGGGCGACGATGGCGTCGCGCCGCTTGGAGACCCGGTCGACCTCGGCCTTGATGGCTGCGAGCGCCCGCTCGGAGTCGGCGTGGCCGGTGCTGCGGATGCTCTCGGCCTCCTTCTTCGCCGACTTCACCAGCTGCTCGGCCTCGCGGCGGGCCTTGGCCAGCAGCGAGTCGGCCTCGACCCCGGCCTGGTCGCGATGCAGGTTGGCGGCGTTGATGGCCTCGCGGGACCGGTCCTCGGCGGCGTTCGCCCGGGCCTCGGACTCGGCGACCAGGCGCTGGGTCTCCGCGGTCGCGGTGACGTGATGCTCGGCGGACTCACGAGCCAGGCGCTCGCGCTCCACGGCCATCACCCGACGGGACTCGGTGGCCTCCCGGTCGGCGGCGGCCCGCATCTGCTCGACCTCGCGCGCGGTGTTGGTCCGCAGGGCCTCGGTCTCCTGGGTCGCGGCGAGGCGCATCTGGTCGGCCTCGCGCTGCGCGGCGGCGAGGTGGTCGTCGGCGTCGGCCCGGAGGCGACGTCGCTCGGCGTCGAGCTCGGCCATGGTCCGCGTGCGCAGGTCGTCGAGCTCGCCGAGCTGGACGACCCGCATGTCGTCGGCGTCGCTCTCGGCCCGGGCGAGGATCGCGGCAGCGTCCCGGTCCGCCTGGGCCAGGACCGCAGCTGCCTGCTGGGAGGCCTCCTGGACGACGTCCTCGGCCTGCTCCTCGGCGAGGCGCAGCATCTCGCTGGCACGGCCACCGAGGCCGGCGTAGGACGGCGACTCGATCTCGCCGACCTTCTCCTTCAGCTGGGCGCTCTCCGCCTGGACCGCACGGACCTTCTCCTGGGCCTCGTTGAGACTGGCGATCAGGCCGGCCTTCTCGGCCGAGGTGGTGCGCAGGTAACGGTCGACGGCGTCCTTGTCGTAGCCGCCGCGGCGGGCCAACGGCAACGCAGCGGCACTCGTCGAGGCCGCCTTCGGCGGCACCAGGGGTGCGTTGGGGGAGCGTGGCACTGCGGTCTCGGCGGCCTGGACGCGGGGAATCACCTGCGTCGGCTCGTCCGCGGTCCCCTCGTCGAAGATGGACAGTCCACGGTCTTCACTCATGATTTCCCTCGCGGTAGGCGGCGCATCGTTCCCCTCGGACAGTCTCGCTGATTCCGCCGACGATCCCAAGCCGGGCGGGGGAAGAAACGAAACAGGGGCCGATTCCCTTCCGGAGAAGGCGAATCGGCCCCTGCCGAGGCGCTCGGCGGTCAGATACCGCGGAACAGGTTGATCTTGTCGAGGTGCGTCGCGCGGAGCTCCTCTTTCCGGACTCCGAGACCTTCCTCGGGAGCCAGGCACAGCACGCCGACCTTGCCCTGGTGCTTGTTGTGGTGCACGTCGAGGGCGGCCTGACCGGTGTCCTCGAGCTTGTACGCGCGCGACAGGGTGGGGTGGATCTTGCCCTGGGCGATGAGGCGGTTGGCCTCCCACGACTCGCGGTAGTTGGCGAAGTGGCTGGAGATGATCTTCTTCAGGTTCATCCAGAGGTAGCGGTTGTCGTACTCGTGCATGTAGCCCGAGGTCGACGCGCAGGTGGTGATGGTGCCGCCCTTGCGGGTGACGTAGACCGAGGCGCCGAAGGTCTCGCGGCCCGGGTGCTCGAAGACGATGTCGATGTCCTCGCCGCCGGTGAGCTCGCGGATGGCCTTGCCGAAGCGCTGCCACTCCTTGGGGTTCTGCTGGGTGCCCTCGTCGTTCCAGAACTTGGGGGCGAGTTCGGAGCGGTTGATCACCATCTCGGCGCCCATGTTGCGCACGATCTGGGCCTTCTCCTCGTTGGAGACCACGCAGATCGGGTTGGCGCCGCCGTTGAGGGCGTACTGCGTCGCGAAACCGCCGAGGCCGCCCGAAGCGCCCCAGATCAGCACGTTGTCGCCCTGCTTCATGTTGCCGCCGTTGGTCGAGACGAGCTGGCGGTAGGCGGTGCAGTTCACCAGACCGGGGGAGGCGGCTTCTTCCCAGGTGAGGTGCTCGGGCTTGGGCATCAGCTGGTTGGCCTTGACCATGGCGACGTCGGCGAGGCCGCCGAAGTTGGTCTCGAAGCCCCAGATCCGCTGCGAGGGGTCCATCATCGTGTCGTTGTGGCCGTCGGGGGCCTCCAGCTCGACCGAGAGACAGTGCGCGACGACCCGGGCGCCGGGCTTCCACTTGGTCACGCCGGGCCCGACGGCCAGGACGACGCCGGAGAGGTCGGAGCCGACGATGTGGTACGGCAGGTTGTGGCGCGCGCCGAGCTCGGACTCACGGCCGTAGCGCTCCAGGAAGCCGAAGGTCGAGACGGGCTCGAAGATCGAGGTCCAGACGGTGTTGTAGTTGATCGCCGAGGCCATCACGGCGACGAGCGCCTCGCCCGGGCCGAGCTCGGGGAGCGGCACCTCGTCGAGGTGCAGCGACTTGCGGGGGTCCTTGTCGCGGGCAGCGAGGCCCTCGAACATGTCGACCTCGTCCTTGTGGACCGTCATGGCCCGGTAGGACTCGGGGAGGGCGAGGTTGGCGAAGTCCTCCGCGGAGGTGTCGTCGGCCTGGATGGCATCGAGAATATGCTGCACGTCAGGGGCTCCTGATCTGGTATCTGGTGTCCCGCAAAGGCGGTCGGACTGACTCGGCTGCGTATGTTACCGGTGAGTTGGTGCGAGTGGGAGCACGTGTGCGCAGGGTCTCAGTGCCAAGCGTCCCTCATCAGTGGCCCGACGCGGCGGGTTCGACGAGCTCGACCAGGACGCCGCCGGCGTCCTTGGGGTGGATGAAGTTGATCCGGCTGTTGGCGGTCCCGCGCTTCGGGGCTTCGTAGAGCAGCCGCATGCCCCGCTCCCGCAGGATCGCGGAGACCTTCTCGACGTCGGTGACGCGGTAGGCCAGCTGCTGCAGGCCCGGTCCGGAGCGGTCCAGGAACTTGGCGATCGTGGACTCGTCGTTCAGCGGCGCGAGCAGCTGAATGCGCTGGGTGCCGGCAACGGAGTCGTCGCCGCCCTGACTGATCTGCATCATCGCTTCCTCCACCTTCTGCTCCTCGTTGGTCTCGCGGTGCGCGACGGTCATGCCGAAGACGGTCGTATAGAGCTCGATCGCGGCGTCGAGGTCGGGTACGGCGACCCCGACGTGGTCGATGCAGACGAATAGGTCTTCGGGGAGGTTCAGGGGTGAGGTCATGGGCCCATCCTGGGCCACGTCCGTCGTGCGGCTCAAGCAGCTGCGGAGCGGTGTGACCACGGCGACACGGCCCGCGGGTCGAGACCCCTCCCGCGAACGGCTACCGGTGGGTAGTGTCGGGCGGTACCCACGCTTCTCACCAAGCACCGTTCCGTTCCAGGAGGACCGCATGTCCGTCAATGTCATCGTCGCCGGCGCCCGTACGCCGATCGGTCGCCTCCAGGGCGGCCTGAAGAGCATGTCGGCGGCCGACCTCGGCGGCGTCGCCATCAAGGGCGCGCTCGAGAAGGCCGGTGTCAGCGGCGACCAGGTCGACTACGTGATCATGGGTCAGGTCATCCTGGCCGGCGCCGGTCAGAACCCGGCGCGCGGCGCGGCCCTGGCCGGCGGCGTTCCGGCGAACGTCCCCTCGATCACGATCAACAAGGTCTGCCTCTCGGGCCTGAACGCGATCGCCACGGCCGACCAGCTGATCCGCGCCGGCGAGCACGAGATCATCGTGGCCGGCGGCATGGAGTCCATGACCCAGGCCCCGCACCTGCTCCCGAACTCGCGCGACGGCTTCAAGTTCGGCGACACCAAGCTGGTCGACTCGATGGCCTACGACGCCCTCTACGACCAGGTGACCCAGCAGGCGATGGGCGGATTGACCGAGCAGATCAACGCCGAGGGCGTGAAGCTCACCCGCCTCGAGCAGGACGAGTTTGCCGCGGCCTCGCACCAGAAGGCGGCCGAGGCCTGGAAGAACGGCCTCTTCGACGACGAGGTCGTCCCGGTCACGATCCCGCAGCGCCGGGGCGAGCCGATCGTCGTCACCGCCGACGAGGGTGTCCGCGGTGACACCACGGCCGAGTCGCTCGGCCGGCTGCCCGCAGCGTTCGCGAAGGAAGGCACCATCACCGCCGGGTCCGCCTCGCAGATCTCCGACGGCGCCTGCGCCGTGGTCGTGATGAGCAAGGCCAAGGCCGAGGAGCTGGGTCTGGAGTGGCTGGCCGAGATCGGTGCGCACGGCATGGTCGCCGGACCCGACTCCAGCCTCCAGCAGCAGCCGGCCAACGCCACCGCGAAGGCCTGCGAGAAGGAGGGCATCGCGCCGTCCGACCTCGACCTGGTCGAGTTCAACGAGGCGTTCGCCGCGGTCGGGATCGAGTCCGCTCGCCAACTGAACCTCGACGACGCCAAGATCAACGTCAACGGTGGGGCGATCGCCCTCGGTCACCCCGTCGGCATGTCCGGCGCCCGGGTGGTCCTGACCCTCGCGCTCGAGCTCAAGCGTCGCGGCGGCGGGGTCGGCGCGGCCGCCCTGTGCGGCGGCGGCGGCCAGGGCGACGCCCTGATCGTGCGCGTCCCGAAGGCGTGAGCGTCACCGCTACCCTCACCCCGTGAGCCGTAGAAGCACCAACGACGTCCCCGGACTGGTCGAGAAGGCCAGGTCCGGGGACGCTCGTTCTGTCGCCCGGTTGATCTCGCTCGTCGAGGACGCCTCCCCGGTGCTCCGCGAGGTGATGGCCCTGCTGGCCCCCCTGGCCGGCAACGCCCACGTCGTGGGCATCACCGGGTCCCCCGGGGTGGGCAAGTCCACCTCGACCGGCGCCCTGCTCGGTGCCCTGCGCGCGCAGGGCAAGCGCGTCGGCGTCCTGGCCGTCGACCCGTCCTCGCCCTTCTCCGGCGGCGCCCTCCTGGGTGACCGGATCCGGATGCAGGACCACGCCCTGGACCCGGAGGTCTACATCCGGTCGATGGCCTCCCGGGGCCACCTCGGCGGGCTCTCCTGGGCAGCACCGCAGGCGCTCCGGGTACTGGACGCCGCCGGCTGCGACGTGATCCTGGTCGAGACCGTCGGGGTCGGACAGAGCGAGGTCGAGATCGCCTCGATGGCCGACACCACCCTGGTGCTGCTGGCCCCCGGGATGGGGGACGGCATCCAGGCGGCCAAGGCGGGCATCCTGGAGATCGGCGACCTCTACGTCATCAACAAGGCCGACCGAGACGGCGCCGACACGGTCCGACGCGAGCTCCGCGGGATGCTCGCGCTCGCCCAGCGCCGTGAGGGCGCCTGGGTCCCCGAGATCGTGAAGACGGTGGCGATGACGGGGGAGGGGATCGACGAGGTCGTCGCCGCCCTCGACGCGCATCTCGCGCATCTGACCAGTTCCGGAGAGCTCGGCGTACGCCGGGTCCGTCGCGCCCGCGAGGAGATCGAGGCGATCGCCGTGACCTCGCTGCGCGAGCGGTGGGGCGACGTGCACGCCCGGACCGAGCTCGACGTCCTTGCCGAGAAGGTCGTCGCCGGGTCCTCGGACCCGTACGCGGCGGCCGACGAGCTGCTCGCGACCTACACCGACTGATGAGCATCGCGACCGGCCCCGTCACCCAGCTGTGCTGGGTCACCGAGGACATCGCTGCGACCGAGGCCTTCCTCGCGGCGCACTTCGGTGTCGGCGGTTGGACCCGGCTCCCGGACATCCACTTCGACCCGGCGAGCTGCACGCTGCACGGCGAGCCCGCCGACTTCGTCGTGCACGTCTCCTTGGGCTACGTCGGCGACCTTCAGCTCGAGATCATCCAGCCGGTGCGCGGCGACTCCATCTACACCGAGTTCCTCGCCGTCTCCCCACCGGGGCTGCACCACCTCTGCTTCGAGGTCGAGGACATGGCGCTCGCGCTCGCGGAGGCGGCCGAGGCGGGGATCGAGGTCGTGCAGGAAGGATCGATGATGGGGGGCGCGATGAAGTTCGCCTACCTCGACGGGGCTGCGCACGGCGTCCCGTACGTCGAACTGGCCGAGCTGGGGCCGGACATCAGGGCGTTCTACGAGACGCTCAGGGCCCGGTGATCGGGCGGCCCCTGAGCGCGCCTCCCGGATAATCGGTGCTCCGATTGGTAGAAACACTGCACACGTGTGCGTGCTCGGGTGCGCGGACCGGACCAGAACAGGAGTCGTGCGATGTCGCTGAAGAAGGTGTTCCCCCTTCTCCTGCTGGTGTTCGCCGGCTACTACATGTTCACCGACCCGAACGGCCTCGCCGATCTTGCGATGGATGGCAGTGCGAGCCTGTGGGACGGGCTGACCCGACTGTTCACGGCCTTCATCGACTTCCTCGACGCGCTCCTGTCCTGAGGTCGTCGTGCTCCCGCGGTTCCTGACCGACCCGGACATCGGGCGTCACCTGCTCCGCGAGGAGGGCGAGGTGATCGTCGACGAGGTGCGCAAGCACTGGGTCGTCTACGTGGTCCCGGTGCTCGCCGCCGTCGTCGGGGCTGCGCTTCTGGTCGGCTCCACGCTGGTCGACGCCGACGTCTCCCTGCTGCCGCTGGTCCTCGGGCTGGGCGTGCTCGGCTGGGCGGGGTGGCGGGCGCTGGCCGCGAACCTCGACGTGTTCGTGATCACCAACATGCGGGTCTTCCGGGTCAAGGGCGTGCTGGCACGGTCGCTGGCCACGATGCCGCTGGGGCGGATCCTCGACATCACGGTGATCAAGCCGATGAGCGGGCGGATCCTCGGCTACGGCCACTTCACCTTCGAATCGGCCGCCCAGGACCAGGGCCTGCGCGAGATCCGGTTCGTCGGCGATCCCGACCGGCGCGACCTCGCCATCCAGCGGGTCGTCCAACGAGCGGGCCTGCGCGGCCCCCGCGTGAACTAGGTCGCCGGCATGCTCGACTTCGACCCGATCGACGAGGCTGCCCGGCAGTGGGGCCTGCGCTGGGGCGGCGTACCGCAGATGCACGCCGTGACGTCGCTGATGCGGGTCCACCAGCTGGTGCTCTCCCGGTTGGACGCCGTGCTGCGGCCGCACGACCTGACCTTCGCCCGCTACGAAGCCCTGGTGCTGCTGTCCTTCACCTCGAAGGGGTCGCTCCCGTTGGGCAAGATGGGCGAGCGCCTGCAGGTGCACCCGACGTCGGTCACCCCGATCGTGGACCGGCTCGAAGCCGCCGGCCTCGTCCGTCGCCGTCCGCACCCCGTGGACCGGAGAGCCGTCCTGGCCGAGATCACCGACGCGGGTCGGGCCCTGGTGGAGGTCGCCACCGCGGACCTGCTCGCCACCGGCTTCGGAATGGGGCCGCTCGACGACGGCCAGCTGCAGGAGCTCTCCGGGCTCCTTCGTTCCGTGCGCGAAGACGCGGGCGACTTCGCCTGATTCCGTGACTCTCCCGAAGGCGGTGGTTACCGTTGCGGGAGGGCCCGTGACCGACGGCACGGCAACAACTTTGGCGCCATTTAATAGGAAGTCCTAGTATATTCCCATGGCTGACGACACCCCCGCAGACGACACCCGCTCCGCTGCTCCCGGCGCCCGCGAACGCTGGCAGCAGCGGTACGCCGCCTCGCGACTGCGCGAGGCCGACTTCACCACGCTCTCCGGCATGGAGGTCGAGCCCGCCTACGGCACCGACGAGAGCGAGTGGCCCGGCGAGTTCCCGTTCACCCGTGGCCTCTACGCCGCCGGACAGCGCGCGCGGACCTGGACGATCCGGCAGTTCGCGGGCTTCGGCAACGCCCAGCAGACCAACGAGCGGTACAAGATGATCCTCGGACGCGGCGGCGGCGGGCTCTCGGTGGCCTTCGACATGCCGACGCTGATGGGGCGTGACTCCGACGACCCGCGCGCGCTCGGCGAGGTCGGGCACTGCGGGGTCGCGATCGACTCCGCCGCGGACATGGAGATCCTCTTCGACGGGATCGACCTCGGTGACGTCACCACCTCGATGACGATCAGCGGCCCGGCAGTGCCGGTCTTCTGCATGATGCTGGTCGCCGCGGAGCGCGCCGGGGTCGAGACCGGGAAGCTCAACGGCACCCTGCAGACCGACATCTTCAAGGAGTACATCGCCCAGAAGGAGTGGATCTTCGGCCCCGAGCCGCACCTGCGCCTGATCGGCGAC
>JBKJIR010000007.1:0-78291 GCA_046598495.1 Marmoricola sp. | reverse complement strand
TCCTCGTCCCAGCCGAGCTCCTGGACGACCATGCCGGACTTCAGTCCCAACCGGTCAGCCACGGTCTGGTCGGCGCCCCCTGCGGACGGGCTCACGTCGATGCCTCATTTCTGTGCTGGTACGGCTCCTGGGTGGAGCCAGTGGCCCAAGTTCAGCGGACACCGGCGTCGGAAAGCAAGCCCGACGCGTTCCGATACCACCGGGCGGACGGTCGAGCGTGCCCGGTTCCGCCCCCACCGAGCGCGCCGGAGACCGCGGCGGCGTCGTACCGATCAGTAGATTTCTTCGCTGGTTTGAACGTGCCAAGATGCAAGGGTGCCCGACGAGACAGTGCCCGAGACCAGCAGCGACTCCATGCCCCAGGAGCACCTGGGCCGCCAGGCCCCGGCGGCACCGCCCGTCATCCACGAGGGGTTGCCCACCCAGCTCCCGGACATCGACCCGGAGGAGACCAGCGACTGGATCGATTCCTTCGACGCGCTGATCGACGACCGCGGCCGCGAGCGCGCCCGGTACGTGATGCTCCGGCTCCTGGAGCGCGCCCGGCAGAAGCAGGTCGGGGTGCCCGCCCTGCGCAGCACCGACTACATCAACACGATCCCGCCCGAGCGCGAGCCCTGGTTCCCCGGAGACGAGGACGTGGAACGCCGGATCCGCGCCTTCATCCGGTGGAACGCAGCGGTCATGGTGAGCGACGCGAACCGTCCCGGCCTCGAGGTCGGCGGCCACATCGCGACGTACCAGTCCAGCGCGAGCCTCTACGAGGTCGGCTTCAACCACTTCTTCCGCGGCAAGGACCACCCGGGCGGCGGCGACCAGATCTTCATCCAGGGCCACGGCTCCCCCGGCATCTACGCCCGCGCGTTCCTCGAGGGCCGGCTCAACGAGCAGCAGCTGCTCAACTTCCGTCAAGAGGTGCAGCACGGCGTCGGCAAGGGGCTCTCGTCCTACCCGCACCCCCGGCTGATGCCGGAGTTCTGGGAGTTCCCCACGGTCTCGATGGGGCTGACCGGGATCAACTCGATCTACCAAGCGCGGTTCAACCGGTACCTGTCCGGTCGCGGCATCAAGGACACCTCCGACCAGCACGTGTGGGCGTTCCTCGGCGACGGGGAGATGGCGGAACCCGAGTCCCTCGGCGCGATCCGCGTCGCGGCCCGGGAGGAGCTCGACAACCTCACCTGGGTGATCAACTGCAACCTGCAGCAGCTCGACGGCCCGGTCACCGGGAACGGCAAGATCATCCAGGAGCTCGAGGCGAACTTCCGCGGCGCCGGCTGGAACGTGATCAAGGTGATCTGGGGTCGTGACTGGGACGACCTGCTCGCCCGGGACGTCGACGGCGTCCTGGTCAACAAGATGAACACCACCCCCGACGGCCAGTTCCAGACCTTCTCGGTCGAGGACGGTGCCTACAACCGGGAGTTCTTCTTCGGACCCGACCCGCGCCTGCGCACCATGGTCGAGCACATGAGCGACCGCCAGATCGAGAAGCTTCCCCGCGGCGGCCACGACTACCGCAAGGTGTACGCCGCCTTCGACGCGGCCACCAAGCACGTGGGCCAGCCGACGGTGATCCTGGCGCACACCATCAAGGGCTGGACGATCGACGCCCTGGAGGGCAGGAACGCCACCCACCAGATGAAGAAGCTCAAGCTCCCGGACCTGCTGAAGTTCCGCGACCGGCTCTACCTGCCGATGAGCGACAAGGAGATCACCGAAGCCTACGAGGCCTCCGGCTCGGCGCCGTTCTTCCACCCGGGCGAGAAATCGACGGAGATCGAGTACATGATGGAGCGTCGTCGCCAGCTGGGCGGCTCGCTGCCGAAGCGGGTCATCCGCTCCAAGGCGCTCAAGGTCCCCGGCGACGAGGTGTACGCCGAGCTGAAGCAGGGCTCGGGTGCCAACAAGATCGCCACCACGATGGCGGTCGTCCGACTTCTGCGCGACTGGATGAAGGACCCGGAGATCGGCCGGCGGATCGTGCCGATCGCGCCGGACGAGTACCGCACGTTCGGCATGGACTCGATGTTCCCGACCGCGAAGATCTACAACCCGGGCGGACAGCAGTACGAGGCCGTCGACCGCAAACAGCTGCTCAAGTGGCGTGAGGCCACCGACGGCCAGATGCTGCACGAGGGCATCTCCGAAGCCGGCGCAATGGCGTCCGCCACCGCGGCCGGGTCGGCGTACGCGACCCACGGCGAGGCGATGATCCCGTTCTACATCTTCTACTCGATGTTCGGGTTCCAGCGCACCGGCGACTCGATCTGGGCGATGGCCGACCAGCTGGCGCGGGGCTTCCTGATCGGTGCCACCGCCGGCCGTACGACGCTGACCGGCGAGGGTCTCCAGCACGCCGACGGTCACTCCCCGCTGCTCGCGGCGACGAACCCGGCGGTGGTGCACTACGACCCCGCGCACGCCCACGAGGTCGCGCACATCATGCAGTCGGGGCTGAAGCGGATGTACACCACCTCCCCCGAGCACCCGCTCGGTGAGGACGTCATTTTCTACGTGACCGTCTACAACGAGCCGGTGTCCCAGCCCAAGGAGCCGGAGGATCTCGACCTCGAGGGCCTGCTGAAGGGCATCTACCGCTTCGGGTCAGGCCCGGACCTGGGCGCCGACGCTCCCCGGGTCCAGCTGCTCGCCTCCGGTGTCGGCTTCCCGTGGATCCTCGAGGCGCAGCGGCTGCTCGCCGACGAGTGGGGCGTCAGCGCGGACCTGTGGTCGGTCACCTCCTGGAACGAGCTCGCCCGCGAGGCGATCGACACCGAGCGCGATGCGCTCCGGAACCCCTCCGTGCCGGCGCGGACGCCGTTCGTCACCGGTCGGCTCGCCGACGCCGCGGGCCCCTTCGTGGCGGTCTCGGACTTCATGCGCGCCGTACCGCTGCAGATCGCGCGCTGGGTCCCGGGCGAGTTCCACGCGCTCGGTACCGACGGCTTCGGGTTCGCAGACACCCGCCCGGCAGCGCGCCGGTTCTTCAACGTCGACGCTCCGTCGGTCGTCGTCCAGGCCCTGCAGGCGCTGGCGGCCCGGGGCGAGGTCAAGCCCGAGGTGGTCCAGGAAGCCTTCGACCGGTACCGCATCGACGACCCGACCGCTGTCTCCGGAGTCGCCCAGGAGGGCGGCGACGCGTGACCGAGGACGCGTCAGCGGAACCGGTCGACGATCGTCGAGCAGCGGGTCCGACTGAGGGACGAGGTCGGGATGGCGCGCAGGTACGCCGGGTCGCTCGGCGCTGCGTGCCGTGGCTGATCGCGGCGCTGGCCTTCTGGCTGCTCAGCCTCACGGCGGTCTTCGACCTCCGGAGCCTGCTGGTCGGACTCGCGGCGATCTGCGTCGGGCTCGGCGTCATCGTCGCGGTGTTCACCTGGTTCGACCGCGGGGACCGCGGCTGAGGCCGTGTGCGTCACCGCACCTCGACAGGCTCGATGACCGGGTCTGACGTGTCCTTGATCAGGCGATCGGCACTGCGCGCGCGAGGTGCAGCTGCTCGCTGACCGGCTCGTGCGGACCGTTGCGGAGCAACGTGCGCCAGCGACCACGGTGGTACGACGCCGGCTGGGTCGAGCGGACGAAGTCGTGGAGGATCTTCGCGAACCGCTCCGGGTGGTCCTTGTGCGGGAAGTGACCGGCGTTGCCGAGCACTTCGACCTGGGCTCCTGGTGCGACCGCGGCGACAGTCTCCGCGTGCTTGACCGGGATCACCATGTCCTCGGTGCCCCAGACCACCAGCATCGGCAGCGCCTGGGTCAGGTAGGCGCGGTCGATCATGGTGACGATCTGACCGCGGGTGTCGACCACCGCACGGACGACGTGCGAGATCGCGGCCCGGGTGCCGCGGTCCTTGAACGAGTCGTAGATCTCGGCGACCTCGTCGAGGTCGTGGGTGGCGGTCAGACCGGTGCGCGAGAGAGCCCGCATCCCCGCGACGCCCATGTGCCGGATCCCGGGGAGGGTCAGCAGGACCATCGCAGCCTTGAAGCCGGGCAGGCTCACGGCCCGGATCATCGGGGTCACCTCAGGACCGAGGCCGCCCGGTGCCACCAGGACCATCCGCTCGGTGCGCTCGGGGAACTGGTAGGCGAACTGCATCGCGACCCCGCCACCGAGGCTGTGCCCGACCACGGTGACCTTGTCGATGTTCAGCACGGTGAGCAGGTCGCGCATGCCGTTGGCGTAGCCACCCACGGAGTAGTCCGCCCGCGGCTTGGCGCTCTGGCCGTGGCCGAGCAGGTCCGGGGCGATCACGGTGTACTTGCGCGCGAGCTTCTGGATCACCGGCGTCCAGGTGGTGTGGTCACAGCCGAGACCGTGCAGGAGCAGGAGTGTCGGCGCCGTTCCGACTTCAGGGCCGGCCTTCACGAAGGCACGACGGTGGCCGTGGATGGTGACGTACTGGACCTCGAGCGTCTCAGCCACGCGGGTTCCCCTCAGCCTTGGTACGGCAGCCCCGATCTGGCGCCAGGTGAGTGACGAGTCAACCAGAGATTCATGACGATCTTGTTGCCAGGTTGCCGATCTCACCCCAGTTGTGACCTGTGTGACGCATGAGGCGGCGTCGGCCGCACCGGAGAACCGGCCGGTAACCGGGCCGACCCGGCAGGATGGGCTCCGTGACCCGATCCCGCGCGCAGATCGCTCAGCGCCTCACCCGCTCCAGCGGAGCGCTCTCGACCGAGGCCCTGGCCCGCATGGAGGTCGACATGCCCTGGGTCACCCAGCTCCCCGCCGAGGACCGCTCGTTCATCGGCCTCATCGTCCAGGCCGGTATCAAGTCGTTCATCGACTGGTACCGCCACGAGGAAGCGGCATCCCCGATCACCGCCGAGGTCTTCGGTGTCGCTCCTCGGGAGATGGCCGGCGAGGTCACCCTGCAGCAGACCGTCGCGATGGTCCGCCTCTCCATCATCGTGGTCGACGAGAACCTCGACGAGGTCCTCGGGCCGGACGCCGAGAGCGCCCGGAGCGCCCTGAACCGCTACGCCCGCGAGATCGCGTTCGCAACCGCAGAGGTCTACGCCAAGGCAGCCGAGCAGCGCGGAGCCTGGGACGCGCGTCTCGAGGCGCTGGTGGTGGACTCGTTGCTGCGCGGCGAGGGTGACGAGACGATCTCCTCCCGCGCGAGTGCGCTCGGCTGGGACGACCGCGGCCACGTCGTGGTGATGACAGGCGGCCTCGGCAAGGGCGACGCGCTCGACCAGGTGCGACGGATCGCCCGGGACCAGAAGCTCGGCTGCCTGTGCGCGGTCCAGGGCGACCGCCTGGTCGTCGTCCTGGGAGGCGTGGACACCACCGGCAGCCCGGCACCCGCGGTCGCCGTCGCCTTCGCCCCCGGCCCGGTCGTGATCGGGCCCGTCGTGGCGATGCTCACCGACGCGAAGATCTCCGCCGACGCGGCGCACTCGGGCCTTCGGGTCGCGCACGGGTGGCCCGACGCACCGCGTCCGGTCCTGGCCGACGACCTGCTCCCCGAGCGGGCCCTCGCTGGGGACCTCGAAGCCCGACGTGCTCTGGTCGAGCAGGTCCACCAGCCGTTGGCCGCGGCCGGCGGAGCAGTCCTGGAGACCGTCGAGGGCTACTTCTCCCAGGGGGCCTCGATCGAGGCGACGGCACGTTCGTTGTTCGTGCACGCCAACACCGTCCGGTACCGCCTCAAGCGCGTCGCCGAGGTCACGGGGCTCAGTCCCTCCGATCCACGGGACTCCTACACGCTCCGGATAGCGTTGACTCTCGGACGACTAACCCCGCCCGCGTTGTAGGAATCCTCTAAACACCGGCCCCCCGATTTCGTGCGCTGCGGACCCGCGACTCCGTCCCGGCCTCGGGGAGAGTGAACGTGTGCTGATCATCGTTGCTCCCGGACAGGGGGCCCAGACCCCCGGATTCCTGACCCCCTGGTTGGAGGACCCGCAGTTCGCCGAGCGCCTGGGGTGGCTCGGCGCGGTCGCCGGGCTCGACCTCGCCCACTACGGCACGGTCGCGGACGCCGAGACCATCCGGGACACCGCGATCGCCCAGCCGTTGCTGGTCGCTTCGGGCCTGGTCGCAGCGCTCTCCCTCTTCCCGCACCCCTCCGACGCCTTCGGGCGGATCGGCGCGGTCGCGGGTCACAGCGTCGGCGAGCTCACGGCAGCCGCCGGTGCCCGGGCGATCAGCGCGGAGCAGGCGATGGTGCTGGTCCGCGAGCGCGGGAACGCGATGGCTCACGCAGCCGCCGCCACCCCGATGGGGATGACCGCCGTGCTCGGCGGGGATCCGGCGGAGGTGATGGCCGCGCTCACGCAGCACGGCCTCACCGCCGCCAACGTCAACGCCGAGGGCCAGATCGTCGCTGCCGGGACGCTCGAGCAGCTGGAGGCCCTCGCCGCCGATCCCCCGGCCAAGGCCCGGCTGATGCCGCTGTCGGTCGCCGGGGCGTTCCACACCGAGCACATGGCCCCTGCGGTCGACGTGCTGGCCAGGCTGGCCCCCGCGGTCTCCACCCACGACCCGCGGACCGCGCTGATCTCGAACCGCGACGGCCAGGTGATCCACGACGGCCGTGACGTCCTACGCCGGATCGTCACCCAGGTCGCCAACCCGGTCCGCTGGGACCTCTGCCTGGCCACCATGCGCGACCTCGGTGTGACCGGCATCCTCGAGATGCCGCCGGCCGGCACCCTGACCAACATCGCGAAGCGCTACTTCGCGGGGGGCTCCCACCCGGTCGAGACCTTCGCCCTGAAGACCCCCGACCAGGTCGACGCAGCCCGGGCGTTCGTCGAGAAGCACGGCGCCCCGTCCCCGATGGACATCCACCCGACCTGGCGGATGCTCGTCTCCCCGTCCAAGGGCACCTTCGAGCGCCACGCCGGTGAGGAGGGCGACGCCCTCGCGGCAGCCAGCGCCGTCGGCCTGGTCCGCTCGACCCGCGACGAGACCGCGGTGATGGCGCCGTACGGCGGCACCATCGTCGAGTGGCTCGTCGAGGACGGCGACCTGGTCTCCCCCGGACAACCGCTGGTGCGGCTGCACCCCGAGGGAGTCCTGGCATGAGCAGGACAGCATGGGCCGAGGGCCTGCCCGAGGGAGTCCTAGCATGACCGCCGTCCAGAGCCCGCCCTGGACCCTGCCCACCGGATCCCCGTTCGCGGCGATCCTGGGTCTCGGCATCGAGCGCGGGAAGCGGATCGTCCCGAACTCCGAACTCGTCGCCGCGATCGACTCCAGCGACGAGTGGATCCAGCAGCGCTCGGGCATCCGCGAGCGCCGCTGGGTCGGCCCTGACGAGACCCTGGAGTCGATGTCGTACGCGGCCTGCGTCAAGGCGCTCACCGCCGCCGGCGTGGAGGCCGCCCAGATCGACGCGATCATCGTCGCCACCTGCACCCACACGATGCAGACGCCGGCCCTGGCCGCGAAGCTCGCCCACCTGCTCGGCACCCAGAGCCCGGCGGCGTTCGACATCTCCGCGGCGTGCGCCGGCTTCTGCCACGCGCTCGGCCTCGCGAACGACATGGTCCGCGCCGGCACCGCGCGGCACGTGCTCGTGGTCGGTGCCGAACTGCTCTCCGAGATGACCAGCCGGACCGACCGCGGCACCGCCTTCATCTTCGGCGACGGCGCAGGAGCCGTCGTCGTCGGCCCCTCGGAGACGCCCGGTATCGGCCCGGTCGTCTGGGGCTCGGACGGCGAGCAGTACGACGCCATCCGGCAGAGCACCGACTGGCGTGACGTACTTGCCATGGAGTCCCCGGTGATGCCGTACATCCAGATGGATGGCGGCGCGGTCTTCCGCTGGGCGTCCTTCGAGATGGCCAAGATCGCTCGTGCCACCCTGGACCACACCGGCATCTCGGTCGCCGATATCGACCTGTTCGTGCCGCACCAGGCGAACATGCGGATCATCGACGCGATGGCCCGCACCATGAAGCTCCCCGACCGCGTCCGGATCGCCCGCGACATCGCCGAGCAGGGCAACACCTCGGCAGCCTCGATCCCGCTGGCACTGGGCCGGATGTACGAAGAAGGCACCGCGAAGAGCGGCGACACCGCCCTCCTGATTGCCTTCGGCGCCGGCCTGTCCTACGCGGCCCAGGTCGTCCGCGTCCCTTGACCCACCTCAGATTTCCTGCACCAAGCACCCCACAACACCCCCGCAGCACCACCCCACGAGAGGAACCCAGCATGGCCACCACCGAAGAGATCCGTACCGACCTCGCCGACATCGTCAACGAGGTCACCGGTATCCCCGCCGCCGACGTCCAGCTCGAGAAGTCGTTCACCGACGACCTCGACGTGGACTCGCTCTCGATGGTCGAGGTCGTCGTCGCCGCCGAGGAGAAGTTCGACGTCCGGATCCCCGACGACCAGGTCAAGAACCTGAAGACCGTCGGCGACGCCGTCACCTACATCGAGAAGGCCCAGGCGGCCTGATCCAGGCCCGGGAGAGGAAGAAGTCGTCATGAGTCGCAGAAGAGTCGTCGTCACCGGTCTGGGCACCACGAACCCCGTTGGTGGGGACGTGGCCAGCACCTGGGACGCGCTGATCGCCGGCACGTCCGGCGTACGACGTCTGCCTGCCGACTTCTACCCCGACCTCCCGGTGCAGATCGCCGGGACGGCCGCGGTCGACCCCACCGAGGTGATCGACCGGGTCAAGGCCCGTCGAATGGACCGGTCCACCCAGCTCGCGATGGTCGCCGCCCTCGAGGCCTGGACCGACTCGGGTTTCGCTGCCGACGCCGAGGCGCTCGATCCTGAGCGCCTCGGGGTCGCGGTCGCCTCCGGCATCGGCGGGGTCACCACCCTGCTGAGCAACTACGACACGCTGCTCCAGAAGGGGCCGCGCCGGGTCTCGCCGCTCGCAGTCCCGATGCTGATGCCGAACGCTCCGGCCGCGAACATCGGCCTGTACGTCGGCGCCAAGGCCGGCGTGCACGCGCCGGTCTCGGCATGCGCCTCCGGCAACGAGGGCATCGCGCTCGCCCTGGACCAGATCCGCCTCGGCCGTGCCGACGTGATGCTGGCCGGTGGCGCCGAGGCCGTGATCCACCCCCTCCCGATGGCCGCCTTCGCCCAGATGATGGCGCTCTCCAAGACCGCCAGCGGCGAGGATGGCGGCGACCCGACCGCGGTCTCGCGTCCTTGGGACACCGGCCGCGACGGCTTCGTCCTCGGCGAGGGCGCCGGCGTCCTAGTCCTCGAGGAGCTCGAGCACGCCCTGGCCCGTGGCGCGACGATCTACGCCGAGCTGCTCGGCGCCGGCATCACCAACGACGCCCACGACATCGCCCAGCCCGACCCCGAGGGCCGCGGCGGCACCCGGGCGATCCAACGGGCGCTGGAGGACGCCGGCATCTCGCCCGGCGACGTGGCCCACGTGAATGCCCATGCCACCTCGACGCCGCAGGGCGACGTGGCCGAGGGAATGATGATCCACGCGACCCTCGGCAAGTACGCCGACGAGGTCGTCGTCACCAGCACGAAGTCGATGACCGGCCACCTGCTCGGCGGAGCCGGAGCCCTGGAGTCGATCGCCACCGTGCTCGCGATCAAGCACCGGCTGTCCCCGCCGACGATCAACCTCGACGACCTCGATCCGGCCGTCGAGCTCGACATCCCGACCACGGCCCGCGAGCTGCGCTCGGGCGACATCGCGGCGCTGAACAACTCCTTCGGCTTCGGCGGCGCCAACGTCGCCGTGGCGTTCGGGAGCATCTGATGATGGAAACGGGTCTGGGAGAAGTGACTGTTCCAGTCGAACGCACCCCGGTGGTAAAGGCCACGAAGCCTCCTCGCGAAGAGGACCTTAGGCACCCGCTCCAGCGGCTGGCGGCTCTCTTCGACGACGGCATCTTCGAGGCGATCTCTCCGGTCGACGACTCCGGCATGCTCGCCGCGGTGGGACGCGTCAACGGCAAGACCGCTGCAGCCTTCTGCTCCGACCCGACCGTGATGGGTGGCGCGATGGGCTACGAGGGCTGCAAGGTCGTCGTGGCGGCGTACCAGCGGGCCCTGACCGACCGGATGCCGATCATCGGGCTCTGGCACTCCGGCGGCGCCCGGCTCGCCGAGGGGGTGCTGTCCTTGCACGCCGTCGGTGAGATCTTCCACGCGATGACCCGCGCGTCCGGCACGATCCCGCAGATCTCGGTGGTCCTCGGCCCGGCCGCGGGCGGCGCGGCGTACGGGCCCGCCCTGACCGACGTCGTGATCCTCGGCCCCGAGGGACGGATCTTCGTCACCGGCCCTGACGTGGTCCGCTCGGTCACCGGCGAGGACGTCGACATGCTCCGTCTCGGCGGCCCCGAGCCGCACGGCCGCCGCTCCGGTGTCGTGCACGTGCTGACCGACTCCGAGCGCGAGGCCCTCGACAAGGCCCGCGACCTCGCCTTCCTGCTCGGCGCCCAGGGGACCCTGGACGTCGACGCGGTCGAGGACGTCGACCTCGAGGGCTTCCTGCCGGAGAACAAGAAGCGCGCCTACGACGTGCACCCGCTCGTCGACCACGTCCTCGACGAGGGAACCGCGATCGAGCTGCACACCAAGTGGGCACCGAACATCGTCACCACCCTCGGCCGCTTCGGTGGCCGCACCACCGGGGTGATCGCCAACAACCCCCTGCGCCTGGGCGGCTGCCTGGACTCGCTCTCGGCCGAGAAGGCGTCCCGCTTCGTGCGGATGTGCGACGCGTTCGGGATCCCGCTGATCGTGCTGGTCGACGTGCCGGGGTACCTGCCCGGCGTCGGCCAGGAGTGGGACGGCGTCGTACGACGCGGCGCGAAGCTGCTGCACGCGTTCGGCGAGGCCGTCGTCCCGCGGGTCACCGTGGTGACGAGGAAGACGTACGGCGGCGCCTACATCGCGATGAACTCGCGCTCGCTCGGTGCCACGAAGGTGTTCGCCTGGCCGGACGCCGAGGTCGCTGTGATGGGTGCCGTGGCTGCCGTCCGGATCCTGCACCGACGCAAGCTGGCCGACGTCTCCCCGGAGATCCGGCCCGCTGTCGAGGCCGAGCTGGCCGAGGAGCACGCCCGGATCGCCGGCGGCATCGACAAGGCCGTCGAGATCGGTGTTGTGGACGAGGTCGTCTCCCCCACTGCGACGCGCTCCGCGATCGCGCGGGCGATCGCCGGGTCGGGCTTGGTCGTGCGCGGCAACCACACCAACATTCCGCTCTGACGCAAAGCGGTTTCGACGGGCTCAACCAACGTTGGTTGAGCCTGTCGAAACCACTCCGGGTACCTATTGCGCGTACGTCCCCAGGTTTCGACCCGCCCTTCTGAGTTCGCAAGCTCACTCAGAGGCTCGCTCAACCTCTTCGGGTCGTGACCCTGCTCGTTCCTCGCAGGGTCACGCCTCAGACAACTTGATGCAGCCAGCGCACCGGGACGCCGTCGCCGGCGTACCGGAAGGTCTCGAGCTCGTCGTCCCACGGCTTGCCGAGGAGCTTCTCGATCTCGAGCTCAATCGTGGTCTCGCCGAGCGCCGCCTTGATCACGGCGGCCTTGAGCCGGTCCTCCGGGATCATCAGGTCGCCGTGCAGGCCGGTGACGCCGTGGAAGACGCCGAGGTCGGGTGTGTAGGAGTAGCGAGCACCTTCGGTGGCCGACGTCGGCTCCTCGGTGATCTCGAAGCGCAGCTGGTTCCAACCGCGCAGGGCCGAGGCGATGCCGGCTGCCGTGCCGGCCGTGCCGGCCCAGGAGTACTCGGCACGGTAGGTGCCCGCCTGGGCGGGCTGCGGGGTCCACTCGAGGTTCACGGCGTTGCCGAGTACGCCGCCCACGGCCCACTCGACGTGCGGGCACAGCGCGGACGGCGCCGAGTGGACAAACATGACTCCACGGGTCGCAGTGCGTGTCACTTCAGCCTCCTCTGACTCCGGCGTAGAGCTACGCCTTCCCCGGCGGGCTCATCGGATCAGAAGTGGTGCATGGTTCGGAGGCATGTGACGCATGTGAACTTGTGTTCCCATTGTGGCCCACGAACGCCCCTGGCGCCAGTGGGACACGGAAGCCGGGTCAAGCCTTTCGTGGCCCCGCAGCGGCCTTCTTGCGGGCGGTCCGGGGCTGTGCCTTCCGCGGACCGAGCTCCATCAGGGTCTCCAGGACCTCGGTGGCGGCACCCAGGCCGCCCAGGTGCGACTCGCCGTCGATCGTGGCGAAGACCGCGTCGGGGAGCCGCTCGACCATGTGCACACCGTGCGCGAACGGGATGATGTGGTCGGCGTCGCCGTGCCACCAGCGCACTGGGACCTGCACGTCGGCGGCCTCGAAGCCCCAGTGCCGCGTGAACAGGATGATGTCCGCCAACGGGGCGCCCACCTGGAACCGCGCTCCGTTGAGCAGGTCGTCGAGGAACATCGCCTTGAACTCGGGGCGGTGCAGCAGGTCCTTGTCCCCGCGCGGCTGGACCGCGGCGTACCCGTCCAGGCCGAACCCGGCGAGCGGCTTGACCAGGCGGATCGCAGCGGCGAGCACGAAGCTGAGCGGGATCCGAGCAGCCTCGATCAGCGGCGCGGCGTACGGCGCCACCTCGACCAGGCCGCCGCGGATGGCATCGGCGCCCTGGAGAGGAGCGACACCTCCGAGGACACCGATCCCGTGCACGCGGTGCGGCATCGCCACGCCGGCTGCCAACGCGTAGGGGCCCCCGCCGGACAGGCCGATCACCCGGAACGTGTCGATGCCGAGGTTGTCGGCCAGGACCTCCAGGTCGCCGGTCCAGTCGAGGACGTTCTCGTACAGGTGCGGCGTCGAGGTGCCGATGCCGGGTCGGTCAATGCCGATCAGGCGGACATCGTTCGCCTCGGCGAACGCGCGGGCCTCGATCGGGATCTGCCGACGCCCGCCCGGGGTGCCGTGCAGCCAGAAGACGGCCGCACCGCGTGGCGTCCCGAACTCGGCGTAGGAGAGCCGACGGTCGCCGCGGACCGCAACGGATCCTTCGAGACGGGGGCGCGCAAGGGAGGTCATGGCGACATTCTCCCAGGTCGGCCGCCGATCTCCGAACCCGAGCGGGTGCCGTTTTTGGAGGCGGCTAGGCGGACTCGGCCCGCCCGGGTGCGAGGTCGACGATGTTCGCCGGGTCGCGGAGCGCGCCGAGCACCTGGCCGTCCGCGTTCACCGCGGGCCCCTCGACCACCGTCCCGAGCACGCAGGTGACGTTGTCCCTGCCACCCCGCGCCAGCGCCGCCGCGATCAACGCCGCGACAGCATCGTCGTCCGAGCGGTCCCGGAGGGTCCGCTCGAGCTCCGGCTCGCCGACCAGATCGGTGAGACCGTCGCTGGCGAGCAGGAGCCGGTCGCCGAGGACCAGCGCGAGATCGACCAGGTCAGGTTCCCCCTCCGTGTGTCCGTTGACCGTCCGGAGCACTACGTTGCGCCACGGATGGGCGCCCACCTCAGCCGGTTCAAGACGCCCCTCTTCGAGGAGGTCCTGAACGTAGGTGTGGTCGCGGGAGACCCGGGTGAGGATACCGTCGTGCATCACGTACGCGCGGGAGTCACCGAGATGACCGAGCACGAACCTCTGACCGTCGGTGGCGATCGCCGTCAACGTAGTCGCCATCCCGGCACGGGTCGGATCCGCGGCGACACCGGCGCGTACCTGCTCCTGGGCGACCCGGAAGCTCGCCGCGAGGACGTCCGCCGGGTCGCTGCCGGCCTTGGCGAGAACGGTGGCCGCGACGGCGTACGCGGCGGTCGCGGAGGCGACCTCACCGGCCGCTCCCCCACCGACACCGTCGGCGACGAGCACGCAGTACGGTCCGACGAAAGCCGCGTCCTCGTTGTTCGCCCGGACCAGACCCACGTGGGTCTCGCCAGTGCCGGAGATACGGAGCAAGGGTCCTCCTGTCGTGGGGCCGGAGACGCCCCCTCGGGGGATCCCCCGACCTTCTCACGGTTCCCCGTGACACGACTATGGGCAGGACCCGCCACAATAGGCGCATGGAATGGCTCCTGCTCGGCGTCTCGCTGGCCCTGATGGTGGCGTGCGGCATGTTCGTCGCAGCCGAGTTCGCACTCGTCACGGTCGACCGCACCGAGGTCGAGCGAGCGGTTGCTGCCGGCGACCGGGGCGCAGCGGGCGTCTCCCTCGCGCTCAAGTCGCTCTCCACCCAGCTCTCCAGCGCCCAGGTCGGGATCACCGTCACCAACCTCGCCATCGGCTTCCTGGCCGAACCGGCGATCTCCGCGCTGATCGAGGGGCCGTTGGACAGCATCGGTGTGCCCGAGGACGCGATCACGCCGACCGCGCTGACCCTCGGTCTGGTCATCGCGACCTTCGCGACCATGCTCATCGGCGAGCTGGTCCCGAAGAACGTGGCGATCGCGCTGCCGTTCCAGACCGCGAAGGCGACCCAGACCTTCCAACGCCTCTTCACCACCACGATGATCCTGCCGATCCGCCTGCTCAACGGCTCGGCGAACGCCATCGTCAGATCCCTCGGGGTCGAGCCGCAGGAGGAGCTCCGGTCCGCCCGCTCCATCGAAGAGCTCTCCTCGTTGGCCGGCCGCTCCGCCACCGAGGGCACCCTCGACAGCGAGACCGCGCACCTGGTCCAGCGCTCGATCGCCTTCGGGCCCCGCACCGCGGGCGAGATCATGACCCCGCGGATGCGGATGGCCACCGTGGACATCAGCGACCCGGTCGCCGAGATCATCGATCTCTCCGCCGCGACCGGCTTCTCCAAGTTCCCGGTGACCAAGGGCAGCACCGACAACATCGTCGGCTCCGTCCACGTGAAGCAGGCGGTGGCAGTGCCCCGTCAGGACCGAGGATCGACCAAGGTGCGGGAAGTCATGGTGGCCGCCACCGTGGTCCCCGAGTCGTTGCGGCTCGACCCCCTGCTCGCCCTGCTGCGCGGCGAGGGCTTCCAGATGGCGATCGTCTCCGACGAGTACGGCGGCACGGCCGGGGTCGTGACCCTGGAAGACGTGGTCGAGGAGATCGTCGGCGACATCGCCGACGAGCACGACCGGCTCAGCGCGCGCCTGCGACGGCGTCCGGACGGTTCCTGGATCGTCTCCGGCTTGTTGCGTCCGGACGAGGTGCTCGACGCGACCGGGCTGGCCCTACCGGAGCACGAGGACTACGACACCGTGGCCGGCCTGTTCGTCCAGGCGATCGGGCGCATCCCGAGCCGCGGCGACGAGGTCGTCATCCCGTTGCCGGTCGCCAGTCCCGAGGAGGACGACGAGGAGCCGGAGCTGGAGTTCGCGGTCCTGCGGGTAGAGCGGATGGACGGGCTCCGGGTCGACCGGATCTCCCTGCGCCACCGGGTCGGGGAGGTGGACGCATGAGTACCCAGGCGGCCCTGATCCTCGGCGTGCTGCTGCTGATCGGCAACGCGTTCTTCGTCGGCGCCGAGTTCGCCCTGGTCTCTGCGCGGCGTACCCAGATCGAGCCGCGTGCCCAGCAGGGCTCGGTGCTGGCCCGTTACGCCCTGCGGGCGATGGAGCAGGTCTCGTTGGTGATGGCTGGCGCCCAGTTCGGCATCACGGTCTGCTCCCTCGGCCTCGGTGCCGTCGCCGAGCCCGCGTTGGCGCACCTGATCGAGCCGCTGATCGAGGACCTCGGCCTGCCCGACGGCGCCGTACACCCGGTGGCGTTCACGATCGCGCTGACGATCGTGGTCTACCTGCACGTGGTACTCGGCGAGATGGTGCCGAAGAACCTCGCGATCGCCGGGCCGGAACGTGCGGCGATGTTCTTCGGCGCCCCGATGATGATGACCGTTATCGCGCTGAAGCCGGTGGTCTTCGTCCTCAACGCGATCGCGAACGCGATCCTCCGCCTGGTCAAGATCGAGCCTCGGGACGAGGTTTCCTCGGTCTTCACCCGCGAGCAGGTGGAGGCGTTGGTCGACGAGTCCCGGGCCGAGGGCCTGCTGGAGGAGGGCGAGTACAACCGGCTCTCCGGCGCCCTCGGGTTCACCTCACGCAGGATCGCAGACGTCTTCCTCCCGGTAGAGGGCCTGCAGACCGTCGTCCGGGGCGCCCGAGCGACCGAGGTCGAGGCGGTGTGTGCCGAGACCGGGTTCTCCCGGTTCCCGGTGGTCGGCGGCGACGGCACCCTGCTCGGCTACCTGCACATCAAGGACGTGCTCGGCCACGACCCGCACGGGCGGGCGCAGGTGGTCGAGGACCGGTGGATCCGCTCGTTCGCGAACGTGCGCGAGAGCGACAGCCTGGTGGCGGCGCTCCAGACCCTGCAGTCTCAGGGGGCGCACATGGCCCGGGTGGTCGACGAGTCCGGCGACGTCGTCGGCGTAGCTACGCTCGAGGACGTCATCGAGGAGCTGGTGGGCGAGATCCGCGACGCGGCTCACCACTGAGCACAACGTCAGGAAGCGAGCGGGACCTGCTCGACGTGGCCGTCCGGAGCGAGGTAGACGCCGTCGTCGAAGAGGATGACCCCGTTGCACAGCTGGCACCAGCCCTGCTCGGAGTGGTCGGAGACCGTGTGTGCGCTGCAGCAGTTGGCAGCTGAGGCGTCCGGACAAGCCGGCGTGTGAGTGCACATCATTGTGCTCCCCCTTCTGAGTCGTACCTGGGTGCTTTATCCATGGAACACCCTGATCGGCCAGCAATAACGGGAAACGCGCAAATCGGACAACTTTTTTTCTGATGGCGCCTTCAGAGCCAACCGAAGCGTGCTAACGCGACGAAAGCTGCGAGCCCTCCGAGGATCAGGTTCACGGAGCAACGTGGTCTCTCGCCGGCGTACGTGCACTGGGATCGCCAGCATCTGGATCGCGACCAACCCGGTCGCTGCGAGACCGGTCTGGGTCCCCTCGATCCCGGCCCACTCATCGACCACGTCCATCAGCTTCGGGAGAACGAGGCCAGGGTGCCGACCGAGATGTCGTCGACCCAGCCCATCTGCTCGCGGAGCTTCGTCACGGGTTGGGTGGACTTGAGCACCCCCGCCATCAGGAAAGCGGCAGTCAGCAGGCCCGAGGCGACCCAGACAGTGGTGTTCATGGGACTCCTGGGAGGCGGGGAGCACGAGCCACCGGTGTCCCCTCCCGGGACCCTTTTCGGGGAGTCGGCGCGCAGGTTCACGACACGTTCAGGAGCGGGAAACACCGCTGTCGCAGGGCCCCGGCAGAATGGTCTCCATGGACAGCACGCCCGAGTTCGGCGCCGAGCACCGCTTGGTCCTGGACTTCGAGAAGCACTGGTGGACGCACCAGGGCATCAAGGGTGCCCAGATCGAGGCGCGGCTCGGCATCACGTCGACCGACTACAAGTGCCCCGATTGGTATGAACGCACCGACCACCACGCCGACATTGTGGGCGCCGACAATCCCCCGATGCGCTACGGGCCGTCGTCTGGGCTGTTCTGGATGCAGGCACAGGGTGACGGCCCGATGCAGGTGGCCTCGCACGACCTGAGTGGTCACCAGCCCATCTGGAGCGCGAAGCGCGGCAGTCCAGGACGCCGGGGGGCGCCCCTCGGGTGAGGGGCGCCCTGCAGATGGCATTGATCGCGCGTCAGACGACTACTTCAGTTTGAAGTTGGCAGAGATGGCGGTGCCGTCCTGGAGCGTGAGCACGACCTGGCGGCATGTGCCCGCCGCCCTGGGCGTCGCCCAGTTCTGGACGAACTGCCCGCCGGTGCCGTCGTAGCGCAGGCTCGTACCGCCAGTCGACGTCACCTCGATGTTGTCGGTTGGCGCGCCGCCCTCACACGGGATCGTGAAGACGCGGAAGGACTGCACGACGTTCGTCGCGGTCAGCTCCGTCGGGCCGGCGAAGACCTCGAACTTGAGCGGTACCGTACTCCCGCCCTTCACGACATTGAAGACACCTCCCATGTCAACGGGCTGGTAGAAGCCCCCCAACGTCCACGCGAGCACGGTGTACGTCGCCGCCGCCGAACCGGTGTTGCCGCTGTCGTCGGTTCCGGACCCGGTTGCCGTGTGCGTGCCGACGGCGCTGGAGTAGCCGGCGACGTTGCATGCGACGTCGCTGTCGACGATGTCGGTCGCCGTGCACGTGGGTGCCGCGGGTGTGGAGCCAAAGTAGTGGCTGCTGCCGTCCGCGGGACCGCCGACGAGGACGACCGACGGTGCGGTCGTGTCTACGACGGACACGGTGAAGGTGTCACCCGCCGTCGCACCGTCCGAGTCGGTCACGTCACAGGTCACCGTCACCGGGCCACCGAGGGCGAAGAAACTGCCGCTCGCCGGCGAACAGTTCACCGAGCCGCTGAGGTCGCCGTCCTCGGCGTCGGCCGCCGTCACGGTGAAGGTGACGTTGGCGCCGCCGACGGTGTTGCCCTCGACCGTCATGTCAGAGGGCACCGTGATCGTGGGCGGATCGTTGCTCGTGCCCTGGGCGACGATCGCCGGGCTGCCGTCCGGGTACGTCGCGAGGACGAGGGAGCTTGCAATGCCGGACATCACCGCTCCGAATTCGAGGTTGCTCGGGTCGTACGGGAACGCGACCCCATCGAGCACCGGATGCCCGACACCCGCCGGCACGATCGATACCGTCCCGCTCGCGGGACAGCAGGTCAGCGGGCCGGCCGAACCGGAGATCAGGCCGATGGGCGAGAAGCTGTTGGAGTTGCTGGTGAGCGCGGAAACGGCGCCATTGAACTCACCGATGAACCCGTGGCCCGACGCCACCGCGAACTCGACAGCATTGCCGGTGAGCTGCGCGATCTCCGGGTCGTAGCTCCAAGAGAGCAGGTTGTCGGCGAAGTCTCCGTTGAGCAGCACCGTGTTGCCGTCCGCGCCGACGTAGGCCGCGACCTTAGCGGCGGCGGCCGTGGACAGGCCCGTACCGTAGGAATCTCCGTTCCGGGTGAAGTAGAACGCGTCGAAGCTGTCCAGGAATCCGGGCGTGGCGACCTGGGCGTCCGTCACCAGCGTCGTCGTGTACCCCATGGCGCTGAGCGTGTTGTCGGTCTCGTTGTCGCCGAAAACCGCGATAGATCCGGTCGCGGAGCCGATTGCTTGGGCGCTGGGTGCCGCGGCGACAAGGCCGAGGCCAGCAAAGATAAGCACGGCGGCCAAGAGCAACGACGCACGTCGTCGCGTGGCAGGCAGCACCAGTACAGATGAGTTGTGCATGGGTTTCCCTTAAGGGTGCGAAGTAGTGAATCAGAAGGAAAGGCGAGACTTGTCGCGAGCGCAGTTACAGTGCGCCGAGAGTGGTCTCGCCATGTGTTTGCGACTCCTCAGGCTCGCGTTGTCCTACCCCGAACCCTGGTGAAATGAAGGATTCCCCGCGCGTCCACCATTGCCTTGAGCCGACCTCACCGGCAATAGCCCGTTAAGACTATGGAGGGTTTAGGCCGGCTGCGGCTCGCGCGCTGAAGTGGGTGCGCACTTCGGTCCTGGAGTGCTTGTCGCGCTCTAGGGTCCTCCTGTGCATCCAGATGACAACTATGCCTACGACGCTCTGGCAGAAGCGATCGGTTGGGTCGTGCAGAGTTGCGCCCACCTTGAGGTATGGCTTGCGTCTGCTGCTGATCACACCGACGCCAAACTCGACTTCGCGGCCGCCGAATCACTGCAGGTGAATGACAAGCGTTTGTGCAGGTAGTAGGGCGGGTGGGACTCGAACCCACGACCCAAGGAGTCTAAGAAGACAGGATCACTGGGCATAACCAGAGATCACTCCTGAGCGTGATTTCCGCCAGAATCCCGGCCCGTACATCACTGAGGATCACTCGGAATCACTCTCAAACTCGGGTATTTCTCGGGTCAGGCGACCTTTGCTCAACGCCCGACGCCAAGCCCGCGTAACATTCCTGTGCGCTCCACGCGCCCGGGCGCGTATGGACCCTAGCTTGGCGCAGCTGCGGTGAATCCCTCACTCCAGTAGTAGGCCAAGAAACGCTCGGTCTGGCTGTCTTGGCCGTACGGACAGTCGCCCAGGCCCTGGCCTTCGCGAAACGCCACTCCCCCTTGCTGAGCAGCAAGAAGAGCATTAACGCGGCTGATCTTGTCGAGCCGCTCAGACCCGTTGCTCACGCGATCGCCTCCAGCTGCCTGTAGACGGTTGCACGGCTGACTCCGACGACTGCCGCTATCGCCGAGACAGTGTGCTCGCCGCTTGTGTGCATCGCTCGAACGACGGCGACCTGATTTGAAGTCAGACTTGGCTTCCGCCCGGGCCGCGCGCCGCGCTCCCTGGCGGCTGCAAGCCCCGCCCTAGTTCGGTCTACGGTCAAAGCCCGTTCGTATTCGGCAAGAGCGGCGAAGATGTGGAAGACCAGTCGACCGGTGGCGGTGGTGGTGTCGATGTTGTCGTTCAGGGACTTGAACCCGACCTGACGCTCGTCCAACGAAGTCACGGTGTCGATCAGATGCTTGAGAGATCGGCCGAGTCGATCTAAGCGCCAGACCACAAGTGAATCTCCCGGGCGCAGGTAGTCCAACGCCGCGGCCAGTTCTGGGCGGTCGGAGCGAGTGCCGCTGGCCTTCTCCTCAAAGATGCGGTCGCATCCGGCGGCACGCAGCGCGTCGATCTGGAGGTCGGTTTGCTGGTCGTCGGTGCTGACGCGGGCGTAGCCAACGAGGGTGCCGGTCTGGGTGATGGTCTGGGTTGAGGGGGTCATAGCCGGACCGTCTCACTACCCGTCCAATCTGTGAAGCAATCCGAGTACGTTCCGCACACGGGTTGTGGACACCAATCAGGCCGCGAAGGCGCGTGCGACCGCGGGTGTCCGCAAACGACCGGAACCGGACAGGGTCACATGACTATCCAATCAGTCGGGCCGACGAGCTTCTACCGACTGAAGGCGTAGGAGGGCGGCTGTCACCAGCGCGATCCCAAAGATGAGCCAGTAGGTGTTCTCATCCTCGATCGAAGTCGCGATCATCAGCGCACCTACGAGAAGGGCGACTGCACCACCAACGCTGTAGACAACGTACAAGAGTCTGTTCATAGCGGTATTCCTACTGGCCCTTCCAGCCGGGATGTCGGATCGACGCGCGATTCACTTGCGCTTGTCCGAAACCGAGCGTTTGCGGACACCGACCGGCTGCACGGACCGTGACAGGCTAGGAGCGTGGACCGTAAAGCGTTCGGACAAGAGTTCTATGCGTGGGTGCAGCAGTCGACGATTGCCGCGGCGGCGTCTCCAGACGTGCGGGCGCAGGAGCCGGCTCTGCTCGGGATCGTGAACCTTGTGCGGTCGAACCCCGACAACCAAGACCAGGCTGAGCAACTTCTCATCGACCTTGTGGCCCGGCTGAGTGAGGTTCCACCGCCCTGGGGCCTGCTGGAGTTGCTGGAGTACTGCGTGCACGCTCTCGACATGCCCGGTGTTCTCACCGTTGCTGCTGAACTCCGGGAGCAGGCTCTGGGTGCATTGTCAGAGGGCGAGTCGCTCCGTCCGTGGGAGGTGGCTCGACGCCTAGAGCAGGTGATCGCGGCGGCCGATCTTGGCTGGGATGGTCGGGAGATATTCCCATCCTTGGCAACCTGACGGCCCGCAGCACGGCGTGATTTCTCGCGCCACGGTCGGCCGATTGCCCGCATGATGGTGCGATGGACTACGCCGACCTTCCCGACTGGGCCCGAGAGGCCACGGAGGCATGTGCGGACCGCCTGTCACGCGAGGGGTGCTTGCGTGTCGAGTTGAAGCTGATCGGACACGAGCACGGCGGCTTGCGCCATGACCTCCTGTCTGGATGGACCGTCGGCTGGGAGGTTGGCCCGGAGCGAAGGGGCGTCCGGCCGGATTTCGATGCCACCGTCGTTCCCGAACACGGCCCTGCAATCCGTCCGGGTGACACCGATACGGCGCGCTTGTTTCCTCGGTTCCCCTTGCGGTGGTCAAGTGTTCAGGCAGGGGAGGCGATCAGCATGCTCGACGGTGGGCGCAGAGTCGGGACCGCGGTTGTTGTCGAGGTGGTTGAGCCCACGAGAGCGCACCTGATCGGCAGGTGGCCTCCCTACACATCAGTGCGCTTCCGGGCCGACTATGACAAGGTCACCGCCGGGACCGAGGGGGTGATTGTCGAGGTCTACCCAGACGGGTACGAGATTGAAGTCGTCGGGTCCGACGGCGAGACAATCTGGCTCGGAGGAGTCGCCGACGACCGTCTGGATTGGCTCGGCTGAGCGTTCTTCACGTCCGCGAGAAGACCCCGATCCCACTTCGTAGGGCAGGGCCACCCCGTCCGCGCGCAGGGCGGGTGACCTACGCGAACAGTTCCTGCGACTTACCTATAGGGAGTGACTTGGCTCTCTCGGGCCCGACAAGAAACCGACCGCGCTCAAGGGTTCCGTGTCAGGCTGGCCGGGTGCCCACTCCCGACCCGGCTTCATACTCATGGCTGAGCGCCGAAGACTTCCCGCTGAGCGTGGCTGGCTGCATCACGGTCGTACCAGAGGCAGACCCAGGGAAGGTTGCGTCCGCTTTCGGTGCAGCCCTCGGATCGCCCTTGTCAGAGCCTGAACTGGTTGGAGACTTCGCTGCCTTCAAGGTGGCCGGAGCGGGCGGTGCGATTGCAGTTGAGGACAACGGCTACCAGGGCACCCGCGAGGCAGTCTTGGCGCTGGCCTCCAAGGCCGCCGCGAACCGCAAGGCGGCCAGCATCTTCTGGAACGTCAACGGCGTCGTCAGGTTCACCTGCGCGGCCAAGGGCAAGCTCGTCGCCAGCGTCGAGCTGGGCATGGTTGATGATCCAGAAGACCTCCCAGCGGCGCTTCGCAAGCTCGCGGCCCTGAGCGAGAGCGATGACGCGGACCTGGTGGCGGTCGGTGCGGCGATGGTCGAGAAGTACACCGGGACGACCTTTTTCGCCGAGGACTTGGCCGGCCTCGACGAGTGGTACCTACTTGAGCCCCCGCTGGATGTGCTGCCGACCGTGACCGAGGAGTCGGCGTCCTTGGTCTACTGCACGCAGCACGGAGGCGATCCCAACATCGCCAAGGTTCTTGCCGGGATCGGCACCTTGGACGCTGCTCGCCAGCGGCACCTGGCCCACTGGGTCGCCGAGATTGCTTTCGACCAGGCCGCACTGGGCGAGGAGGGCGCCCGGTACGCGTCGGTTGTCGCCAGCCTCGATGGTGACGCCGTGTCGCCCGTCCCACCCAGCTTGATCGTCTACATGCAGAAGGTCGAGCGCGCGTGGAGCGCCGGCCACACGGAACTTGCGGTCAGTGACACGCGGTGGTTTCCCGACCGCTCTCTGCGCTGGCTGGGCCAGGTCCACCTCATGGGAGTGGCCTTGCGCTACGCCATGCACCCCGATCCTGCTACGGCAGTCTGGGAGTGCGTCTACAACGCCAGCAGGTCCCTCGGCTTCCCCAGCGATCGCGCGACGACTGGAGCTGGGCGCATGCTCTACCCGGCGGTGCTCCGGTACATCGAGGACCCGGACATGTCGAAGTCGACCTTCCTCGGGTTGTTCCCCCTGCCGCCCAGGCCGGAGGATCGGCGGGCGGAGCTGGATGAGGAACGGGCTGTCTACGTCCGGGAACGTGGTGAGTGGGACGAGGTGTGGGGCGGGATGGGCGAAGACACCGGCCCGATCGAACCGTTCGGTCTGCCGCGGTAGTTGGCCGGGCTCGGCGCTGCTACTGGATTGCTAAGTGGGCTCTCCAAACTTGGGTGGACGCTGGCGGATCAAACAGGACCAAGGGCCGCGTTCTGAGCGGGCTAAGGACTACTCACCGGACTGCCGCGGACCCTCTTGGACGTTGTTCTGCTAACTACGGATCAGGAGGCGTCCGCAACCGAGGGTTTGTGGACAGCGTGCTCGACCGAAACTCCCTGGGGTTCGCAGGTTGCCGCGCTTACGCTCGCATCGTGAATGAGCACTCAGAAGCCGACAGCGGCTGGCAGCCCGTGGACTACGACGAGACATGGGCGCCCGTCAACGAGCGCCTGAACTTTTGGCCGGACTTTCACGAGCGAACCTCACCCGCAATCGTCCTGCCAGATGACAGCCTGGTCATCGACCTGGCGCCAGTCTTCAAGGACGAGGGGCCACGGTTCGCAGCGGGCGAAGCGGCTGTCAATGCGTCTGCTCTCCGCTCGTTCGTCTACCTCGCGGGCGATGGTCTCCTGACCGCGCTGGATTGGCAGCACACCCCGTACGTCTACTCCCCGGCCCAGCACGCCGTCTCCGGCCCGGCCTTTTGGCCCGTGCCCGTGTTCCCGAACGGTGACTACTACTTCCACGTAGCCGCAGACTTCGAGTGGGGAACCTTCGGGCACCCGTGGCAACAAAGCCTCACGATCTGGGGCTCCGCCCTGGTGGCCTCGCTTGGTTCCGAACTTCTTGCCTGGCTGCCGCGACACCCTCACAGCAAGGCCTGAGACTAGGGCCGCGCCGAAATCCCAATCCCACTTCGCGTTGGAGGGGGTGGGGGCGTTGGCGCATCCGCCTTGACCTACGCGGTTGGATGTTCTGGCGGCCTGATTTTGGGGGTGTGCCTCAGGTCACCGAGTCGCGGGCATTGTGCAAGCTCGCTGTGTTCGCGAGTTCGCACGGGCAGACTGGAGACTCGGATCGGACAAGGAGGAGAGTGGTTGTGTCCTACGACTTGCAGGTGTTCGGCGCGGACTTCGTCGACCACGCTGAACTCTGTCGGCTTCTTGAAGGCGCCGGTCTAGGTGTCGATCAGGGGGACGGAGAGCCGTCTGAGTTTCTGACCGCCGTACGCGGCGCCCGAGCCAAGTACTCGTTCACTGTCGGACTACCTGTTCGGCTTGAACCGGAAGACGTGCCCGAAGAGGTCACAGCAGTTCTCCTCGCTCCCGAATGGTTGTACGAGGTGCAGGTCGAAGGGTCGACTGAGACGGAGGTTCCGCATGCCGTCCGGTTCGCTAGGAAGTTGTCGCAGGCTGTCGGGGGCGCTGTTCTCGATCAGCAGACCGATCAGACTTGGATTCGTGGGAAGTCTCGCGCGGTCGCAGCTGTGCAGCAAGGCCGGATCGACGTGGTCGAGTTGCGCTGGTACACCACGAAGCCAGCGTCGCCAGGAGGGCCTGCGGGCACCTGGCTCGATGCGGCGCGCCGTTACCTCCCTGAGGCGTTGCCGCGACGCTTCGGCTCGTTCGAGCCCCTGAGCATGAAGCTCGAGGTCGAGGGCGACACCGGGTTCGTGGAGGCCGTGACAGCAGAGACCATGACCGTCTTCTTTAGCGCCTCACGGCCGTGCATCTCCGGGAGTATCTCGGGTGGTGCTCGAGGGGAGGTTGGCGTTCACTCACACTCTCTTTCGGTACACCGCGATGCGCTCGCGGACCGGCGATGGGCGGATGCGCTCCAAAGGCTGTTCGTCTCGTTTGCGAGCAAGTCCAACGCGGTTTTCGCCTCGGCGGAGGTCCAGCGAGGGGTTGGGTGGTCAGGGCGGAGTACCTGGTTCGATTCGGAGGTCGAGAGAACTACGTACCTTGCTGTGCGCGGAGGCTGGAGCGGGTTGTTGCCCTACCCGGCATGGTGGACGTGGTTCGGGTCGGACTACGTCCCGCTCGTGGCCGAGCACCTTGACGTTGATTCCGTTGAGCTGACCGAGGGGGGCCTCTTCCACACCTGGGGCCCTGCTCCGCTGGATCGGGACCAGATCGAGCAACTCAGGGGAGGTACGACCCCTCCGGGAGGGAAGAGCCGTCGTTCTCGATGGTTGCGGGCGCGGCAACCGAAGCTCTCCTCGTCGGCCCCTTGGCTGCCAGCCGACCTAATTGCCGCCGTCGATGCAAGCGACCCCCGGCTCTACAACCCGCCCCTGATTCCTGCTTCGCGCATGCCCGAAAGCCTCCGCAGTCGCCGTGAGGGTGGAAGGGCGCCGCGCTAGTCGTCGGAGCGAGTCGGGACCCTGGCGTGGCTCAACCTGAGTTCATCGGGAATATCAAACGCCTGTCGCGGCTGTCTCACGCCGCTAGCATGCTTCGACGACACGGGGGTGGCGCGGCAAGGAGGGTTCATGGCGGCACCGGCCTCCGGTGGTTTCGTGGCGAAGCTGCCTGCCGTGGACCCGGCCACGGGCTTCCTTCCGCCCGGCATCCACACCTGCACCTGGGCAGAGTTCGAGCACACCTTCGTCGACAACGCGCCGAACCCGGATCATCGGCGCAAGCGTTTGAGGGCGCTGGAGGTGTTTGTCGACTGTCTGGACGACCTTCTGCCGGACGCGACGCTGTGGCTTGACGGAGGGTTCGTGTCCTATAAGGAGGACCCGCCGTTCGACATTGACGTGGTCGCCGTCGTGAAGCCCGGGGCCTGGTCCGCCGTCAGCAAGGCGGCCGATGCTGAAATGCAGACATTTCAGGCATGGGCGGCAGCAGGCATGACCGGGTACGCTCCGAAGACGCCGACGATCACCCAGCTCGGAGGACTCTCAACCCTCCAGGGTGCCCAACTTCCGTCCGGCGCGTTCTACCCCCGGGTGCAGCCGTTCGGTGGACGGATCGACAGCTTCATCATTCCGTCGGACATGAAGGCCTCGCTCGACAACTTCCGTCGGGACTGGATGCAAGATTTGGCTACAGGGGCCAAGAAGGGGTTCGTGGAGGTGAAGCCAAATGGACGCTGATGACAAGCAGCAGTCCCTTGAGGCTGCGCTCACTGAATCCGAGGGCCGCGAAGGCTCGTTGTTCCTGGCCGCAGCACTCGACGCGGCATTCAGCTTCGCGCCGGACAGTCGCCAGATCATGCGCGACCACAGACTGCGGGATCAGACCGAGCTTGACCTGCATCTGACCGGCGCGAGCGTGCTGAACCACGCCACGAGGGCTGACTGGCTCGGTCTGTTTATGAACCGCACGTCACAGGCGGTCAAGGAACTCGCTAAGGGCATCGCAGGCAAGGAGCGGCACACCCCTGGGCTCCTGGTTGAAGGCCCGGGCCCAGGTTCTGTGAGGGTGATCTTCCGAAGCCCGCCGCAGCCGAAGCGATCCGTGCCCATGCCGGGGACTGAGGCGGAGACCTTGGATGGGAAGGCGCTACACCAGTTCGCCTCACTCTTCTTGCTCGCCGAGGACGAGACGGAACTGCTGGATGCTTCTGTGCGACAGCTCCCCGGTGCTGCGCGTCGGGCGCTGCGGCAGGTTGGTCAATCGGTCGTCGAGTCGACCTGGAGCATCGAAGGGAGTCTCACTGCTCGTGGGCGCGATCCTCAGCCAGTTGTGATCACTCCGACGGGCGCTGCACGTCTTATTCGTGCTGTCGGAGAGCAGGCAGCGGAGACGGAGCCGAAGACGATCGCGGGTGCGGTCGACGGTTGGACCTGGTCCAAGTCGGTGATGGACTTTCAGCCCGCGGGCGGTCGCGCGTTCCGCGCCGTAGTTCCGCCGGACCTTCAGGAAGCGGTCGCGGCGATCAACGGTCAGCCGGACCACGATGCAGTAGGCAAGTTCCTGGTCACCACGGTGTATCCGTCAGGCGACTACAACTACCAGCGCAAGAGTTACGTCCTGACGAGCATCAGCGCGGCCGTCGACGACGACCTCATAGACCTGATCTGACGGCATCGCGCGTTGGGCTGGTCACGTCCGGTCGAGTCCGCAGACAGTCCGCAAGATGACCAGCCGCTGTCGTGGTTGGTCAACGGCAGCCAACGCATCCGCCCAGGTCAGAGGGCATGTCCATGATCTACCGTGATTTCCCAACGCAGCGGACGACGTTCCGGTTCAACGTCTGGCAGGGCCGCCCCAACGCGGCCAGCCGTCGGAGACGCGGCCTACCCGATCAACTACGACGCTGCGGCGCGGTCTACGAGGCCGATCATGCTCTTCGCGGTGACCATCGAGCGACTGCCGATCTTCACGCGGGTCAGGTCGCCGCGGTCGATCAGCCGGTAGATAGTTTTCCGACTCACCCCGCCGAGTAGGTGCTGCGCCTGGGGAATCGAGAGCAGGTTCCGGGGCTCGGTCACTTCAAGAAGGTTCATGCAGCCGATGGTGCCTGGCCCGGACTGCTTGTGTCGCGTCGTAGCTGCACGGGTCATCTAGGACGCGACGCTAAGTAGTCGAGGCCGCTTCTCTTCGCTCCAACAACGGCGAAGACCGTCCCAACGGGCCCACAACCCGGGACGGTCCTCAACCCTCGAGGAGCACAATATGCCCACCGCAACGCCTACGTCGCGGCCGAACAGCCAGACCTCCGAAAACCCGGCAACCTCCCCCGCGACCCCGACGCCGCATCGTTCCATGTCGACGGAGATGATCGACCTGATCCGCGATGGGGTGTCGCCTGCCGACCTTCATGCGCGCGGCGGCAGGTCCGTCTGGGATGCCGTCGGGTGCACCGCCCTGGCGGCCGTCAACTCTGGCTGGAGCGCGCAGGAGTGGAAAAGCGAAGTCACCCGCGCGACCTCCAAGCTCGGCCACCAGCTTCGGGTGCGCCAGGGCGGAAAAGCGAAGAGCGCCGTCCAGGTCGAGAAGGAACTGGATCGTGCGTGGACTCGGGCCGTCGACAAGGCCGCGGCGTCCCCGGCGTGGTCGAAGGATCAGGCGCGGGTCGAAGCGGAGTCGCGGGCCTCCTCCCTTCTCCTGATCGTCGCCGATTCGACTGCCGACCTGAGCGACAAGGAGCGGACTCTCCTCGCCTTCATCGCCTCGGAGGCCGTGGTGCTCGGCTCGACGCAGGTCAATCTCCCCCGGCTCAGCACCATGTCAGCGACCGGGCTCAAGGAGAAGTCCGTCCGGTGGAACCTGGATAAGCTTGTCCGCCGCGGCTTCCTCACCCTGGTCGATCCGGGCCGGGCGAGGAAGCACGCGGAGGATCGCCGTGCTGCCGTGTACCGACTCCCCGACGAGAGCATGCTCCGCCTGGCCGCGAAGCCTGTACTAAGCCGGGAAACCCGGCAGGTGGGCCCTGCCGACCTGACTGATGGGCCCTGGACGCCGACGACCCCGGGCCCCAAGCCCAAGACTGATGGGCCCTCGAGCACCCAGGTCTTCACCGCAGCCGAGGTCCGCCGGGCCCTCGGACCGAACGCGCTCGGCCTCGTCGTCGCAACTGCACAGGGCGGACGGGCGTCCCGCGACCGTGCGGACCACCCCGGTGCGCTCGACCAGGTGTGCAGCCTGATCAGGCCGCACGACCCCCATCCCTACGGACCCGTCCTCGGTGCCCACGGACTCGCCTACTGGTGTCCGGGCGCCGACGAGCTCCCCGACCTGGACGGCGCAGCAGCATGACCGCGGCCACCCTCGACCCTGGAGAAACTCTGTACATCACGGCGAAGGAGCTCGCTCGGCGGTGGGCGACCGACGTGGGCCACCTCGCCAACCTTCGGACGCAGGGGCGCCCTCCCGCGTACATGAAGTTCGGATCAGCGATTCGCTACAACGTGGCCGTGATCGAGGCCTACGAGGGCCTGAACAGCGTCCTGCCCGTTACCTAGCGCACGACGACCCGGATTCCTTTCCAGCAATCTACTTCCGGCTTACATTCACCGCGAGACGCACAACCAAGGAGAACCGATGGGACGGCAGAGTCTGCCCTCATACATGCTCGGCACCACCAAGTTCGGGCCGCACCCGACGAAGGAGGGCGAGCGCATCGTCAGGGCCGGGTTCAACGATCGAGCCGGGAGGTGGCGCGACTGGTCTGGCAGCGGCAAGACCGACGCAGCCGCACTTCGTGCGCTACAGAAGAAGGTCAGCGAGGCGCAGGACAAGCATCAGGGTGGGGACGACGTACTCCGCCACGACACCAGGCTGTCCCGGGCAGGAGCGATCTGGCTCGACTGGAAGGCCCGCGACGGGCTGTCCAAGCGAAGCCTCGACGACTACCGGGGTTACGTCCGGCGGTGTATCGATGGAACAAACATGGCGACCCTTACGGTCGTTCAGGCAAACGACGTTGCTCAAATCGAGGCCTGGCTGACCGTCATCGCGGACGAACGTGGAGCAACTGCCGCTGTGCAGGCTCGAAAGGTGCTCAGCGGAATCCTGGCCCTCGCAGAAAGGCGCGGCGCAATCCCGGCGTCGGTCACTGCCCGCGTTCGCACACCGCGACCGAAGGCGGACAGCATCGGAGACCGCAAATGCAAGGACGACGAGTGTGACTATGACTGCGGGAAGCGTCACCTCGATACGCGCCGGGCGTTCACGGAGGACGAATACGTCCGAGTCCAGGCCGCCGCCGATGCGTCTCCATCAGACTTGGGCGATCTGAGCGCCTTCCTCTTCACGACCGGAGCCCGTATCTCGGAAGCACTGCACTGCACCTCCTGGTCCGACGTGGACCTCGAAAACAGCATCGTGCGGGTCCGGGGCACGAAGACGGAACACGCCGACCGGACGGTCACGATCAGCGCGGACCTGACTGAGCGTCTCCGCTCGCGCGCTGCCTTGCATGGCACCGTCGGCCTGGTGTTCGGGGTGACCCGCTACGAATCGAAGCGTGGGAACCCGAGAGACCGGAACAACGTGTGCAAGTCGCTGCGCCTGGTCTTCAAGGAGGCCGAGGTGCAGTGGGCTGGCACTCACTCCTACCGCCGCACGGTTGCGTCATGGTTGGACGCAAACGGCGCGTCGTTGGCAGAGATTGCCGACCAGCTCGGGCATGGCGATATCAACGTCACCGCGCAGTACCTGGGTCGCCGAACGCGGCCCACGCGCGCTGCCGCAGTCATGGTCCTGCCCGCTTCGGCAAACACCAACGACGCGGCCTAACTCGGGTGATTCTCGGGTCGTGCCGGTTAGCCGCCGCCGACGGAATCACATCGGTGCAGGTCAGACCACTGTTTGGTAGGGCGGGTGGGGCTCGAACCCACGACCCAAGGATTATGAGTCCTCTGCTCTAACCGACTGAGCTACCGCCCTGCGCGGCATCGCTGCCGCGAGCGTGAGCCTACCGAGACCGCCGGGGAGGGTTTCGACAGGCTCAACCCACGGGTCGACAGGCTCAACCCACGGTGGTTGTGCCTGTCGAAACCTCAGCCCTGGGAACCAGCGAAGGCCGCGGCGGCGCCGTACACCTTGTAGAGCGCGAAGGCTCCGGCGTACCCGCTGCTGCAACGACCGTTGAAGAGCTGGTTCGCGGCGTTGTCCTTCATCACCGAGCCGAAGCCGACGCGCTCGCTGCCGTCGTCCACCGGACCGCCGGCGAAGTGGCGAAGGCGCTGCACCAGCTCGAGGCGCTGGCCCGCACCGGCCTGGTTCCACCAGCTGCAGGTGTAGAGGCTGAGCGGCTTGGTGCTCTTCGGAGCCGGCGTCCCCGCCAGGTCCAGGTTGCCGAGCGGCGAGAGGGCCATCGTGAGCAGGGACAGACCGTTGAACTGCTGGCGGTACGGCGTGCACGTCCGGGTCCCCGCGCCGCCGGTGGAACACAGCTCCTCGAAGGTGTCCTGCTGTGCGGCTTCCTTGGCCTGCGTCTCGGCGGCGGTCTTCGCAGACGCGGAGCCCGGCTTGTCCGGGGTGATCGCCCAGCTGCAGATGGCGTCCTCGCCGCGCGGGTAGCCGGAGACCTGCATCCCGGCCAGGCAGGCAAGCAGCTCGGCCTCGGCGACGATGTTGCTCGTGCCGATGCTGGTGCTCGGCATGGTGCCGTTGGCGCAGTTCGGCAGCGTCGTGTTCGCGGTCACCGTCTTGCCCGGCGCAGCCGTGTTCCCCCACCAGCAGTTGCCGGTGTTGCCGGGGAAGGAGTCCCACCAGAAGTCCTGGCCATTGGGCTTCACCACCCCGCTCTTGGTGACGCCCATCTTGTTGCCGCTGAAGCTGTTGTCGTACGACGTGGAGATGCTGAGCACGTTGCACCCGGGGACCGGTGTCTTGATGTCGCCGATGATCGGGCCGCACACGGTCGCGTCCGGGACCGAGAACAGCATCACTCCGCGCCGCCAGTTGTCGTAGAAGCGGTTGCCCTTCACGACGTTCGCGTTGCCGCCGGCCAGCCAGAGGCCGGTGCCGACCGGGGCCGGGATGAACGGCGCGACGTCGGAGTCGGGCGTGAACGGGTTGAAGTTGTTGTCGTAGAACGCGTTGTTCTCCACGACGTTGCCGTCCTGCGGGAAGCCCGGGTGGCCGGCCGCCGTGAAGACATCGGTGGTGTAGCCGAGGGCGTTGTTGTAGAAGTTGTTGCTCACCACGTGCGTGCCGTGGCTGTTGGTGCCGGAGAAGCCGCTGGTGTTCCGGTGCGAGTCGCACAGCTTGATGGTCTGGCTGTAGCGGGGCGTGGGGTAGAACGCCTTGTTGCGGTTCTCCAGCAGCGTCGGAGCCCCCGAGCCCGGGTACAGGCCCGAGTCGCCGCTGCCGGTCGCCTCGCAGTTCTGCATCACGCCGTGGTCGCCCACGAAGGTCAGCACGCCGTACGCGCCGCCGTAGTAGACCTTGAACCGGTCCAGCAGGTAGCCGTCGGTCTCGAGCAGGTAGATGTTGTGCTCCCGCGCGTGCCGCACCGCCAGGTTCCGCAGGACGAAACCGTCGGCGCGGTCGATGAAGATACCGACGTCCTTCTTGTGCCCGGCGGCGGACGGGCCGCCGTTGCCCGCTGCCGCACTGCCGACCTCGAGCGTCACGTCGTTCGCCTTGACGCCCGAACCCTCGAGCTGGACGTTGCAGCGGATGCACTTGCCCGGGTTCGGGACGCCGTGCCGGTCCTCGCGCGGTGTGACCGGGTCACCCGCGACGCCTGCGCCGGCGTCCCTCCCGATGACGGCGACCAGGTTCGCGTCGTTGGGGCAGTTGAGCTGGTACTCGTGCGACAGCGCGCCCGGGTCGCCGGAGTCCGACTTGGTCTCGTACTTGTCGCACGCGGGGTCGAAGGTAGGCTTGGACCGCGAGGTCGGTTCCGTGTACAGGCCCGGCATCACCACGACACGATCGTTGTTGGACGACGCGGTGATCGCCGGTTGGATCTCGCTGTAGGTGCACTGTTTGAACAGCTTGGTGTTGATGTCGAGCAGGTTCGTCGCCTCAGCGGCGCTGAAGGCCCGCTTGTCGCTGGCCCGGATGAAGTACCCGTACTGCTTGGCGGAGGCGATCGAGGCCTTCAGCAGCGCGAGCGAGTTCGGCTTGCAGACCACGCGGGTCTTGCCGGGCAGGCCGGCGTTCAGCGCCGAGGCCAGGGAACGGATCGACGGGACCTTGCCGCCGGCGCAGGGCGTGATCGAGCAGTCCGCCGTCGGGACGGGCCAGTACGACGGCCGCTCGACGTGCGCCTGCGACGTCCCGGGAGAAACGAGCACCGCCGAGAAAGCGAGAGCGAGAGCGAGGATGAAGCGCCTCATGACCAAGTCCTGTCACGTCAATGCACCGCGGTGCGTCAGGCCCTCACCCACGCGTAAAAATAGGGTTCGCAAGCAGATGTGTCAAATACCGGATGTGTCACATTCCGGCGTGTCACAATCCCCCGGCGGTGCCTGTCACGGGCCCCCGACGAACGGGAGCACCAGCGAGCAGGTCAGCGGACGCGGGTGCGCCAGGTCCAGGGAGTTGAGCACGATGACCGAGGCGTTCTTGTCCGCGGCGATCTGGAAGTGCTCGGTGTAGTCCTGCGGGCACCGGTCCTGGATCACGATGTTCTTCATGTTCTTCGCGAACCCGCTGGTGTACGGCACGACCAGCTGGTCGTACTTGGTCATGATGTTGACGTACTTCACGCCGGGTACGGCGAGACCGCCGGCGCGCATCTGGTCCATGAAAGCGGACCCGTTCGCGAACTCCGCGCACGCCGTGCAGAACGGGACGTCGCTCTCCTGAACCCCGAACGCCTGCGAGATCGGGGCGATGGGCGAGGCCAGCTTGGTGCCGTTCCAGACCGGGGCGAGCGAGATGTAGCTGCCGACCTTGGTGGCGCCGCCGAGGAACTTGATCCAGTAGTTCGGCATCAGAGCTCCCTGGGAGTGCCCGACCAGGTCGACCTTGGTCGCACCGGTCGACTTCAGCACCTGCCCGACGAACGCCTTCAGGTAGGCAGCACTGGTCCTCATCGACGCGAACCCGCCGAGCGCGCCCGGGTACGGGAGCGGCACCGTCGACCCGTAGGTGGGCGCGAAGACGCAGTAGCCGTTGTTCTTCAGCAGGGGGCCGTAGGTCTGCCAGTTCGTCGACCGGTTGCCCGCAGTGCCGTGCACGAGCACGACCGGGCGCGGGTGCCGTGCACTCGGCTTGCAGGAGAAGTCGTTGCTGCCCGGGGCATTTGCTCCCGGCATGCCACCGAGCACCGCGTTCGGAAGGAAGGTGTACGGGACCGGGAGCGGCTTCGTCTCCGCCGACGCTGCCGGGGTCAGGGTGAGCCCGAGAACGACGAGCAACCCGAGCAGAGCAACGGTGAGACGACGCATGGATCTCCCTGAATAGAACGAAGTTCAGGAAGTGTAGCCGCGGGTCAGTCGTCGCGTTTCTTGTGCCGGGGCTTCTTGGTCCCCGAGTACGACGACCCGCCGGTCGCGCTCCACGACTTGTTCGGGCTGCCGGTCGGGCCGGTGTGCCCGCGCTTGTGGCCGCGATCGAACTTGTCGGGCTTGATGTTGATCAGGACCCCGGAGATCCGGGTGCCGGCCAGCTTGTCCAGCACGGTCGGGTCGAGGTCGACCGGGAGCTCGACGATGGAGAAGGCGGGCTTGATCTCGATCTTGCCGAAGTCCTCGCGCGACAGTCCGCCCTCGTTGGCCAGGGCGCCGACGATCTGGCGCGGCTCGACGTGGTGCCGCTTGCCGACCTCGAGCCGGTAGCTGGCGAACCCACGGCGGTCACCCGAGCGCGGGGACCGGTCGTTGGAGCGCTCTTTGTGCGGGACCCGCATCGGCTCGGGCATGTCCTCGACGAACAGGGGCTGGCCGGCCTGGGAGAGGACCGCGATCGCCGCAGCGATGTCGAGTGCAGGGACGTCGTTGTTGCGCTCGTAGTCCTCAATCAGCTCACGGAACAAGCCCAGCTGCGGGTCGCTCATCGCGGCGCTGATCTTGTCGGTGAACTTGGAGACCCGGAACGCGTTGACGTCGGAGACCGACGGCAGCCGCATCTCCACCAAGGTCGTCCGGTTGGTCTTCTCGATCGCCCGCAGCAGGTGGTTCTCGCGCGGCGTCACGAACGAGATCGCGATCCCCGGGCGGCCGGCACGGCCGGTGCGACCGATCCGGTGGACGTAGGACTCGGTGTCAGTGGGGATGTCGTGGTTGATCACGTGGCTGATCCGCGGCACGTCCAGACCACGGGCGGCGACGTCGGTGGCCACCAGGATGTCGAGCTTGGCCTTGCGCAGCTGGTCAACGGTCCGCTCGCGCTGCACCTGGGCGACGTCACCGTTGATCGCAGCAGCAGAGAATCCCCGGGCGCGCAGCTTCTCGGCGAGCTCCTCGGTGGCGTGCTTGGTCCGGACGAAGACGATCATCCCGTCGAAGTTCTCGACCTCGAGGATCCGGGTGAGCGCGTCGACCTTCTGCGGATGACCGACCTTGAGGAAGCGCTGCTCGACGTTCGCCGCGGTCGTCGAGGTCGACTTCACCTTGACCTCGGTGGCGTTCGGGGCGTGCCGCTTGACGATCCGCTTGATTTGCGAGGGCATCGTGGCGGAGAAGAGCGCCACCTGCTTGCTCTCCGGCGTGCCGGAGAGGATCGACTCGACATCCTCCGCGAAGCCCATGTTGAGCATCTCGTCGGCCTCGTCGAGGACCACGAAGCGGAGCTCGCTCAGGTCGAGCGTGCCCTTCTCGATGTGGTCCATCACGCGGCCCGGCGTACCGACGACGACGTGCACGCCGCGGCGCAGCGCGGAGAGCTGGACGCCGTAGCCCTGGCCGCCGTAGACGGGCAGGACGTGCAGGCCCTTGATCTGGCTGGCGTACTTCTCGAAGGCCTCGGAGACCTGGAGCGCGAGCTCGCGCGTCGGTGCGAGCACCAGTACCTGCGGAGTCTTCTGGCTCAGGTCGATCCGGGAGAGGATCGGAAGCGCGAACGCGGCGGTCTTGCCCGTTCCGGTCTGCGCGAGACCGACCACGTGGCCGCCGGCGAGCAGGGGCGGGATGGCCTCGGCCTGGATGGGGGAAGGCGTCTCGTAGCCGACGTCCTTGATGGCCTTGAGCACTTTCGGGTCAAGACCGAGGTCGTCGAACGTGAGGGGAGCAGGAGTCTCGGTCACCGATCAAGGGTAGTGGCGCAAGGCCCCCTGGCCTATTCCAGAACCGACTCGGCGACAGTACTTTCGGACACATGGATACCACTGCTGCGCTGGAGACCCTCGACGAGACCTGGGAGCGGGCGCTGTGCATCGTCGCCCATCCCGACGACATGGAGTTCGGTGCCGCGGCAGCGGTCGCCCGGTGGACCGCCCAGGGGAAGTGGGTCGGGTACACGATGGTGACCAGCGGCGAAGCCGGGATCGACAGCCTCGCCCCCGACGAGTGCCGGAGGGTCCGCGAGGAGGAGCAGATCACCTCCGCCCGGATCGTCGGCGTGGAGACCGTCGACTTCCTCGGCCTGCCCGACGGCGTCCTCGAGTACGGCGTCCCGCTCCGTCGCGCCCTGGCGGCCGAGGTGCGCCGGCACCGCCCCGACATCGTGATCACCGGCAACTACCGGGACACCTGGGGCGGGAGCAACCTGAACCAGGCCGACCACATCGCGGTCGGGAGGGCGGTGCTGGACGCTGTCCGGGACGCCGGGAACCGCTGGGTCTTCCCCGAGCAGCTGGGGGCGTCCGGGTCCGGTGACCTGGAGCCGTGGGGCGGGGTCAAGCAGGTCTGGGCCTTCGGCTCCCCCGCCTCCACGCACGCCGTCGACACCACCGAGACCTTCGATGCCGGCGTGGAGTCGCTGCGGGCGCACGCGGCGTACATCGACGGCCTCGGCTGGGAGAACTGGGACCCCCGTGAGTTCCTCGAGGGCATGGCACGCGCGACCGGGCAACGCCTGGGGGTGCCGTTCGCGGCACCCTTCGAGGTGGTTCCGATGGGGTGGGGCGACTGACGACGGCCCTCAGGCGACCTCGGCTGCGCAGAGCCCTCGCTCGATCGTCGCGAGCAGGTGCTCCAGGCCCGGACGCCAGAGCTCCTCGGGGACGGCCTCCAGTGGCCCGCTGAGGTGCAGGCTCGCGAAGCCGTGCACGGCAGACCAACAGCTGACATCGGCCTCTGGGCGACGTTTCACGGACATCGCGCCGACCTCGACCATCTCGTCGAGCACCCTGTTCAGGACGGCGTACGGGCCGCCCTCCGGAAGGTCAGCAGGAGCGCCTGGGTCGTCGGCGGCCTTCTCCACGCCCGCGAAGGCCACGGTGAACAGTCCGGGGTTCTGGAGTGCGAAGGTGACATAGGCGCGCCCGGTCGCTGACAGCAGTCCCCGGGCCCGCTTGCGCGGGTCGCGGGTCCGCACCGCCGCCATCCCGTCGACCATCGCCTGCTCGAGCTGGGCCATCGCCACCGCCCCGACCTCGACCAGCACTTCGTCGCGGTCGGCGAAGTGCCGGTACGCGGCGTTGTGGGAGACGCCGACGATGCGCGCCATCTCCCGGAGCACGACCGCGTCCGGTCCCCCGGTGCGTGCCAGTTCCGCCGCGGCCTCAATGAGGGCTTCGCGGAGGTTTCCGTGGTGGTAGCGGGTCGTCACGTTGCCACCCTACCTCGATGTTGACAGTGTCCACATCTGGTGCTTCACTATGGATGTTGTCACTGTCAACTTAGGAGTCGCCATGACCTCCCCCACGCCGCCCGTCGCAATGTCCCGCCGGCGACGCTTCGCCGTGCTCGCCACTGTCCTGATCGCCGTGCTCGCGATCAACCTGGACACGACGATCGTCAACGTCGCACTACCGACCCTGTCCACCGAGCTGGACGCGGACACGCGAGCCCTCCAGTGGATCGTGGACGGCTACGCCCTCGCCTTCGCCGCGCTGGTGCTGGCGGCCGGCAGCCTCTCGGACAAGTTCGGACGCCGACCCGCACTGATCATCGGACTGGTCGGCCTGGCGATCGCCAGCACCGCAGGCGCCCTGGTCGACTCCGCCCCCGCCCTGATCGCGGCCCGGGTAGCGATGGGAACGTTCGCAGCACTGATCTTCCCGACCACTCTCTCCATCATCAGCAACACCTTCACCGAACGACGGGAACGGGCCGCTGCGCTCGGCCTGTGGGGCGCCGTCGTCGGTGTCGGAGTCGCCGCAGGCCCGGTCACCGGCGGGTTCCTCCTGGAGCACTTCGCCTGGAACAGCGTCTTCTGGGCGCTGGTGCCGGTCGCGCTGGTCGCCGCGGTGCTGGCTGCGCTCGTCGTACCCGAGTCCCGCGAGCCCGGTACGCCGCCGCTCGACAAGCCAGGCCTCCTGCTGTCGTCGGCGCTGCTGACCGTGGTCACCTACACGATCATCGAAGCGCCCGAGCACGGCTGGACATCCGGCGCCACCCTCGGCGGGTTCGCCCTCGCTGCCGTGCTGGCCGTGGTCTTCGTCCGCCAGGAACGCCGCAGCCCGCACCCGATGCTCGACGTCACCCTGTTCCGCGACCGCCGGTTCAGCGCCGCCAGTGCGGCCGTCACCATCACCTTCTTCTCGCTGGCCGGGTTCATCTTCCTGATCACCCAGTACTTCCAGTTCGTCCGGGGTTACGGCACGCTCTCCACCGGCGCCCGGATCCTGCCGGTCGCGATCAGCATTGCCGTCGCCTCGATAGCCGGAGCGATCCTCGCGCAACGGATCGGCACCCGCACGGTGGTGGCGACCGGCATGGCGATGTTCGGGAGCTCGTTCCTCTGGGTCGCAAGCGTCAGCGTCGATGCGTCGTACGCGACAATGATCGTTCCCCAGATGATCCTGATGGGCCTGGGTATGGGGTTGATCTCCACGCCGGCCACCGAGTCGATCCTCCTGGTCCTCCCCCCGTCCCGGGCGGGCATCGGCTCCGCGGTCAACGACGCCACCCGCGAGATCGGCACCACCCTCGGGGTCGCAGTGATCGGCTCGGTGTTCTCCTCGGTCTACGCGAGCGCGCTCGCCGATGGACGTCTCGCGGCTCTACCAGCGGTTAGCCTGGAGTCAGCCCGCGACTCGGTGGGCGCCGCGGCCGCTATGACCCAGGGGACCCCGCTCGGGGCGGCCTTCCAGGACGCCTTCATGAGCGGGCTTCAGACCTCGTGCACGGTGATCGGCCTGCTCTGCCTGATCGGGGCGGTCGGAGCGGCTCTGCTGCTCCCGGGGCGCGGCGTCAGTACCGCTCACCACGTCGCGCCGGTACGACGGGCCGCCGAACCCGAGACGGTCGACGCCTGAGGGTCGGTCCGGACAACGCGAAGTCCGCATCACAAGGGAGGCCAGGGACGTCTAGCGGCCCGTGGCGCGTGCCGCGAGGACGTGGCTTGGTGTCCTGCTCGCAAGTAGCGCCTAGAGACAGGGTGTGAGCACTGCGGATACCCTGACTACGACGTGCTGCGCCTACTGACCTCAGGCCGCACGGGGATCGGGGGAAGCATGCGTCACGTGCACGTCGCGCTACCGGCTGAGGCTCGTAGCGTGCTCACCGCGCGCCATGCTCTTGCAGACCTTCTCCTCGATGCAGGTGCGGAGGCGTGGCTTGATACGGCGCTCCTCGCGTTATCCGAGATCGCCACGAACGCAGTTGTGCACACCGGCTCGGATATCTCGATCGAGGCGTGGGCGAGCCCTGTCAGCATTCGTGTCGAGGTTGCGGACGCCAGCCCTCGTCTACCAGTCAAACGGCAGTACGCGGCGACTTCTGGCACCGGACGCGGCCTCCACTTGATCGAAAGCATCGTTGACCGATGGGGAGCCGACGAGCGTTCTGTGGGGAAGGTCGTTTGGTTTGAGTGCGGCGAGCAGGTCGCACCCATCCACAGCGAGGCTGCCGGTTCCGTCCCGTCGTCGATCCCAGACCAGGACCTTGCAGTGACTCTGCGGAACGTCCCTCTCCTCATGCACTGGGCTTGGCAAGAGCATGCCCAGGCGCTTCTGCGTGAATACCTCTTGTTCACACTCGACTCCGATTCCGAGGCGATCAGCCATCACGCCCATGCCAGCGAAGCCCTCACTGTTCTCTACAGCCAAATCCCCGTGCCTGAGCTCCCCGACGATCCGGAGGAGCTGCTAGCCGACGCAGTGGAGCCGGGGGTGACGGCAGACGAGTTGCTTGTCTCCGTTCCCCTCGCGTCGGTCGCTCAGTTCGCGACACTCGACAACTTGCTTCGACGTGCCGTCGAGGCCGCGTCTAGCGGCCTGTTCTTAAGTCCTCCCACCCAGCCTGAGATTAGAGAGATGCGGGAATGGATCTGTGAGGAGGTCGCGCGGCAGACCGTAACGAGCGTGTCCCCCGTTCCGTGGTCGCCCCGCACTGACGCTCGTGTTGCCCTCCGTGAGGTGGAGACGCTGAAGGCGCGCTTCGGCACTGCCCTCAAGGATGAGAGGGCCTTCCTCGCCACTGACGACGCCAGCATCATCGTTGCCGCCTGCCCTTCGATCGTGCAGTTTCTCGGGTACGACTCGGAGAGTGAACTTGTCGGACGCCGCGTCATTGTTGTGATCCCGCAGCGTTACCACCAAGCGCACATCGCAGGCACCACTCTCCACGCGACCAATGGTCGCGATCAGTTGCTCCACGTGCCTGTCATGGTTCCCGTGGTCCGAGCCGATGGCTCCGAAATGTTGGTGGAGTTGGAGGTGACCTCGCGACGCCTCGATGAGGACACCCACGTGTTCGTCGCGTACTTTGCCCTCCCAGCGCTCACGAGTGGCCCTGCGTAGCCCCGCGCAAAACCGAGCGGGCAACGACGTCAGCCACCAGCTTTGAGCGTGGCTTGAACGGCAAACGAGTGCACAAAAGAGTGCACAGACGCCAAACGGCCTGACCCTCGGAATCTATCTCCGCAGGTCAGGCCGCCTTCTGGCTCCCCCGGTTGGACTCGAACCAACAACCCTCCGATTAACAGTCGAATGCTCTGCCAATTGAGCTACAGGGGATCGCGCCCGCCAAGGTTAGCAAGGGGTCTCGGGGCTAAGCGAATCGGATCCCGACTCACTCCCCCACGTCCGCCCGAGCGCGGGCCAGGGCATCAGCGGCCGCCGCCTCCACCTCGGGGGCCTCCGGGTCGATCCCGGCGTCGTACTCGTGCATCCAGGCGATCGGACCACCGGCAGGCGGGCGTCGTCCGATGACCTTGAAGCCCCGTTTCCCGTCCATCAGGTAGCCGCGCTGGAGCACCACGCTGGCGGTCACCCGCTCCCGGACCAGCTGGAGCAGCAGGGCCGGGTTGTCGAGGGAGAAGACGAACGACGCCCGCTCGGCGCCGTACCGACCCACCTCGGAGACCGTGAGGGTCGACGCCTCCTGGTCCCAGTCGGCAGCCTGGACCGTCTCCCAGCCGAGTCGCACCGTCTCCGCGCCCGGCTCCACCACCAGGAAGGCCAGCCGGGTGCCCAGCAGCCAGCGGGTGCCGTCCTGGGCGAACGCCAGCACCTTCTCGCCCCGGCGCAGGCCCGCCGCCTGCACGATCAGCTCCGGGGCGCGCTCGGGCCGGTCGTAGAGCTTCACGACGACTCCATCGAGAGCTCGCGCAGCGTCCGACGGTGCTGCTCGAGCGCCACGAGCTCGCCGAACATCTTGTTGTACTCCGTCGCGTCGTCAACGGGGTTGGTGCGCTGCAACTTCGACTTGAGGTCGGCGATCCGGCGCATCGCGGTCAGCTCCCGGAGCAGATGGACGTGCTGCGCGCAGTACACGGCGTCGATCACCTTGCTCGTCGGGAGGGCTTCGACACTGAGCCCGCTCAGCAGCGACTGCACCCGTTCGTCCGCCGTGTTGGCCTGCAACCGGGAGGCCCAGAGCGCGTCCGCCGCCGCGACACCGCCGGCGAGCACGACCACGGCCAGGACGGCGCGGTACGCCGGGTGGGTGAAGTCCTCGTCGGTCAGGTCCGCGAACGTCGGCGCGATCAGCGCCGGGTGCTGGATGACCAACTTGAGCGTCTCGCGCTCGAGGGCGAAGCGGGGGTCGCGGGGGTCGGGCAGCGCGCCCTGGGCCGAGGTCGCGGGGGTCGGTGACTGCGGAGCCGACGGTGCGTGCTGGGCCCGATTCGCCGCTCGACGGACCTCGCGCTGGACGTCGTTCGGGTCGATGCCGAGCATCCCGGCGAGCTCGCGGGCGAAGGCGTCGACCTTCGAGCGATCGCGGATAGCGGTCACCAGCTTGGCGGCCTCGCGCAACGCGTCGACCTGGCCGTCGGCGCGATCGAGGTCGTAGCGGCTCACGACGTTGCCGAGCACGAACCGGTAGAGCGGCACCCGGCGGGCGACCAGCTCGCGGACCGCGGCATCGCCCTGGTCCAGGCGCAGGTCGCACGGGTCCATCCCCGACGGCTCGACGGCGACGTAGGTCTGGCCGGCGAAGTTCTGGTCACCCTCGAACGCGCGCAACGCCGCCTTCTGGCCGGCCTCGTCGCCGTCGAAGGTGAAGATGACCTCGCCCCGGAACTCGTCGTGGTCCTGGAGGAGCCGGCGGATGACCCGGGAGTGGTCCTCACCGAAAGCGGTGCCGCAGGTCGCGACCGCGGTCTTCATCCCGGCCAGGTGACAGGCCATCACGTCGGTGTAGCCCTCGACGATGACCGCCTGACTCGACCGGGCGATCTCGCGGCGGGCCAGGTCGATGCCGTAGAGGACCTGACTCTTCTTGTAGATCGGCGTCTCGGAGGTGTTCAAGTACTTCGCGGCGATCCGGTCGTCCTCGAAGATCCGGCGCGCACCGAAGCCGACCACATCGCCGCTGGCGTCCCGGATCGGCCACATCAACCGGCCCCGGAAGCGGTCGTAGAGGCCCCGCTCGCTCTTGCCGGACAGGCCGCTGGTGACCAGCTCGTCGTCCTTGAAGCCCTGCTGGCGGAGGTACTTCGTCAGCTCCTCGCCACCGCGGGGCGAGAACCCCACCCCGAAGTGCTCGGCGGCGTCCTTGTCGAACCCGCGACTGTCCAGGAACTGGCGCGCCTGCATCGCGTCCGCCGTGGCCAGCTGGTCGGCGTAGTACGCCGCCGCGATCTTGTGGGCCTCCACCAGCCGCGGCCGCTGCGGGCCTCCGGCGTTCCGCGCAGGACCCGGGCCGTCCTCGTACCGGAGCGGTACGCCGACCTTCTCGGCCAGCCGCTCGACGGTCTCGGAGAAGGACAACCCGTCCATCTCCATGACGAACTTGATAACGTCGCCGCCTGCCTGGCAACCGAAACAGTGGTACATGCCCCGACTGGGGGTCACGTTGAAGCTCGGCGACTTCTCGTCGTGGAAGGGGCAGAGGCCCTTCATGTTGCCGCCGCCAGCGTTCCGGAGCGTGACGTAGGCGCCGATCACCTCGTCGATACGTGCCTTCTCGCGCACAGACGCGATGTCTTCGTCCTTTATCCGGCCCGCCACGGCACGAGTGTATGTCTGCGGGCCGACACGGGGGTGCGGTCCGGATCCTGGCGGTGATTGGGCCCGCTCCGAGTGGGTACAGGCAAGACAACCCCACAGAGGAGTCACATCGTGAACATCACTGCCCCCGCTGACCTTGAAGCGGAGATCCTGCGCCAACGCGAACGTCTGACCGAGACCGTGGGCGCGCTGACCGAGAGGTTCGAGGACTTCGACGTCGTCGGCCGTGCCGAGGAGGTTCTCGGACGCGCCGAGTCGAGCGCCACCGACCTGATCGACGCCTCCACCGACGACGACGGGCGCCCCAAGCCCGCGATCGTCATCGGTGGCGCCCTCGCCGTGATCGCCGTCGTCGTCCTTCTCCGCCGCCGCAACCGGGCCAAGCAGGCAGCGGCTGCGGCGCGACCCACTACGCAAGGAGCTGCAGCATGATGCGCAAACTGCTCGTCCTGACCTCGTTCGGCGCCGGTTACGTGGCGGGTTCCGCGGCCGGCCGCGAGCGCTACGACCAGATCAAGAACCTCGTTCTCGGGGTCGCGACCGACCCCAAGATCCACCACCTCGCCAGCGAGGCGGCCGGGTTCGCCCAGGAGCACGGCGCGGCGGTGACCGAGAAGATCACCGGCCACCACAACGGCACCCCGGTCTCGGACGGGCCGAGCGCCGAGGACATCGAGAAGTCGCTCAAGCTGTAGCGGGCGTCGGGTCGGGGTGCAGCGACAGCGACGTCGCTGCACCCCGACCTGGTCGACGGCCGCGCCCGGCGTACCGGGCGCTTCCGCTGCTGACCCGGGACCCGCGGCCATGGGGGTCCGCGGACGCCCGGGTCAGCTGCAGAGGTGCTGGTGCCAGGTGACCGCGCTCGCGTCGGTGAGCGACGCGATCTGGTCCAGGACGACCCGGGTCCGGGCGATGTCGTCCGCCGCAGCCTCGTAGTCCTCGCGGAGGCTCGCGTCCAGGGCCTGGCCCTCCGAGGCGACGAGCGCACCGAACAGATCCTCCACCAACGACCGTTGGCGCTCCATCAGCACGATCCGGACCGGTGACCGCATCACGTAGTGCGCGGCGATCCCTTTGAGCACCGCGATCTCGAACCCCGTGGTCGGCGGTACGACGAGGTCCGCCTGATGCCGGACCAGCGGCTCGTCCCCGAACTCGTCGCGGGTGGCCGTGTGGACGCTGCCGCAGAACACCCCGATCAGGTCGCTGGTCAGGTTCTTCAGCGCCGCCAACGCCCCGCGGCTCCCGTCGTACGACGTGGTCGGCCAGGTACCGACCGCACGGACCCGTGCGAGCGCGGCTGCGAGCTCGGCGTCGTCGGCCTCGGGCAGGTACCAGTCCCGGACCGTCTCCCAGACCCCGGAGAGCTCGGTCGAGGAGTCCAGGACCGCCAGGTCGACGTGGCCGGCGACGATCCCGTCCTCGAGGTCGTGGACGGAGTAGGCCACGTCGTCGGCGAAGTCCATGACCTGCGCCTCGACGCAGCGCCGCGGACCTGCGATCCCGGTGCGGAGCCAGTCGAAGACGGCGCGGTCGTCGTCGTACACGCCGAACTTCCGGGTCTCCCCCGGCCCCTGCCCCCGAGCCCACGGGTACTTCGTGCAGGCGTCGAGGGTGGCCCGGGTCAGGTTCAGCCCGAGCGAGCGACCGCTCGCGTCGACCGATTTCGCCTCGAGCCGGGTCAGGATCCGCAACGTCTGGGCGTTGCCCTCGAAACCGCCGCAGTCCGCGGCCAGGGCATCGAGCGCCTCCTCGCCGTTGTGCCCGAACGGCGGGTGGCCCAGGTCGTGGGCGAGCGCCGCGGTCTCGGCGAGGTCCGGGTGGCAGCCCAACGGGTGCGCGAGGTCGCGGGCGACCTGGGCGACCTCGAGGCTGTGGGTGAGCCGGTTGCGGACGAAGTCGTCGGCCTGCGGTCCGAGCACCTGGGTCTTGGCGGCGAGCCGCCGCAGCGAGGCCGAGTGCACCACCCGGGCACGGTCACGCTCGAACGGTGTACGGGCCGGGGCCGGGACCCGCTTGACCGGTTCGTCGACCAGCCGCGCGCGGGCCGCGTCGTCGTACAGGTCGTCCCGCGTCATGGGTCGAGGTTACTCATCGCCCCCGGCACGAATGCGAGGATCGACTCATGAGCCCACAGTCCCCGCTGGCCCTGTTCGGGACCGACGACCTGATCAGTGCCGAGGACCGCGCGATCCGGGACACGGTCCGCACCTACGTCGACGACCGCCTGCGCCCGCAGATCGCCGACTGGTTCGAGACCGGCTCCGTCCCTGCTCGTGAGCTCGCCCGGGAGATGGGCGGCCTCGGTCTGCTCGGTATGCACCTGGAGGGCTACGGCTGCGCCGGCACCTCGGCGACGGCGTACGGGCTGGCCTGCATGGAGCTGGAGGCCGGGGACTCGGGTCTGCGCTCGCTCGTTTCCGTCCAGGGGTCGTTGGCGATGTTCGCGATCGCCGAGCACGGCAGCGAGGATCAGAAGCAGGAGTGGCTCCCGGTGATGGCGACCGGCGAGGCGATCGGTTGCTTCGGGCTGACCGAACCCGACTTCGGCTCCGACCCCGGCGGGATGCGCACCCGGGCCCGGCAGGAGCCCTCGGGCGACTGGATCCTGAACGGCACCAAGATGTGGATCACGAACGGCTCGATCGCCGACGTCGCCGTGGTCTGGGCGCGCGCGGAGGACGGCATCCGTGGATTTCTCGTCCCGGCCGGGACACCGGGCTTCTCGGCGCCCGAGATCACCCGGAAGCTCTCGCTGCGCGCGTCCATCACCAGCGAGCTGGTGCTCCAGGACGTCCGACTGCCGGCCTCGGCGGCCCTGCCCGACGTACGCGGACTCGCCGGTCCGCTCTCGTGCCTGACCGAGGCGCGGTTCGGGATCATCTTCGGCTCGCTCGGCGCCGCCCGGGACTGCCTGGAAACGGCGATCGCCTACACCCGGGACCGGGAGATCTTCGACAAGCCGCTCGCGGCGTACCAGCTCACCCAGGCGAAGCTCGCCGACATGACCCTCGAGCTCGGCAAGGCGATGCTGCTGGCGCTCCACCTGGGCCGGCTCAAGGATGCCGGCACGCTGCGGGCCGAGCAGATCAGCCTCGGCAAGCTGAACAGCACCCGCGAGGCCCTGAAGATCGCCCGCGAGTGCCGGACGCTGCTGGGCGCGAACGGCATCACCCTGGAGTACCCGGTGCTGCGGCACGCGAACAACCTGGAATCGGTGCTGACCTACGAAGGGACCTCCGAGGTACACCAGCTGGTGATCGGTCAGGCACTGACGGGCGAATCCGCCTTCCGCTGACCTGGGTCAGCCTCAGAAGCCGAGCTTGCGGAGCTGCCGCGGGTCGCGCTGCCAGTCCTTGGCGATCTTGACGCGCAGGTCCAGGTAGACCGGGGTTCCGAGGATCGCCTCGATCTGCTTGCGGGCGGCGGTACCGACCTCGCGGAGGCGGGCGCCCTTGTGGCCGATGATGATCCCCTTCTGGGAGTCGCGCTCGACGTACAGGTTGGCGTGGATGTAGAGCAGCGGCCTGTCGGCCGGCCGGTCCTCCTTGAGTCCCATCTCCTCGACCACGACCGCGATCGAGTGCGGGAGCTCGTCGCGGACCCCCTCGAGCGAGGCCTCGCGGATCAGCTCGGCGACGATCGCCTCCTCGGGCGCGTCGCTGAGGTCGCCGTCGGGGTAGAGCTGCGGCCCTTCGGGCAGCTCCTGGACGAACAGGTCGGCAAGCAGCTGGACCTGGTCCCCGGACTGCGCGGAGACCGGCACGATCTGGGCCCAGTCGGTCCCGGTCTCTGCCCCGAGCTCGGCGATCGCCAGCAGGTGCTCGCCGAGCTGCTCGGAGGTCACCAGGTCGGTCTTGGTGGCGATCGCGAACTTGACCGACTTCCGCACCTTCGCCAGCTCGTTGACGATGAAGCGGTCGCCCGGGCCCGGCTTCTCGTTCGCCGGGAAACACACCGCGACCACGTCGACCTCCGACCACGTGGCCCTCACCAGGTCGTTGAGCCGCTCGCCGAGCAACGTCCGCGGGCGGTGCAGCCCGGGGGTGTCGACCAGGACCAGCTGGGCGTCGTCCCGGTGCACGATCCCGCGGACGACCGTGCGCGTGGTCTGGGGCTTCGAGGAGGTGATCACCACCTTCGACCCCACGAGTGCGTTGGTGAGGGTCGACTTCCCGGCGTTGGGCCGGCCCACGAAGCACGCGAACCCGCTCCGGTAGCCGGACCTGTCCGGCTGGTCTGACCCTGCGCTCATCACGTGCTCCGTGCCTCGTCGTAGTCCTGCCAGATCTCGCCGTCGGACTTGCCGGCCGACTTGCCTGCAGCGTAGATGGGTCCGGGGTCGACCGCGCGCGTCTGCCGGCCCCGGGTGCCGCTCCAGTACCCCATCACGTCGTACGACGTCGACGGCATCCCCAGGTCGTGGCGCACGTGCCGGCGGACGTCGCGCATCTGCGCGGACTCCCCCGCCATCCAGAAGTAGCCGGTCCCCTCGGGCCAGTCGACGGTGCGGACCAGGGCACCGAGACCGCTCTGCTCGTGCGCGGGTGGACCGACCCAGGTGATCGGCAGGTCGGTGTACCCGGTCAGCGGGCCGTCCGGGGTCTCGACGAACGCCGTGATCGGGAGGTCGACCGTGGCGCCGATCCGCGCGATCGCGGGGAGCGCGGTCAGGTCCCCGACCAGCAGCACCCACGCCGCGGCGTCCGGAAGCACGAAGGAGCCCTTCGGCGCCGAGATCCCCACCACGTCGCCGACGCAGTCGGTCTGGGCCCACTCGGTGACCAGTCCGTCCTCGTGCACCACGATGTCGAGCACCAGCTCCGCGGAGGCGGGGTCCCAGGCGCGGACGGTGTAGTACCGGGTCTGGAACTGCCCGGGCACGGTCAGCGCGACCCACTCGTCGGGGACCCCGGTGGTGGTGAAGCCGCCGTCGACGACGATCGTCGCCCGGACCAGGTGGTCGCCGAGGACGTCGCGATGGGTGACCGTGCCGGAGAAGGCGCGGGCATCGGGGCGGGCGTTCACCGAGTAAGGCTACCGATTGTCAGCCCGTCGACTCTCTTCAGGACCGAGCCTGGACTCAAAATGCCGGTGCGCGCGACACGGGGCAGGCTCACGAGTTCCAGGTCGGGCGCAGCGGGAACCCACTGACGCCGTCCACGTCGGTCTTCGAGGCGAGGACCTGGTGGAGCTGGACCTCGTTGGTCTCGAATCCCATCCGCGACCCGGCCATGTACAGGCCCCAGACCCGGGCGGTGCCCTCCCCGACCTCGGCGACGCACTCGTCCCAGTTCTCCACCAGGTACTTGTTCCAGCCGGCGAGCGTCTTCGCGTAGTGGGCCCGGAGATTCTCCTCGTGCTGCACCTCCAGTCCGGCGTCCTGCATCTCGGTGATGATCGTCCCGGACCCGATCAGCTCGCCGTCCGGGAAGACGTAACGGTCGATGAAGGCACCGGTGCTGGTCCGCTTGTTGTCGGCCCGGGTGATGCAGTGGTTCAGCAGCCGGCCCTGCGGGAGCAGCTTGTCGCGCAGGAGCCCGAAGTACGCCGGGTAGTTCGCCACCCCGATGTGCTCGGTGAGGCCGATCGAGCTGATCGCGTCGAAGCCGGTCTCGGTCACCGCCCGGTAGTCGAGGTGCCGTACCTCCGCCAGCTGCTCGAGACCCTCCTCCTTGATCTTCTGCTGCGCCCAGTGAGCCTGCTCCGCCGACAGCGTGACCCCGAGGGCCTTGACCCCGTACTCCCGCGCAGCGTGCCGGACCATGCCGCCCCAGCCGCAGCCGACGTCGAGCAACCGCTGGCCGGGTTGCAGGTCGAGCTTGCGAGCCACCAGGTCGTACTTGGCGAACTGGGCCTCCTCCAACGTCGCGGACTCGGACGCGAAGACCGCGCAGGTGTAGGTCATCGAGGGCCCGAGCACCAGCTCGTAGAACCGGTTCGACACGTCGTAGTGGTGCTGGATCACCCCGGCGTCGCGCTCGGGAGAGTGCAGCAGCCCTTCCATGATCCGGCGCCACCGCGGGAGGTGCTCCTCGGGCGGGACCGGCGGCGGTTTCAGGTTGCCGATCCCCACGGCGCGGAGGATGTTCAGCGCTCCCACCGGGGTCGGGGTACGGAACTTCAGTCCGGTTTTGTTGCCCTTGATCATCATCAGCGCCGGGAACGGGTCGCCCGGGTGGGTACCGGTGATCTCGAGGTCACCGGAGACGTAGGCCCGGGCCAGTCCCAGGTCCCCGGGGGCCGAGACCAGGTAGGACAGGCCACGTTCGGTGCGCAGGTGGAGCCCGAACTCCGCGTCCTCCGGGCCGGCGCTGCTGCCGTCGTACGCGGTGAACCGGAACGGCAGATCGCCGATCAGGACCTGGCTGAAGACGTCGGCGATGGTGGTGGGGGAGGTCAGGATGCTCATCGGCGGGGCTCTACTTTCTGACTACGGCTTTGTCGTACAGGGAGGGAAATCTTCGGTCAGGGTCGTACTGCTGCTTGACGGACTCCAGGTTGGGGCCGTCGTAGAGGAGATCGAAGGTCTCGCGGTCGTAGAACGCGTCGGAGTAGAGCGACTTGTGGCCCCCGAGATCGTGGACCCGGGACTCGATCGCCCGGTTGCGCGGCGCGTGCGGCGCCTCGGGACCGACGTGGACGCTGCCCCAGAAGCCGACGTTGACGTAGGTGCGCCCCGGCTCCAGCGGGTACGACGGCCACCGGCCACCGCTCGGCGCCCCGGGTGAGACCAGCGGGCAGAGCCAGACCGGGCGCATGCCGATCTCGTCGTCGAACCAGTCCAGGAACTCCCCCAGCCGGTCGACCGGCACCTCGACGTCCTGGATCACCCGCTCACGCTCAGGCCGTCCGGCGCGGCGGTCGAGCCGACCCGCGATGTCGAAGCGCCGATCGAGGCCGAGCAGCTTCATGTACACGTCCGAGCGCTTCCAGCGCTTCGGCCAGAACCGGCGGATCCGCGGGTCCTGGACGCCGAAGGCCCCGGAGCACCAGAACCAGTCGGTGTCCCAGCGCCAGAGGTAGTCGTGGACGGTCAGCAGGTCGGACGTTCGTTCCTGGACCGACCGGAAGAAGATCTGCTGGCCGGTGTAGTCCGAGGGCCCGCGCACGGTCGTCGAGCCTGCCGAGACGCTCGAAACCCATTCCGCCAAGGTCAGGTAGTACTCCCCTGGCGCGAACCCGACCCCGTCCATGGCGTCGACGCGGATGCCGTCCCACTCACGGGTCTCGGTGATCTGCTCAATCGCGGCGGCGAGCTTGTCGGTCTCGTGGAAGCGGACGTGCCGCAGGGCGACGTACGGCGGGACCTCCTCCAGCCGGATCCGCAACCGGGTGGCGTAGCCCAGCGAGCCGTAGGAGTTCGGGAACGTGGCGAAGAGGTCCGGGTGCTCGGACGGCGAGCAGATAAGAAGGTCACCGGTCCCGGTGAGCACATCCATCTCCAGCACCGAGTCGTGCGGCAGCCCGTGGCGGAACGAGGTCGCCTCGATGCCGAGCCCGGTCACCGCGCCGCCGAGCGTGATCGTCCGCAGCTGCGGCACGACGTACGGGATCAGCCCGAACTTCAGGGTCTCGGCGACCAGGTCCTCGTAGGTACACATGCCCTGGACGTCGGCGGTCCGGGCACGGGTGTCGATCGCGATCACCCCGCGGAGCCCGCTCACGTCGAGCCCGGGGCCGGCCGCGGCACTGCGCTGGCGGAACAGGTTGGACGTCTTCTTCGCCAGCCGGACCGGCCCACCCGGGGGGATCGCGGCGTAGGAGGACCGCAGCGCGTCCACGGCGGCTGCATGACGGGAGGTTCCGGTCAGTCCCACGTTCTCAGCCAAGCAGAGGTCCCGACGGGACGTCGAGAGTTTTACGTGACCGTTACCTGGGCGAGCGTGCCGTTCGGCGCGCCCTGGTGGACCGGGACGCCCTCACCGGCGAACTCGCGGAGGGCCTGCAGGTCGGTGGGGTCCAGGTCGGACTCCCCCAGGACGACCGCCGCCTCCGCGCCGCGGGAACCGCTGGCGGCTGCCATCGCGATGCAGACCCCGAGGGCAGAGACGTTCAGTGACGGGAGGACGACCGTGGCACCGGCGTACGTACGCCCGTCGAGGTCGCGCAGCGCGGCACCCTGGGCAGCACCGGTGCGAGCCCGGGTCGCCCGGGCCAGGACGACGAGTTTCTGGTCTTCAGGATCCACGCGCAGAGTCTAGGACGCTCACCGGGACGGGCACGTCGTCACCTCTCTGCGCCGGCGGGACCCGGGAGATCAGCACCGTGCCGATCTTGTTCCGCCGCCCCTTGGCCTCCTCGGCCCGGAAGATCATCCCGGCGAACTCGACCTCGGAACCGGGGATCGGGACCTTGCCGAGGTGCTTGGCGAGCAGGCCTCCCACCGAGTCGACCTCGTCGTCCTCGATCTCGACGCCGATCACGTCGTCGAGGTCGTCGACCGGGAAGCGCGACGAGACCCGGACCGAGCCGTCGGGCAGCGTCTCCACCGGCACCTCCTCGGGGTCGAACTCGTCGGTGATCTCCCCGACGATCTCCTCCAGGATGTCCTCGATGGTGACGAGTCCCGAGGTGCCGCCGTACTCGTCGACGACGATGGCCACGTGCTTGCGGGAGGCCTGCATCTCGCGGAGAAGGTCGTCGGCGGGCTTGGAGTCAGGGACCCAGTGCACGGCACGCATCAGCGTCTCGACGTGCTCGGTCGACTCCGCGTCCTTGCGGTCGAAGACCCGGCGCGCGACGTCCTTGAGGTAAAGGAAGCCGACGATGTCGTCGAGGTCCTCGCCGACCACCGGTACCCGCGAGAAGCCGCTGCGCAGGAAGAGCGACATCGCCTGGCGCAGGGTCTTGTGCCGTTCGATGAAGACCAGGTCGGTCCGCGGCACCATCACCTCGCGCACGATGGTGTCGCCGAGCTCGAAGACCGAGTGGATCATCGCGCGCTCGTCGGACTCGATCAGGCTGCTGGCCTCGGCCAGGTCGACCATCTCGCGCAGCTCGGCCTCGGACCCGAACGGCCCCTCGGAGAAGCCCTTGCCCGGGGTGAGCGCGTTGCCCACCAGGATCAACAGGTGCGGGAGCGGGCCGAGCACCCGGGTGAGCAGGATCAGCACGGCCGCCGAGCCGAGGGCGATCGGTTCGGCCCGCTGGCGACCCAGGGTCCGCGGCCCTACGCCGATCACGACGAACGAGACGACCAGCATGATCCCGATCGCGATCACGACCCCCAGCCACCGGCCCGCACCGATCGCGTCCTGCACCATCAGGGTGACCAGGACCACCGCGGACGTCTCGGCCAGCAGACGCAGGAACAGTGCGGCGTTCAGGTAGCGGGGCGGGTCCTCGAGGATCGTGAGCACCCGTAGGGCGCCACTTCGCCCCTCGGCTGCGAGGCCCTCGGCCCGCGAGCGCGAGAAGCCGCTCAGGGCCGCCTCGGCAGCGCTCAGGATTCCGGCGAGCAGCACCAGGGCGATCGCCAGCAGGAGGAGGCCCGGACTGTCGGCCCTCATCTCGGGGCCACCCCAGGTTGGGCGGCGGAGTCGGTTCCCTGCCAGGCGGCGAGCAACCGCGCCTGCAGCCCGAACATCTCGGCGTGCTCTTCCGGCTCGGCGTGGTCATAGCCCAGCAGGTGCAGGATGCCGTGAACGGTGAGCATGTCGAGCTCGTCGGTGACGGTGTAGCCGGTCTGGCCCTGGGTCGCAGCCCCCTCGGCCTGACGCGCGGCGACAGCGGGACACAGCACCAGGTCGCCGAGGACGCCCTCCTCGGGCTCCTCGTTGACCCGGCCCGGCCTCAGCTCGTCCATCGGGAAGGCCAGGACGTCGGTGGGGCCGTCCTTCTCCATCCACTTGGCGTTGAGCTCGGCGATGGTGTCCTCGTCGACGGCAGTCACGCAGAGCTCGGCGAGGGGGTGTACCCGCATCTCCGCGAGCACGAAAGCAGCCAGGGACTGGGTACGGCGTACGTCGGGCAGGTCGAGGCCTGACTCGTTGAGCACCTCGACACTCATGCGTTGTCCCCGGAGCGCAGGCTCGCCGGCGAACCGGGCTTCCTCGCTTCGGCGGCCGCGTCGAAGTCCTCGTACGCCGCCACGATCTTGCCGACCAGGCGGTGGCGGACGACGTCGTTGGCCGTGAGCCGGTTGAACGAGATGTCCTCGATGTCGTCGAGGATGCCCTCGATCACCCGGAGCCCGGACTTGATCCCCGAGGGAAGGTCGGTCTGGGTGACGTCGCCGGTGACCACGATCTTCGAGCCGAACCCCAGCCGGGTCAGGAACATCTTCATCTGCTCCGGCGTCGTGTTCTGCGCCTCGTCGAGGATGATGAAGGAGTCGTTGAGCGAGCGGCCGCGGAGGAACGCCAGCGGTGCCACCTCGATCGTCCCCGAGGCCAGCAGCTTCGGGATCGTCTCCGGATCGACCATGTCGTGCAGGGCGTCGTACAGGGGGCGCAGGTAGGGATCGATCTTCTCGCTGAGGGTGCCGGGGAGGTACCCGAGCCGCTCGCCGGCCTCGACCGCGGGGCGGCTGAGGATGATCCGGTTGACCTTCTTCGCCTGGAGCGCCTGGACGGCCTTCGCCATCGCCAGGTAGGTCTTGCCGGTACCGGCCGGTCCGATCCCGAACACGACCGTGTTCTTGTCGATCGCGTCGACGTACCGCTTCTGGTTCAACGTCTTGGGCCGGATGGTGCGTCCGCGGTTCGAGAGGATGTTGAGGGAGAGCACGTCCGCCGGACGCTCGTTGGTCTCGGCGCGGAGCATGCTGATCGTCCGCTCGACGGTCTCGGCGTTCAACGACTGGCCGGTCCGGATGATCGTGACCAGCTCGTCCAGCATCCGCTCGGCGAGCGCGATCTCACCGGGGTCGCCCGTGAGCTTGATCTGGTTCCCGCGGACGTGGATGTCGGCCTCGAGCGCCTGCTCGATCAGACCGAGGTGCGCGTCGCCGGGGCCGAGCAGGGAGACCATGTTGATGCTCTGTGGCACGACCACCGTGTGGTGGGCCTGCGGGCGCTCGCCGTCGGGGGTGTTGTCGTTGCGGTCGTTGCCTGGCTTACTCATGCGTGCCCGGGACGGGCGGCCCTTCTGGTCGGGATCCTGACGCCGTCAATGCTACGGGAGCCGGCGTTGCGCGGCACCTGGTTAGGTTTCGACAAGCTCAACCAGCGACGAGCCGAGACTCCACCAGAGAGGGCGGCTCAGGGCCGGGAGACCAGCAGGATCCCGAGGCACATCTCGTCGGTGGTGCCCTCACCCCAGACGACGTAACGGTCGGGCTGGCCGGCGAATGCCGGGTCGTGGTCGCGGAGCTCCTGGGAGTGCTCGCAGGTGACCCTGATGGTGTCGCCCCGGGTCAGCCGGATCGGCGGGGTGGGTCGGCTGCGCTGGTTGTCGAAGTCCCAGACCGGGACGTCGAGGATGGTCCTGGCCCGCGAGGTCCCCGGGTTCGTCTCGATCCGGATCGACTTCCCGAGCAGGTGCATGTGGCCGGCCACCCCGCGGATGGTCTCGGTCTCCTCGATCTCCCGGGTGCAGCTCTGCCGGGGACCGACCGGGGTGCTCCCGCAGAGCAGGTGCAGGTAGTCCGCCGTCCTGCCGGCGGGACCGAACCGTGCCATCACGTCCTTCATCGCCTCGGCGCGGTCGCAGAGCTTGCTCCTCGCCCGGCCCGGTCGGCAGGGCAGCTCGACCTGCGCCGGCAGCAGCTTGGTCTCGAGCACCGTGGTCGCGGGGTCCTGGGTGAGGCGCAGCTCGGCGGCGCTGGTGTCGGGCTGGGTGCCGGCGGCCAGGTTGTAGTGGACCTGCATCACGATCCGGGAGCCGGCGTCGAACTCCTCGCCCAGCCCGTCGCCGTACAGCTGCTCGGCACCGCCGGGCGCCCACGCGCCCAACCACGGAGCGTCGTCGATGCTGTCGCCGCCGCTTCCCATCCCCGAGGTGCCGAAGCAGGTCCAGCCCTGGCCCGGCGTCTCGTCGTCCTTCTGCTCGGCCTCGGCGACGAACGCGGGCGGGACCCGGAACAGGATCACGTGGTGGACCACGTCCGGGTTGCCCGGCAGGACGTTGAAGCCGGTGACGAAGGAATCCTTCGCCACCTTCGGGTCGAGGAGGAAGCAGCGGTAGTCGTCGGTCCCCACCCCGGTGGGGGCGGAGGGCGAGTACGCCGTCGGCATCCGGACCTCGATCCGGCTCTCTCCCGCGCGCAATGGCTTCTGCTTGGCTGGTGCTACCGGTGCCGCCGTCGCGCTGTGGCTGCTCTGCGGGGACGAGGGCGCAGCGGGTCCGGCCTCCGGGTCCCCGGACGACCCGCAGGCGGCCATGACCGTGAGCGCTGCGGCCGCCGCGAGGACGGTGAGGGCCCTCATCCCGGGGGCCAGCCCATCGCTCGACCGCCGAGGAGGTGCATGTGCACGTGGAAGACGGTCTGGTGCGCGTCCGCACCGGTGTTGAAGACGAGTCGGTAGCCGCCGTCGAGGCCTTCCGCAGCGGCGATCGCGCGCGCCGCGTCGAACAGGTGCGCCGCCGTCGCCGGCTCCGCCGCGGCGAGTTCGGCGGCGTTCGGGTAGTGGCTGCGCGGGATGACCAAGAGGTGCGAGGGCGCCTGCGGGGTGAGGTCACGAAAGGCGATGACCGTGTCGGCCTCGTGGACCTTCTCAGCAGGGATCTCTCCGGCGACGATCTTGCAGAAGATGCAGTCGGGGTCCCTGGGTTCCGCAGTCATTCTCCGAGCATAAGCGGACGAAACGGAACCTCAAGGATTTCTCCGCCGGGAACGTGTAAACGGATTGAGGGGCTCGCGCGTGGAAGTAGCGTGAACTCGATCGCAGTCATCACCGCAGAGGAGCCGGCCATCGACGCTGACCGCGCGCTCGCGGAGTTGTACGCCGGCCACTACGGACGGTTGGTCAGGCTCGGGGTGCTGCTGGTCCGCGACCAGGCGCTCGCCGAGGACATCGTCCAGGACGCCTTCGTGGCGGTGCACCAGCGCTGGCGCCGGATCGACCAGGGCAACGCGCCGGCGTACCTGGCCCGGACGGTCGTGAACCGCTCCCGGAGCGCGCTACGTCACCGCAGCGTCGTCGTCCGGCACCGGCCCGATCCGCTGCCGGACGGAGCGCCCGCGGACACCGACGTCCTCGCCGCCGAGAGACGCGGCCGGGTGCTCGACGCGCTGGCCGACCTTCCCACCCGGCAGCGCGAGGTCCTCGTACTCCGGTACTACCTCGACTTCTCCGAGCGTGACATCGCGAACGCGCTCGGGATCAGCCAGGGCGCGGTCAAGAGCCACGCCTCCCGCGGCGCGGCGAGCCTGCGCCAGACCCTCTCCGAGGAGACGTCATGAACCAGCACGGCACCGAGGACGACGATCTGCGCCGCCTCTTCTCCGAGACGACCGACAGCATCCGCCCGCTCGGCACGCTCGACGACCTCCGAAGCAGGACAGAGAAGGTGGATCCCATGGCACGACGCTGGTTCCTTCCCACGCTCGCCGCCGCCGCGGTGATGGCTCTCGTCATCGGCGGGGCGTTCTGGATCACGCAGGACCCGACCGCGAACGAATCGGGCCCGCTGGACACACCGAGCGTCGCCGTCGCCTCCGAGCGGGCAGTCCCGGTCTACTACGTGGGCGCTGCGGCACAGGGCGACCGCCTCTTCCGCGAGTTCCAGAAGCAGCAGGTCTGCGCCGGCGAGCAGTGCCTGATGGAGGCCGCCGTGACGGCGGCTGTCGCGGGTGAACCTCAGGACGGCGACTACCGGACCCCGTGGCCCGACGGCGTCAGCGTGCTCGGTGCGGCCTACGACGGGGACATCATCACGATCGACCTCTCCGGTACCGGACCCGCCCAGGACTCGACCGCCGGTCCCAGCAAGTCCGCAGAACTGGCCCTCCAGCAGCTGATCTACTCCGCTCAGGCCGGCCTCGGTGCGGGCCGGGTCCCCGTCCAGCTGCTGATCGACGGCGAACGCACCACCACGGTGCTCGGCGTTCCGACGAACGAGCCTCTTGCCGCAGCCGAGGAGCTCGACGTCCTCGCACCGGTCCAGATCAGCAGCCCGGGGCACAACCAGAAGTTCGCCCCGGGTGACGTCACCGTCACCGGCGTGGCCGCGGTCTTCGAGGCCAACGTCATCTGGGAGCTGCTGGTGGGTGGGGACGCGGTGGTGGCGAGCGGCTTCGCCACCGCCCAGGAGTGCTGCACGCTCTCGCCGTACGAGTTCGTGCTCGAGGGCCTGGAACCGGGCACCTACACGCTGGTGGTCCACGACGAGGACATGTCCGGCGAGGGACGCCCGGTCAACCAGGACACCAAGGACATCGTCATCGAGTGAAGCTGTCGTCGCGTAGCGCCATGATCAGGGCGCGACACCCCTCTCGACCCGCACCCTGACCAGGACCTCTGGCTGCGTCAGCAGCTGGTCCCGGGTCACCGGTACGCCGGCGACGTCGCCGGGACCGTGGCGCACCTGCTCGGGCTCCAGGGCCAGGACAACCTGCCGCCGTACCTGGCGTTGGCGGCCCGGGTGGACGGCTTCGTGCCGGCCGACCTGGCCGACCGGACCGAGGACCGCAGCCTCGTCCGCTTCCTCACGATGCGCGGCACGGTGCACGTGCTGACCGCCGACGACGCCGAGGTCGCCCGGGTCGAGGAGTTCTTGGCGTCGTAGGTTTCGACACGCTCAACCAGCGAGACGCAGGCCCGAGCCAGCGAGACGCAGGCCACCTAGCGAGGCGCAGGCCCATTCAGCGAGGCGCAGGCCCGACCCCCGTGGGTTGAGCCTGTCGAAACCGCTAACCCCAGCGGTCGGTGCGTGACAGCAGAGCCGCGACCGCGGCTACCCCCGCGGTCGAGGTGCGGAGCACCGAGGGGCCCAGCCGCACGATGCGGGCCTCCGCGAACAGGGCCAGCTCCTCGTCGCTGATCCCGCCCTCGGGACCGACGACCACCAGAATCGAGCCGACCCCGTCGAGGGAGAGCTCAGCCATCGGGAGGTCAGCGGCTTCGTGGAGCACGACGGCCAGATCGGCGGTGGCGATCAGCTCGACCACCTGAGCTGTCGTCGCGAGCTCGGTCACCTCGGGGAACCAGGCGCGGCGGGCCTGCTTGGCCGCCGTACGGGCCGTGGTGCGCCACTTCGTCAGACCCTTGGTGGCGCGGTCGCCCTTCCAGACGGCGACCGAGCGCGAGGCTGCCCACGGGACGATCCGGTCGACGTCGATCTCGGTCAGCATCTCGACCGCGAGCTCGCCCCGGTCACCCTTCGGGATCGCCTGGACGACGGTCACATGCGGCTCATGACGGAGGGCGCGGTCGAGCCCCAGGAGCTCGACGGTCAGGGTGGACTTGGCCACCTCGACCACCTCGACGTCCGACCAGTGACCTCGACCGTCGGTCAACGTCAACCATTGGCCTACCTGCATCCGCTTCACCGTCGCGGCATGCCGGCCTTCGTCGCCGTCGAGGACGACGCGCTGCCCGACCCGGAGCGAACTCAGGGTGTCCAGGACGAAGACCGGGAGCGTCATCCACTCACTGCTTGAACGCGTCCCGCATGCGCCCGAACAGACCCTTGTGAGCCGGCTGGATCCGGCCGTCGGGGGACTCCTCGTTCCGCAGTGCGGCCAGCTCGCGCAGCAACGCTTCCTGGCGGTCGTCGAGCTTCGTCGGGGTCTCCACCTCGATCATCACCACGACGTCACCCCGGGCCTGGCTGCGCAGGCTCGGTACGCCGCGTCCGCGCAGCACGTGCTCGGTCCCCGACTGGGTACCGGGCTTGACGTCGATGGTGACCGAGCGCTCGACCTCGATGTCCTCGGTGTCCAGGTCGTCCTCGAGCAGGGGGAGCTCGATCGTGGTGCCGAGGGCGCCCGCGGTCATCGGGATCGCGACCCGGCAGTTCAGGTTGAGGCCCTCGCGGGTGTAGGTCCGGTGCGGAGCCACGTGCACCTCGACGTACAGGTCGCCCGCCGGACCGCCGCCCGGGCCGATCTCGCCCTCGCCGCTGAGCTGGACCCGCGTCCCGGTGTCGACGCCCGGAGGGATCTTCACGGTGATCGCCCGGCGCGAGCGCACACGACCGTCGCCGGCGCAGTCGCGGCACGGGTCGGGGATGATCTCGCCGTACCCGCGGCACGCCGCGCAGGGCCGGAGCGTCCGGACCTCGCCGAGGAACGACCGCTGCACGTGCTGGACCTCACCGCGGCCGTGGCAGGTCTCGCAGACCACCGGACGCGAGCCCTCGGCGGCACCCGAGCCGGAGCAGGTCGTGCAGACCACGGCGGTGTCCACCTTGAGCTCGCGGGTCGTGCCGAAGGCCGCCTCGGCGAGCTCGAGGTCGAGGCGGACCAGGGCGTCCTGGCCCCGCCGCTGCCGCGAGCGCGGACCCCGGCTGCCGCCCTGCTGGCCGCCGAAGAAGGCGTCCATGATGTCGGTGAAGGAGAACCCGGCACCCTGGCCGAACCCGCCCTGACCGCCGAACGGGTCGCCGCCGAGGTCGTAGACGCGGCGCTTCTCGGGGTCGGAGAGGATCTCGTAGGCAGCAGAGACCTCCTTGAACTTCTCCGGCGCCCCCGGGTCGGAGTTGACGTCCGGGTGGTACTGGCGGGCGAGCCGGCGGTAGGCCTTCTTGAGTGCATCGGCATCGACGTCGCGGTCGACGCCGAGAGTCGCGTAGGGATCAGTGCTCACTGTTTCTTTCTCAGGCTTCGTCGAGGATGGTGGAGACGTAGCGGGCGACCGCGCGGACGGCGGCCATGGAGCCGGGGTAGTCCATCCGGGTCGGGCCGACCACCCCGAGCACCGCGAGGGCGTCGTCGGTGGCGCCGTACCCGGTGGCGACCACGGAGGTCGAGGAGAGCTGGTCGATCGGGCCCTCGTGGCCGATCCGGACGGTCACGTGCTGGGAGGAGGTGGCCTCGCCGAGCAGCTTGAGCAGCACGACGTGCTCCTCCAGGGCTTCGAGCATCGGCTTGATCGCATGCTCGAAGTTGTCGCCGAAGCGGGCCAGGTTGGCGGTGCCGCCCACCACGACGCGCTCGTCGGAGCGATGGTTCGACATCGCCTCGACCAACGCGGCGGCGATCACGGTGTAGGTGCTCGAGGAGTCGGGCGGGACCTGCTCTGCCAACGCGCCCAGGGCTCCGGCGGCGTCGGAGATGCGCTCCCCCGCTGCAGCCTGGTTGACGCGGACCCGGAGGTCGGCGAGCAGCTCGTCGCCGAGGTCGACCGGCACCTCGACCACGCGTTGCTCGACCCGCCCGGTGGAAAGGATCAGCACGACCAGCAGCCGGGAGGTGCTGAGCGCGACGAGCTCGACATGGCGCACCGTGGACCTGGCCAGGGTCGGGTACTGCACGATCGCGACCTGCTGGGTCAGCTGGGCGAGGAGTCGGACGCTGCGCTGGACGACGTCGTCGAGGTCGTGCGCGCCCTCGAGGAACCCCGCGATCGCGCGCTTCTCCGCTGCCGACATCGCCTTCATCGTGGTGAGCCGGTCGACGAAGAACCGGTAGCCCTTGTCGGTCGGGATCCGGCCCGCGCTGGTGTGCGGCTGGGCGATCAAGCCCTCGTCCTCCAGCGCCGCCATGTCGTTGCGGACGGTCGCCGGGGAGACGCCGAGCTGGTGGCGCTCGACCAGGGTCTTGCTGCCGACCGGCTCCTGGGTCGCGACGTAGTCCTCGACGATGGCTCGGAGCACGGCGAGCTTGCGGTCTTCTGCGGCCACGACGACTCCTCTCGCGGGTTGGCACTCGTCCGTACGGAGTGCCAAGTCTACCGGGCCTCTACTGTGGGCCCATGTCAGAGTTCCGGGAGATCGCCGACCGGGTGTGGGTCGCACGGTTTCCCTGGTTCGACGTGAACGTCGGCCTGGTCGCCGGCGAGCACGGCCTGGTGGTCGTCGACACCAACGCTTCCGGTGCGCTCGGCGCCGAGACGCTGGCCGCCGTACGCCGGATCTCAGCTGCACCGCTCGTGGCCGTGGTCAACACCCACGTGCACTTCGACCACACCCTGGGCAACGGCGTGTTCGCCGCCGACGGCGCCGAGGTGATCGCGCACGAGGCGGCGGCAGACGCGTTCGCGGCACACCTCGCCTCCGTCATGGCCGACGCAGCGACCGAGACCGACCCGCGCTTCGTCGACCTCGTCGCCACCGAGCCTGCGGTCCCGACGCGCACCTTCTCCTCGGCGCTCACGATCGACCTCGGCGACCGGGTCCTGGAGCTGATCCACCCGGGGCGGGGCCACACCGACGGCGACGTCGTCGTCCGGGTGCCCGATGCCGAGGTGCTGTTCGCCGGGGACCTGGTCGAGGAGTCGACGCTCGACTCCACCGCCCCCGGATTCGGGCCGGACTGCTTCCCGATGGACTGGCCGGCCAGTCTCGATCTCGTGCTCAGCCTGCTCGGTCCCGGGACCTGCGTGGTTCCCGGACACGGCAGCCCGGTCGACCTGGATTTCGTCGGCGAGCAGCGCGCCGCCCTCGGCGTCGTCGCCGAGACGATCCGCGACCTGGCCGGTCGCGGCGTCCCGCTGGAGGCCGCCCTGGAGTCCGCTGAGTGGCCCTACCCGCGCGACGACCTCGCCGACGCCGTCCGCCGGGGCTACGAACAGCTCCCCCACGTACGACGCCAGCTGCCGCTGATCTGAACCGGGTCAGGCGTCGTAAGCGGAGGAGCGCTGCGGTCCCCTGCCGAGGTCGGCGAAGACGACCTGGAGGTCGCCCAGCCTGGGTTCCTTGTGCACGGCGTCGGTCCACTCGGCGCGCTCGGCCTCGTCGATCCGTCCGCGGGCATGGCTCATCATCGCGTCGTCCACCGCTCCGCTGCGAGCGGGAACGGGTTGAACCGGCACCCGTCCAAGCCCTTCGACTGCGCAAGCATCACCGGCGCCGGCCGCCCGGCTGCGGAGCACCGCGCGTGCCCGTGGCCCAACCAGTGCCCGGTCTCGTGGTTGACGACCATGTGGCGGTAGCCCTGGAGCGGGAGCCCGGCAGCGTTCCAGGCCGGGGACGCGTTCAACCAGCGGTTCTGGTTGATCACCACGTAACGCCCGACCCGACAGCTCCAGGTCACCGAGCACGCCGAGCCGAAGGTCGGCATCGCGGACGCGGCCGCGAGGACCAGCGTGAAGGAGCCACCCGAGGCGACCCGCGTGAAGGTGAAACCGGCCCCGCGCCATCCGCGCGGATCGGCGAACGTCGCTGCCGCCTGCGCAGCGAACACCCGGGTGTCGGCCTTGATGGTCCCGCGGGTCGCGATCCGGTAGGTGAAGTGCTTCGTCGCCGCCACCCGGTGGTCGATCGGCCCGGTCGCCGCGGCGTAGGCCGAGGCCGAGGTGGAGCCGGTCCGGTGCGCCGCCACCTTCACCGAGAGCCGTTTCCCGAAATCGGCCAGGACCAGGGTGTGCGCCGCTGCGTTCGCGCCCCCGATCGGGGCTCCGTCGCGCAGCCACTGGTACGTCACCCGGCCGGGCTTCGGGCTCCAGGTCCCGGTGGACACCGTCAGCGTCTTCCCCCAGCGCTCGGTCCCGGTGATCTCCGGACGCTCGAGCAGGACCAGCGTCCCCGGGTCCTCCGCCGTCGCCCGGGGCGAGAGCCCGATCAGCAACGGCACCAGCACCAGCACGACCCACGATGTGCGCGACATGTCTACGACCGTAACCCCGACCCGCGAGCCTGCGGGACTCTGCGGGAGTCAGTGCCTAGCGTTACCCGGTGACTTCCCCCCGATCCGGCGACCGCTACGGCTCCGACGTCCTGAGCACCGACTGGCGCGCTCCGAAGAACGGCCGCTCGATCGAGATCACCGCAGAGATCGGGATGGTCGTCGAAGCCTTGTTCCTCCACGAGGGCCGTCAGACCGACTGGTGCGGCGAGGTCGTGAAGGTCGAGCGCGATCTCGGCACGGTGATCCTCGAGGACCGGCGCAACAAACGTCGTACCTTCCCGCTCGGACCGGGCTTCCTCCTCGACGGCGTCCCGGTGGTCCTGGTCGCTCCCACCCGCGCGGGCCCGGCGGCGCCGACGCGAACCGCCTCGGGCTCGGTCGCCGTCACCGGCGCGAAGGCGCGGGTGGCCCGGGCCAGCCGGATCTTCGTCGAGGGCCGCCACGACGCGGAGCTGGTCGAGAAGGTCTGGGGTGCGGACCTGCGGATCGAGGGTGTCGTCGTGGAGTACCTCGACGGCATCGACGACCTCTCCGAGCACCTGCGCGCCTTCGGCCCCGGCCCCGAGCGCCGGGTCGGCGTCCTGGTCGACCACCTGGTCCATGGATCGAAGGAGAGCAGGATCGCGCAGTCGGTCGCGAAGTCCCCGATCGGCAAGCACGTGCTGATCGTCGGGCACCCGTACGTCGACGTCTGGGCAGCGGTGAAGCCCGAGCGGCTCGGCAAGGACGCCTGGCCGACCGTCCCGCGGAACATCGAGTGGAAGAAGGGCGTCTGCCAGCAGTTCGGGTGGCCGCACCGCGACCAGGCGGACGTCGCCCGCGCCTGGCAGCACATCCTGTCCAAGGTCACCTCCTACGCGGACCTGGAGCCGTCGCTGCTCGGCCGGGTCGAGGAGCTGATCGACTTCGTCACGTTGTAACGGGTTTCGACAGGCTCAACCACCGGTGGTTGAGCCTGTCGAAACCCTCACCCGAGCAGGTCGCGGACGACGGCGTCGGCCAGCAACCGGCCCTCGCGGGTGAGCACCAGCCGGTCCCCCGCCAGCACCGCCCGCCCCGATGCGACGACCGCCTCGGCTCGGTCCGGGGCCGGCAGCGCGTCGAGCGGCAGCCCGTCCCGCAGGCGCACCTCGAGCAGCACCCGCTCGACCTGCCGGGTCTCCTCGTCGAGGATCTCGCGCGCCAGGGCGGGCGACTCCCCCGCCTCGAGGCGTGCGGCGTACGCGGTCGGGTGCTTGACGTTCCACCAACGGACCCCGCCGACGTGCGCATGCGCCCCGGGGCCGATCCCGAGCCAGTCCTGCGAGGTCCAGTAGAGCTCGTTGTGCCGGCAGCGGGACGCGGCGTCACGGGCCCAGTTCGACACCTCGTACCAGCCGAGCCCGGCGGCAGTCAGCAGGTCGTCGGCGAGCACGTACTTGTCCGCGAGGTCGTCGTCGTCCGGCATCGGCAGCACCCCGGAACGCACCTGCCGGGCCAACGCCGTACCGTCCTCGACGATCAGCGAGTACGCCGAGACGTGGTCCGGCGCGCACGCCAGGGCGGCCTCGACCGAGCGCTGCCAGTCGGCCGTCGACTCCCCCGGTGTCCCGTAGATCAGGTCGAGGCTGATCTGCTCGAAGCCGGCCTCCCGCGCCCAGGCCACCACCCGGGGCACCCGTTCGGGGTCGTGGGTACGGTCCAGGACGGCGAGCACCGCCGGGACCGCCGACTGCATCCCGAAGGAGATCCGGGTGAACCCGCCCGCCTTCAGCTCGGCCAGGCTCTCGGGGGTGACGCTGTCCGGGTTGGCCTCGGTGGTCACCTCGGCGCCGGGCGTCAGCCCGAACCGGTTCCGGACGGCGGCGAGCATCGCCACCAGGTCTGCACCGGGCAGCAGCGTCGGGGTGCCGCCGCTGAAGAAGACGGTGTCCACCGACGGGGCGCCCGCGAGCACGGACCCGAGCAGGTCCAGCTCGCGGATCGCGGTCGCGGCGTACGACGCCTGCGAGGCCCCGCCGCCGAGCTCGGTGGCGGTGTAGGTGTTGAAGTCGCAGTACCCGCACCGGACCGAGCAGTACGGCACGTGCAGGTAGACCCCGAGCCGACGGCTCCCCAGACCGGCCAGCGCCGAGGCCGGCAGCGAGCCGTCACGCGGAGCGGGATCGCCGACGGGAAGGGTGGAGGGCACCCCAGGAGGGTAACGACTCACACGGGGACGTCGAGCGTCGCGACGTACCCGTCGCCGACCGAGCGGTTCCTGTGCGGTGCTTGCGGGGCTGCGGACCTCAGCGCGTCTCGGGAAGCGACGACCGTCAGGCGTGATCGTCGCTTCCCGAGCACGAGCAGGCTCGGCCCCGCCTCGCTTCTAGGCGTACAGGCCGTCGATGAGGGCCTTGTTGCGCTCCTCCACGACATTGCGCTTGACCTTGAGCGACGGGGTGAGCTCGCCGGACTCGATGGTGAGGTCGTGGTCGAGGATCTCGAACTTCTTCACCGTCTCCCACCGGTTGAGCTGGCCGTTGAGCTCGTTCACATACCCGTCGATCATCGAGCGGACCTCGGGCGAGCGCACCAGCTCGGTGTACTCCGTCCCGGCCTTCCCGTGCTCCGCGGCCCACCCGGCGATGGCGTCCGGGTCCAGGGTCACCAGCGAGATGCAGTAGTTGCGCTCGCTGCCGAAGACCATGAACTGGCTGACGTAGGGGCAGATCGCCTTGAACTTGGCCTCGATGGCCGGCGGCGCGACGTACTTGCCGCCCGAGGTCTTGAAGAGCTCCTTGATCCGCCCGGTGATGGTGAGGAAGCCCTCGGCGTCGAGCGAGCCCTTGTCGCCGGTCTTCAGCCAGCCGTCCTCGGTCAGCGTCTTCGCGGTCTCGTCGGGCAGGTTGTGGTAGCCCTGCATGATGTTCGGGCCCTTGATCTGAACCTCGTCGCCCTCGCCGAGACGGACCTCGCCGCCGGGGAACACGGTGCCGACCGTGCCGAGCTTGTAGTCGTCCGGGTGGTTCACGAATGCGCCCGCGGAGGTCTCGGTGAGGCCGTAACCCTCAAGGATCAGGATGCCGGCGGCGTGGAACCACTCCGCGATCTCCCGGTTGAGGGCGGCCGAGCCGGAGATGAAGAAGCGGACCCGGCCCCCGAAACGGTCCCGGATCTTGCTGAAGACGAGCTTGTCGAAGAGACCGTGCTGGAGCTTGAGCACCAGCGGGATCGGCTTGCCGGCGAGCTTGAGCGCGTCGACCTTCCGGCCGACGGCGAACGCTGCGTTGAAGATCTTCTCCTTCGCGCCACCCTCCGACTCCTGCATGGTGATGATGCGCGAGTAGGCCTTCTCGAAGATTCGCGGAGCAGCGCCCATGAAGGTCGGCTGCACGACGGCCAGGTTGTCGATGATCCGGTCTACGCGGCCGTCGACCGCGGTGGCGAAGCCGCAGGCCAGCTGGGCGGAGAGCAGTACCTTGCCGAACGAGTGCGCCATCGGCAGCCAGAGGAACTGCAGGTCGGTCTCGTCGAGGATCTTGTTGGACTGGATCACCGCGCCCTCGTAGGTCCACGAAGCGTGGCTCAGCCGGACGCCCTTTGGCTTCCCGGTCGTGCCCGAGGTGTAGATCAGGGTGGCGAGGCCGTCGCCCTTGATGCCGGCGACAGCCTGGTCGACCGCGCCGGGGTCGCCGGCCAGGTGCTTCTCACCGAGTACGGCGAGGTCCTCCAGCCCGATCACCCAGTCCCCGTCGACGGTGCCGTCGAAGACGACCACCTTCTCCAGCGCGGGCAGCTCGGACTTGTGCTCGCGGAGCTTCCCGACCTGCTCGTCGTCCTCGGCGAAGACGATCCGCGACTCCGAGTCGGCCAGGATGTAGGCCACGTCCGAGGACATCGTCGACGGGTAGACCGTGGTGGTCGCGGCGCCGGCCGAAAGAATGGCCAGGTCGGCCTCGATCCACTCCACCCGGGTGCCGGCCGCGATGCCGACCCGTTCCTCGGGCCGGATGCCGAGCGCGAGGAGTCCGGCGGCGAGCTTCTCGACGCGGTCCCCCGACTCCTTCCAGGTCAACGACTTCCAGGGCTGGCCGTCGGCCACCGGGTAGCGGAACGCCTCGGCGTTCGGGGTCTTCGCCACACGCTCCCGGAACTGGGTGGCCATGTTGGACGGCCGGTTCTCGATGAAGGACATATCACGCACGACGGGGGACATGGGGGCTCGCTTCTCCGCAGGGTCAAGGGCTTTCTAGTAACCTAGATCACCCGTGGTCAGCCTGCCTAGGTAACAGGCCGTTAACCGGGCAAAACCTGCCTAACGCCGCGACGTCTCCACGCGGTCGTAGACCCACGGCTTCAGTCCGGGCACGGCACCCAGGCGGGACAGCAACGCCGGCCGGATCGTCACGGCCGCGAAGAACTCCGCCACGGTGACGCCGTGGTCGGGACGCTCGAGCACCTCGATCAGGTCCCCGGCAGCGACGATGCCCTCCTCGAGTACCCGGAAGTACGGACCGGGCCTCCCGGCGAGGGCGAACCGCTTCACCCACGCCCGGGCGTCGTACCCGCTCCTGCCCATCCAGCCCTTGAAGGTCAGGCAAGGCACCCGGACGTGGGAGATCTGCAGGACAGCGGTGCCGACGCGCCAGGTCTCCCCGACCACCGCGGCGTTGAGATCGATCCCCTCGGTGGTGAGCTGCTCGCCGAACTGTCCGGGCCGCAGGTCCCCGAGCAGCTCGGCCTGCCACCAGGCGTAGTCCTCGACGGAGTAGGCGTAGACGCGCATGAACTCGTCACCGTGGTTCACGGTGTCCGCGACCGCGTTGCCCTCGACACCGGCACGGCTGATCCGGACCGGCCCCGCGACCGGAAGCTTCTCGATCCCGGTCGTCGGCAACGAGGTCGTCTCGAAGTCGACCGGTCGGGGCAGCCCGACGTTCACGGAGACGACGGTGGGCATCCGCCCAGTCTTGCAGCCACGTCGACCCCGCAGAACTAGTTGTGTTCCACCTGTCGTATCGCCGGGTGCTGGTTCGTGAAAAGGGGTGACACGAAACGATGGGACGGCTCGCCGTCCCGGACAAGGAGCAACGTCATGACGCAGTACCTGCTTTCGGTCATCCACAACTGGGACGAGATGGGGGACTCGCGCCGGAAGCGTTGCAAGAGATGTTCGAAGCACGACGCGGCGCTGGCGCTGGTCGAGAACGAGGCCGTGAAGCCGCACCTGGTCAGGCGGCGGGAGCAGCTTCCGGGGTGACGTTCAGCGGTGCGGGCCGGGTGCTCAATCCTGCACGGCTTTCGCCACCGAGATGTACCGGGTGAGCCAGTCCGCGGCGACCCTCTCGGCAGCGGGTCGGTCGGTCCCAGGGATCACCCCGACGGCGTTCACCATCGCCCGGACCACGACCCAGTCCCGCGCCCTGTCCTCGTCCAGCCCTGCCGCGTCGACGACCGCGTGGAAACGGCGCCGTACGGCGTGGCGCACGTCCCCGGCCACCTCCTCGTAGCGGTTCCACAGCAACGGAGCCACCTCGTAGCACGGGTCCCCGGAGAGCGGCTCGGGGTCGATCACCAGCCACGCGTCGACGCCGTCGCGGCGACCCAGCATCACGTGCGCGTAGTGCAGGTCGCCGTGGACGAGTACGCCGTCGGTGTCCGGATCGCCAGCGAACACACGTCCCAGCGAGACCGCCTGCTCGACCAGACGTCGCGGCACCGGCGCGTTGCGCGGCAACCCCGCGAGCCGGTCGACGGACTCGGCGACGACGTCGCTGAGTCTGCGGAGCGGGGCGCCGGTCGGGCGGTGCAGGCGGGCGTACAGCCCGCCGACGATCTCGCAGGCCTCGAGGTCCCAGGACTCCAGCAGGGTCGGACCGCTGAGCCGTTCCAGGAGGAGCGCGCGTCGGCGGGGGTCGGCCCGCGCCAGCCGGACCGCCCCGTCCCCGTCCCACCGGGTCAGCGCGAGGTGCTCGTGCGCCGGGTCCGCCACCGGGAACCCGACCTTCAGGGCGAGCGCGGCCCCGGTGCGGTCGCGGACCGGCAGCACCACGGAGGCGTGTCCCACCACCCGGACTCCGTCCGGGGTCAGCTGCCACTCCTCGAGGAGCCCCGACAGCAGCGCCGGATCGACGGCCGTCATCGGAACCCGGACAGCTTGTCCTCGACCCAACCGCTGAACCCCGGGCACGAGGTCAGGTCGTGCTCCTGGCACTCGAAGGCGTGCAGGGTCATCTCCCGGGCGATCCTGATCTCCTCCATCCGCCGTTCGAGCTCGGCGACGTGGGCTTCCAGGAGCTCGTGCCGGCCCCTCGCCTCGGAGTCGAGCAGGACACCGATCTGATCGAGCGTCATCCCGGCCGCCTTGGTGCGCTGGATCACCGCGACCCGGACGACGTCGTCACGGTCGTAGCGACGCCGGTCCGCGGAGTCGCGCGCCGGGCTGAGCAGACCGACGTCCTCCCAGTGCCGGAGCACGTTCGTGGCGATGTCGAACCGCGCCGCAACCTGACCCACCGACCACCCGCTCGACTTCATGTCGACATGAAGTCACAGAGCGGCCGCGGACTCAAGTCCGCAGGACGACGGGCAAGCAGGCTTGCGTTACTTCTTGCCCTTCTCCGGAGCAGTCGTCGTCGAGAGCGCGGCGATGAAGGCTTCCTGGGGGACCTCGACGCGGCCCACCATCTTCATCCGCTTCTTGCCCTCCTTCTGCTTCTCCAGCAGCTTGCGCTTGCGGGTGATGTCACCGCCGTAGCACTTGGCGAGCACGTCCTTGCGGATGGCGCTGATGGTCTCGCGGGCGATGACCTTCGCGCCGATCGCCGCCTGGATGGGGACCTCGAAGCCCTGGCGCGGGATGAGCGTGCGGAGCTTGGTCGTCATCGAGTTGCCGTAGGCGTAGGCCTTCTCCTTGTGCACGATCGAGCTGAACGCGTCGACCGGCTCTCCCTGGAGCAGGATGTCGACCTTCACCAGGTCGGAGGCGAGGTCGCCCGCCGGCTCGTAGTCCAGCGACGCGTAGCCCCGGGTGCGCGACTTCAGCTGGTCGAAGAAGTCGAAGATGATCTCGCCGAGCGGCATCGTGTATTTCAGCTCGACCCGGTCCTCGGACAGGTAGTCCATGCCCAGCAGCTGCCCCCGTCGTCCCTGGCACAGCTCCATGACCGTCCCGACGAACTCCGTCGGCAGCAGCACCATGGTCTTGACGACCGGCTCGAAGATCTCGCTGATCCGACCCTTGGTCGGCCACTCCGAGGGGTTGGTGACGACGATCTCCTCACCGGTCTCCATGACCACGCGGTAGACGACGTTCGGCGCGGTGGAGATGAGGTCCAGGCCGTGCTCGCGCTCGAGGCGCTCGCGCACGATCTCCAGGTGCAGCAGGCCGAGGAAGCCGACGCGGAAGCCGAAGCCCAGCGCCGCCGAGGACTCCGGTTCGTAGACCAGGGCCGCGTCATTGAGCCGGAGCTTGTCCAGGGCCTCCCGCAGCGCCGGGTAGTCCGATCCGTCGAGCGGGTAGAGGCCGGAGAACACCATCGGGCGCGGGTCGCGGTAGCCGCCCAGGGACTCACCCGCAGGGTTGCGGACCGTGGTGAGGGTGTCCCCGACCCGCGCCTGGCGGACGTTCTTCACGCCGGGGATGACGTAGCCCACCTCGCCGGCGGACAGGAACTCGGTCGGCTGCATCTCCGGGCTCACGACGCCGACCTCGAGGATCTCGTGGGCGTTCTGGGTGGACATCATCAGGCCGCGGTCCTTCGTGGACAGCTGCCCGTCCATGACCCGCACGTAGGTGATGACGCCCCGGTAGGAGTCGTACACCGAGTCGAAGATCATCGCCCGGGCCGGGGCGTCGAGCACGCCCATCGGCGGGGGGACGTCCCGCACGATCCGGTTCAGCACGTCCGTGACACCCACGCCGGTCTTGGCGCTGATCCGCAGGACGTCGTCCGGCTCGCACCCGATGATCTTGGCGATCTCCTCGGCGTACTTCTCCGGCTGCGCCGCCGGCAGGTCGATCTTGTTGAGCACCGGGATGATGTGCAGGTCGTTCTCGAGCGCGAGGTAGAGGTTCGCCAGCGTCTGCGCCTCGGTGCCCTGCGCGGCGTCGACGAGCAGCAGGGTGCCCTCGCAGGCCGCGAGCGACCGGGAGACCTCGTAGGTGAAGTCGACGTGCCCGGGGGTGTCGATCATGTTCAGGACGTAGGCCCGCCCGTCGTCGGCGGTCCACGGCAGGCGGACGTTCTGCGCCTTGATGGTGATGCCGCGCTCGCGCTCGATGTCCATCTTGTCGAGGTACTGCGCCCGCATCTGCCGGGCGTCCACGACGCCGGTCACTTCGAGCATCCGGTCAGCCAGCGTCGACTTGCCGTGGTCGATGTGGGCGATGATGCAGAAGTTCCGGATGATCTCCTGCGGCGTCGCCGAGGAAGGGTTCTGGGGCACGAGCCAGTCTATCGGCGACGCGGCTAGGACAGCCTGGTGACCTCGACGGCGACCGACAGGTGCTGGGCGCCGCCGCCGGCGTAGATGCCCTTGATCGGCGGGACGTCGGTGTAGTCGCGGCCGCGCGCCACGACGACGTGCCGCTCCCCGGCGGGGGTGAGGTTGGTCGGGTCGAAGCCCCACCAGCCACCGAGCCAGGCCTCGACCCAGGCGTGGCTCTCGCCGGCCACCGAGAGCCCGACCTCCGGGTCCTTCGAGGGGTGCAGGTAGCCGCTGACGTAGCGCGCGGGCAGGCCGCGCGAGCGCAGCGCCGCGAGCGTCACGTGGGCGATGTCCTGGCACACGCCCTTGCCGAGCGCCCAGGCGTCGACTGCGCGCGTGCCGACCCCGGTGCTTCCCGAGACGTACTCCACCCGGCCGTGCACCAGCTCCGCCAGCCCGATCAGGACGTCGTACGGCGCACCGCTGATCTCCTGGGCCAGCGCGACGAGCTCCGGGTCGGGCTCGGTGCGGGGGCTGGCCCCCACCAGCTCGGGGTGCAGCTCGCGCGCCTCGGAGAGCACGTCCCAACCGATCTCGGGCGGGCTGCCGGCATCGGCCGTGTCGACGACCGACGTGCCCACGACCTCGAGGCTGGTGTGCGGAAGGTGGATGTCGAAGGCGGTGACCTGGGTGCCCCAGTAGTCGCGGTAGCGCAGCTGCGGCGCGTCCGGTCGGGTGCTGACCGCGGTCGACAGGGTGAGCTGGCCCCGTCCCGTCTGGGGCACCAGCCGCGCCTCGTTGTAGGAGGACACGACCTCGCGGTCGTAGGTGTACTCGCTGCGGTGGGTGATCTGCAGGCGCAGGCTCATGCGTCGCTCCACGAGAGGGCGGCGGTGTGGTGGAAGTAGCGCGCGGCGAGCGCCGAGCCCGTCTCGGCGCACGTCTTCTGCAGGTCCTCGAGCAGGACCGGGAGATCGGCCATCAGCCCGGCCGAGACGCGGTACTCCAGGTCCGTGCGCGCCCGCCCGAGCAGGCGCCGGGCCACGGCGTCGACCCCGACGCGCCCGATGCCCGGGTCGAGGTGCTCCAGGCACCGCTCGGCCTGCGCGAGGGCGGCGTAGATCGAGCGCGGGAACAGCCGGTCGAGCACGAGGAACTCCACGACCTTGTCCGGCTCCACCGCGGCGCGGTAGGTCCGCAGGTACGCCTCGTGGGCGCTGCAGCTCTTCAGCAGCCCGATCCAGCCGGCGCTCGACCCGCGCTGCTGACCGCGGGCCCAGAGCAGCCGCGCCGTCATGTCCACGCGCTCGATGGACCGTCCGAGGACGAGGAACCGCCAGCCGTCGTCGTGCGGCATCGTGCTCTCCATCAGGCCACCGACCACGGCACCCCGCTCGCGGACGTACCGGAAGAACCCGCCCGGGCCGTGCCGCTGCGCGGCGGCGTGCTGGCTCGGCAGGGCGTGGTACGTCGCGTTGATGGCCTCCCACAGCTCGCTGGACAGGGCCTCCCGTACGCCGCGGGCGTTCTCGCGCGCCGCGGCCAGCGCGCCGACGATCGAGCTGGTGTCCCCGCTGGTGAAGGCGAGGCGCTCGGTCGTCGTCCGCACGTCGACCGGGCCCTCGAAGTCCTCGACCCCCATGACCGACAGCACGTCGCGGCACGCCGCGACCTCGTCCACCCACGGGTCCTCGAGCAGGCCCTGGACGTGGACGTCGAGCAGTCGGCTGGTGTCCTCGGCGCGCTCGACGTAGCGCCCGATCCAGTAGAGCGACTCCGCGACCCGGCTCAGCACGCGCTGCCCCCCTGCTGCTGCTGCTGTTGCTGCTGGTCCATCCAGGGGCCGCGGTCGATCGCGTTGTCCGGCGGGTGCGGGACGCCCAGGATCGGCTCGTCCGGATCGCCCTCGGCCGGCCCGTGCGCACCGGCGAGCACCCAGGTGTCCTTGGAGCCACCGCCCTGGCTGCTGTTCACGACCAACGAGCCCTCCGGGAGCGCGACCCGGGTCAGCCCGCCGGGCACGACCCAGATGTTCTCCCCGTCGTTCACCGCGAACGGCCGCAGGTCGACGTGGCGCGGCGCCAGCCGGTCCCCCACGCTGGTGGGGCTCGTGGACAGCTGGACGACGCGCTGCGCGATCCAGCCGCGCGGATCGAGCCGGATCGCCGCACCGAGTGCCTCGAGCTCCTCTGCGGAGGCCTGCGGCCCGATGACCAGGCCCTTGCCGCCGCTGCCGTCCACCGGTTTGAGGACGAGCTCGTCGAGGTGCTCGAGCACCCACGCGCACTCGTCCGGGTCGTCGAGGCGGTGCGTGGCGACGTTGTCGAGCACCGGCTCCTCGCCCAGGTAGTAGCGGATGAGGGCCGGGACGTAGGTGTAGATGAGCTTGTCGTCCGCGACGCCGTTGCCCACGGCGTTGGCGATGGTGACGTTGCCGAGCCGGGCGGCGTTCAGGACGCCGGGGCACCCGACCATCGAGTCGGGACGGAAGTGCAGCGGGTCCAGGAACTCGTCGTCGATGCGCCGGTAGATCACGTCGACGCGCTGCTCCCCGGCCGTCGTCCTCATCCAGACCCGGCCCTCGCGGCAGATGAGGTCGCGGCCCTCGACCAGCTCGACGCCCATCAGCCGTGCCAGCAGCGAGTGCTCGAAGTAGGCGCTGTTGTAGACGCCGGGGGTGAGCACCACGACGGTCGGGTTGTCGGCGCCGGGCGGCGCGGCCGCGCGCAGGGCGTGCAGCAACCGGGAGGGGTACTCCGCGACGGGCCGCACGCGGTGGGTGGTGAACAGCTCGGGGAACACCCGCGCCATCGCCCGGCGGTTCTCCACGACGTAGCTGATGCCGCTGGGCGTGCGGAGGTTGTCCTCCAGCACTCGGAACGTCCCCGCCTCGTCACGGATGAGGTCGACCCCGGACACGTGGACCCGCACGCCGTTCGCGGGCCGGACGCCGTGCGCCGCGCGGCAGTGCGCGCTGCTGCTGGTGATGACGCGCAGCGGGACCACGCCGTCCTGGACGCACGCCTGCTCGCCGTACACGTCGGCGAGGAACATCTCGAGCGCCTTGACCCGCTGCTGGACGCCCCGCTCGACGCCGACCCACTCCTGCGCCGTGACCACGCGCGGCACCAGGTCCAGCGGGAAGGTGCGCTCCTCACCGGACAGGCTGAACGTAATGCCCTGGTCGCGGAAGGCCCGGGTCAGGGCGGTGCTCCGGCTGGCCAGGTCCTCCGCCGTCATGCCCCGCAGGGTCTCGTAGAGCGCGGCGCTCTCCGGGTGCGGCGTGCCGTCGGCGGCGAGGACCTCGTCCCACGCGGCGCCGAGGACGTAGCCGTCGAAGAGGTCTCCCATCGGCGTGACGCTAGGCATGCGTTGTGTCGCAGGTGTTGCACGGCCGTGAACTGAGCGGCATCCGCGGCACCTCCCCGTTCGCTCTGGGTGTCCCACGGCCGGTCGGCGAGCGGGTGCTCGCGTCCACCCGGGGACGTTCGCGTGAACGTACTGGGCGGGGCCGTCGTGCGTGCGGTCACCCCGCAGGCTCGACTGCTAGTCTTGCGCGACCGCGTGTGGCCTCACCGCCGCATGCCCACCTCTTCTTCAGCTCAGGACAGGATCCTTCCGCAGTGGCGAACATCAAGAGCCAGATCAAGCGCATCAAGACCAACGAGAAGGCGCGCCTGCGCAACAAGTCGGTCAAGAGCGCGCTGAAGACGTCGGTCCGCAAGTTCCGCGAGGCCGCCGCCACCGGCGACGCCGCCGCGACCACGCTGGCCATGAAGACCGCCAGCCGCCAGCTCGACAAGGCCGCCAGCAAGGGCGTCATCCACGCCAACCAGGCCGCCAACCGCAAGTCCTCGATGGCCAAGCAGGCCGCGGAGCTCGCCTCCAAGTAGGCCCCTGCACGTCACCACGGCGCCCGCCCCGCGAGGGGTACGGCGCCGTTGTGCTGTCCGGGTTCAGGCAGCGGGTGGGGCGAGCCGGCCGGCCAGCAGGTCGTGGCACTTCACGACGCCGCCGACCGCGACAGGGAGCACGGCGATGGACCAGGCCGAGGCGAGGTCGGCCATGGCGAGCAGCGCTCCCGCGCCGACCATCCCCTCACCCAGGAGCGCGCGCTGCCAGCTGTTGGGATGGATGTGCTGCAGACGCAGCAGCCGCGGGTAGAGCGGGCGCTTCCCCCCGTTGCTCCCGGGCCCGCCCGAAGGCTCGGTCATCGGGTCGGTCATCGGGTCGGTCGTCGGGTCGATCATCGGGTCAGCGCCCGGGCTGCGACGACCGCGAAGAGCACGCGCTCCACGGCGTAGGCCGCGTCGACGCCCGCGCCCTTGACCTCGCCGTCGGCGACCGCGACGGCCTGCAGCGCCTCCGACAGTCCCTCGGGTCGCCAGGCGCGCGCCTGGCGCTGGGTCTTCTCGACCTTCCACGGGGGCATGCCGAGCTGCCCGGCGAGCTGGTGGGCGGGGGTGCGGCCGGCCGACGCGACCTGCGCGACGGCCCGCAAGGTGCTGGCCAGGGACGAGGTCACGAGCACCGGCGCGAGGCCCGTGGTCGCACCCCACCGCGCGAGCTCGAGGGCCCCGGGCAGGTCGCCGTCGACCGCCTTGTCGGCGATGGCGAAGCCGTTCGACTCCGCGCGACCGCGGTGGTAGCGCGCCACGACCTCCGCCGTGATCGGTCCCTCGGTGTCGCTGAGCAGCTGACTCGCCGCCGAGCACAGCTCCCGCAGGTCGGTGCCGACCGCGTCGAGCAGCAGCGTGACGGCTTCCTCGGCGACCTGACGGCCGTCCGAGCGCAGCTCGGCCCGCACGAGGTCGCGTCGCTCGCCGAGCTTGGTGACCTTCGGGGCGTCCACCCGGCGCGCACCCGCTGCGGTCAGGGCCGTGACGACGCCCTTGCCCTTGACCCCACCGGCGTGGACGGCGACGACGCAGATCTCCGGGAGCGGGTCCGCGGCGTACGCGACCAGCTCGGCCGTGACGTCCTTGTCGAGCTCCTGCGCCCCGCGCAGCACGACCACGCGCTCGTCACCGAACAGCGACGGGCTGAGCACCTCGACGAGGTCACCCTTGGCCACGGTGCCCGGGTCGAGATCGACGATCTCCGTCTGCGGGCTGCGCTCACGCGCCGCCCGCAGGACCGCCCCGACGGCCCGCGACACCAGCAGCTCCTCGTCACCCACGACGAGGGTGAGCGGGACGAGCAGGTCGGGCGTAGGCACCCGACCATCCTCCCACGTCCCGCGGCTGCCCCGGGTGGGCCGCGCTGCCGCACCGGACCGCGGCCCCGCAGGCGGGTCGGTGGCTCGACGGAGTCGCACACCGTGAGGGCGGCCGCGGGCAGCCCGAGGACCGGGCGCGCGAGCACGCCCACGTCCCGCGGGAGGGCGTGGTGGCCGGCGGCGAGGGTCGGGTGGCTGCCGTCGCCACCGCGGCCCACGGTGACGATCCGGTCGCTGGTCAGCGCGACGGCGACGTCCCCGTCGAGGTCGCTGCGGTAGGTCCGGGCGCCACCCATCACCAGTCGCTGCAGGGTCGCGGCCGCCGGGTGGCCGTACGGGTTGCCGGCACCGACCGGGGTCAGCGCGACCTTCGCCCCGACCGCGTCGAGGAACGCCGGGTCCTGCTTGCGACTGCCGTGGTGCGGGACCTTGAGCACATCGGCCTGCAGCACGACGCCGCGCTCGCGCAGCGACCGCTGCGCGTCAGCCTCGAGATCGCCGGCGAACAGCACGCTCACGCCATGGGTCACCAGGCGCAGCACGATGGAGCTGTTGTTGGGGTCGCTGTCCGTGCCGTGCCGCGGGGTCGCGTCGAGCACCTCCCAGGCGACCTGGCCGCTCCGTCGTACCTCCCCGATCTGGGCCCTGGTCACCGGCACCTTGCGCTCCTCCAGCCAACCGAGCAGCCGCTCGCGCTCGACCGCCGGCTCGTCGAGCGGACCGATCTGCACCTCACCGACCTGCCGCCCGCGCAGCACGCCCGGGACGCCCTCGACGTGGTCGGCATGCAGGTGCGTCAGCACGAGCAGCGCCACCTGCTGCACCCCCAACCGGCGCAGGCAGCGGTCGACCGGGCGCGGGTCGGGGCCAGCGTCGACCACCAGAACACCGGTGTCGAGGCGCACGACGTAGCTGTCGCCCTGGCCCACGTCGCACGACACGACCAGCCAGCCCGGTGGGGGCCAACCCGGTCGCACGACGACGAGCGTGCCCACGGCGACGACGACACCGACGACCGTGGCGGCCGCCACGCGGCGCAGCGCGGGTCGGCTGAGCAGCACGGCCAGGGCAGCGAGCAGCAGCAGGGACAGGCCCGCGCCCGTCCAGCCGGCCGGCAACGACGTACCTGCCCCGGGTTGGGCCGCGCCGGTGTGGGCGAGGGTGACCAGCCACCAGGTCGGCACGAAACCCAGCCACGCGAAGCCCTGCGCGAGCGGGAGGAACACCGGGGCGACGAGGGCAGCGAGGACGCCGAGGACCGTCGCCGGCGCGACCGACACCACGGCGAGGAGGTTGGCGGGTACGGCGAGCAACCCGACCGACCCGGACAGTGCGACGACGACCGGTGTGCACATCACCTGGGCGGCGGCCGGGACGGCGACGGCCTCGGCGAGCCAGCGCGGCAGCCGGCGGGAGAGCCGGTCCCGCCACACCGGCGCGAGCACGAGCAGCCCTGCCGTGGCGAGGGTCGACAGGGCGAACCCCGGCTGGGCGGCGAGGTCCGGTGACACGAGCACCAGCCCGAGGACGGCGGCGCACAGCGCGGGTGCTGCCTGCGCGCGGGTCCCGGCGCCGAGCGCCAGCAGGCCGACGACACCCATGGCGCCGGCGCGCAGGACCGACGGCTCGGGGCGGGCCAGCACGACGAAGGCGAGGAGCGCGAGCAGGCCGAGCACCGGCCGCAGGCGCAGCGCGATCCCGACCCACCGGCACACCAGCAGCGCCGCCCCGACGACGACGGCG
>JBKJIR010000003.1:0-40277 GCA_046598495.1 Marmoricola sp. | reverse complement strand
GCTCAACCGGCGGGGGTTTGGTCGGGCTCAACCGGCGGGGGTTTGGTCGGGCTCAACCGGCGGGGGTTTGGTCGGGCTCAACCGGCGGGGGTTTCGACAAGCTCAACCGGCGGGGGTTTCGACAGGCTCAACCAGCGGGGGCTGGGTGAGCCTGTCCTCGGGCGCGGCAGCGCGCTTCCCGACCTGCAGGTGCCGGGTCAGGAAGGCCACGGCGTGCTCGACCGCGGGCTCGTGCCAGGGCTTGCCGGCGAAGACGTCGAAGTGGTCGCACGGGTAGTGGCGGACCTCGGCCTTTCCCTTGAAGGCGGCCTTGGCCGCTGCCTGCGGGGGAGCGCTCTGGTCGAAGTCGGCGATCTGGACGAGCAGCGGCGCGGTGACCCGGGCTGCTGCTGCCTGCGGCTTTCGGCTGCTCAGCTCGAGGCCGACGTCGGCGGCGATCTCGTTGCGCCAGGTGGGGCCGGCGATCGCCAGGTAGTCCTCTAGCGCGCCGGGCAGCGTGAAGGTCGCCAGGTCGCCAGGCCTGCCGACGACCGGCATCATCAGCGGCGCCCGGCCGCGCTTGCGGCCCATCCTGCTGCGGACGCCGAGAGCGGTTGCTCGGGCCAGCTCGGCCGGCGTGTGGGTCGCCAGGGCGTGCCGACCGGCGGCGATGCCGTCGACCATCGGGATCAGGGAGACGACGGCGGCGACGTCCGGGCGGTCGGCACCGGCGCAGAGCACGTGTCCGCCGGAGAGGGAGACCCCCCACAGGACCAGCCGGTTCCCGTCCACGCCGGGCAGGGCCGCGGCAGCCCGCATGGCGGCGCGGTAGTCCTCGACCTGGTCATCGAGGGAGACCGTCTGGCGCGGCTCGCCGGCGCTCGCGCCGAAGCCGCGGTAGTCGAAGAGGAACACGTCCAGACCGGCTGCGGCGAAGGCGCCCGCGAACGGTTCGAGACCGGAGTCCTTGGTGCCGGCCAGGCCGTGGGCCATCACGACGACGGGACGACCGGCCGCGCTGGCGAGCGCGTCGTGGGCGGCCTCGTAGTGCCAGGCCTCGCACGAGGTGCCGGCCGAATCGAAGGTGAGGGTGTGGCGGGTCATGCGTTGCTCCCGTGGTGGTGAGGTGTGCCGTAGATCGAGCTGAGCCAGAGGAAGGTGATCGCGTCGACGTGCTCCGCGCGCGGTGGGCCGGAGCCCAGCGAGTGCCGCTCGAGGGCGTGGTCGTTGAGGTCGAGGAGGACCGAGGCGAGCGCGGCGGCGTCCGGGCCGTCGATCGCCCGGCCGGCGGCCCGTTCGGTGCCGATCATCCCGGCGATGACGCCGGCGAAGTCGGCGCGACCCGCGTCCCACATCTGCCGTACGCCGGTGCTCGCGGCACGCGCCTCGAGCAGCGCCCGGTAGGTGTGCGGGGTCTGGTCCACCGAGTCGAAGAGCAGTGTGATCGCGGAACGGATCCGGGTCTCGGCGTCGCCCTCCGCCTTGATCAGCAGCTCGTTGGCCTCGGCGGCGGCGTCGTACAGGCCCTGCATCAGCGCGAGCACCGCGACGGCCTTGTTCTCGAAGTAGAAGTAGAACGCCGAGCGGGTCACCCCGGCGCGGTTCGAGATCTCCGCGACGTTCACCTGGTCCAGGCTCTGCTCGCGCAGGAGCTCGTCGAACGCCGCCAGCAGGGCGTCCCGACGGGTGTCGCCGCGACCGGAGGCCCGGCGGTCGACCAGCCTGTTCCAGGCGTCGCCCCCGGAGACGGTCACCGCCTCGGTCATCGGCCGGCCGGGACGGGGTCGCGGTGCTGGGCCCGGGCCCGGGCGCGTCCGGCCGGGATCTCCTTGGCACGGAGGTCGTGCTCGTAGATGAAGTAGTCGACCTGCTGGGTGTGCCGGGCCGTCTTCAGCACGTGACCGACGTACTTGGCCTCGTCCGCCGCGATCACCCGCTCCATCTCACCGATGCTCGGCAACGCGTACTCGCCGATCAGGTGCGCCGCGACCAGACGGGCCTGGCACTCGACGAACGGGAAGAGCGTCGGGGTCGACTGGGCGAACCCGACGAAGGAGAGGTCCTCCATCCCGGGCTTGTACATCCGCTTGAACAGCGGCAGGTGGTTGTCGGGCGCGCTGAGGAAGTCCGGGTCGAAGAAGGGGAAGGTGATGTTGTAGCCGGTGGCGTAGACGATGATGTCGAACTCGTCGCTGGTGCCGTCCTCGAAGTGCACCCGGGTGCCGTCGAGCAGCGAGATGTTGGGCTTCGGGATCACGTCGCCCGAGCCGAGACGGAGCGGCAGCTCGACCGACTGGGTCGGGTGCGCCTCGAAGAACTTGTGGTTCGGCTCCTTGAGCCCGTAGAGCGCGCCGTTCGAGCCGTTCATCGGCTGGGCCAGCTGCATGATCTTGCGCTGCCAGGAGAGCGGCAGGTACGGCGTCGTGCGGTACATCGTGTCGGCGGGCTTGCCGTAGACGTACTTCGGCACGATCCAGGCGCCGGACCGGGTCGAGAGCGCCACCGTGGTCTGCAGAGACTTCGAGGAGAGCTCGACCGCGATGTCCGCGGCACTGTTGCCCAGGCCGACCACGAGGATCCGCTGGCCGAAGAAGTCGAGCGGAGCCTTCGGGTCGATGTAGTGGTGCGAGTGGATCGCCACCCCGGTGAACTCCCCGGGGAAGTCGGCGAACCGCGGGTCCCAGTGGTGGCCGTTGGCGACGACGAGGTGGTCGAAGCTCCGGGTGGTCCCGGCCTGGTCGAGGATCTCCCAGCCACCGCCCTCCAGCCGCCGGGCGTGCTGGACGCCGTTGGTGAACTCGATGTTCTTCTTCAGGTCGAAGGCCTCGGCGTAGGACTCCAGGTAGTCCTTGATCTGGGTGTGGTGCGGGAAGTCCGGGTAGTGGTCGGGCATCGGGAAGTCCCGGAACGAGAGGCGTTCCTTGGAGGTGTCGATGTGCAGCGACCGGTAGGCGCTGCTGTGCCCGTTGGGGTTGCCGAAGGCCCAGTTGCCGCCGATCCGGTCGGAGGACTCGAAGCAGGTGTAGGGGACCCCGTAGTCGGCGAGCATCTTGCCGGTGGTCAGACCGCTGATGCCGGCGCCGATGATCGCGGTCGTCGGCCGGGCGGAGTCTCGGGGCGTCGGGCTGGTCGAGAGGGACACGGGGCCTCCGGTGGGTCGGTGCGTCGGGAAAGTCAGGGGTGACGTGGGCCACTTTAGGCGTTAGGTTTGACACGTGTCAATCAAAGTAGACGTCTGTCAGGAGAAGGCATGAGCAGCGGATCAGTACGCACCGTCGTGGTCATCGGAGGAGCCTCCGGCATCGGGTGGGCGACCGCGCAGGCGCTCGCGGCCCAGGGCGACCGGGTGGTGGTCGCCGACATCGACGCCGCAGCCGCGACCGCCCGGGCGGCCGAGCTCGGTGGCGCGCACACCGCGGCAGCGGTCGACGTCGCCGACGAGGAGTCGGTGATCGCCCTCTTCGAGGGCGCAGGCACCTTCCACGGCGTTGTGAACTGCGCCGGGGTGAGCACGCTGAGCCTGGTCGTCGACCACGACGCAGCCGAGTTCCGGCGGGTCGTCGACGTCTGCCTCACCGGCGCGTTCCTGGTCCTCAAGCACGCCGGCTCCCGGGTCGTCGAGGGCGGCTCGCTGATCTCGCTCTCCTCGCTGAACGCCCGTCAGCCGGGCACCGGGATGGTGGCCTACTGCTCCGCCAAGGCCGGCCTGGTGATGCTCACCCAGGTCGCCGCGCTCGAGCTCGCCGCGCGCAAGGTCCGGGTCAACGCGGTCTCGCCCGGCTTGGTCGTCACCCCGCTGACGGCTCCGGCGATGGACATCCCCGGGGTCCGCGACAGCTACCTGGAGAACACCCCGCTGGGCCGGAGCGGCGAGCCGTCCGAGATCGCGGCGGTACTCCGTTTCCTGCTCTCCGACGACGCTGCCTGGATCACCGGGGAGAACATCGACATCAACGGGGGAGCGCACCTGCAGCGCTACCCCGACCTGCACGGTCTGGTCATGAAGGCGTTCGGATGAGCCGCCGCAAGCAGCAGGGCCCGCCCCCGGGAGCCTTCGTCGGGAGTACCGCGATCGTGACCGGTGGCGGCTCCGGGATCGGTGCCGCTCTCGGCGCCGCGCTCGTCAGCGCGGGAGCGACCGTCGTCCTGGCCGACCTCGACGGCCCTGCTGCCGAGAAGGTCGCCGCGAACCTGACCGGCTCCGGCTCCGCCCGCGGGGTCCGGCTCGACGTCACCGACGCCGCGTCCGTCCAGGCCCTCGTCGACGAGGTCGTCGGCGAGCACGGCCGCCTCGACCTGATGTTCAACAACGCGGGGATCAGCCTGATCGGCGAGACCCAGGACCTGACGCTGACCCAGTGGGACACCATCATCGACGTCAACATCCGCGGCGTCGTGCACGGCGTCGCGGCGGCGTACCCGGTGATGATCTCCCAGGGTGGCGGCGCGATCGTGAACACCGCGTCCATGGGCGGCCTGATGGCGGCCGGGCTGCTGACGTCGTACGTGATGACCAAGCACGCGGTCGTCGGGCTCTCCCTCGCGCTCCGCTCGGAAGCCGCCGCGTACGGCGTGGGGGTCACCGCGATCTGCCCGGCCGCGGTGAACACGCCGATCCTCGACAAGGGCCAGTTCGGCCGGATCCGTGGCCGTGACTACTTCCTCAAGGGGCAGGGGATCCGGAAACCCGTGGATCCCGACGTGCTCGCGGCCCGGGTGCTCGCGGCAGTCGTCGCCGGCGAGGCGTTGGTCGTCGAACCGGTCCAGGCGCGGATGGCCTACCTGCTCCAGCGCCTCGCGCCGGCGGTGACCCAGAAGGCATCGGTGAAGTTCATCGCCAAGCAGCGGAAGCTCGGTCAGAAGAGCTGACCGGAGTCGACGACCACGTCGTCGCCGGTGCTGATGGTCCCGGACTCCAGCACCCGGAAGACCGTTCCGGCCCGGCGGCGCAGCGCTGCCTGGGCACCGGGGCCCAGGGTGTCGTCGAGGAGCTTGCACGGTGCGGCGATCCGGACGACCTCGAGCAGCACGTCGCCGATCCGGATCCGGGTCCCGGGGGTGCTCGGGACCTCGCCGTGCGACACGGTGATGTTGCGCCGGGTGCCCGCGTCCGGGATCGGCGTGCCGTGGATCCCGGCGGCTTCGGTGAGCTGTGCCCGCGACTGCACGGTCACGTGCCGGTGCCGGGTCCCGTGGTAGCGGTCGCCGACCAGACCACGGCCCGCCTCGGCCTGCACCCGCTCGACGGACTTCACCGCGAGCCGGCGTCCGGGGGCGAGGTGGATCGCGACGACCTGCACCGGCGCCTCGAGCGTCACGACCTCAGGCCTGCTCGTCCAGCGGTTCGCTGACCGGCGGGCTCTCCGTCGGCCAGACGACCAGCCGGTAGGCGAGGAAGTTCAGGACGAAGCAGATCGCGATCGAGCCGAGCTTGGCGACCAGCAGCTCGTCGACGACCCCGAGCAGCAGGTGGATCGCCACCGGCTGGACGGCCCACATCGTCAGGCCGGTCGTGGCGAGGAACGTGGCGGCGTGCCGCACCGTCAGCCTCTCGGCGCGGAAGGTGAAGAGACCGTTGACGATGAAGCTGAAGGTCATCCCGGCACTGGTCGAGAGCAGGTTCGCGGTGAAGACCCCGAACCGGTCGTGCAGCAGCAGGAACAGGCCGGTGTCGATCGCGGTGTTGATCACCCCGACCCCGCCGAACTTGAGCGCTGTCCGGATCAGGACGCACCCCGGTCGGTACGGCGCGCGGTCGGCTGCTGGCCGCGGGCGACCAGGGCGAGCGCGTAGAGCGGACGGTCCTGGGCCTCGACGTACACCCGGCCGAGGTAGCTGCCGATCACCCCCATCATGATCAGCTGGATCCCGCTGAGCAGGAACATGCCGACGCCGAGGAACGCCCACCCGGGCACGGAGTCCTCGGGGTTGAAGACCCGCACCCCGAAGACGTACGCCGCCAGCAGCACGCTGAACGCGGAGATCACGTATCCGAGCCGGGAGATCATCCGCAGCGGGGTGGTGGAGAAGCCGACGATGCCGCTGGCCGCGAAGGAGAGCATCTTGCGCAGCGGGTAGCCGGTCTCGCCCGCGTGCCGCTCGTCGCGGTCGAAGAGCAGCGCCTCCTGGACGAAGCCCACGTGGGCGACGATGCCGCGCAGGAACCGGTCCTTCTCGCGGTAGCGGCTGACCTCGGCGACGACGCGGGAGTCCATCAGCCGGAAGTCGCCGACGTTGCGCGGGATGTCGATGGAGGCCAGCCGGTCCAGCACCCAGTAGAACCCGTACGCCGTGGCCCGCTTGAACGGTCCGTCCTTGCGGCTGCGGCGCTGGGCGTAGACGACGTCGATGCCGTCCTCCCAGCGCTCGATCATCTCGAGGCTCACCCGCGGCGGGTCCTGGAGGTCGGTGTCCATCACGATCACCGCGTCGGCGTGACCGGCGGCATCCATCCCGGCGGTGACGGCGATCTGGTGGCCGCAGTTGCGGGCCAGGCTCAGCACCGTCACCCGGGGGTCGTGCTCGCGCAGGCCCAGCAAGCCTTCCAGGGAGGCGTCCTTGCTGCCGTCGTTGACGTAGATGAACTCGAACTCCAGGTCGGGCCGGGTGTCGGTTGCGGCGACCATCGCGGCGTGGAAGACGCTGATGTTCTCCTCCTCCTCGTAGACCGGCAGCACGTACGCCACCAACCGGCGATCGCCGGTCTCGTCGGTCGAGGGGTCCACAGGCCCGGTCATGGGGCTCCTTCTGTTCGAGCGGTTCTCAGGTGAGGCCGAGGGCCAGTACGGCGACCACGACCAGGACGGTCACGGCTGCCAGCACGGCCTGGGCCACGGTCAACCAGCGGTTGACCACGGCCGGGGCTACGACGGCGGTCGCGCTGGCGGTGGCTGGAGTCATTGTCGCCGAACCCCCGGCGAAACGGGGATTAGTCCGGCGGGCGTCCAGCAGGACGACGATCAGCCCCAGCGCGATCGCGAGCAGCGGGGCAGCGGTCGTCCAGTACCGACCCGTCCCCACGTGCACGAACGGCTGGGTGAAGAGGGAGCCCAGGGCCAGCGTGGTCATCAGGCTGATCACCTGGTGGTCCGTCGAGCGGCGTACGACGACGAGGAGGAGAGCCCCGCCGCCGAGGAAGAGGAGCCCCCAGCCGGCGTAGGTGCTGATCACGATCGCCCAGTAGGCCGGCCCGCCCTCGGCGTCGGCCGGGATCAGCAGGCGCGCGAACGAGGCCGGGATGGCGGCGTACCGCCCGAAGTTGTCGATCACGTCCTCGGCGAAGCTGCTCGCGGAGACCGAGGGGCGGGTGTAGGTCCACATCTGCTTCTCGACCAGGACCTCGCTCTCCCCGGTCGCGCGCGCGACCTCGCGGCTGTACTGCATCGGGGGGAACCAGATGTTGCCGCGGATCGAGCCGGGGTCCTGGACCGGGTCGCACCGGGAGAAGCAGACCCGGTCGCGGTCCCCGAAGGTGTTGGCCAGCACGATCGGGACGGTGGTCGTGGTGAGCACCCGGGCGTCCAGGGTCTTGGAGGCGAAGACCGACCACGGCGCCAGGATTGCCAGGAAGGTGACGGCAGCGAGGCCGAACGACAGCACTGCCTGCACCCGGCCGCGTCCGCGCAGCAACAGGAGCGCGGTCACGCCGAGCACGACACCCATCCCGACCACCAGCAACGAGGTGCTCGAGCGGGCGTAGACGACCGCGATCGCTGCAAGCCCGAAGCGGAAGCCGGCGCCGGCGCTCGGCGCCTCGCCCGCGACCAGCGTCCGCAGCAGCGTGATCAGCTCCATCAGCAGGAGGGTGCAGAGCAGGCCGGCGATCAGGTCGCCCCAGGCCGAGAACGAGAACAGCAGGTACATCGGGACCAGGCCGGGGACGGCCAGCAGGATGGCGGCGTACAGGTCGCCGAGGACGCGCCGGACGCGGTACGCGGTGAACAGCAGCAGGAGCGTGCTGAAGGCGCCGAGGTAGGCGCGGACCGCGGTGGTGCCGGCGTCCGGGTCGAGAAGGTAGAGCGGGGTCAGCATGATGCTGCTGCCCGGGGTGAACCAACCGCCGCCGACCAGGTTCCGCTGCAGCTCGGCGACCTGCACCGGCCCGCCGCCGACGAGGTCGCGGACGAAGTTCGAGAGCGCCTTCGCGCCGTCGTCGTAGGCGACCTGGTCGCAGCAGACCGCGATGTCCTTGACCAGCGTGAACAGCAGCAGCTTGACGAGCACGTGCAACGCCACGAGTGCGAGCAGGATCCGGGTTCCCCTCGAGGCGCCGGCCCAGGCATCCCGGATGCTCTGCCGGGTCACTGGTCTGCCTCGGCGAAGCGCTTGGTCGACTCCACGTCGGAGCAGATCGGGTCGTCGGTCTGGCGCTCGATGACGGGGAGGTCGAGCTGGAGGGTCCCGCGCACGATCTGGTCGTCGGCGAGCGGGACCATCGGGATCGCCAGGACCCTGACGGTCTCGCTCCCCCGGGTGAGGGTCGCCATCCGGACGTCGTCACGGCCGGCGTAGTAGACGCTGACCAGGGGGTCCCGGTCCTCCTCGAAGCCGGCGCGCTCGAACGCGCGCCTGGCCGCCTCCAGCGCCTCGTCGCGGTCGATCAGGTTGTACTGGATCACCAGCTGGCGGCGTCCGCCGACGTCCCCGTCGCTGCGGACCTGGTAGGAGAAGTCGAACTCGACCCCCTCGGGCAGCGGGTAGCAGCCGTTCGTCAAGGCGTCTGCGGGAAGCGGCGGCCGGTACTCACCGGTGGGCTCCGCGCGCCCGAACGACGGGCTGAGGGCGACGAGGACCGCGGCGAGCACGCAGAGTGCGGCAACGACCCACGGCGTGCGGCGTCGGGCCGGGGAATTCGGTGCCAAAACGTTCGCTCTCCGCAGGTATCGGGTCGGCTGGACGATATCAGTGGAAGCGTCTCCAGCCCGATCTCACCAGGTGGGCGGTCGCCGTCCCGATTCGGCCCGTTTACGCTCGATTCCTCCTCCGTGGCCTCCGACGTGGAATAGAACACGTTCCAGGAAGTAACTTCTCGGCTCTTGTGCAGTTATGTGATGAACATCTACTTTCTGTTCGTCCTCACCGGGAAGAACTGGCGTCAGGAGTTCGGCTGTGCAAAGCGTGGAGAGGTCCGTACGGACCCGTCGACTGCTGGGGATCGGAGCGATGGCGCTCGCGCTGGCCGTGACGACCGCCTGCGGGGGCTCTTCCCTCGACCCCAAGGACGTCCGAGCAGCCAACGAAGCCATCTCCGGCAACGCCGGTGGCGTAGCCGGCGGTACGGGCGGCGCGGTCATCGACCCGGCCACCGGCGACCCGATCGACCCGACGACCGGTACGCCGGCCGACCCGGGTGCTCCGGGAGCCCCGGCCGCCGGTGACCCGGACGCGCCCGCCAGCTCAGGCGGTGGCGGCGGTGGCGGCGGCAAGGTCGCCCTCCCCGGTGTGAAGGCCGCGTCCTGCGCCGGCTTCAAGAACGGTCCGGGGATGACGGACTCGGTCATCAAGATCGGCAACTCCTCCGACATCAGCGGCCCGGTCCCGGGTCTCTTCGAGGCCGCTCAGAAGGCCACCCGCGCGTACGTCGCGTACTTCAACCGCACCTCGAGCATCTGCGGGCGCAAGCTCGAGCTCTCCACGCTGGACTCGCGCACCGACGCCGGCGCCGACCAGCAGTCGTACCAGAAGCTCTGCGAGTCCGTCTTCGCCGCGGTCGGCTCGATGTCGGCCTTCGACTCCGGCGGGGCTGCCACGGCCCAGGGCTGCGGTCTCCCGGACATCCGGACCGCCTCGGTCACCGGCAAGCGAAACGACTGCAGCACCTGCTTCGGCGCCCAGGCGACCGGCAAGAACGAGTTCTCCAACGCGGTCCCGGACTTCTTCGTCAAGAACTACAAAGCCGCGAGCCAGAAGGCGGCGTTCCTCTACCTCAACGCCGGTGCGGCCGCGGAGAACGCGCGGTCCCAGCAGAAGGTCGAGGAGCAGCGGGGCATGAAGTTCCTCTACACCGCCGGTATCGACGTGGCGGACTTCAACTACGGGCCGTACGTGCAGCAGATGAAGAGCAAGGGCGTCGAGTGGGTCCAGTTCATCGGCGCCTACCAGCAGTCGGTCCGCCTCGCCCAGGCGATGCAGTCGGCCGATTTCAAGCCGCAGGTGCGCCTCTTCGACCCCTCGGTCTACGACCAGAACTTCCTCAAGACCGGCGGCACCGCGGTCGAGGGCGCGTTCATGTACATCAACTTCACCCCGCTCGAGGAGAGCCAGCCCGAGCTGAACCTCTACAAGCAGTGGTTGCAGCAGGTCTCGCCAGGATCCACGCCGACCTTCTTCGGCGAATTCGCCTGGTCGGCCTCCAAGCTCTTCGTCGAGAGGGCCCAGGCCCTCGGCGGCAAGCTGACGCGGGCGTCGCTGACGGCCAGCATCAAGGGGGTCCGGGACTGGAAGGGTGGCGGCATGCACGGACCGATGGACGTCGGTGGCAAGCACTCGCCCTCGTGCATCAGGTTCCTCCAGGTCAAGGGCGGCAAGTTCGTCCCCCTGGGGAGCACCCGGTACATGTGCAACGGCGCAAGCGTCGGCCGGTGACCGGGTGACCGCCTTTCTCTCCTACACCGTCATCGGGATCTTCACCGGTGCTGCTTACGCGATCGCTGCCGGCGGTCTGGTCCTGACCTACAGCACCACCCGGGTGTTCAACATCGCCCACGGCGCCGTGGGCATGGTGTTCGCCTTCCTCTACTGGGACTTCTCCCAGAAGCAGGGGCTCCCGGTCTGGCTCTCGCTGTTCCTGGTGCTCGTCATCATCGCGCCGCTGACCGGCGTCTTCATCCAGCGCGTCGTCACCCGCGGCCTCGGTAGTGCCCCGGTCGGGGTCTCGCTGGTCGTCACCGTCGGCATCCTGGTGACGCTGATCGGCCTGGCCCAGCAGATCTGGAAGCCGGCCGCTCGCTCGATTCCGCTGTTCTACCCGGACAAGCTGATCCGCCTCGGTGGGGTGATCATCACTTGGCAGCAGATCATCACGGTGGTCCTGTCGGTGGTCGTCGCGATCGGTCTGTACGTACTGCTTGCCCGGACCCGGGTCGGTACCGCGATGCGGGCCAGCGTCGACAACCCCGAGCTGCTCAGCCTGTACGGCGGCCGCTCGGACATCGTCGCCGCCCTCGCCTGGGCGGTCGGCACCTCGCTGGCGGCCCTCGCCGGCATCCTGCTGGCACCGGTCATCGGTCTGCAGTACTTCGACCTCACCCTGCTGGTCATCTCGGCGTACGCCGCCGCCATGCTCGGCAAGCTGACCAACCTGCCGATGACCTACCTCGGCGCGATGGGGCTCGGCCTTGGGCAGTCCTACGTGGTCGGCTACCTGCAGTACATCCCCTTCGGCGACAAGTTCACCGGGCTCCCGGCCGTCGTACCGACGCTGTTCCTGTTCGCGATCCTGGTGCTGCTCCCGCAGGCGCCGCTCCGGATCGGGCAGGTCAAGGGCATCGTCTCGGCACCGGTCCCGACGCTCGGCCGTTCGGCTCTCTGGGGCGGCGGACTGATCCTCGGCGTGGTGGTGATGTCCGTCGGGCTGGCGACCTCGGACCTGATCCTCATCGGCACCGCGGCGACGTACGGCATCGTGATGCTCTCGCTGGTGCTGCTGACCGGGTACGGCGGTTACGTCTCCCTGGCGCAGTTCACCTTCGCCGGCGTCGGCGCGGTCGCCTACGCGAAGGTCGACCAGCCGAACCTCTTCGGCCTCCTGGTCGCGGTCGTGATTGCTGCCGCCGTGGGTGCCATGGTGGCGATCCCGGTGCTTCGGCTGACCGGCCTCTACCTCGCGCTCGCGACGTTGGCCTTCGGGCAGTTGATGGACAAGATCGTCTTCCAGTCGTCGCTGGCCTTCGAGTTCAACAACCCGCTGGAAGCGGAGCGCCTCTCGATCTTCGGCACCAAGATCGACGACACCGGCGCGTACACCGTGCTGATGGCCGTCTTCTTCGTCCTGATCGCGCTCCTCGTGGTGGCGATCCGGCGCGGCCGCCTCGGGCGCGTGCTGGTGGCAGCGCGCGACAGCCAGGCAGCCTGCGGAACGCTGGGCCTGGACCTGCGCTGGGTGCGGGTCGGCATCTTCGCCGGCTCGGCCGGCATCGCCGGTCTCGCCGGAGCACTCTTCGCCGGGCTGCGCGGCACCGTCGGGTCCGAGGACTTCATCTTCTTCAAGAGCCTGCTGCTCCTGCTCTGCGCGGTGGTCTGGGGTGTCACCTCGGTGACCGGCGCCCTCTTCGGCGGCACCTTCTTGATGCTGCTGAACTACCTGCCGGGCCCGCTGGCCAACAGCCCGTCGATGCAGAGCATCCTGTTCATCGTCCTCGGTGTCGGCGCGATCGTGATCGGCCGCGACCCGAACGGACTGGCCAACAAGCTCTTCCGGTTCCCGGTCTTCGTCCAGGGGACGGTGTTCCCGTTCCTCGCGGACCGGTTCCCGGGGATGGCGCTCAAGGTCCGGGACCAGGGCGGTGGCGCGCGCAAGCGCATCGCGGGCCGGGGCTCGGACGACGACCCGGACGGGGGCCCTGCGCCCTCCGACGGCCAGGACGAGGTCCGTACCGCTGCCGAGGAGAACGAGGAGGTGGACTCGGATGCCGTTGCTGCACGTTGACGACGTCGTCGTCCAGTTCGGTGGCGTGACCGCCGTCAACCATGCCGATTTCGAGGTCGAGGAAGGCACCATCACCGGCCTGATCGGGCCCAACGGCGCCGGCAAGACCACCTGCTTCAACGTGATCACCGGTCTGCAGACGCCGACGTCGGGTCGTGTCGTGCTCGACGGCAAGAACATCACCCGGATGCCGGTGCACCGCCGCTCCAAGCGCGGCATCGGCCGGACGTTCCAGCGGCTGGAGGCCTTCGGGTCGCTGACCGTGGAGGACAACGTCCGGGTGGCACTGGACATCCACGACGGGGTCCGCGGGCTGCTCCGCGCCGTCGACGGCAGCGCGGACGCCGAGATCGCGCAGCTGCTCGAGCGCGTCGGCATCACCGAGTACGCCGCGGAGCGCGCCGACTCGATTCCCACCGGCACCGCGCGGCTCCTGGAGCTGGCCCGGGCGTTGGCGGTCGACCCGCGGCTGCTGCTCCTCGACGAACCGTCCTCCGGCCTCGACGAGTCCGAGACCGGGGCGTTCGGCGACCTGCTCAAGGACCTCGCCTCGGAGGGTCGGACCGTGCTCATGGTCGAGCACGACATGGACCTCGTGATGGGGGTCTGCGACACGATCCACGTCCTCGACTTCGGCACGATCATCGCCCAGGGCACCCCGCCGGAGATCCGGGCGAACCCGGTGGTCCAGAAGGCCTACCTGGGCTACTCCGACGAGGCCCCCGCCGAACCCGGCACAAGCGCCGAGACCATGACGATCCCGGCGGTGACCGCATGAGCGTTCCGATCCTCGACGTCGTCGACCTGCACGCCGCGTACGGCCGGATCGAGGTCCTGCGCGGGGTGAACCTGACCGTGCCCAAGGGCGCGGTGGTCGCGCTGCTCGGTCCCAACGGCGCCGGCAAGTCGACGCTGCTGAAGGTGATCAGCGGCCAGATGGTGCAGACCTCCGGCGACATCCACCTCGGTGGCGTGCACGTCACCGGCGCGAAGGCCGACGACCTGGCCCGGCTCGGCCTGACCACCATCCCCGAGGGCCGCAGCGTCTTCCCGAACCTGTCGGTGGAGGAGAACCTGCTGCTGATGTCGTACGCCGGGGTGGCCCCGGACGCGGTCTTCGACGCGGCGTACACCTACTTCCCGCGGCTGCACGAGCGTCGCTACCAGCTCGCCGGCACGATGTCCGGCGGCGAGCAGCAGATGCTCGCGATGGCGCGGGCCCTCGCCTCGGACCCGGCGCTGCTGCTCCTCGACGAGCTCTCGATGGGCCTCGCGCCGCTGATCGTCGACGAGCTCTACGAGACCGTGGCGAAGATCGCCGAATCAGGTGTCTCGATCCTCGTGGTCGAGCAGTTCGCACGAACAGCGCTGCGTGTCTCCGACTACGCAGCGGTGATGACCGGAGGGAAGGTCGTCGCAACCGGGGAACCGGACGAGATCAACGAGATCATGGCTGACGTGATCCTGGGGGGTGTCGCATGACCTGCGCACAATGTTCATACACAGGCAATGACAAGACGTTGTACGACAAGACCGTCGCCCGGCGGGTCGAGACCGCGAGCCGACGCAGCAAGCGCGTCGCTTCCGGGATCCTCGTCCTCGGGCTGCTGACCGCCGGCAGCGGCGCGGCGATGACCGCGGCTCAGGCAGCCCCGGACTTCGCCGGATTCACGACGGCCGCGGTGGCGACGCCGCTGCGCCTGGAGGTCCAGGAGAAAGCGATCCCGATCCCGTCGGACCCGCAGTTCGAGATGAACTTTTCCTACACCCGGGTCAACGGGACCTCCGGTCCCACCGGCTCGGCGCGGGCCTCGGCCCTGTGGCCCGGCGACGCGGTCGGCGAGGGCCTGAAGACCTTCGGCGAGCAGCTCGGTCTGCCCGAACCGCTCCTGGTGCTGACCGACGGGGGGTACCCGGCCCAGATCAACGCCGCGTCGCCGGGCGAGAACGCCTCGGCCACCCAGGAGTTCTTCCCGGGCAACACCGGCAAGGTCATCACCAACGACAAGTCAGCGACCGCCAAGGTCGGTTACGGCACCTCCGGCGACGTCGCCCAGGGCGACACCGGCGACGGGACCGCCCCGGCGAACCCGCTGGACGCGCTCACCTCCGGTGACCTCGCCGCTCTCGGTGGGTTCCTGACCGGCGGCTCCGAGACGGCCGGTCCCGGCGAACCGCCGCCGTCCGCCAGCCCGCTCGGGCCGCTCGCCCTGCTGATCAACGCCGGGGGGATGGAGTCGATCTCCTCGACCACCTACGACCCCGCGGGCGACGCGGTCAGCGCGACCGCGACCAGCCGCCTGGGCAGCATCGCCCTGCTGGCCGGGCTCGTGAAGCTCACCGGTGTCGAGGTGGTCTCCAAGGTCTCCTCCAACATCGCCGGGGGCGCCAAGATCACCCGCGACGTGAACATCGGCGGTATGACGATCGCCGGTCAGAAGTTCGCCTACACCGGCGACGGCTTCGTCGCGACCGGAAAGAAGACCCCGATCCCTGGTCTCCCGGACGACGGCGTCAAGGCGCTCGCGATGCTCGGCATCAGCATCGAGCCGGGCAAGGTCGTGCAGACCAAGGACGGCGCGACCGGCAAGATCTCCGCGGAGGGTCTGCGGATCGGGATCGACACCAAGCCGCTGCGGGCCCTGTTCCCGAAGCTGCCGCTGGCCGAGCTGCTCGCCGACGTCGAGTTCCCCGGACAGTCCTCGATCCTCAAGGGCTTGATCATCGCCCTGGGTGAGGCCGCACCCAAGATCAGCATCGTCCTGGGCTCCTCGTACGCCGAGGCCAGCACCATCGCCGGTATCGACTTCCCGGAGACCCCGGTGGACGAGGTCACCGTGCCGCCGACCGACATCACCGGGGGCGAGACCGGCGGAGAGGTCCCGATCCCGGGTGGGCCCATCGATGAGCTCCCGCCGGTCGCGGGCGCCGAGACGCCGACGGTCAGCACCCCTGTCAACCCGCTCTCCGACATCCCGGGGCTCCCGCCCCTGGGTAGCACCCCGATGTGGATGCTGCTCGCCGGGCTCGCCCTGGCACTGGGAGCAGGTTGGTACATCCGCAACGCCGGCAGTCTGCTCTTCGGCGCTGCCAGCACGTGCGCCCACGGCCTCCAGGCCGGCATCCCCGACCTCAGGAAGGCATAGCGATGACCACCGTCACCGAGACCACCAGCACCAACGAGGCCCCCGTCACGGGTTCGGGGAGCACCGAGACCACCGGCGCCGGCGCTACCGAGCGGCACAGCATGCCGCGGGCGGCGTCCCGCGACGGTAGCGGCACCGGGGTTGCGCCGCTCAAGGGCAACTCGGCCCAGCTGCTGCAGACGGTGCTCTTCTACGCCGGTGCGGTGCTGCTGCCCAGCGGACTGGTGGTCATCGGCCTCGGCTGGTACGGGATCGCGAACACGCCGTACGAGTACGACCAGCTGCCGTACCTGCTCTCCGGCGGCGCCCTCGGCCTCGGCATCACCTTCGTCGGCGGCTTCCTGTACTTCGGCTCCTGGCTGGCCCGGATCGCCGTGGACCAGCGTGAGGCCCAGCAGCAGCTGACCGACGCGCTGCGGGCGCTCGCAGCCGTCACCGGGACCGAGAAGGTCGCGGAGGCGGCGCCGTACGCCGCAGCGCCCGTGGCAGCGCCGGTCGCGGCCCCGGCTGCCGCAGCCCCGGCTCGAGCCGCAGCAGCCCCGGCCGCCGTGGCCCCGGACCTGGTGGTGGCCGGTCGCGGCAAGACCGCGCACCGCCCGGACTGCGACCTGATCGCCGGACGCGAGGACATCACCGCGGTCGCGGACATGACGGGCCTCGTCCCCTGCAGGCTCTGTTCCTGATCTCGCGACCGGGATGATGATCACGACTGCCGCTGCGCTCGAGACGCGCCCTCGGCGTACCCAGGCGGAACGGCGCGCCGAGAGCGACGGTCGACTGCTCCGGGCCACCGCCGAGCTCGTCGTGGAGCGCGGGATCGAAGGCGCCTCACTGGCAGAGATCGGTCGTCGCGCGGGCTACAGCCACAGCCTGGTGCACCAGCGCTTCGGGTCCAAGGACGCCCTCATCGAGCGGCTCAACACCGAGGCCGTCCGGATGTTCACCACCTCGGCCGTCGGCCGGGTCGGGGCGGCCCAGGGGGCCGACGCCATCCGGGCCGTGGCCCAGACCTACCTCGACCTCGTGCACGGACCGGACCCGGTCGCCCGGGTCCACCTGGTGGTGTGGAGCGAGGCCATCGCCGGCGGCTCGGGCAAGCGCCCCTACCGCGCGAGCTGGGACCGGCTGTTCCGCTCGTCCCTGGCAGCGATGGTCGTCGCCGGGACCGAGGACGGCAGCGTCCGCCCGGACCTCGACCCGGACGCGGCCGCGGTGATCATCGTGGGCCTGCTGCGGGGGGTCGCCCTCCAGCTGATGCTCGACCCGGAGGCGGGTTCGGTGGCGTCGTCCCGCGCGGTGGTGCTCGACCACCTCGACCGGATGCTCCGCGTCGGCTAGAGCGCCAAATCGGTCAGGACCAGCGACCTGATCACGGCCCGGGCGGCCGGCAGGTCGATGCCCTCGTCCAGCAGGAGCTGCATCGCCACGCCGCGCAGGGCCCCGACGAGGGTCAGTGCGGTCTCCTCGGCCCGTACGTCGGCCCGGATCGAGCCCTGGGCGATGCCGTCCTCGATCAGCCCGGCCAGGAACCCACGGAACTGGCGGTCCCACTCCAGCTGCGCCGGTCTCCGGGTGGCGGTGTGGGCGATCGCCTCGCTCCACATCACCACGTGCACCCGGCCGAGCGGGTCCTCGCCCTCGACGAGGTCGAGGTAGAGGGTGCAGACCTCCAGGAGCGCGTCGAGTCCCTGCTTCCGGCCGATCCGTTCGCGAGCCGCCCGGGCGTAGTACCGAGTCGCCTCCTCGATGATGCGGTCGACGAGCTCGTCCTTGCTGCCGAACCGGTGGTTGACCAGCGCGTGGCTCGCGCCGGCCCGTCGGCCGATGTCGGCCAACGACGTGCTGTCCAGGCCCTGCTCGACGATCAGGTCGACCGAGGCGCGGATCAGGCGCTGCTCGCTGTCGGCGCGGCGCTCGGCCTGGGTACGCCGGGAGTCGGCGCGGCGGAGCGGGTCGAGGGACACGTCACGACGCTATCTCCTCGACGCCGGGTCGGGGAGCAGACCAAGCCGATCGGGCTGCGGTGCCGAACAACTAGTGAGCCGCGTCACAGTGATGCTGCCGAAGGAGGTGTGGGCCATGATCGCCGTGTTCATCGTGATGGGTTTCGTGACAGTGGCGTTCGTCGCCGCCCTGGTTGCGGCCGAGGTCTTCGACCGCCGTCGGTCGCTGGAGATCGTGGCCGACGCGAGTCGCTTCCCGCCCCGCGTCGTCGTCGCGCGCGTGCTGCTCCCCTAGGAGCTCCGCTCAGCCGTTCAGGTGCGCGCGCACCAGGTCGTTCACGACGTCCGGCTGCTCGAGCTGGAGGAAATGGCCGGCGTCCGGCACCACCGTCATGGTGCTGCCTGCGGGGAGCTTCGCCTCGGCGTACGACGCCATCCGCAGGTCCATGCAGCCGTCGTCGGCCCCGTGCAGGTAGAGCAGCGGTGACAACGGGGGCCGCATCTCGGCGCCCCGCCACCGCCGGTACGCCGCAGGCGGCCCGAACGGGCTGACCAGGGCCCGGTAGTAGCCGATCACGGCGCGCCGGTTCTCCGGCCCGGCCATCGCTGCCAGGACCGCCGGTAGGTCCTCGGAGGCGTCGTACCCGGGCGACCAGTCCCGCCAGAGCTTGCGCACCAGGCGTTCGTAGGTGGCCTCCGGCAGGTAGGGGAGCCGGTTGAACCCGATGTACCAGCTGTTCCGCGCCTGGCGGGCGAGCACCCGGAGAGAGCGCACCCCGTCGAGCGAGGAGAGCGGCGGGACCGCCATCACGACGACCTTGGCGAACGGCGAGTCCTCGGTGGCGACCAGGGCGTTGGTCGCGATCGCGCCCCAGTCGTGACCGACGATCGCGGCATCCGGTCCGCCGCCGAGCTCGCGGTGCAGCCCGAGGATGTCCGAGACCAGGGCCGCGACGTGCCCGCTGCCGTCCGCGGAGACCCCGGAAGGTGCGTAGCCGCGCAGGAACGGGGCCACCACCCGCCACCCGTCGGCCGCCAGCGCCGGGCCGAGGTGGCGCCAGGTGTGCGCGGTGTCGGGGAAACCGTGCAGCAGCAGCGCGAGGGGTCCGTCCACCGGGCCCCAGGCGAGGGCGGCGAGGGAGACCTCGGGGAGTTCGATCCGGATCTGGTCCATGGCGGCCATCCTTGCGCACCGCGGAGAAGCCCTGGCTGAGCAGTACGGCGTACGCGGTCGTGATCGGCTCCTGGTTGGCGCTGGTCCTCTTCTTCGGGTGGTGTTACGCCGCGGCCTCGCGGGGCTCGACCAGGACGGCGGAGGGGAAGACCCCGCACCTGGTCTGAGCCGCCGCAACTCCTAGGGTGTCGGCATGACTGCTCCACCCCCGGGTGCCCGGACCGGCGTGCCGCGACGCCTGGTGGTGATCCCGACGTACAACGAGGCGGCCAACGTCCTGCGGGTGATCGACGCCGTCCGGGCCGCGGCGCCCGAGGTGGAGGTCCTGGTCGTCGACGACAGCAGCCCCGACGGCACCGGGCACCTGGTCGAGGCGCACCCGGCGTACGGCGAGGTCGTGCACCTGTTGCGCCGGCCCCCGCGCAGCGGTCTCGGCGCCGCCTACCGCGCCGGGTTCGGTTGGGCGCTGGAGAACGGGTACGACGAGATCGCGCAGATGGACGCCGACCTCTCGCACCCGCCGGAGCGCCTGCCCGCGTTGTTCTCGGCGCTTGAGGAGGCCGACGTCGCGGTGGGCTCGCGCTACGTCCGCGGTGGCGGAGTACGGCACTGGGGCTGGCACCGGAGGGTGATCTCCCGCGGCGGGAACCTCTACGTCCGGGTGCTGCTCGGCACCTCGGTGCACGACACCACGGCCGGGTTCAAGGCGTTCCGGGCGGACGCGCTGCGAGCGATCGACGTGCTGGACTCGGAGTCCAACGGCTACTCGTTCCAGATCGAGAACACCTGGCGCGCCACCCGCCGCGGGTTGCGGACGCGGGAGGTCCCGATCGTCTTCACCGACCGGACCGCAGGACAGTCGAAGATGTCCGGGTCCATCGCTCGCGAGGCGCTCGGGCTGGTGGTGCGCTGGCGCCTGGCCGAGCTGCGGGCCAAGAACCGGACCTGAGAAGTCTCGACCAGTCCCGGAACGGCCCGGAGATCGATCCGAGATTTCCCTTGTCTGAGGGGCGAAACGGCCGAATTCACGAGTAGCGTCCCGCTACATTCATCCCACGTTCCGACGCAGAAGGGGTGGCACCGATGAGTTCGGCTTCGCGCGCATCCGCCCCGTTGCACCTGGTCGCCCCGCTCGACGTCGTCGAGGTCGGCCCCCAGCGGGTCCCGATGACCGAGTTCGGCGGCGGCAGCCCACGTTCGGCGTTGCTGGCGCGGGCACTGGCGAGCACCGTCAAGCCGTTCATCTCGGTCTGGGCGCGGGTCCCGTTGGCGCCGTGGCCCTATTTCCTCGTCGACTACGCCGGCCTGGCGCTGCGGACGGTCCCCGGGACGACGTACGAGCCGATGGACCTGCCGCACTGCTCGGCCGAGGTGCTGCGCACCCCGGACGTCGAGGACCGCGTCATCGTCTACCTGCACGGCGGCGCTTTCGTCGTCGGCGGCCGTTACCTGCACCGCCAGCTGATGTCCCGGATCGCCGAGCGCACCCGCGCCAGCGTGATCGCGGTCGACTACCGCCAGCTCCCGCACCACCCGGTCAGCTCCTCGATCGCCGATGGCCTGGACGCCTACCGCTACGTCCTGGACTCGGGGGTCCCCGCGTCGCAGGTCGTCATCATGGGCGACTCCGCCGGCGGCTACCTGACCTTCCAGGTCGCGCTCGCTGCCGAGGCCGAGGGGTTGCCGATGCCGGCGGGTCTGGTCGCGATGTCGCCGCTGATCGACTTCGACGGCACGGCCAAGGTCGAGGCCGACTCCGCCGAGACCTGCGCGCTCTTCCCGGCCCACTGCTTCAACGGCCTCGCCGAGGTCGCCCTGCGCGCCTCCCGCCGGGCCGGTGAAGCGCACGCGTTGCCGGACGCGCCGAGCCGGGCCGCGCTGCACGGGCTGCCGCCGTCGCTGATCCAGGCGAGCTCTGCGGAGATGGTCTTCCCCGACGCCGAGGCGATGACCGCGGCCCTGCTCGCTGCCGGCGTCGACGTCGAGCTGCAGGTCTGGGACCACCAGGTGCACGTCTTCCAGGCCGCGGCCGCGATCCTGCCCGAGGGTGCGCAGGCGATCGAGGAGATCGCCGGGTTCCTCGACCAGGTCATCCCCGATGCCCTCTGGGCGCTCGAGGCCTGAACCACGCAGGTTCCGCGCGGCGTCCGGGGGCTCGTCCCGATAGCCTCGCCGGGTGAACGCCCGCCGGTCCGACGTCGACGCCTGGTTCGCCGCGAACTCGGGGTCCTGGTCCGACCACACCCTGGACGAGCTGCTGGCGGCGAAGGCGGCCTGCGGTTCCCGGGTGAGCCTGGTCGTCCCGGCCCGCAACGAGGCAGCGACCGTCGGCGACGTGGTCATCCGGGTGCGCGAGGCGCTGATGGAGACGACCGATCTGCTCGACGAGATCGTGGTGATCGACTCTGACTCGACCGACGACACCTACGCGGTCGCCTCCGGTGCCGGAGCAGTAGTGCACCGGGCCGCCGAGATCCGCCCCGACCTCGGCACCGCGGTCGGCAAGGGCGAGGCGATGTGGAAGTCGCTCTTCGTGACCTCCGGTGACGTCCTGGTCTTCATGGACGCCGACCTCCTCGACTGGGACACCCACTTCGTGCCCGGCCTGCTCGGACCGTTGCTCACCCGGCCCGAGGTCGCCCTGGTCAAGGGGTTCTACGAGCGCCCGCTGCTGGACGGGGCGGAGGGCGACGACGACGCGGCGGCGTACGAGGGCGGTCGGGTCACCGAGCTCGTCGCCCGGCCGCTGCTCAACCTGCTCTTCCCCGCGCTCGCCGGACTGGTGCAACCCCTCGCCGGGGAGTGGGCGGTGCGGCGCGACCTCTTCTCCTCGCTGGCGGTGCCCACCGGGTACGCCGTGGAGACGACGGCGCTGATCGACACCCTCGCCGCCCGGGGACTGGGCGCGATCGCCCAGGTCGACCTCGGCCGCCGGGCGCACCGGCACCAGGCCCTGCGGGACCTCGGGGCGATGGCCACCCAGATCGCTGCCGCTACCTGGCAGCGCGCCGGTGGTCACCTGCCCGGGGAATCGGTCGAGCTGCGTCAGTACCACCCGGTCGACGGCGTCGTCGCCCCGACGACCCGCAGGGTCGCGATCACCGAGCGGCCGCCGGTTTCCAGGGTCCTGGAAGACTCGGGCCGGACAGACCCGCGCGACGGAGGTGCGGCATGACGCTCAAGCTCGGCCGGCACCGGTTCGCCGACGACGCGACCCTGATGATGGCGATCGTGAACCGCACGCCCGACTCGTTCTACGACAAGGGTGCGACCTGGGCGGAGGACAAGGCCTTCGACCGGGTCGCGCAGGTCGTCGACGAGGGTGCGGAGATCGTCGACATCGGCGGGATCAAGGCAGCCCCGGGCGTGTTCATCGACGCCGAGGAGGAGAAGGGTCGGATTGTCTCCTTCGTCGCCCGGGTGCGGGCGGCGTACCCGGACCTGGTGATCTCGGTGGACACCTGGAGGGCCGAGGTCGGGCGCGCGGTCTGCGAGGTCGGCGCCGATGTCCTCAACGACGCCTGGGGCGGGGCTGACCCGGGCCTGGTCGACGTCGCCGCCGCGTACGGCGCCGCGGTCATCTGCACGCACACCGGCGGCGCCACCCCGCGCACCCGGCCGTTCCGGGTCGAGTACGACGACGTGGTGCGGAGCGCGATCGCCGACACCACGGCGTACGCCGAGCGCGCGGTCGTCGCCGGGGTGGACCGCGAGAGCGTCGTCATCGACCCGGCCCACGACTTCGGGAAGAACACCTTCCACTCCCTGGAGCTGACCCGGCGGCTCGGTGAGATGGTCGCCACCGGCTACCCGGTGCTGGTCTCGTTGTCGAACAAGGACTTCGTCGGGGAGAGCCTCGGCCTCCCGGTGGGGGAACGACTCACCGGCACCCTGGCCGCCACCGCGATCAGCGCCCTCGCCGGCGCCCGCATCTACCGGGTCCACGAGGTCGTCGAGACCCGGCAGGTCGTCGACATGGTGAACACCATCGCCGGCCGGCGGCCGCCCCGACGGGCGATCCGGGGCCTGGCATGAGGGTCGTCATCGTTCCCTCGACGCTCGCGCTGCTGCCCGAGTACGCCTCCCTCGACGACCCGGTCGCCGAGCTGCGCGCCGCCGTCCGGGCAGCCACCGACTGGCTCCTGGAGACCGGGCCGGTGGTCGGCGTCGCCGGCTCCGCCGCCGGCTCGCGGGTCGTCCGCCATCTCCTCGGTGCGCCCACCGACCCGGTGCCCGGCCTGCTCGTCGCCGCCGGCGGGTCGGCGATGCGGACCGAGAAGGCGCCGGGGGCGTTCGACGACCGGGCCGAGGGATACGACGCCCGGGTCGGCACGGCGCTCGCGACCGGCGACCTGGACGCCCTGGCAGCGCTCGACACGACGATGGCCGGCGAGCTCTGGGCCGGCGACGACGCGCTGGCGCTGGTCGCCCTCGGGCGGAGACTGGCGCGGACGACCCGGGTCACCGACGTCCAGGTCGACTACGACGACGCGCCGTACGGCGTCCAGTACTGGGTCGTGCGGTGGCAGTGCCGATGACCGGTATGCGCGTCCTCCTCGACTCCCTGTCCTCGCCGACCGAGGACCTCGTTGACCTCTACCGTCCGCCCCGGCTGCCGTGGCTGCGGGTGAACATGGTCAGCACCCTGGACGGCGCCGCCACCGGCGAGTCCGGCAAGAGCGGTTCGATCAACAACGGTGCCGACAAGGCCGTCTTCGACGCACTGCGGGCCCAGGCGGACGCGGTCGTCGTCGGTGCCGGGACCGCGCGCACCGAGGGCTACCGGGCCGCGGCCGTCCCGCTGGTGATCGTCTCGCACCGGGGACAGGTTCCCGAGGGGCTGCGCGACGCTCCCGCGGGTTCGGTGCTCCTGGTGGCCTGCGCGTCCTCGCCGGGCCTCGCGGAGGCCCGGCGGACCCTGGGCGAGGAGCACGTGCTCGTGGTCGGGGAGACCCAGGTGGACCTGATCACGATGAAGCAGGCCCTGGTCGGGCGCGGACTGCGGAACCTGCTCGGCGAGGGCGGCCCCCGCCTGCTCCGCGACCTGCTCGACGCCGGCGTCGTCGACGAGCTCTGCGTCACCGTGGTCCCGCAGGTGGTCGGCGGCGAGCACCCGCGGATCCTCGGCGGCCCCCCGATCGCGACGGACCTCCGGCTCGCGGTCCTCCTCGAGCAGGACGGCACCCTGCTCGGCCGCTGGCTGGTGCGCTAGCCCCAGGGGTTCTCGCGCTGCCAGAGGGTCGGGAACGACAGCTCCACCCCGTCCTGCTCGGCGAGCCGCGTCAGGACCCGCATGGTCACGTCGAGGTCGTCGCCGGCGTACGGGAGGGACCGCAGCGGCGGGTCGTCGGCGGTCATCGGCAGCGGCCGGAAGAAGTCGTCCCAGTGGATCAGGACAGCTCTCCGCGCCCCCACGGTCCGGACCGTGGAGGCCCAGTAGGTCTCGATGTACTCCTCGGACCGGAGCCCGAGCTGGCCGACGCCGAGGTAGGCGACCTCAGCGCTCTGCCCGTCCAGCGAGCCGGGGACGTAGCCGGCGCTGCCCTGGACGAGCAGGCTCGGCCCGCTGTCGTGGGTGAGCACGATCGACCACGCCTCGCCGCACTTGTACGCCGCAGCCCGCGCCGGCGGCACCAGCGGCGCGGTGATCTCCCCGGGGTACCGGTCGGGCGGGCAGTGGTGGGACGCGGTCATCCGGACCGTCCAGGCCCCGCGGCGCCAGGTCGACCCGGACCCGACGATCAGCATCCGGTCCTCGGCGATCCCGCCGCCGCGGCCGATGTTCGCCGTCGAGAGCCCGCCGACCAGGGTGGCGCCGGTGCTGCGGGCGACCTCGGCCGCGTCCAGGGCGTGGTCGAAGTGGCTGTGCACCGGGACCACGGCGTCCAGGCCGATCACGGTCGGGCTCGCGGCGAGCAGGCGCTGCAGGCAGGCCTGGATGCGCCCGAGGTCCGGTCGGATCTGGCCGAGCGCGACCGGGAGCAGCCCCGGCCGGCTGAAGAAGCCGTCGGTCAGGATCGCCGAATCGCCGTCGTCGATGAGCAGCGTGCTCACCCCGGCGAAGGTCACGGCGGGACCGCGGTCCGCGGCGGCCGGGACGTCGAAGAGGTCGGCGTACCGGCCGAGATCGGGACGACCGGGCTTGAGTCTCATCGCACCGACTCGACGTGCCACAACGCGTGCTCGCCCTCGAAGCCCTTCAGCTCGACCGCCTCGGCCGGCGTGAACGCGTAGTACTCCGCCAGCGCCTCGGCGATCTCCCCGGTCACCAGCACCTCGCCCCCCTGGGCCTGGGAGGCGACCCGTGCCGCGAGGGCGACGTTCTGGCCGAAGTAGTCGCCGTCGCGCTCGATCGCGGTCCCCGAGTGCAGGCCGATCCGCACCCGGATCGGGGTGCGGCGGAGCTCCCGGCTGCGGTTCCAGTTGGCGCCGAGGGCGCGCTGGATGTCCAACGAGGCGTCGATCGCGAGCTCAGGGGTGGAGAACACCACCATGTGCCCGTCGCCGAAGCTCTTCACGATCAGGCCCCGGTACTTCTCGACGTAGGTCTCGACCAGGTGGTCGTGCGCGGTGAGGACCTTGATCCAGCGGCTGTCGCCGAGCTGGGTGTTGAGCAGCGTGGAGTTCTCGATGTCGGAGAAGAAGATCGTCACGGTGCCGTCCTCGGCCGCCATCCGGCCGATCGCGGCCCGCTGGTCGGCGGCCCACCGGTTGAAGTCCTCCAAGGTGCTGAGCAGCATCCCGCCGACACCCTGCTCCCGGACCCGGCTGACGGCTTCGAGGACACCGCGCATCGCGCTCCCGGCGCTCAGTACTGCGCGCTGGGTGGAGGACTCGGGGACCGGCGGCGGCACCCGGAGGTTCGCCTCGGCCAGCTCCGCGCGGGTGACCAGGAGCATCCGGGCGAGAACGCCGAGTCCGATCAGCGCGAGCAGCAGCGCCCCGGTCAGGATCCATGCAGCAGTCGAGGCTTCGAGCACCGACAAACTGTGACACAGGACTTACGCCCGCAGCGCGGTGCCGTGAGATAGTAAGAACCTGTTCTAGTTTCTCGTCCCTGAAGGGTGAAGCATGACCGCCACGACTCCGGTGATCGAGGGCTGGTTCACGACCGGTGCCGAACCGGCCCTGATCGGGTCCGCCTGCACCACCTGCAGCACCGTCTTCTTCCCGCGCACTCAGGGTTTCTGCCGCAACCCCGCCTGCTCCGGTGAGGAGTTCACCGACACCGAGCTCTCCCGCCGCGGCCGGGTCTGGTCCTACACCGACGCGCAGTACCAGCCGCCGCCGCCGTACATCCCGGCAGCCGACCCCTACGTCCCGTTCGCGCTCGCCGCGGTCGAGCTCCCCGAGGGCATTGTGGTCCTCGGCCAGGTGGCCGACGGGTACACGGTCGAGGACCTGACCGTCGGCGACGAGGTCGAGCTCGTCGTCGAAACCTTGTACACCGACGAGACCGGCGACCGGACCACCTGGCGCTGGAAGCCCACAGGAGCACACGCATGAGCAACGACATCGCCATCGCCGGGGTCGGCATGCACCCCTGGGGCAAGTGGGGCAAGAACTTCGTCGAGTACGGCGTCGTGGCTGCCCGCGCAGCGCTGGCCGATGCCGGCATCGCGTGGGCCGACGTCGACCTGATCGTCGGCGGCGAGACCGTCCGCAACGGGTACGGCGGGTACGTCGCCGGCGCTACGTTCGCCCAGGCGCTCGGCTGGAACGGAGCCCGCGTAGCGACCTCGTACGCCGCCTGCGCGACCGGCGCCCAGGCCCTGGACACCGCCCGCGCCCGGATCCTGGCGGGCCTCTCGGAGGTCGCGCTGGTCGTCGGTGCCGACACCACACCGAAGGGCTTCCTGGCGCCGAACGCCGGGGAACGTCCCGAGGACCCCGACTGGTTGCGCTTCCGCCTGCTCGGGATGACGAACCCGGCGTACTTCGCGCTCTACGCCCGTCGCCGGATGGACCTGTACGGCGCGACTAGCCAGGATTTTGCAGAGGTCAAGGTCAAGAACGCCAAGCACGGGCTGAACAACCCCAACGCGCGGTACCGCAAGGAGGTTGCTGCCGAGGACGTGCTGGGCTCCGCGATCGTCGCCGACCCGCTGCACCTGCTCGACATCTGCGCCACCTCCGACGGGGCTGCCGCGGTGGTCCTCTGCTCGGTCGCCTACTACGAGAAGCACTGCGCACAGAAGCACGGCCTCGGTGCAGGGGTGCGGATCAAGGCGATCTCGACGGTCACCCCGACGTTCCCGAACACCGTGATCGACATGCCGTTGATGTCCACCGAGTCCTCGGCCGGCGGCGTCGGCGAGTTCACCTTCAAGCAGTCCATCGGCCAGGCCGCCTACGAGGAGGCCGGGATCGGCCCCGAGGATGTCGACGTGGCCGAGGTCTACGACCTCTCGACCGCCCTCGAACTGGACTGGATCGAGGACCTGGCGCTGTGCAAGCCCGGTGAGGCCGAGCAACTGCTGCGGGCCGGGGACACCACGATCGGTGGCCGGATCCCGGTCAACCCGTCCGGTGGTCTGGCGTGCTTCGGCGAGGCCGTACCCGCCCAGGCGCTGGCGCAGGTCTGCGAGCTCACCTGGCAGCTGCGCGGACAGGCGGACGGGCGTCAGGTCGAGGGCGCGCGGGTCGGCATCACCGCCAACCAGGGCCTCTTCGGGCACGGCTCGTCGGTCATCGTCGCTCGCTGAGGGTGACCCCCGGGTGTGACCAGAGCGGGGCTCGTGTCGTTGACTACAGCATGCGACGCCGCGCTCCGAACCGGGCCCTGACCCGGGTGCTGGTCGTCGTACTGGCGGCCTTCGCGCTCGGAGGCGTGGGCGCGACGACCGCCCTCGCCGACGACACGCTGCCGCCCCCGATCACCCCTCCGGGGGCGACGGCTCCGCCGGACACCGACCAGAACCAGGTGCCACCGGGCCCGACGTACGTCATCACGCCCGGCGCAGGCGGCTCCGAGCTCGGCGCGCCCGCGGACCCGGCTGAGGTGGCAGCGGCCGAGGAAGCGGCCCGGGAAGCCGCCGAGCAGGCGGCCGTGAAGGCGCCGAAGACCCCGAAGAAGTCCACGAAGAAGTCCACGAAGGCCCCGGGGGCCACGGTCTTCGGACCCCAGGTGCCCGATCAGGCCCGACCCGGGAGCGTCCCGGGCCCGGCGGCGCCACTGGGGACGTGGTGGCTCATCGGGTCAGGGGCGGTGCTCCTCCTCGTCCTTGCCGAGGCCGGCGGAGTGGCAGCGCGCCGGTTCGCCCGCGACTCGGGGTGACACATCTGAGATTCGTCACCTTGGAACCGTGACCGGGCGCCCGGATTCTCGTTGACCAGACATGCGACGTTCTGCTGCTGCCCTGACTGTGTCCGGCGTGCTCGCCACCCTCCTCGTCGGCGGCCTCGACGCCAGCCGGCAGGAGGCCTCGGCGGCCCCCACCGGCCTGCGCGACGTGATGCTCGTCGGCAACAACTGGGCCGGCACCGTGACGATCGTGGACGCGAACACGCGCAAGCTCCTGAAGACCGGGGTCGACTTCGTCCCGGACAAGGAGCAGGAGATCGCGGACATCAAGAAGAACCCGGACCAGTTCGCGTTCTACTACCTGATCCAGCAGGGTCCCGGCGAGGGCCACGACCAGTACGTCGACGACATGTTCACCACCGCCGACGGCCGGTATGTCGCGGTGTCGCGGCCGAGCTTCGCCGACGTCGTCTGGATCGATCTGGCCAAGGCCACCGCGGGCGACCCCGACAGCATCGTGCGCGAGCAGCAGATGGACGGCTACCGGACCGACCACATGGGGGTCTCCCCGGACGGTCGTCGCCTCCTGGTCAGCGACTCCACCGAGGCCCAGGTGATCGAGTACTCGATGGTCGACGAGACCGTCGACGGCAAGCAGATCGCGATGGGCGACCGGCTCCGGTCCTTCCCCTCGGGCGAGACCCCGCACGAGAGCAACTTCTCCCCGGACGGCAGCCGGGTCTACCACGCCTCCATCGGCAAGGTGTACCTGCCGGGTGACCAGAACTCCGCCGGCCCGATCAAGATCGGGCCCCTGCACGACGCGATCAAGGGCAACCGCTGGTTCCAGATCGTCGCCACCGACGACTTCGCGATCACCCGCCGCTGGGACATGGGCAAGGAGCTCAAGGAAGCCGGCTACGAGGGGATGAGCGCAGCGGTGCGACCGATGGCGGTCGCCCCCGACCAGCGCTGGATCTATTTCCAGGTCTCCTACTTCCACGGCATCGTCGAGTTCGACACCCAGGCCCCCGACCGGGACGGCAAGGTCACCTACACCGCCGGCGGCATCGCGGAGCCCCGGGTCGGAGCGGTCACCCGTCTGATCAACCTCCCGAACCGGGTCCCGACCATGCCCCTGGAGACGTACGTCAACGACTCCGCTCATCACGGGCTCTCGATGAACAAGGCCGGTACGACGCTCTGCGCGGCCGGCACGATGTCCGACTACGCCGCGCTGGTCGACCGGGCCACCGGCACGCGCACGATGTTCGACAAGACCACCACCGGCAACGCCTACCTCAAGCCGTACTGGACCACCGAGGGGCTCAACGACACCTGCTGGATCTCGTTGAGCGACTCCGACGCGGTCGCGGTGATCGACTTCGCCACCAAGAAGGAGCTGGCCTTCCTGCCCGTCGGGGACCACCCGCAGCGGGTGCGGCACGGCTACGTCCCGGAGAGTGTCGTCAGCACCTGGGAGCCGGTCACTCCGGACCCGATCGGCGGACCGAACGGGGGCAGCGGTGGCCTCGTCAACGGGATCTCCACGCTGCTCGGCCAGCTGCTCTACCTGCTGAACCCGGTCCTTCCGCTACGGTGACCGACGGGTCACGGCGGAAGGAAGCGTGTGAGGGGATGGGTCGTCGCTCCGGCGGTGGTGGCTGCGGTCGCGCTCACCGGCTGCGGGGGAGTTCCCGCCGACGCTGCCAAGAAGGACTTCTGCGCTGCCGGTAAGCGGTACTCCGAGCTGCGCGGCGTGGAGTTCGCCGACGCGGTCGAGGTCAGCAAGGAACTCGCTGAGATCGGCACACCGACGGACATCGACGCGAGCGCCCGAGCGGGGTTCGTCGAGCTGGTGGACCGGATGGACGCAGCCCAGAATGGCGCCGATTTCCGCCGGCGCACGTTGGGCATGAGCGAGACCGAGCGCCGGCACCTGCTCGACCTGGACAGCTACATCCAGAGGACGTGTGCGGGGACGACCGACTGACCTACCCGATCGTGTCGCCGTCGCGGTAGACCCAGCGCCCCGCCCGCTGCTCGAACCGGCTCCGCTCGTGGAGCGACCCGGTCTGCCCGTTCCAGGTCCAGTGCGCGCGGAACTCCACGACGCCATCCTGCCCGGCGGCGGCCGGTTCGACCACGTCCAGGACTTCCAGGCCGGTCCACGCCAGCCCGTCGTCGGGGCTGATCACCTCCGGCCGGGTCCGCGGGTGCCAGGTCCGGAAGAGGTGGTCCAGCTCGCCCACGGCGTACGCGCTGTAGCGCGAGCGCATCAGCTCCTCGACCCCGGTGGCCGAACGCTCGTTGCGGTGCAGGGGACCACAGCACCCGTCGTACGGGGTGCCGGAGCCGCACGGGCAGGGGGCGCCGGACGGGAAGCTCACGGGTCGCAGGCTACCGACCTCCCGATTCACGCTCACCGCCCACCACGTGCTGAGTAGCCTGCAGAGGTGACCTCCACGCACCCCGCCTCCCCGTCGCCCGCCCCCACCACCGTCGGCGAGCTGCGCGCCGCCGGCCACGCCCAGAAGTCGCTGCGCACCGAGCTGCGGGACAACCTGCTGGACGCACTGCGCGAGGGTCGGGACCCCTGGCCGGGGCTGCACGGCTTCGGGAGCACCGTGATCCCGCAGGTCGAGCGTGCGCTTCTCGCCGGGCACGACATCGTCCTCCTCGGCGAGCGCGGCCAGGGCAAGACCCGGCTGCTGCGGACCCTGGTCGGGCTGCTCGACGAGTGGACCCCGGTGATCGCCGGCTCCGAGCTCGGCGAGCACCCCTTCGAGCCGATCACGCACGCCTCGCAGCGTCGTTCAGCGGCAAAGGGCGACGCGCTGCCGATCACCTGGCGGCACCGCGACGAGCGGTACGCCGAGAAGCTGGCCACCCCGGACACCAGCGTCGCCGACCTGATCGGCGACGTGGACCCGATGAAGGTCGCGGAGGGTCGCAGCCTGGGCGACCCGGAGACGATCCACTTCGGCCTGATCCCGCGCAGCCACCGCGGCATCGTGGCGATCAACGAGCTGCCCGACCTGGCCGAGCGCATCCAGGTCGCGATGCTCAACGTGATGGAGGAGCGGGACATCCAGATCCGCGGCTACGTCCTCCGGCTGCCGATCGACGTCCTGGTGGTCGCCAGCGCGAACCCCGAGGACTACACCAACCGCGGTCGGATCATCACGCCGCTCAAGGACCGCTTCGGCGCCGAGATCCGCACCCATTACCCGGTCCGGATCGCCGACGAGGTCGCTGTCATCCGGCAGGAGGCGCACCTGGTCGCGCAGGTGCCGGACCACCTGATCGAGATCCTCGCCCGGTTCACCCGGGCGCTGCGCGGCAGCCAGTCGGTCGACCAGCGGTCCGGTGTCAGTGCCCGCTTCGCGATCGCCGGCGCGGAGACGATCGGGGCCGCAGCGCTGCACCGGGCGACCGCCCAGGGCGAACCCGACCCCGTCGCCCGGGTGGTGGACCTGCAGACGGCGGTGGACGTGCTCGGCGGCAAGATCGAGTTCGAGACCGGCGAGGAGGGCCGGGAGGACGAGGTCCTGACCCACCTGCTCCGGACCGCGACCGCGGAGACGGTGCGCAGCTGCCTCGGCGGCCTCGACCTGGCGCTGCTGGTCGACGCCCTGGAGGAGGACGGGGTCGCGGTCACCACCGGCGAACAGGTCACCGCGACCGACTTCCTGGCCAGCCTTCCCGAGCTGCCGCCGACCGAGGCCAGCGAGTCCGACCTGTACGACCAGATCGCGGACCGTCTCGGTGCGACGAGCACCGGTGAGCGGGCCGGCGCCATCGAGCTGGCGCTCGAGGGCCTGTACCTGGCCCGCAAGGTCGCCAAGGACGAGTCCGCGGCAGGAGAGACCGTCTACCGTGGCTGAGAGTCCCGGGGTCCCTGGGGAGGGCGGGCAGCGCCCGTCTCGCAGGGCGCACGGCGACCGCCACCGGGCCCGCTACGCGCGCTACGACGGTGGCCCGGACCCGCTCGCGCCGCCGGTCGACCTGGCCGAGGCGCTGGAGCACATCGGTGAGGACGTGATGTCCGGGCGCTCCCCGGAGCGGGCGATGGCCGAGTACCTGCGCCGCGGCGGCTCGGACCGACGTGGGCTCGACGAGCTCGCGCGGGAGGTCGCCCGCAAGCGTCAGGAGCTGCTCTCCCGGCACAACCTCGACGGCACCCTGAACGAGGTCCGCGAGCTGCTGGACAAGGCGGTCCTGGCCGAGCGTGGTCAGCTGGCCCGCGATGTCGACCTCGACGACGGGGACCGGGCGTTGCGGGAGCTCCAGCTCGACACCCTGCCGCCGTCGACCGCGGCTGCTGTCAGCGAACTGGCGTCGTACGACTGGCAGAGCGCGGAGGCGCGCGCCGACTACGAGAAGATCAAGGACCTGCTCGGTCGCGAGCTCCTCGACCAACGGTTCCAGGGTATGAAGCAGGCCCTCGAGGGTGCCACCGAGGAGGACCGGGCAGCCATCAACGAGATGCTCTCCGACCTCAACGATCTGCTCGAGAAGAACCGTCAGGGGATCGACACCCCCGAGGACTTCGCCGAGTTCATGAGCAAGCACGGCGGGTTCTTCCCGGAGAACCCGCAGAACCTCGACGAGCTGATGGACACCCTCGCCCAGCGGTCCGCCGCGGCCCAGCGGATGCTCAACTCGATGACGCCCGAGCAGCGCCAGGAGCTGATGCAGCTCTCCACGCAGGCGTTCGGCTCACCCGAGCTGATGGAGGGCCTGAACCGGCTCGACCAGAACCTCCAGGCGCTGCGTCCCGGCGAGGACTGGGGCGGATCTGAGCAGTTCGGGGGCGAGCAGGGGCTGGGCCTCGGCGACGGTACCGGGGTGCTGCAGGACCTGGCCGAGCTCGACGACCTCGCCGAGCAGCTCTCCCAGTCCTACGGCGGGGCGCGGATGGACGACCTCGACCTGGACAAGCTCGCCCGCCAGCTCGGTGACCAGGCCGCCGTCGACGCCCGCACCCTGCAGGAGCTCGAGCGGGCCCTGCGCGACTCCGGCTACCTCAAGCGCACCTCCGACGGTCAGCTGCGGCTCTCCCCGAAGGCGATGCGCCAGCTCGGGAAGGCGCTGCTGCGCGACGTCGCGAACCGGATCTCCGGCCGCCAGGGCCAGCGCGACCTGCGCCAGGCCGGCGCCGCCGGGGAGCGCAGCGGGGCCACCCGGGAGTGGGCGTTCGGCGACGCCGAGCCGTGGGACATCCCGCGGACGGTCCTCAACGCCGTACGCCGGCGCGCCGCCGACCCGTCGTCGGTTGAGCCTGTCGGAGCCAGGTCCCGGCTCTTCGAGATGGCCGACATCGAGGTCATGGAGACCGAGGCCCGCACCCAGGCGGCCGTCGCCCTGCTGGTCGACACCTCGTTCTCGATGGCGATGGACGGCCGCTGGGTCCCGATGAAGCGGACCGCCCTAGCGCTGCACCAGCTGATCACCAGCCGGTTCCGGGGAGACCACCTCCAGCTGATCGGTTTCGGCCGGTACGCCGAGGTGATGGAGATCGAGAAGCTGACCGCCCTCGACGCGATGTGGGCCAAGGGCACGAACCTGCACCACGCGCTGCTGCTCGCGAACCGGCACTTCCGCAAGCACCCGAACGCCCAGCCGGTGCTGCTCATCGTCACCGACGGGGAACCGACCTCGCACCTGGAACCGGACGGCGAGGTCTACTTCTCCTACCCGCCGCACCCGCAGACGATCGCGTACAGCGTCCGCGAGCTCGACAACTCTGGGCGCCTCGGCGCCCAGGTGACCTTCTTCCGCCTCGGCGACGACCCCGGTCTCGCCCGGTTCATCGAGCAGATGGCGAAGCGGGTCGACGGCCGGGTCGTTGCTCCCGAGCTCGAGGACCTCGGTGCCGCCGTCGTCGGCAGCTACCTGGGGTCCCGGGGCGGCCGCGACCGCAGTGCTGCCTCGACCGAGGGGTTCGGCGGCTTCCCCGGGTGGTACGGCGGCAACCGCGGCTTCTGGGTCGGCTAGCCGAAGAGCTGCTTGCCCATCGCCGCGATCAGCGCGTTGAGCGCCTTGAACGGACGCACCATGACGGTGAACGCAACGATCCGGCCGTCGTCGTCCCAGGTGATCATGTCGATCCCCTCGACCTGGAGGCCGTCCACGACGGTGGTGAAGCGGAGCACAGCGTCGTTCTCGCGCTGCCAGGTGTCGTGGTACTCCAGCTCGGGTCCGAGGACGACGAGAGCCGCGCTCAGGTAGGCCAGAACGGTGTCCCGGCCCTCCTGCGGCGTGTGCACGGCGGGGGAGTGGAAGACCGCGTCCGGGGCGATCATCGTGGCCAGCATCTCCGGGTCGCGGGAGGCGACCACCTCGTGCCAGCGCCGCAGGCCTGTTTCTGCAGGAGTGGCCATCAGTACACGACGCGGGCGCGGACGCTGAAGGGCTGGTTGTTGATGCTGACGCTGGCGTTCGTCAGCGTCACGACCGCCGCGGCCACCGACGTCCGGTTGAAGGAGACCGTCCTGGTGCCGAACCCGGTCGAGGTCAGAGCCACCGAGTAGTACAGGACCTTGCCGCTCCTCATCCGGAGCTGGACCCGGGCGGCCGTGCCCTGCGCGGTGTCCGGCGCGTTGACGCTGATCTGGAGCTTCGCCTGCGTCGGCAGGTCCGAGCCGGGGAAGACATACAGCGGAGCAGAGGCGAGGTGGTTGATGGAGACCCTCAACAGGCCGGTGTCGGACGATGACCTGGTCAGCGTCGCCTTCGCGGCGCCGTCGAGGTACTTGGTCATCAGGGCGCGGTCGTCGTACGTGCCGGCCGGCAGCGTGGTCCAGATGTTGTAGCGCGCGAACGCCGGCACCCAGGGGAACCCGCGGGCCTTGAGCACGTCCTTGGCCGCGGTGATGCCGTTCTTCTTCCGCGGGAAGTCCGCTGCAGTCCAGATGCTTCGGATCAGGCTGTTGCTGTTGAACCCCTCGGTCAGGTACTTCCAGAACGTGACGGCGCCGTACCGCTCGAGGCCGCCGGTGGTGTTGGCGGGCTGCAGCGGGTTCGCGATCTGGCTGAACCGCAGGTACTGCAGGTAGTCGTTGATCGTCGGGTAGACGATGTCCTCGATCCAGACGGCGGTCCCCTCGGTGAACCAGGCGGTCTCGGTGGCGTCGTAGGCGAACTGGATCGCGTGGAAGAACTCGTGCGCCACGGTGACTCGCAACGACTCCTCGGGGTCCTGAGCGAATTCGTTCGCGTTGTAGTCATTGTCGAGCACGATGTACGGCGCCACCTGGGCGCCGCCGGAGTCGGAGGAGACGTAGCCGTAGATGCCGTCGTCACCTATGTCGACCAGGTAGACGTCGATCTTGGAGTTCGGGTTGCTGGCGGTGCCGGAGGAAGGTCCGTCGCTCTTGGGTCGGCGGTAGCCGAGGTTGTTGATCTCGGCGTTGTAGACCTTCTCCAGCACGCTCTTCGTCTCAGCGAGCCATTCGGGGGCAGTCACCTGGTTGCGACCTAGAAGCGGGTTCGGTGCGACGGATTGGTAGTGGACCACGAAGTGCTGGGACTCGCTCGTGCTGACGGTGCCGTCCGTCAGCCGGCAGCTCCCGCAGAAGTTGGTGTCTCCGCTGGGCTGATCCGTCGGCCGCGCGAGGTACGTCTGCGCGGTGCGCTTGTCGTCCCCGCGCAGGGCCGGCAGAGCGGCGCGCAGGTCGCGGAGCAGCAGGGTCACGTCGCGGCCGTGCTCGTCCGTTGTCGGGCGGCTCGCACGGGCAGCGGGCTTGGCGGAGAACGCGGCGACGACGTCGGCCAGCACCTCCCGGGCCCGGTCGCTCGCGGCGTCGGCCACGGCCGGCGCCGGCGTGGAGACCACCGGTGCTGCGGTCGAGAACGCCGGCAGGGTCAGGAGCAGGGCGGAGGCAAGGACGGCGACGAGGCTCGTCCGCACGTAGCGAGTCACTCCCAGAGCCTAGGACAGGGAGCAGCGGAGTACGACATTTCTGGCGTTCGGCACGGGCCTCCGCATCCGGTAGCGTCCGTGAGCGATGACGATCTCGATGGTTCTCCCCCCGGGCGCCGCTGACGCCGACCGGCGCCGACGGCTGCGACGGATGAAGTCCGTGGCGGTCGGGCTGCTGCTCTTCGCTGCTGTCGTGTACCTGGCCACCCTCGACCGCGACGGCTTCCTGGGCTACGTGAACGCGGGGGCCGAGGCGAGCATGGTCGGCGCGATCGCGGATTGGTTCGCGGTGACCGCGCTGTTCAAGCACCCGCTCGGGCTGCCGATCCCGCACACCGCCCTGATCCCGCGGAAGAAGGACGAGTTCGGGCGCAGCCTCGAGGACTTCGTGCAGGAGAATTTCCTCCAGGAGGAGATCATCCGCGAGCGCCTCGGTGCCGCCCAGATCTCTGTCCGGGCCGGGGAGTGGCTCAGCAGGCCGGAGCACGCGGAGAAGGTGGTTGCGGAGGGCGCGTCGCTCCTCACCGTCGGTCTGCGCCGGCTCCGCGACAGCGACGTCGAGGCGCTGGTGGCCGAGGTGCTGCTGCCCAAGCTGGTCAACGAGCCGATCTCCCCGATCGCCGGCAACCTGCTCAGCGAGGTGCTCCGCGACGGCGCCCACCACGGGCTGGTCGACCTGGCTCTCGAGGAGGGTCACCACTGGCTGATCCACAACCAGGACACCTTCACCGCGGTCCTCGGCGAACGGGCGCCCTGGTGGGCCCCGGACCGGCTCAACGAGGTCGTCACCGAGCGGGTGCACCTGGAGGCGATCCACTGGATCGCCGACATCAGGGCGGACCCGCAGCACCGCGCCCGCGCAGCCCTGGACAGCCTGCTCACCCAGCTCGCCGACGACCTGCTCGACAACCCCGACACCCAGGCGCGGGCCGAACGGTTGAAGACCCGGCTCCTGGAGCACCCGCAGTTCCTGGCCAGCGGGATGGCGCTCTTCGACGCGGTCAAGCAGGCGCTCCTGGACGCTCTCGCCGACGACGAGGGCCCCCTCCGCGCACGTGCGGCCGCGGAGCTGGTGGCCTTCGGCGGCCGGCTGGGCGCCGATCCCGCGCTCCAGGCCCGCTTCGACACCTGGGTCGCGGACGCAGCCGTCTTCGGCGTACGGCGCTACGGCGGGGAGCTCACCGCGGTGATCACCCACACCGTGGCCCGCTGGGACGGTCGTGAGGCAGCCGACCGGATCGAGCTCCAGGTCGGTCGCGACCTGCAATTCATCAGGATCAACGGCACCATCGTCGGCGGTCTCGTCGGCGTCCTGATCCACGCGATCAGCGTCCTGGTGCACTGAGGAGAGGTGGCACCGTGCGCATGATCGAGATCCGGGACGACTCCATCCGGTTGGGGCAGCTGCTCAAGCTCGCCGACTTCATCGACGCCGGCAGCGAGGCCCGGGAACTGCTCCTGCAGGGCCACGTGCAGGTCGACGGAGAGGTCGAGACCCGTCGCGGACGTCAGATGGTCCCCGGGGAAACCGTGACTGTGCACGGCGAGACCGTTGGCATCGCCACCCGTGGACACTAGATTCGCCTCATGAGGATCAGCGAAGTCGTTGCCGGCAAGGCGAGCCAGGACACCGTCACCATCAGCCCCACCGCCACCGTGCGGGACCTCGTCGCCCTGCTCGCGACCCACAACATCGGAGCAGCCGTGGTGAGCAGCGACGGGGTCTCCGTCGCCGGCATCGTCAGCGAGCGCGACGTCGTACGCCGGCTGAACGGGAACGACAGCGCGCTCTCCGCCTCGGTGGCCGAGATCATGACTGCCGAGGTCCGGACCTGCGAGCCGAGCAGCTCCCTGGACGACGTCCGTTCGATCATGACCGAGGGCCGCTTCCGGCACCTCCCGGTCGTCGAGGACGGTCGGCTGGTCGGGGTCGTGAGCATCGGGGACATCGTGAAGAACCACATCGACCAGGTCGAGTTCGAGCGTGACCAGCTCGACTCCTACCTCCACCAGTCCTAGGCACAGCCAGGCACCGCTAGGCTCCTGCACCATGACTGAGAAGCCTGAGATCGATTTCTACGAAGGACCCGCGCCGACCGACCTGGTGATCACCGACCTGGTCGTCGGGGACGGCGCCGAGGCCGTCGCCGGCCAGAACGTGTCCGTGCACTACGTCGGCGTCGCGCACTCCACCGGCGAGGAGTTCGACGCCTCCTACACGCGTGGCGACGCCCTCAGCTTCCGGCTCGGCGCCGGGCAGGTCATCAGCGGCTGGGACCAGGGCATCACCGGGATGAAGGTGGGCGGTCGTCGTCAGCTGGTCATCCCTGCCCACCTCGCCTACGGCGAGCGTGGCGCCGGTGGTGCGATCAAGCCGGGCGAGACGCTGATCTTCGTGGTCGACCTCGTGGACGTCCGCTGACGACCACGCCCGCGGCGCACTGAGCTCAGTGCGTCAGCTCTCCAGCAGCCGGGCGGCATACCGCCCGGCTGCTGCGCTGTAGAGGAACGCTGCGTGGTCCTCGTCGAGGCCGCGGCCCATCGTCGAGAGCCGGACGGGGACGGCCCGCAGCGCCTCGTCGAGCCCGTCCTCCTCGACCTGTGCCAGCTGCACGGCGCCGAAGGCCCCGGCGACCAGCTCCTGCCCCTGACGCAGCACCAGCTCGCCGAGCTCGGAGGTGGGCAGGGTCGCGACCAGCTCCGCGGCCACGAGGCAGATCCGCCCGTAGGCCGTGCGGCTGTGGTGGGAGATCCCGCGGTGCCGCTCGCGCGGGTCGGCGTCCGAGACGCGCAGGGCGCCCACCCCGCGCCCGCGCAACGTCGAGGCGGCATTGAGCGCCTCGCCCGCCGCCACGCCGGTGTAGCCCCAGGTGGTACCGGTCCCGACGTTGCCGGGACCCTGGATCACCACGGCGACGTCGGCACCCAGGGCGTGACGGGCCGCGAGCAGACCGGAGTGCAGCGTGACCGCCTCGTACTCGCCACCGTAGGCCTGGCCGACCGTCACGGTGCCGTGCAGCCACTGGGACTCGGTGAGACCGGCGACCGCGCGCGAGAAGGCGATCGGCAGGGCGCCCCCGTCGGTCATGAGGTAGACGACCCGGGCGTCGGAGCGTTCGGTGCGCAGCCCGGCCAGGACCGCCGGCAGGGCGGAGTGCAGGTCGGCGACCACCACGGGCATCCCGCGCAGGTCGCCGGCATCGGCCGCGCCGGAGGTCAGGGCTGCGTGATGCGGGCTGTCCTGCTCGTCCACGGCCATGAAGATCTGCTGCTGGGGCGTGTAGCGCGCCTTGACGATGTGTCCGGCGCCCGCGGGCGGGTCAGCCGGCAGCCGGTCCGGTGCCGCGACCACGAACGCGAGCCCACCGGTGCCGAGGCCACGCAGCAGCGCCGAGGCGTTGAGCAGGACCCGGTCGCCGACCTGGGGCTCACCGACGAGGGCGGTGTAGGCAAGGGCGCGCACGAGGCCACCCTCGTCACCGTCCTCGGTGGCCAGCTGCACGGCATACTCCACGGCGCCCGGCCACCGGCCACGCACCTGCTGAACCGTGCCATCGCGCCACTGCATCACGACACGCAGACTAGCCACGGACGCCGCCGACCACTCCGGTAGCGTCGGGCGGGTGAGTTCACCCACCGGCCCCGCGGCCAAGACCGAGCGCCTGCTCAACCTCGTGCTCTGCCTGCTCTACACGCGTCGACCGCTGCCGAAGTCCAAGATCCGCGACATCGTGCCGCAGTACGGTGACGCCGCCAGTGGCGAGGCCTTCGACCGGATGTTCGAGCGCGACAAGGACGAGCTGCGCGAGCTCGGCATCCCGCTCGTCACGCAGGACATCGACCCGCTGCACGAGGACGAGCCCGGCTACCGCATCGACCAGCGCGAGTACGCCCTGCCCGACATCGAGTTCGAGCCCGACGAGCTGGCCGTGCTCGGGCTGGCCAGTCGCACCTGGGCCCACGCCTCGCTGGCCGGCCCGGCAGCCCAGGCCCTGCGCAAGCTCAAGGCCGCGGGCATCGAGCGGGACGGGGACTCACTCATCGGGATCGAGCCGCGCTTGGGCACGAGCGAGCCCGCCTTCGAGCCGGTCAAGAACGCCGTGGTCGGCCAACAGACGATCTCCTTCGGCTATCGCACCAGAGGGCAGGGGGAGGTCAACACCCGCCGCGTGCAGCCGTGGGGCCTGGCCTCGTGGCACGGCCGGTGGTACCTCACCG